>CAXTKJ010000040.1:0-4606 GCA_964244835.1 uncultured Pyrinomonadaceae bacterium
GGGATTTTATTTCTCGAAGCCGGTCGAACCGTCGGCGGCGGAAAAGATTATCGAAGCAGAAACGGAAAACGCCGTCTTTGTCGTCAATCAGACGGACTTTGCCGTTGAACAATTAATGTCGGTTGCTTAATTCTGCATTATCTTTTGCGCTGTTTCGGGTCGAGATATTCACGCAGTCCGTCGCCTAAAAAGTTAAACGACAGCACCGTCAAAGCGATAAAAAGCGCGGGAAAAAAGAAGGCGTGCGGCGCGTTGAAAAGCGTGTCGAGTCCGCGCGATTCTTCGAGCATCGTTCCCCACGACGGCGCGGGCGGCGGAATGCCTAAACCGAGAAACGACAAAGATGCCTCGGACAAAACCGCGCCCGCCATTCCGAGCGATGCCTGCACAATCAGCGGCTGAATCGCGTTCGGCATAATATGCGTGAACAAAATGCGAAAATTGCTCGCGCCCAACGCCCGCGCCGCCTGCACGAAATCGTATTCGCGGACTTTCAAAACCTGCCCGCGCATCAAACGCGCATAACCGACCCATCCGATAATACACAGCGCGAGAATTATCTTGCTCAAACCCAAACCGAAACCGCTGATAATCGTATTCGCCCAACCCGCGCCGATAAAGTATTCGAGCATCGCCCGTTCGTCAACAAACGCCGCCAGAGCAATAGCCAAAAGCAAACCGGGGAATGCGAGAAAGACGTTGAAAACGTAACCCGATAGAAATTTATCAACAAATCCGCCGTAAAATCCCGAAATCGCGCCGATGATAATTCCGATAAACGCCGAAACGACAACGACGATAATACCGACTTGCAGTGAAATCCGCGCTCCGAAAATCACCCGCGAAAAAACATCGCGTCCGAGCGAATCCGTGCCGAACCAATGCGCGGCGGAAGGCGCGGCGTAACGCATCGCCAAATTCTGCGCCGTTACGTCGTGCGTCGCAATCAGCGGCGCGAAAATCGAAATCACGATAAACAAAACCGCGATGGCAATGCCGATGTAAGTTAAACGATTCATCAGAAATCAAAGAGAAAAAGCGAGTTTAATAACGACTTAAAAATAGTTTGCCGTCATAATCAATAATTCCGATTTTGAGTTTGTTGAGCCAGCCGTTTCTGCCTAAAACATTACGTTTAAAGACATCTTCGGCGTAAAAAAAGACCGTTGAATCCAATTCTATATCAGCCACCGAAACCGTAATATGATGTCCGAAAGCCGTGAAGGTGCCGACATTGGTGCTGAAATTTTCCGGCGTTCCGTCTTCTATGTTTAATCCGAGCATTTCGCCGTGAATGCGCTCGAAAATACAGGAACTCGCGCCCGTATCAATTTTCGCGTTGAAGGAAACCGCCGCCTCGCCATTGTAGAGCCAAACCGGAACTTCGATGCCTGTTTTATTGAGATTGAACAAAATTTCATTGTCGAATTCGAGCGTAAAAGTCATTTTTACCAGCCTCCGAAAGGCATTTCGTCGAGCGGTTCGAGATGAACGACGAATGGCACTCTGACACCTTTGGACTTCGCTTCGGCATAAACTTTTCTGCCGTCCCGACCAAAACTCAATAAATTGTCCCCGTCCAGGGCAATCCATTGTCCGGCATATTTATCTCTATTTTTTTCAATCCAATCCTGCTCCCGACGGCGTAATTTATCAACGCTTCGACTGACAAACGACTTATCGGAAATTTCACGTCTGGCATTTTCAGTCAGAAAATCGGCTAACTCCAACTGGTCTTTCGGCGGCAGCAACACAACTTTCTGTTTGATTTCGTGTAATAAATTTGTTTCCATAAAGCGACATTTCAAGCTATTCTGATGCGCGGGTCGAGCCAGCGATAAACTAAATCAGTTAAAGAATTGGCGACGATATATGTTACGGAAATCACTAAAACACAGCCCTGCACGAGCCGATAATCGCGTTTGCTGATGCCGTCGTCGAGCAGTAAAAGCCCCAAACCCTGCCAGTTGAAAATCTTTTCGGTGATAATCGCGCCGGCTAATAAAACGCCTAACTGCAAGCCTAAAATCGTAACGACGGGAATCAAGCCGTTTTTCAAAACGTGCTTGTAGATGACTTTGCGCTCGCTCAAACCTTTTGCCCTAGCCGTTCTAACATAATCTTCGCCGAGTTCTTCGATAACGGAAGAACGAATCATTCGGGTTAAAATCGCTGACAACGCCGCGCCTAAAGTTACGGCGGGCAAAACGATGTCTTCGGGATTCGCGCTGCCGGTCGGCGCGAAGATTTGAAATTTGACGGCGAATAAATAAACGAGAAACGGTCCGATGACGAACGTCGGCAGACTGATTCCCAAAAGCGCGATGAACGATGCGAAATTATCTAAAATCTTTCCTTTGTTCGTTCCTGCTAAAACCCCCAACGGAACGGCGATGCTGACGGCGACGAGCATCGAAGCCAGCGCGAGCATAATTGTTGACGGGTAACGCTCCCAAATCATCGAAGCGACCGGGCGATTTGTTCTAAAAGAAGTTCCCAAATCACCTTGCAGCAAGCCAGTCCAATAATCGAGATAACGATTGTCCGCGCCGTTCCACTTGAAACCGTCCGCGCCGCCCATCGAAAAGAAAAACGCCGGTTTGTCGAGTCCGTGTTTTTTATTGAAATTCTCAATCTGTTCGGTCGTCGCCTGATCGCCGAGCATCGCCGTTGCGGGCGAGCCGGGAACTAATTCGATTAAAAGTGTAACGAGCGATACGACCGTCCAAACCACAAGTAAAAGCAGTCCGATTTGACGGGCGAAACTTAGAATTTTATATTTCATCAGGCAGGAATAGATTTTAGGCGCAGATGTTCCGTCTGACAAACGAGAAGTGAAATTTATTTGCGCGTGCCGACGTGCAGGGCGGCGATTCCGCCGGTCAGGTTTTTGTATTCGACATCGGCAAAGCCTGTTTCTTCCAACATCTTCACCAAGTTTTTCTGGTCGGGAAACCTTGCCACCGAATCGGGCAGATATTCATACGCGCCGCGTGAGCCGCTGACGACACCGCCGATGCGCGGCAGAACCTTTGAGAAATAAAATTGAAAGAGTTGTCGAAAGCCGGGAACCAGCGGCGTGGAAAATTCCAGAATCACGAGCTTGCCGCCGGTTTTCAGAACGCGGCGCAGTTCGATTAATCCGTTCTGCCAGTTGGAGAAATTTCGCAGTCCGAAGGCAATCGTTACCGCGTCAAAGGTTTCGTCGGCGAATGACAGATTCATTCCGTCAGCTTCGAGATAGGGAATTTTGATTTCTGACGATTCGTTTTTGTCCGCCGCGACCGCGAGCATCGGGCGGCAGAAATCCGTGCCGATAACTTTTGCCGCCGCGTTTTTCTGTAATTCCAAAGACAAATCGCCCGTGCCGCAGGCGACATCTAAAACAAGCGCGTCAGGATTTTCCAAAGTTGATTTTAATTTTTTGGAAACCAATCTGCGCCATTGCTTATCAATATTGACGGACAAAAAATGATTGAGGAAATCGTATTTCGTGGCGATGCCAGAAAACATTTCGCGGACGGCTTTATGATGTTTTAATTCTTCGGCGGTTCTTTCGTTCGACATTTTTTTTAGATTTTACTGATTTTTCGGCGCGTTGAAATCCACAGCACGGAGAACGAGAACCGTTGCCATCGGTTTTTGACGCATCTTTTCCGCCATTTGCTGCACGTCAGCCAATGTTACGTTCTGCGCGGCAAGCGCGTCGGTTTGCATCGAAGCGATTTTATAAGTGTCAGCGTCGAGCCATTTCTCAGCCAGGTTTTTTCCGGCTTCTTCATTCATCACAAACGATTTCGCTTCGGTCAATTCTTCAATTTTAATTGGCGGCTTCAACATTGCATCGGAAACGATTCGGATTCCTGTTTCATACGGCGGACCTATTTTGACATTGGTTGCGGAGATATTCAGCATAAACATTCCCGGCAGCAAATTCGGAGTTTGACGCGCCGGAGATTCAAACCGCTTGCCGAGAATGCGGGCGAGCGTCGCAGCAGTCCAAAAATCTTTATCGTTACGCGCCACGCCGCGAAAAGCCATTCGGAGTTCGCTGCGTTCATCGCTCGGAGACTTAATCGCCAAAACCGCCATATCAGGCGCAGTCGGTTGAGCAAAGGTCGCCGGAACTTTTTTGTCGGCTTTTTCCCAGCCGCCGTAAAGCTGGCGAACGGCTTTCAGAACGTGATCGTATTTGATGTTGCCGCTGATGGCGATGGTCGCGTTGTCGGCGGTGAGGAATCTTTGTTTGGCTAAAATCAAATCGGCGAAATCTATTTTTGCTAAAGATTCGCTCGTGCCTTCCGCGCTTCTGCCGTAAGGGTAATCGCCGAATAAGCGTTTGGCGACGGCTAAATCGGCGACATACGCCGGGTCTTCTTCGAGCTGCTTAACCTGAGCGAGCCGCACGGTTTTAACTTGAGCGGTCGTTTCTTTATCTAAAGTCGGTTTCGTAACGGCACTGGCGACGGCTTCGAGAATCGTTAAAACCTGATCGGCGTTTCCGGTCGCGTTGATTTGAATGTAGTCGTAATTGCTTTCGACCGACAGACTGCCGCCCAAATCTTCAGCGAAAAATTCCCTGATTGATTGATTCGGAAACAGCGCG
>CAXTKJ010000040.1:4616-46046 GCA_964244835.1 uncultured Pyrinomonadaceae bacterium
GTCGGCAAGCAGAGCCATCGTGCCTTCCTTGCCGAGCGTGTCGAACGCCGCGCCGCTGTGGATGCGTAATTTGACCGTCGCTTTATCGGCTGCCGCGTCCTGCCACATTAAAATCTTTAGATTGTTCAGAAGTTTTTCCTGGCGCGGATTGGCGGCTTTGCCGGTTTGGGCGAATGAAAAAGACGCGGCGGCGAAAAAGATTATCAACGCCGATGCAATTTTGTTAAAATAGTTTCCGGTAGTCATTGGTTTTTTTGTTCGTGAATTGAAAATCGTGAATCGTGAATCGCAATTTATGATTGGCATAGCACATACAAAATCGAAAAGCTGCAATCCGGTAATTCGTTAGTTGCCGATTCGGAAATTTTCGTTGTTATCTCAGAATCAATCTTCGACACGATTCACGATTTACGGTTTACAATTTACTACGATCACGAATGAAAATTTTAGATGCCCGCAGGCATCGCGTCAAACTGCTGTTGCATCTATGATTGTTGTAATCCCAAAAGATGTTCGGTGAAGTTTCCCGAAACTTAACATCTGCAAAAATCGCGTTATAATAAATATTAGTTTGGACTTTCCCGATGTGGAAAGAGTTTACAGAAAGATTTGAGAGGCTGGAAAAATGGGAAAAATAGTTAAATACTGTTCCGCGTGTGAAGAAAGTTTTGCCGAAAAGTTCGCTTTTTGCCCGAACTGCGCGCAGCCGATGACGGCGTTCGAGATGAACCCGATCAGCGGCGGCAATGGCGGTGAAACCAAGCTCGGCAGCCAAGCCGGACAAACGATTATCGAAGGCAAAAAAGCGGTCGAGGATGAAAGCATTCTGGAAATTCCGGCGGATGAGCCGATCAGCGAACCAATCGCCGAACCGTTTGTCGAGCCAATCGCTCCAATTGCCGCTGCGCCGACAATCGTTCAAGCCGCGCCGAAAGCCGAAACTCCGAAGATCGGCGATACGAAAGTTTTCGCCGCTTCCAATCGAACGCAGACTTATAATCTGGCTGATTTGGAAGAACTGGGAAATTTCGACGGAGCGAAGACGGAAGAAACGGCGGAAGCAGATGCCGTTCCCGAAACGAAAACCTTTGCGGCGACCGCCGGAACGAACGGCGACGGCAATAATCGAACGGACAATTTTCAGACAAATTTTGATACTTCCAAAAAGAAGGAAGAAGATGACGGTTATCACATCACCGTTATCGAAGAGAAAAACAGCAAACAGCGCAACGGTCTTCTTTTGGGAACGATGGTGCTGATGGTCGTCATTGGTTTGGGCAGTGCCATTATCTCGATTTTCAACAAAGATTACGGCATCGGCGCGATTGATTCGGATAATCCGGTTTTTTTCGCCGTCATTGACGACATTCCGATGGAAGTCGAAGAGGAACAGCCGAAAAAAGACGACGATGACGGCGGCGGCGGCGGCGGCGGCGGACGTAACGAAAAAACCGAAACATCGCCGGGACGACTCGCCACACAGACGGAAAAACCCATAATTGCGCCGACGAAAACTATCGTTCAAAAAGATTTTGAATTGAAATCGCCGATTGCTTCAACGCAGGGAAACAAAAAAATTACGCCGACCGAAGGACCTTACGGCGATCCGAATTCAAAAAATACGCTGTCGTCTGACGGAATGGGAAGCGGCGGCGGACAAGGTTCGGGATTTGGAACGGGACAGGGAAGCGGACGCGGAACGGGAATGGGTTCAGGACTCGGCTCAGGCAGCGGAAGCGGCAAAGGCGACGGAGACGGTCCTGGAACCGGAACCGGCGGAACCGGAGTACCGCCGCCGCCAAAACCGCCGGAACCAAAACCGCCCGCCGGACCGCCAACACCGATTAACATTATTTCAAAACCGCAGCCGCGCTATACCGATGCGGCGCGCACGAATAATGTAACGGGGACGGTTACTTTGAAGGTTACATTTATGGCGAACGGACAAATCGGCAGCGTTTCGCCGGTCAGCGGGTTGCCTTACGGTTTGACCGAGCAGGCAATCGCGGCGGCGAAATCAATTCGTTTCGACCCGCCGAAGCGCGGCGGTGTGCCTTATTCGGTGTCGAAAACGATTACTTATAATTTTACGATTTACTAAAAAGCTGAGTCAGTATTTGAAAAGAAGAAGCCCGCCGAATTTTCGGCGGGCTTCTTTGTCAGAACTGCGTGAGCGGGCGGGTAAGCGTGAGTCAGCAGTCGGCAGTTCTGTGAGTCAGATATCCCGCCGACCGCCGACCTCCACTGCCTACTAAACAAAACCCGCCCGCTCACGCAGGCGGTTCTGACCGCTAATCCTTCAAACCGAAAAATCTTTTGATCGAATGAAACACGCTGCCTCTGCCGTTCGACTTTGATTCCGCGCTTTCGGATTCGAGTTTATCCAGTGAGCGTCGCCGTTCTTCGACGATTTGGCTGAGAGCTTTGACCAGTTCGGGGTTTTCTTCGAGAACGGGTTTCAGGCAGAGATTGTTGATTTCGAGAACTTCGGTTTCTTCAGTCGCGGTAACGGTCGCCGTGCGCGGTTCGCCGGTCAGCAATCCCATCTCGCCGAAAAAATCGCCTTCGCGCAAGTTTCTTAAAACCGTCGAAACGCCGTCTTCCCGCGTCTGCACCGTTACCGAGCCGCGATGAATGACGAACATCGAACTGCCGTTCTGTCCCTGCCGGACAATTTTTTCGTCGGGCGCGAAGACTCTGACCTGCGAACTTTTGGCGAGTTTTTGCGTTTCTTCTTCGGACAGCGGCGCGAAGATGGAGACATCGCTCAGGCGTTCAAAAATCTCATTGTTCGTCTCGATGAAAATGCTTTCGTGCTTTTTCTTTTCCAGATGCACGATTTGTGTGGCGGTCGCAAACTCGATCTGCTCGCGCTGAAACGCATACCAGATGCGCTGGCGAATCAGCGCGTCCGTGTCGTTGTATTTTGAATAATCATCGAGCCAGTATTTGACTTCAAAATCAATGCCGTTCAAATTAAAATCCCGGATGCGAACGACCGGGCGCAGTTTTGAAGAGACGTTTTCGACCTGCCGCACGACTTCGCGGATCGTGTGAATCGTCTTGGCGGGCGAAGTCGCGTAAATCGTCGTAAAAATTACGATGCGGGCGTTCAAATTATCGCGCGGCGCAACTTCGATGGCTTCTTTGCCGAGAACGCTGTTGCTGATGACGACCAGTTTATTTTGAAAAGTACGGATTTTCACGCCGCGCCACGAAACGCTTTCGACCACGCCCGCGCCTTTATTGTTTATCGAAATGACATCGCCGATTTGAAACGGCTGGTCGGCTTGAATCGCCAAACCTGCGAACAGATTTCCTAAAGTATCCTGCAATGCGAGACCGATAATCACGCCCAAAATCGTCGAAGTCGTGAACAAAGCGGCGAGGTCAACCTGCGGATACTGCGAATTGAAAATCACGAAAAACGCGACGATGTAAATGATGATCGAAAAGACGTTTCGCAGCAGCGAGGAAATTTTGTATTCGTGCGAACGAAACGCCGCGCTGAAAATCAAAAAATTGGCGAACCGCACAAGCGAGATAATCAAACTCATCCAGAGAATGACTTTGACGACGTGCAAAACCTGATCGAACAGCATAAAAGCGGTTTTGCCCATCCGGTCGTCGGTCGTGCTGAAAAAGTTCGTAACGTATTCTTTAAGTAAATCTTCGAGAAATGAAAAAACAATCAGCGACAGCGTGATCGTTCCGGCAACGACAAAAAAGAAAAAGAATTTATTCCGCAGTTCGGAGAATTTCATAAAAGGTTTTGAAGATTATTGTCGAAGAATTATAAAAAATCAAAGTTTGCCGCGTGAAACATCAACCGATGTATTTGTTTTTGACGCGAATATCCCGACCGGCGAAAACTCCGCATTCGTAATCGTGGACGATAATTTCGACGCACGATTTATCGAACATCTTGGTTACTTCCCGGAAATCCTGATTGACCCGCGACAGTTCGGCGAAGAAAATCTCGCGCAATTCGGCGGCGGACGGCAATTCGCCTTTGAAACTTTTTATCTTTTCCAGATGAATCTGCAAAATCTTGTTCAAATTTTCATCTTCGCGGCTGACGATTTGAAACGAATTCGTTTTTCCGGCGAGTCGTTCGTGCGTGTTGACGATTTCCTCGACATCGGTCGGATAAACCTTCGCGCCGTAAAATGCGGCGGTCAAATCGCCGCGCCCGTGAACGTAGAGCAGAGGGAAATAGCTTTGCCGTTCCGTTAAATCTTTGATGTCAATCGAATTTTCCTTTAATTTCGCAGCAAAAGATTTATGCGAATACGTTCCGCCCAAATCGCGCAGATTGTAACGAATCTTCGGAGCCGCGCCGGTCAGACGGACAATCGTGTAAAGCAGTTCGCCGCTTTCGGCGGTTTCGATGACGTAATCGGCGGCGTTGTATTGAAAAATCATCGGCGGCGTTTCGCGCCCGAACAGCCGCTCGCATAACTCGCGGTCTTCAAGACACAGACGGCGCACGGCAATCGTCAAATCGGTTTCCACACCGATATTTATTTCCAGATCGGACGCGCCGTAAGAGGAGACGACCGTTTGAAAGGATTTGAGAAGATAAGTGCGAAGGCTTTCCGACATTCCTTCGCCGCCGACGATTAAATCAATTTTATAATTCGACAAATCGAGCTGCGTCGAATCAATCCACGATTTGACGAACGGCGGATAGCCGCAAATCAAATATCGGTATTTCGTGCCGAACAGCGCGAGCGTGTTTTCGAGCTTCGCCGCGTCGGGTCCGATTGATTTCAGAATGCCGACATCAACCAAAGACATCGAAACATTCATTCCCGTCGCCCACGGTCCGAGCGCGAAGCAGTTTAATAAAATATGCTGTTGATCGTGATAAAAAATATCGTAGTTTAATTGCAGAATGCGCGTTACTTCGCGTCGTTCGTCCGCGCTTCGCACCCAGTTGTTCGGCACGCCGGACGAGCCGGAAGATTCGTCAATGACCGTTCCGACGCTCGGAATTTTCCCGTCATAACAGCGGGCTTCAATCGAATATTTTTTAACGTAATTTTCCTTCGTCATTACGGGAACGTCTTCGATTTTCCATTCGTCGAGCCGGTAATTTTCCGCTTCGAGAAATTCACGATACGCCGGACAGCGACGCTGCGCTTTATAGAAAACGGCGTAGGCGCGAACCTTCCCGATCCAATTAAGAAACGGCTGAAACTGCGGTGCGAAAAGAATCAAATACGAACTGCCGTCAGAACTTATCAAACGGCGGAAAATCCAGAGAACGTAAATAAAGGCGTAGGCAAGCGCGAAACGAAACATAAATTTTAAGATTATTTAGCCCCAGAGAACACAGAAAAAAGTCAAACAAAGTTAGATTTTATTAGAAGCTGTCTCGAAAATTTAAAATTCCTGATTTTTGAGATCGCTTCTATGAATTTTCTCCCCTGTGTTCTCTGTGCAGAAATTCTTAGTCAACTAAAATCCTTTCAATCGGCAGACGGCGGCTTTTCGGCGGCTCATCCGAGAAACCGATTTTGAAAACGAGCCAGATGTCGGCAATGCCTGTTTCATTTTCAACCGCAGTCGCCGCCGTTTGATTAGTTACGAGATTGCCGAACGGGTGCATATAAACATTGTGCGCGGCGGCTTCGAGCCAAAAGCGCAGCAGAAATTTCCCGGCTTCAATCGCGTCCGAAGGCTTCCAGAATCCGCCCGCGATAATGCCGAGCGTCGGAATCACGCCGCTTTGGGAGCGATAGACTTTCGCTAAAATCGGACGCGCAACTGGCAGCCGCAACAGCCACGGCATTCGTGCCGACAGCCATAAGTTGAGCCGCGAAACATTCATCGAACGATAATCCAAACCGTCGAGATGCGCCTTCGATTGTTTGTCCGAATAACGAAACCATTCGACCATTTCGTCGTGATAATCCGCCGTGTTCAAATCTTCAAACAGCGCGACGGTGTTGAGATTCATCAGCCGTTCGATTTGTTCCGGCTCAGTAATAACAGAAAATTCCTGATTCCGGTCAGACGCGATTTTCGTTAAAGATTCGACGGTTTCGACGGGAAGTTTTTTATCGTGCAAATGCAGTCTCGACGTGCGGCGTTTGAAAAATAAATCTTCGTTATAATCAGCGGCAATCGCTTCGGCGGCGGTTAATTCGAGTTTGGCGAACGGAATTAAAGTATTTTTTTGTGCCTCCGAAATAGCGGGCGCAAACCATTCGGGTTCGTGGAAAAGCTCGTAATCTAAACGAAAGCCTTTCGGCGTGGCGAGAATTTTCAGAGCCTCGATGAACATTCCCATCGTCAGAATGATAAAACTGGCGGTCGTGTCCGCTTTCGGCAGAGTGCGGTGCGAATCAATGTAAAGCTCGGCGTGCGTTTCGTCAAGGATTTTGACGCGCCACGGTTGGACGTTGTGCGGCGAAGGCGTTCGGAGGGCGATTTCGAGAATCTCGTGCCAGATTTTCATCACTTGTGATTATTAACCGAGTTCGCCGTTAAATTCAATGAAAACTTTACTTGACGCGGCGATTCGGTCTTTTTACACTTTAGATTTACAATTAAAGATATGGCACACAATCTATTCAACACCAGACAAACATTCAAAACGGGAACGGGCGCGGACGGAGTTTTTTATTCGCTGCCGCAGCTTGAAAAAGAAGGCATTGCGAAAATATCGCACCTGCCGATTTCGATTCGCATCGTGCTTGAATCGGTTTTACGCAATTTCGACGAGAAAAAAGTTCAGGAAAAAGATGTCCGCAATGTGGCGAACTGGCACGCCAACGCCGAACGCACTGAAGAAATCCCGTTCGTCGTCGCCCGTGTTATTTTGCAGGATTTCACGGGCGTTCCGCTGCTCGTTGATTTGGCGGCGATGCGTTCGGCAGTTGGAAAATTGGGCAAAGATACGAGTTTGATCGAGCCGCTCGTGCCGGTTGATCTGGTGATTGACCATTCGGTTCAGGTTGATTACGCGGGCAGCGAATTTGCTTACCAGCGCAATATGGCGATGGAATTTCGCCGCAATGAACAACGATACAGATTTTTGAAATGGGGAACGCAGGCATTTGACGGATTTAGTGTTGTGCCGCCGGGAATCGGCATCGTGCATCAGGTCAATCTCGAATACTTAGCGAAAGGCGTGTTTGAAAAAGACGGCGTTTATTATCCCGATTCACTCGTCGGAACGGATTCGCACACGACGATGATTAACGGTTTGGGAATCGTCGGTTGGGGCGTGGGCGGCATCGAAGCCGAAGCCGGAATGCTCGGACAGCCGGTTTATTTTTTAACGCCCGATGTCGTCGGCGTTCATTTGACGGGAGATTTACCCGAAGGCACAACGGCGACCGATCTTGTTTTGCGAATCACGCAGATTTTGCGCGAGGCGAAAGTCGTCGGTAAATTCGTCGAGTTTTTTGGCGAAGGCGCGCGCAATCTGCCCGCGACCGACCGCTCGACGATTGCGAATATGGCTCCCGAATACGGCGCGACGATGGGTTTTTTCGGCGTTGACGAAAAGACTCTGGATTATTTGAGAGCGACGGGCAGAACCGAAGAACATATCGAAACCATCCGCAGTTATTTCACCGCGCAGGAAATGTTCGGCATTCCGCTCAAAGGCGAAGTTGATTATTCCAACGTCATCGAACTCGATTTAGCGACGATTGTTCCGGCGGTTGCCGGACCGAAACGCCCGCAAGACCGCATTGAACTGACCGATCTGAAATCTAAATTCACCGAACTTTTCACCAACCCGGTTTCCGAAGGCGGTTACGGCAAAGCGTTGGAAGATTTGGATAAGCAGTTTATGGTAACTGTTGGCGCAGATATTCACACGACCGTTACCGGCGGCGGCGGGCAAATTCACTCGACCGTTCCCGCGCCGGTGAAAAAAGATGTCAGCGAAATCAACACCAACACCTGGTCGGAAACCGAAATGGTCAACAACCGCCCGACACCCGACCGCGTAGAAAATTTCAGCGAACACATTGAACAAACAACGACATCCATCGGACACGGCGACGTTTTGATTGCAGCGATCACGAGCTGCACGAACACTTCAAATCCGTCCGTAATGCTCGCCGCCGGAATTTTGGCGAAAAAAGCCGTCCGTCGCGGAATGAAAGTTCCCGATTACGTCAAAACTTCGCTCGCGCCGGGATCGCGTGTCGTAACCGAATATCTCGAGAAAACCGGCTTGGGAATTTATCTCGACAAACTCGGATTTAATCTCGTTGGTTACGGCTGCACGACCTGCATCGGTAATTCCGGTCCGCTTGATCCGGCACTGGAAGAAGCGATTGTTGAAAACGATTTGATTGCGGCTTCAGTTTTGTCGGGCAATCGAAATTTTGAAGCCCGCGTTCATCAAAACATCAAAGCTAATTTCCTGATGTCGCCGCCGCTCGTCGTCGCTTTCGCGCTGGCGGGCTGCATTCAAAAAGATTTCGCAGTCGAGCCGGTCGGAAAAGACGGCGAAGGCAATGACGTTTTTCTGAAAGACATCTGGGCTTCGCTCGACGAAATCAAACAGGCGATGGAAACGGCGACCGAGCCGGAAACTTACCGCAAACTTTACAGCGAATTCGCCGAACAAAACCCTTTATGGAATAACATTCCGACGGTTTCGGGCGACGTTTATGAATGGGATAAAGACTCGACTTATATTCAGGAACCGCCGTATTTTGAAGAGTTTTCGATGGAAACGGGAAGTTTTTCCGACATCCAAAATGCCCGCGCTCTGGCGATTTTCGGCAATTCGGTAACGACCGATCACATTTCGCCCGCCGGCGCGATCAAGCCGTCATCGCCCGCCGGACTTTATTTGCAGTCGAAAGGCGTGGCGATTGAAGATTTCAATTCTTACGGCTCCAGACGCGGCAACGACCGCGTGATGCTGCGCGGCACGTTCGCCAACGTTCGCATTAAAAATCAGATGGTCGCGCCGCGCGAAGGCGGTTTCACGAGCTTTATGCCGGAAGGCGAAACGATGACGATTTACGACGCGGCGATGAAATATAAAGAGCAGAACACGCCTTTGATAATCTTCGCCGGACAGGAATACGGCACGGGAAGTTCACGCGATTGGGCGGCAAAAGGCACGGCGTTGATGGGTGTCAAAGCCGTCGTCGCCGAATCATTCGAGCGCATTCACCGTTCAAATCTAATCGGAATGGGTGTTCTCGCCCTGCAATTTAAAGACGGCGAATCGGCAAACAGCTACAATTTAGACGGTACGGAAACTTTCGATTTGGTCGGACTTGAAAGCGGCGAAATTCGCCCGCGCCAGAATGTAACTTTAATCATCAACCGCGCCGACGGAACAAGCGAAGAAGCCCATCTGACGCTCAGAATTGATACGCCGATTGAAGTCGAGTATTACAAATCGGGCGGCATTCTGCCGTATGTTCTGCGGCAGCTGCTCAATGCTTAAATTCCAGATTCCAAATTTCAAATTCCATATTTTTGCGGAATAAACTTTTCCGTTGTCAATCTGGAATCTGGAATCTGGAATCTGGAATCTGGAATCTACAAAATGGAAAAAACTAAAAGCGGCAAAATCAATATCTACAAAGATTTTCTCAAGGAAACCGCTAAAAATATCTTGATGGGAACTTCGACCGTGCGAAACTGGCGGCTGAAGCGACCCCGCGCCGGTTCGTATTTTACGGGCAGCGATGCCGAACTCGAACGCTACGCTTTTTCGGGGCTGAATCTTTTAACCAAATATCTCGGCGACGTGCGCGGCAAAAGCGTCTGCGAAATCGGCGCGGGCGATTATCTGACATCAGGCTTGGCGATACTCGCCGCCGGTGCTTCGCGGTATGCCGTCATTGACCGTTTTCCGGGCGACTACGAAGGCGAGACGGCTAAAAAGTGGTACAAGGGAATCGAAGAAAACTGGGCGCGAACGTACCCGGAAACCGTTTGGGCGAGCGACATTAAAGCCGAAGATTTTCCTGAAAATTATTCGGATAAACTCGAACTCATCAAAAAAGGCGTGGAAACCGCCGACACGAAAAGTAAGTTCGACATCGTTTGCTCGTTTCAGGTCGGCGAGCATATTTCCGACATCAAAGCCTTCGCCGAAATGCACTGCCGGCTGCTGAAAAATCCCGGCGGCGCGGCTCTGCACCGCATTGATTACGGACCGCACGACGTTTGGAGTTATTACAAAGACCCGCTGACTTTTCTGCGGTTTTCCGACGCGACTTGGAATCTGACCGGCTCGAATCGCGGTGCGCCGAATCGTTTCCGGCACCACGAATTTATGCAGGCTTTCGACCGCGCCGGTTTGTCGGTCGAAGTCGTTCACACGGAACCCTTCGACGAAAAAGCGATTGAATTCGATTTGCTCAATCCGAAATTTCACACGATGTCGCGTGAATCAATGTTAATCGGCACGGGAATTTATCTTTTGCGTTTGAAATAAAAAAAATGGCGGCGAAAACTGAGAAAAAAACTAAAGCATTAAAGAAAGTCGAAAAGAAAATTTTAATCACCGGCGGCACGGGCTTTTTGGGCGTGCATCTCGTCCGGCAGTTTCTCGATGCCGGACAGAAAAATCTGCGCGTAATGGCTTCGAGCGTCCCCGTTTGGATGGTTGATTCGGGCGTTGAACCGTTTGCCGGGTCGGTTACGAATATCGAAGATGTCGCCGCCGCGACTGCAAACTGCGAAGCGATTTATCATCTAGCCGGGAAAGTTTCTTTCGCTTACGACGGTGCAGTTCAGATGAACAAAATTCACGTCGAAGGAACACGCCTTTTATGCGAAGCGGCGAAGGAAAATAAAGTCAAAAATTTCATTCTCGCGTCGTCTTCCGGCACGAGCGCGATTACCGACACGCCCGAAATCGTTGACGAAACTTACCCGCAGCCAATCGAAATTTTAACAAAATGGGCTTATTACGCCTCGAAGTATTATCAGGAAAAAACCGCCCGACAATTCTTCAACGATAAAGGCGCACGGCTCGTGATTTTAAATCCGTCGCTGCTTTTGGGAAGCGGCGACGAGCGTCTGAGTTCGACGAAACCCGTTCTGGATTTTATGGCGAAAAAGCTGCCGATCACGCCGACCGGCGGTTTGAATTTCGTTGATGCCAGAGACGCGGCGAACGCTTTTCTCAACGCTTTGGACAAAGGCGCACACGGCGAACGGTATCTGCTCGGCGCGGTGAATTGGACATTCGAAGAATTTTTTAAACGTCTTGAAAGATTAACGGGCGTGTCCGCTCCGATGCTCAAAGTTCCCAAAAAAGTCGCGGTTTTCGGCGCGAACTTTATTGACTCAATTTATAAAAACTTTAATAAAACCACGCCGTTCGAGGCTTCGGAAGTCGAGATGGGCGAATATTTCTGGTATTTCGATTCGACAAAAGCGCGTGAAGAATTAAATTTCACGACGCGCGATCCGCAGGAAACTTTGCAGGACACGATCAAATACCTGCGCGAAAATTTTTTAGGCGAAGGCGTTTTTAAATAAGAGTTTTAACCATATAGAAACATAGGACACATAGGATTTTAAATTAATAAAACTATGTGTTCTATGTTTCTATGTGGTTCAATCTTTAACCCGCGTTCGACAAAAATTTCGGTTTCCGACGCGCCTTCGTCGCCTGCTCGAAAGCGTAAGCGATTTTTATCAAAACGGGTTCTGAAAATGCGCTACCGAAGAATGACATTCCGCACGGCAATTCCTGTATGAATCCTGCCGGAACGGTGATGCTCGGATAACCGGCGACCGCCGCAAAACTCGTCATTCCTTCAAACACGCCGCAGTCGCCGTTGACCAGATCGGTCATCCACGCCACGCCGCCTGACGGCGCGATGAAAGCATCGAGCTTGTTTTTATTCATCACTGCGTCAATGCCGTTAGTCTGCGTCGCCATCTTTGACTTTTGCAAAGCCATTCGGTAAGCGCGGTCGTTCAAATCAGGTTTCTTTTCCGCCATCGTAAAAATTTCCTGTCCGAAATAAGGCATTTCCTTATCGCGGTTTTCTTCGTTAAATTTGATTAAATCGGCGAGCGTTTTATATTTTGAATTTCTGCCCGCCAGATATTTATTCAAGTCGGCTTTGAATTCGTAAAGCAAAACTTCAAATTCATCATCGCCGAATTTGCCGAACGTCGGAAACTCGACATCAATTAATGTCGCGCCGCCGTCTTTGAAAACTTGGAGCTGCGGTTCGATGACGGCATCAATTTTAGAATTCTTACCGAAAATCTGTCTGGCGACACCGATTCGCATTCCGCGCAAACCGTCTTTCTGCAAATAAGAACTATAATTTTTCGTGTGGACGGCTTTTTTTCCTTCAAACGTCGCAGAATCATTTACGTCTTTTCCGGTCATCAATCCGAATAGAATTACAGCATCTGTTACGGTTCGCGCCATCGGTCCGGCAGTGTCTTGAGAATGTGCAATCGGAATTATTCCTGAGCGGCTAATTCTCCCAATCGTCGGCTTGAAACCGACGATGCCGCACGTCGCCGACGGGCAGAGAATCGAGCCGTCGGTTTCCGTGCCGATGCCGATTGCGGCGAGATTTGCCGCGATTGCCGCGCCCGTTCCCGAAGACGAGCCGCACGGATTTCTGTCCAGAATATACGGATTATGCGTCTGTCCGCCGCGTCCCGACCAGCCGCTCGAAGATTTTGTCGAACGGAAATTCGCCCATTCGCTCAAGTTAGTTTTGCCGATAATAACCGCGCCCGCATTTCTTAACTGCTGAACCAAAAACGCATCCTGCTTCGGTGTCGGCGCGTCGAGCAGCGCAAGACTTCCGGCGGTCGTTTTCATTCGGTCGGCGGTGTCAATGTTGTCTTTTATTAAAATCGGAATGCCGTGCAGTGCGCCGCGAATTTTTCCCGATTTTCGTTCCTTATCCAAATCGTCGGCGATTTTCAGCGCGTCGGGATTTGTTTCGATGACGGAATTTAATTTCCCGTCAATCTGCTCGATGCGCTTTAAATATTTCTGCGTAATTTCACGAGCCGAAGTTTCACCCGAAGTCATCGCCGCCTGCAAATCGGCAATCGTCGTTTCTTCCAATTCCGGCGCAGACGTTTTCGGCGTATCATTTGCCTTGATCGCTTGATGTCCCAAAATCCCGACTCCGCCGAGCGCGGAGAGTTTGATAAAATTTCTTCGTTCCATAGTTTTAAGTGTGAATTCGGAACGCTGAACGCTGAATATAAATCTTTATTCAGCGTTCAGCGTTCCGAATTCATCGTTCACCACCCATCGCTTTTTGTAAATTCGCCTTTGCAGGCGCGAAATTCGGATTGATTTGCAAAGCCTTTTGAAACTGCGCGACGGCTTCCGGTCGGCGGTTTTGTTCGGCGTAAATCAAGCCTAAAGTATTGTAAATTTCGGGGAAATTAGGATTCGAGCGAATCGCTTCTTCCAATAATTTAATCGCGTCGGCGGATTTTCCCTGCGAGTGCATCGCCAAAGCTAAGTTGCGCCGGAAGTCGAGATTATTCGGATTTACTTCCAACGCCTTTTTGAAATAATCTTCGGCGGGCGCGAATTTTTTCTCTTTCAATGCGGCGACTGCGATGCTCGAATAAGCATCGCTCAGGCGTTTTGAATCAAAGAAAACTTTGTCTTTGTCGGCGGCGATGGCGCGATTTAAACTTTCAGACGCGCCTTCGATGTCGCCCGCGTTCGTCCGCGCAATCGTCAGAAACGAAAGTGCCATTACATATTCGGGATTGATGCCGACCGCCTTTTCAAAATTCGCTTCGGCTTCGGGCAGTTTATTTTGTTTCAACTGCACGATGCCGAGCGTGTTGTAAGCATTTTCGAGCGTCGGGTCGTCGGCAATCGCGCTCAAACAATATGCAGTCGCTTCTTCGAGGCGGTTTTGTTTTTCCAGATAATTGCACAGATTATTTTTTATCAAATAATTTTTGCCGCCGTTTTGTAAGGTCTTCGTGAAAATCGTTTCGCTCGTTTTCCAGAAAGTCGTTTGATAAAAAGCCAACGCGGTGAAAATTAAAATTACGATTGCGGCAACGGCGGTGGAAACTTTTTCGCTTAATTTGAAGCGTTCAAACAATTCGGCGAACAGCCAAACGAAGGCGATTGACAAACCGATGTATGGAACGTATGTGTATCGGTCGGCGAGCGATTGGCGACCGACCTGTAAAATTCCGATGACTGGAACGAGAGTGCCGAGAAACCAGAACCAGCCGACGAACAGATATTTTCTCGTTTTGATTTGCCAGACACAAACAGCGGTTACGGCAAGCAGAAAAACGAGCGCGGCGATGATTTGAATTAAATTAAAATTATTATCGAACGAATACCAAACGCCCAGATTCGCCGGATAAAAAAGCATTGCGACATATTTGGCATACGCCAGAATCGCGTTTTGCAGACGGTCGGCGAGCGAAAAAGTTTCGGTTGATTGGATTGCGCCGCCCGCTTTTTGCGCGAAAACGGTGATGACGGCGGAAAATATCGTCAGCGCAAAAAAGGGGATTTTCTCTTTGAAGAACGGCGCAAGCGTTTTGAAATCCCAATTTTCAAAGCGTTCCAACGCCCAGTAATCAAGCAAAATCAGCGTGAATGGCAATGTAACCAACATCGGTTTCGCCGCGATGCCGAGCGCGAAACAGAGCAGGGAAATCCAATAAAATTTCGCGTCTTTCGTGTTTGCCATCCAGCGAATATAAAAAAAAGTCGTCAGCAGCCACAGCAAAGTTGAAAGTACGTCTTTGCGTTCGGCGATCCACGCGACCGATTCGACGTGCGCCGGGTGAACGGCGAAAATCGCGGCGACGACCGCGCTTTTCCAGAAGGCTTTAGTTAATTTATTGACGACGACGAACAGCAAAATTGAATTTAAAATGTGAAAAATGACGTTGACGGCGTGATGTCCGCCCGCGTTTGCGCCGAAAAGCGTCGCGTCGAACTGGTGCGAAAGCCACGTCAGCGGATGCCAGTTCGACGAATGAAACGCGGTCATCGCCCAACGGAAATCAATGAAATTTAAGCCGTTCGTAACATACGGATTTTCAAAAACGTATTCGTTATCATCTAAGAAAAGAAAATCGAATCCGAACGTCTGCGCGTAGATAATCAGGCACAAAACGGCGAGTCCGGCGAAAACGATAATGCGGTTTCGCTTGTCATTCGAGTTATTAAAAGTTTCCGTCATCGTGGAAATAGGCGCGAAAGATTTTTCTAGCTTATACCGTGCCTTTGCCGCCGCGCAAATGCGTCATTAAATGTTGTTGGACTTCAAAAATATTTCTCGGCATAATAAATCTAAATCTTCAAATTGGTTTTTAATAAATTCGGAATAAGTGAGAAGTGATAAGGGTTAAGTGAAAAATTGAAAGACGACTCGACATATCACTTCTCACTTCTCACTTATTCCGAAAATCAAATCATTAAAACAAAAAATATGTTCACAAAAACTTTGGCTTTGACGGCAATCGCTTTGCTGTTGTTTCAAAATATGATGGCTTTTTCGACGAAAGACACGGCTGACGGCGTGTTTGAAAAACTGGCGAACGATTATGTCGCCGAGTTGATGGAGAGAAATCCCGAATGGGCGACGAGTTTGGGCGAGCATAAATACGATGCGCGTCTGAACGATTATTCGATGGAAGGCGTGAAAAAGAATCGTGATTTTACGCAGAAATATCTCGACGCGCTGAATAAAATACCGTTCGATAAGTTGAGCAAAGTCAATAATGTTGACGCACGGATTTTCCGGGAGAATCTCGAATACGGGATTTTTCAGACGGACGTTCTGCGCGGTTACGAATGGAATCCGATGAGTTATAACGTCGGCGGCGCGTTGAACGATTTGATTTCGCGGGATTTTGCGCCGCTGAAAGATCGTTTGGCGAGCGCGAAAGGGCGGCTCGAAGCCGTGCCGAATGTCGTGAAAGCCGCAAAAAGTAATCTGAAAAATCCGCCGCGCATTTACACCGAAACGGCGATTGCCCAGAACAAAGGTGTCATCGGTTTGATCAAAGGCGATTTGCAGATGTTCGTTGACCAGGCGGGAATGAAAGCGGAACTCGCGCCCGCGCAAGCCGCCGCCGTTGCCGCGCTCGAAGATTACGGCAAATGGCTGGAGACGGATTTACTGCCGCGCTCAAACGGCGATTTTCGGCTCGGCGATGCGAAATATCGCCAAAAATTAAAATTCGCGCTGTCGTCGGATATGTCGAAGGAAGATTTGCTCAAACGCGCCGAAGCGGACTTGAAGGCGACGCAGGAAAGAATGTATGAAGTAGCGTGGACGCTTTATTTGAAGTATTTTCCAGACAAAGTAGTAAGACTTGTGCAAGTTTCACCAGAGGCAGAGACAATGACGGTAGAGCCATCAACGAAATACCGTATTATTAAAGCCGTTCTTGACAAACTCGCCGAATCACATACGACCAACGAAAACATCGTCGCGCAGGCGAGCGGCGATTTGAAAGAGACGACCGAATTCGTTCGCAAAAACAATCTCGTAACCGTTCCGACCGAACCCGTCAAAGTTATCGAGATGCCGGAATTTGCGCGTGGTTCGTCGGTTGCTTATTTTGATTCCGCCGGTCCTTTCGAGAAGAAAAACGAAACTTATTTCACGATTTCGCCGACTCCGAACGATTGGACGGCGCAGCGAAAGGAATCTTTTTTCAAGGAATACAACGATTATATGCTTCAGGATTTGACGATTCACGAAGCGATGCCGGGACATTATCTGCAAATAATGCACTCGAACAAGTTCAAAGCCGCGACACCGATTCGCGCTCTGTTTTCGAGCGGCAGTTTTGTCGAAGGCTGGGCGGTTTACGCCGAGCAGCTGATGGCGGAAAAAGGCTACGGCGGCGCGGAAGTTGAGATGCAGCAGTTGAAAATGAAGCTCCGCGTCATCATCAACGCCATCATTGACCAGAAAATTCATACGCAGGGAATGACCGAAAAAGAAGCCGTTGATTTTATGATGAACGAAGGCTTTCAGGAAGAAGGCGAAGCGGCAGGGAAGTGGAAACGCGCTCAAATGTCTTCAACCCAGCTTTCGACTTATTACGTTGGCTCGGTCGAAGTCAACGATTTGCGAAAGGCTTACGAAGCGAAAAACAAAGGCACGGTTAATATGAAACAAATGCACGATTTAATGCTTTCGTTCGGCTCGCCGCCCGCGAAGTATGTTAAGGAACTAATGAACCTTTAGGAAGTGAGATGATAAGAAAATGAAGCAGTATAAAGACCATTGGATTTTTTGGGGTGTCACAACAGGAATTGCTTTTATGGCAATCAGCATTTTTCTTTTATCGGTTCATTTTGGAGAACAAACTAAAGACCCTGACAAATACGAAACTCTAGGCTGGTTTGCGATGTTCGGTATAATTGTTATATCTCCGTTGTTTGGGTATGTCGCCGTGAAAATACTATGTAACCGAAATTATAATTAATCGAGAAACATCCGAGTAAATAGTAAAATTCACTTTAGCTCGCCGCCCGCGAAGTATGTTAAGGAATTGATGAATCTTTGATGTATCTTTGGGTTTAGCGGCGGAGACGGTGTATAAATGATTTAACGGCAGTAATCAAACTTTCTAAATTCTGAGGTAATTCTAATGAAGAAAATTAAAAATATATTCGCATTTCTGATGTTTGTTTTGGCGGTCGGTGCGGCGCACGAAGTTTCGGCGCAGATTTCCGACAAGGCGGCGGTTGAAAAACCTTCATTGGTCGTGGTTTCCGCGCCGAAGCCGGGTTATCCGGTCGAGGCGGTGATTTCCGGTGTCGAAGGCGACGCGCAGGTTGACGTGAAAATCAATTCGCAGGGCGCGGTAACTAAAGTTGAATTTGTCGGCGGCAGTGATTTGTTTGCCAAAAGCGTTCTCGAATACGCTGAAAAGTGGAAGTTTAACCAAGTTGATACCGGCGCGAAATTTAGAAGTGCGCGGCTGACTTTCACATTTACCAAAAACGACGGGGCGAAATTGCCTCTCGACGACACGAGATACAAGTATCACACGATGATTCACGTCAATACCGTCGCCGACTGTTTCGACGGCTGCGGCGGGATTGATAATCCGTAACTCAAATCGAAAAATTAAAGTGCAAACAAAAGCAGAGGGCGTTTCAACGCCCTCTGCTGTCTTAATTCTTCAAATCACGCCGTGAACGACACATCTGAAAATTACGGTTGCTGCTGACTGATGCCCGCTTTTACGATTCGGGCGCATCGCTGAATTTTCAGACGCTTTTTTAACGCGAAAATTTTTTGAGCCTTTTTTTGTAAATTTGTCGCATTGGATAAATGAGAAAACATTTTAGAGAAATCTTCCATTCAAATGACACAAACTAATCAAAAACACACGACGAAAATTTTCGTCTCGGTAATTTTATTTTTATGCGCCGGTTTTTTATTTGCCGCGCAGTCTTTGACGATGGCGCAGGGAACGCCGCGAAAATATAAAGCGGGCGACAAGATTGATATGGGCAAAGGCATCACATACGAAATCATCGAATGCCGAATCAAACCCAATACCCGCGAAGAGGAATGCGATTTTATCGCTCTTTTCCCGGACGGCACGGCGAGCAATATTAATACGTCGCTGGCTTTTATTCTTTGCCGCGACGAAATGGCGGTCAAAGCCGAGAAAAAACGGCAGGATGTGATAAACGGACGCAATAAAACTCAGAATCCGCCGACCGGAGAAGCCGAACCCGAAAAAGATGCGCCGACGGATGAGCCGGAAATAACCGTTACGGCGCAGACTCTTTACGGCGAATATAACAATAACGACACTGCCGCCCGAAGAAAATACGTCGGCAAAACGGTTCGGGTAACGGGCGCGATTGTCTATACCATCTCGGAAACCAAGTTCAGTGCGCGATTCAGCAAAACTTACACGGGTAGCACGATTCAATGTCACCTTGAAGACATCGAGCAAACAGCGACGCTGAACAAAGGCGAAACGCTGACGCTTGTCGGCACACCGCTCGGCAGTCTGACTTCGACCGGCGTGATCTTCGAGCCGTGCCGCGTCGAACGCAAAACCGCTAACTCAAATACCAAACCGACTACGCTAAAAACGCCCGTCAAAACGCCCGTCAAAAATACCGGCAATGTCGTCGGAACCTGGTATTACACGGCGATCATCGGCAAAGACGGCGCGGAACAGAAATTATCAAACAGCGAAAGTTATCTGTGGCTGAAAGACGACGGCAGTTACGAAAACCGCTTTGGCGCGAGTTACGGGCAAATCGGAAATTACGCGGCGGGCGCGAGCCGCTTGACGCTGAACCGCGAGAACGGCGACAAAAAAGCCTACACGATGACGATTGACGGAACGACGATGACGCTCAAAAGCGGCGCGGGCGGTTACAAACTGGAAAAAGAATAAACGAGAAATTTTCAATCTCTGCCAAGCGGCGTTCGGCGGTTGATCCGTCCGAACGCCGCTCGGCGTTGGTGAAACAAAATTTGCATCGCTGCGTAATAAATCGCGCATCAATAATCTGTAAAAATCATAAAATCTGGAGATTGTTTGAAGATGAGAGAATTGTTTTACGCGCTCGGATTGTTTATCGTGATAGTTATCGGCAATACGATTATTGTCGCTCAGAAATCTATGAAACCACCTGTGGCGAAGAAAGAAACCAAAATTACGAAAATTCACGGTTACGAGTTAAAGGACGATTATTTCTGGATGCGGGACAAAAAAAATCCCGAAGTCATCAAGCATCTCGAAGCCGAAAACGCTTATACCGAATCGTTCACCGATAAACAAAAACCGTTTGCCGACGCGCTTTACAAGGAAATGTTGGGACGCATCAAGCAGACTGATTTGAGCGTGCCTTATAAAAACGGCGATTGGTGGTATTACACGAAAACCGTCGAAGGTCAGCAATATCCGGCGTATTATCGTGCCAAAAAACAGAACGGCGATGACGAACAGTTGCTTTTAGACCAAAACGAACTGGCGAAAGGCTTCAAGTTTTATTCAATCGGCTCGTTCGATGTCTCGGACGACGGCAATCTGCTGGCGTTTTCGACCGACACGACCGGCTATCGTCAATACACTTTGCAGATTAAGGATTTGCGGACGGGCAAAATGCTCGCCGATAAAATCGAGCGCGTTACATCAACCGAATGGTCGAACGACGGGAAATATCTGTTCGTCGGGACGGAAGACGATACCACCAAACGCAGCGATAAAGTCTGGCGGCACACGGTCGGCACGAACGATAACCAAATGCTGTTCGACGAAAAAGACGAACTTTTCGGTATCGGTGTCGGGCGTTCACGCGATAAAAAAATGCTGTTCATCTCGTCTTACGCTTCGACGATGCGCGAATGGCGTTATCTGCCCGCTGATCAGCCGACCGGCGAATTCAAGGTTATTCTGCCGCGTGAGAAAGATCACGAGTATTCGGTGGATTTCTATAACGGCGATTTTTATATCACGACCAACAAAAACGCCGAAAACTTCCGCGTCGTTCGCGCGCCAATCGCCGATCCGTCGGAAAAGAACTGGACGGATTTCGTCGCGCATAATCCGGCGATCAAAGTTGACGGCGTTGATTTTTTCAGCAATTACGCGGTCGTCGCCGAACGCGAAAACGGTCTGGAATATCTGAAAGTGCTGGATTTGAGTACCAAACTCGGTGTCATACGCTCGGCAACGCGCATCGCCACGCCCGAATCGGTTTATACGATTGGAATGGGAACGAACGTCGAATTCGATACGCCCGTCATTCGCTACGGCTACTCTTCGATGATTACGCCGAATTTGACTTACGAATACGATTTCAAAACCGGCGAAAGCAAATTATTAAAGCAACAGGAAATTCCGAGCGGCTACGATAAATCAAAATACGAAACGACGCGGATTTGGGCGACCGTGCGCGACGGCGTGAAAGTTCCGGTGTCAATCGTGATGAAAAAAGGCACGAAGCTCGACGGCAAATCGCCGATGCTGCTTTACGCTTACGGCTCTTACGGGATTTCGATGGATCCGAGTTTTTCGACGGCGCGTTTATCGTTAGTGGATAGAGGAATGATTTACGGCATCGCGCACATTCGCGGCGGCTCGGAACTCGGCGAGAAATGGCGGCAGGACGGGCGAATGTTTAAGAAATTAAATACGTTCAACGACTTCGTTGATTCGGCGGAATGGCTCGTCAAAAATAAATATACGTCGTCGGACAGATTAGTAATTCAGGGCGGTTCGGCGGGCGGCTTGCTGATGGGCGCGGTCGTCAATATGCGCCCCGATTTATTCAAAGCGGCAATCGCGCAAGTGCCGTTCGTGGACGTGATGAACACGATGCTCGACGCAAGTTTACCTCTGACGACGGGCGAATATATCGAATGGGGCAACCCCAACGAAAAGGAAGCGTTCGATTATATGATCAAGTATTCGCCGTACGACAACGTGAAAAAACAGGCGTACCCGAATATGCTGATCGAAACTTCCCTGAACGATTCGCAAGTGCCGTATTGGGAAGGCGCGAAGTTCGCCGCCAAAATCCGCGCAATGAAAACCGGCGACGGCGTGATTCTCCTGAAAACCAATATGGGCGCGGGACACGGCGGCTCAAGCGGACGCTACGATAAGTTGAAGGAAGTCGCGTTCGATTACGCTTACGCGCTTGGACAAGTCGGAATTGGCGAGTGAAGGCGGAAGGATGAGGGATGAAGGATGAGGGATGAATGAAGCCGGGAGGGTTTTATTCATCCCTTTTTTTGTTTGGCTTGATTCTGTGATTTCACAGTCTATATCAAGGTTTTTATTCATCCCTCATCCCTCATCCTTCATCCTTCTGCCTTCCGTCTTCCGCCTTCATCCTCTTCGGTCAAGTTGATTGACCGATGACTTCAAATTGATTGATGTAATCTCTCAGCGCGAATAAATAATAACTATAATTCAATGAATTAAGGCTAAAACGTCGTTTTTCGTAGTGGCACGTCGCTTGTAAAAAGAACGGCGGAAATTATTCCGTAAATTTTAGAAACAGGGGACGAAAATGAAACAACAACGAATCACAAGCATTCTTTCCACATTTGTCATAGCTTCGCAAATGTTGGTTTCAACATCGTGGGCGCAGACGACTGTGCCGAATCAGAAAACACAGGGACAGCCGAAAGCGGTTGCCGGAAACGATTTATATTCAAAATATCTGCAAGATGTCGCGCAGTTAAGGGACGGCGTAATCATCTCGGATGTCGTTCAGCAGACGGATAAACTCGAAAACGCGCTTGCCGCCACGGGCGGAGGCATTATCGTCGTTGACCGGAATCAGTCGAACGGTTCTTCGGTCATCGAAAATCTCGCCGTTCGCGTAAGTTCCGGCGCGTCGCAGAATCTGCGCGGCAAACGAATCTTAAAATTAAATTTGGGCGGAATTTTTGCCGATTCCGTCAACGCCGGAGAAGTTTCGGCGCGGGTACGGGAAGCGTTGGCGCGAGTCGAAAAGACGAAGGGCAATGCTTTTCTTTACGTTGAAGACAGTGCCGTCTTCGCTAAATATAACCCTTTGTTCGGCGCAATCGTCGCCGACGAACTTCGCGCTTCAATCAGCAAAGGGAAGATTCGCGTCATCAGTTCCGCCAATTCGCAGGGCTTTGACGAGCAGATTGCGGCGGACGCGGATTTGAAAAGTCGTTTTCGCAAAGTCGAAATCAACACCGAAGACGCGAACGATTTCGTCGGCGATAAACTTTCGCCCGAATTGCGCGCGCTCGTCGGCAAAGCCGGAAAAAACGAAACGGTCGAAGTCATCCTGCAATCGGACGACATCAAAAATCCCGAACTGCAAGCGGTATTAGAGCGCAATAATGTCGCCATCCAAAGCCGTATCGAAAGTTTGAATATGCTGGTCGTTGATTTGCCGGTCGTCGCCGCCGAACAAGTCGCGGCTCTGCAAAGCGCGAAACATCTTTCGCTCAACAAAGAAGTCGGAAGTCTCGGACACATTGCAACGACGACCGGAATGGCGGCGATGCGTTTTCAGCCGGGAAATTTTTCGCTCGACGGAACGGGCATCGGCATCGCAGTCGTTGATTCGGGAGTTTTTGAAAAGCACCGCTCCTTTCTGGATGCCGCCGACCGCGACCGCCTGATCAGAAGCGTTGATTTTACCGGCGAAGGCGGCGTGAACGACGACCGCTACGGACACGGTTCGCACGTCGCCGGATTGATCGCGGGCGGAATTGGCAAAGATACGGAATTATTTAACTACACCGGCATCGCCACGAATGCCAACCTGATTAACGTACGCGTTCTTAAAGGAAACGGGACGGGAACTTCCGCCGCGCTGCTTCAGGGACTCGACTGGATTCTGGCAAATCGCACGGCAAACAACATTCGCGTCGTTAATTTAAGTCTCGGCACGGCGGCGGTCGAATCATACCGCAATGATCCGTTATGCCGCGCCGTTCGCAAACTGGTTGACGCGGGCATCGTCGTCGTTGCCGCCGCCGGAAACAACGGCAAAAACACCGCCGGACAAAAACTTTACGGAGCGATTCATTCGCCCGGTAACGAACCTTCGGCGATTACGGTCGGCGCGACCAACACATTCGGCACTGATGTCCGAAGCGATGACGGCATCGCCACTTACAGTTCACGCGGTCCGACGCGCTCGTTCTACACGGACGCGCTCGGTGTGAAAAATTACGATCACGTCGTCAAACCCGATTTGGTCGCTCCGGGCAATAAACTAATCTCGACTGCGGGTAAAAGCAGCCTTCTTTTGGCGCAGAATCCGTTGCTAAAAATAACGACCGTCGGCGATCAGGAAGACCGTCTGTTGATGACGCTTTCGGGAACTTCGATGGCAACGCCGCTCGTCGCCGGAACCGCCGCGCTGATGCTGCAAGCCAATCCGAAATTAACGCCGAATATGGTCAAAATGATTTTGGAATACACGGCGCAGCCGCTCGCCGGTTACAATATGCTCGAACAGGGCGCGGGCGAACTGAACGTCGAAGGCGCGGTGCGTCTTTCTAAATCAATCAAACAAACTTTGACTAATTCAACGCCGCTCGGAACTCAGATGCTGACGACGACCGCTCTGCCGACTCCGCAATCCGCTATCGCCGGTCAAACGGTGATTTGGTCGCAGGGACTTCTTTTTGATAAAGGTTACGCCACGGGAACGAAGCTGATTACCGATTATCAAAAAGTTTATGGATTAGGTTTGATGATGAGCGACGGCTTAATGATGAGTGATGGTTTGATGGTCAGCGACGGTTTAATGATGAGCGATGGTCTGATGGTCAGCGACGGCTTAATGGTCAGCGACGGTTTGATGATGAGCGACGGAACTCTGTTTATGGATTACAGCAGTACCTTCGGCAGCGGTCTGATGATGAGCGACGGCTTGATGATGAGCGACGGTATTCTGGTCAGCGACGGCTTGATGGTCAGCGACGGCTTGATGGTCAGCGATTCGACTTTCAGCAGCAGTTCGCCGCTGGTTAATGGCGACGATACGCCGGCAATGCAGTAATCCGGCTTCAGACTTTGCCCTGAAAAATCAAACCGCCGTAAATTATTTACGGTGGTTTGATTTTTCTATTGAAATGACAACCGCATTTAACATATACTAACAATGGCTGAAAAAGAACAGCGTTCCGAAATCTACCAACCCGCAGAAACATCCCGAAATTTACTCTTTATCGTATTCGCCGAATGAGCAATCAAAAAGTGAACAATAATTTTCTTTCCGACATCTATCTGGCGGTTCTATCGCTTTTTGGAGTCGCCGTTTGTGTTATTTCCGTCCTGACATTCAAAAGCGAATCCATCAACCCGGAATTTTTCATCGTCTCCGGCGTAGCGATTTTTTTCAGCCCTTATCTGCGCTTCCAACTGCCGCGCATTAAAATTCACTTTACGGTTTCGGACATTCTCATTTTTTATATTCTTTTGGTTTACGGCAGCGGCGCGGCGGTTCTCGTCGGGACTTTCGAGATGCTGTATATGTCGGCTATTTTTCGCCGCCGGAATATCATTAAAACCAATCGAACGCTTTTGTTTAATGTAGCGATGACCGCCGTGTCCACTTATCTCACGGCTCTGGTTTTAAATTTACTGTTCGTTCCCGAAAATGTTCTCGCCGGAGATTCGCTGCCGGATTTCGGTGCGATGCTGCTGTTTTTGGCGGGTTTTCAGTTTCTTGGAAACTCGCTTTGCGTTTCATCGCGGGAAGCTCTCAAAGCCGAAAAACCGTTCACAAAGTTTTGGGAAGTTTGGTTTACTTATTGCGTCAATTTATTAGTAATGTTTATTGCCGCCGCTTTGATCACCGGACTTTTAATCAAGGCGCGAACCCAGGTCAACAGTTTGCTGTTCCTGATGGCGTTTGTCATTTCGGCTTTGGTTTATATGACGTATCGCCGATACGTTAACGACGTGAAAAAGACGGCGGCGTTAGCCGAACAAGCCGAACGCGAACGCGCCGAACAAGCCGAACGGCACATCGAAGAACTCCAGCATCACATCGCCGAGCAAGACCGCATCGGACAGGCTTTGCGCGAAAGCAAGGAAAAATTTCGCCACGCCGCCTTTCACGATTCCCTAACCGATTTGCCGAACCGCAATCTGTTTATGGAAACGCTCAAATTCGCCCTCGAAAAAAGCCGTCACAACAAATCCTTCAAATTCGCCGTCCTCTTTCTCGACATCAACCGCTTTAAAACGATTAACGACAGTCTCGGACATTCGATGGGCGACCGCCTGATTCTGCACGTTGCTAAACGGCTGGCGGGCGCGGTGCGCGAAAAGGATTTGGTAGCGCGGTTCAGCGGCGATGAATTCGCGTTTATCCTGAACAATATCAACAGTCTCGATGACGCGATGCTGTTCGCTGACCGCATCAAAGACAAAATCTCCGAGCCGTTCTCCTTAACCGGCAAACAGGTTTTCACGAGCTTCAGTATCGGCATTGCAATGGGCGGCGCGGAATATGAATTCGCCGAAGACATTCTGCGTGATGCCGATATTGCGATGTATCACGCGAAGGACGAAGAAAAGGATTACGTCGTTTTCGACAAAAATATGCACGCCCGCGCTGTAACGCTTTTGCAGCTCGAAACCGATCTGCGAACCGCCATCGAACGCGACGAACTGATGATGTATTACCAGCCGATCATTGATTTGGACACGATGAAAATTTTCGGCTTTGAATCCTTAATTCGATGGAATCATCCGACACGCGGACTCGTTCCGCCGAATGAATTTATCCCGGTCAGCGAGCAAACCGGATTCATCATTCCGCTGACGCTCTGGGTTTTGCGAACTTCCTGCCGCCAAATGGTCGAATGGCAGCTCAAAAATCCGGCTAATAAAGATTTGGTCGTCAGCATTAATATTTCGGGAAAACATTTTGCCCAGAAAAATCTGGTCGAGCAAATTCACAGTATCCTGATTGAAACCGGAATTAATCCTAAGTGCGTTAAACTGGAATTAACGGAAAGTGCGGTGATGGAAAACGCCGAAAGCGTGATTCAAATGATGAAGCAAATCCGCGAACTCGGCATTCAGCTTTCGATTGACGATTTCGGAACGGGTTATTCCAGCTTGAGCTACTTGCACCGTTTCCCGATCAATACTTTGAAAGTTGACCGCTCGTTCGTCAACACGATGGAAGACGGCACGGAAAACGGCGAAATCGTTCGCACAGTTATCGCGCTCGCCAAAACCCTGCGGTTAAACGTCATCGCCGAAGGCATCGAAACGATTCACCAACTCCATCAGCTTCGCATTTTAGGCTGTGAATACGGTCAGGGCTACTTATTTTCGCGTCCCGTTCCTGCCGAGGACGCGGGCAAAATGCTCGAAACGAAAACTCGGTTTGAGGAAACCATTATGCAGGGAATACTGCCGACCGTCGAAGTTTCAAATTTTCAACTGCCCGAATCAACTACACACTAAATTTCGGTTTCGAGCCGAGCGGAAATTCCTTCTCATAAACATTCGCCAGATTCAACAAAGTCGCTTCCGACCAGTGCGTTCCGACCAGCTGCAAACCAATCGGCAGATTTTCCGACGACAATCCGCAGGGAACTGAAATTCCCGGCGTTCCGGTCAGATTCGCCGACACGGTATAAATATCACTCAGATACATCGCCAGCGGATCGTCCGATTTTTCGCCGATTTTGAACGCCGTCGAAGGCGAAGTCGGCGTTAAAATCGCGTCGCATTTCTCAAAAGCCCGTGCATAATCCTGTTTCAAAAGCGTTCGGACTTTTTGCGCTTTCGAGTAATAAGCGTCGTAGTAGCCGCTCGATAAAACGTAAGTTCCGAGCATAATGCGCCGTTTGACTTCCGCGCCGAAACCTTCTTCGCGGGTTTTCATATACATCTCGCGCAGTTCGTGAGCGTTTTCTGCTCGAAAACCGTACCGTACGCCGTCGAATCGCGCCAAATTGGAAGACGCTTCCGCCGTGCAGATAATGTAATAAACCGCGATGCCGTATTTGGCGTTCGGCAATTCGACATCAACGATTTCCGCGCCTAACGATTGATAATTACCGATTGATTTTTCAACCGCGTCTCTGACTTCATCATCCAAACCTTCGCCGAACAACGCTCGCGGAATGCCGATTCGTTTTCCTTTAATATCTTTTTCCAGTTCCGCCGCGTAATCGGGAACTTTAACATCGGCGGTCGTCGAATCGTTTTTATCGCGTCCAGCAATCGCGCTTAAAACATCGGCGACATCTTTCGACGTTTGCCCGAAAATGCCGATTTGATCCAGCGAAGATGCAAACGCAACTAATCCGAAACGCGAAATTCTGCCGTAAGTCGGCTTGAACCCAATGATGCCGCACAAAGAAGCCGGCTGCCGAACCGAGCCGCCCGTTTCCGATCCCAACGAAGCGCGAACCACGCCCGACGCGACCGCGACCGCCGAACCGCCGGAACTGCCGCCCGGAACGCGCTCTAAATCCCAGGGGTTTTTGACCGCGCCGAACGCCGAATTTTCATTCGACGAACCCATCGCAAACTCGTCCATATTCGCCTTGCCGACGATGATCGCGCCAGCATCAAGCAATTTTTCAACCGCCGTCGCGTTGTATTGCGGGCGATAATTCGCCAAAATCCGCGAGCCGCAAGAAGTCTGCGAAAACTTCGTGCAGATATTGTCTTTGACCGCGACGGCAAAACCTTTCAACGGTTTTTCTTCATTACTTTTTTCCAACTCGTCAGCGCGAGTTAAAGCGTATTCGCGCTCGATGGTTAAAAATGAATTCAATTCGCCGTTCAGTTTTTCGGCGTTGTCGAGTGTTCGTTCGATTGATGTTTTAATTTCGCTCATTACTAAAAAATTTTATTGATCAGCCAGTTTTCATTTTCCCTGACGGCTTCGACCTTAACTTCGCGCTGTTCGGTAATCGTGTCAGTTTTCCAAAAAAGCAAAACGCCGAAAACGGTTTTGTCCGGCGCAGCAACTTCGCATTCGCCGACGCGAAACGCCTTCGGATAATTCTCCGTCGCCGTAAAATAATCGCGTGTCCCGTAAAGATTTTTTGAAACAGTTGATTTCAAATCGGCGGTTAGAAACTTCTCGCGCAATTTCAGATATTCCGCCGACGGTTTCATATCATTGCCGAAATGCACCGAATAAAATTCTCTGACCGTATTGCGAGATTCGGTGCATTCGGGTTTTTCCAAATTTGGAATACTGCCGCAGGAGGCAAGGCAAAAGGCAAAAGGCAAAAGGCAAAAGGCTAAAATCCAGCTTTTGATTTTCCGTTTTCCGTTTTCCATTTTACAACACCTTCGGCACTTGAAAATGTCCGCTGACCGCTGATGGTGCTTGATCCAAAGCCTTTTGCTGTCCGAACGATTCGTGCGGCACGTCGGCGCGGCGCGTATCGGTCGCTTCGCCTGCCGCCGTCAAACCGCCGATTGAGGCTTCGACGTTTTCCGTGTCGAGTTCGTTTAACTGCTCGACGTAAGCGACGATATTCGCCATCTGTGGCGTGTACAGCGCGACTTCTTCGTCGGTGATTTCCAAATGCGCCAACTGCGCGATTTTTCTAACGTCCATATTTTATTGCTGACCGAAAAGCAAAATAATTTTAAATTTACTCAGATTGCTTATCGTTTTTCTGTAATTTTTTTTTCCGCGCCAGACAGCTTCCCGCCGCGAGCAAGAATTGGTAGCGTAAATTGTCGTCGGCGATGGCATCAGCCGAATGACGAAGCTGCGGCGTAACCTGATCGAGCGCAATTTCTCTCAATTCTTCGTCTGATAGTTTTTTGTACGATGTTTAGCGCGTTCGGTTTCGAGCGTTGCGGCTTCGATGCGAAATTCGATAAAGGTTACGATTGGCTGACCGAGAATCGAATTGATTTTGAAAATCATTTGACCGCTCAGACTTTCCAGATGCCGCTTCCACATTTTATCGGCGACCGCAATGATTAAATGTTTATTGAAAAGTCGAAACGGAACGGTGTGTTCCGACAAACTTTCGCCCGCGATTCTGCGCCACGCGGCAAACACGACGGCTTCGCGCACCTCTTCGGTGTCTTCGAATTCCTTCAATAATTTCGGCAGTGCGCGAAAAAGGTCTTGCATAACTCGTCGCTCAAATGTTTGCAAATAAATGATAAATGATAAATCCTAAATGATGAAATGATGAATCTTCCAAAATTGATTTTAGCGTCGGCAAGCCCGCGCCGCAGCGAGATTTTAAAGGCAGTCGGCTGGGCGTTTGAAAAGCACGTCGCCGATATTGACGAAACAGAATTGCCGGACGAACAACCAGCCGATTACGTTCAGCGATTGGCGAAGGAAAAAGCCGAAACGGTCGCGGCAAATTATACTGACGCGCTCGTTTTAGGCGCGGACACGACTGTCGTTATCGAAAATCAAATCATCGGCAAACCGAAAGATTTCGACGATGCGCGGCGAATGCTGCAAATGCTTTCGGGAAATTGGCACGAAGTTTTGACGGGCGTGGCGTTGGTGAAAGTTGTTGATGGAACTCTCAAAACAAAAGTTGATTTACAAACGACGAGCGTTAAATTCGCCGAAATGACGGATGTCGAAATCGAATTTCTCATCGAAAAAGGCGAACCGCTCGACAAAGCCGGAGCTTATGCCGTGCAAGCGCAAGCGGCTTTGTTTATCAAACGAATCGAAGGCGATTACTGGAACGTCGTCGGTTTGCCGATAAATTTGGTTTATGAATTGATGAAGACACTTTAAAAACAAAAAAGGGGAAAAGCCGAAACTTTTTCCCTTTTAAACTTTTTCACGTTTTCCCTTTACAAAAGTTTCTCAATCGCCTGTGAAATCGGAATTGAAATATCGCTTTTCGGGTCAATGCCGCCGAAGGCTTCGGTTGCCGGTTTGCCGTCTTTGCCCAAAATCACGAACGACGGAATTTGGTCAATCGCGTATTTTTTCAGCGTTCCCGCGCCGTCCGAATCACGCAAAATCGGAACAGTTAGCTTGGTTTGCGTCGCAAAGGTGTTAAGTTCGGCGTTGCTCGCAAAATTTTTGGACTTTTCAGAAATCGAATCGGTCGCCACGAAATAAACGACGACATCACGACCGGCAAATTTTTTGGCGATTTTGTTGGTGAAACCGGCTTGATCTTTCGATAGCGGCAGCCAGCTTGCGCCGATTGCCAGCACGACGACTTTGCCGTTTTGACCGGCGACATTGATTTTTTCGCCGTCGAGCGAGGTCAAAGTCTGCGCCGGAGCGTTGAACGAAACAGTTAAAACTAAAGCTAAAACCGCGAACAACCATATAATGTTTTTCATATTTTTAATGACCTTCAAAACACTTTGGAAAGTCGTAATTTTAGATGCAAGTTTATTGCCAAACTATGCTTTGGCGCAAAGATTTTACGGCTTGCGATTGAGAATCGTGTTATCAATCAAACGCACTTTTCCGAATCGGGCAGCGACCGCAATCAACACGGCATCTTCGCCGATTTTCTCGACGGGTTCAAGCGTTTCGTTGTTCACGACGGCGACATAATCAAGCTGCGCGAGCGGTTCGGATTCGATTTTGCCACGCACGATTTCCGCGATTCTCACGGCATTTCGTTCGCCGTTTTTAGCGGCTATTTTTGCCTCGCGCAAAGCCTGATAAATTACTACCGCTTTAGCTCTTTGTTCCGCGCTTAAAAGTGAGTTGCGCGAAGACATCGCCAAGCCGGATTCTTCGCGGATAATTTTCCCGACGACGATTTCCGTGTCGAATCCTAAATCTTTGGTCAACCGTTTAATGACGGCGACTTGCTGCGCGTCTTTCTGTCCGAAAAAAGCGTAATCGGGACGCATCGTATTAAATAAAATCGTTACGACCGTCGCCACGCCGCGAAAATGTCCGGGACGCGACGCGCCTTCAAGCGTTTCCGTCAGATTTTCGACATAGACGTATGTAGAAAATCCTTCGCCGTAAATCTCCGACGCTTCTGGCGCGTAGATGTAATCAACCTGATATTCGGATAAAAGCGCGGCATCGGCGGTCAAATCGCGCGGATATTTTTCTAAATCGGCTTTTTCGTTAAACTGCGTCGGATTGACGAAAATTGAAACAATCACGATGTCGCACATCTGACGCGCTTCTTCGACTAAAGACAGATGACCTTGATGCAGCGCACCCATCGTCGGCACAAATCCGATAGTTTTATTTTCGCGCCGCAATTTTCTCGTCAGCGAAGACATCCGGGCGCGGCGGTTGATAATTTCCATTTAATTGTCTTTTGTTAAATTCAATTCATTTCTTTCAATCGGTCTCTTTCGCCAAATAATGAATATAGGCAAAATGATTGAAAGCAAAAGAACTCCAAAAACTAGGTAAAGATAAATTCTAGATGTAATCGGATAGCAAGTAATACAATACGAAAAATCAACAGTATTTGAAAGATGGTGAGGCTGTCTGAATATAAAGAATCCAAATAAGAAGATTCCGGTTGATAATACCACCGGAATAAGAAACGCTCGCAGTAATTGTTTATTTTCAGTCACTCGTTTCTTAACTCAAAATTAGGAAATTCTTTTTGTAAAAGCTGCACTATTTGTTCACGCAAAATTTGCAAATCATTCGTTACAGTCTCCCAAACGACAGCCCATTTAACGGAAAAGTAAGAGTGGACGGCGATATTGCGGAAACCGATTATTGGTTTCCATTCGATTTGAGGACAGTTTTTGCGAGTTCCGTCAGAAACTTTCGCCGCCGCTTCGCCGATAATAATGAGTTTCATCAAGACGGCGTTTTGCAAAATCTCATCGGCTAAAAATTTCGATTCATCAACTCCGTCGAGAAAGCGTCTGATGTCATCAACGGATTTTATGATGTCCTGTAAATAAAGTTCATCACGAGCCATAAATTATTTCCGCTTCCGACAAAACAGATTTCCTGATAATCGGTTTTAACCCGTCTTTGGGAACTAAATCAACTTTAGTCTGCACAATTTTTTCGAGTTCGTCTTGAATTTTCCCTAAAGTGATAAATCCGATTTTGACTTCAGGCTTAAATTGAACTAAAAAATCAAAATCACTACTTGCCGAAAAATCACCGCGCACCTGCGAACCGAACAGCGAGAGTTCGCTGATTTGATATTTCCGGCAAATCTCGACTATTTTCTGCCGCGAATTTTCGACGATTTTCGGTATCATAACTTTGGTAATTATAAACGAAAGCACTCTGAAAGTTACTTTATTTCCAATTCTTTTTTCGTTTCTTCCGTCAACCCATAAGATTCCTTTTCGTTCGGATACGCGCCGGTTTTGACATCGCTCGTCCAGTTTTGAATCGCTTCGGTCATCACGTCGCGGACGCTTGAGTATTGGCGGACGAAGCGCGGCTGTCTGCCGAAGGTCATACCGACTAAATCGTGCAGGACGAGAACTTGAATATCGCATTCCGCGCCCGCGCCGATGCCGATAGTGGAAATTTCCAAATCTTTCGTGATAATTTCTGCGACTTCGTGCGGGACGAGTTCCAAAACTATCGCAAATGCGCCGGCTTCTTCGAGCATTTTCGCGTCTTCGATAAGGCGTTTCGCCGCTTCCGCCGTGCGCCCTTGAACGCGATAGCCGCCGAGTTTGTAAACCGACTGCGGCGTTAATCCAATGTGCGCGATGACGGGAATTTCTTCGTTCACTAATCTTTTGACCAGATCAACGCGATTGCGACCGCCTTCCAGTTTAACCGCTTCCGCGCCGCCGTATTTCATCAATTTCAAGGCATTTCGCACCGATTCGTCTTCGGAAACGTGATACGTTCCATAAGGCATATCGGCGACGACCATCGCGCGTTCGGTGGCGCGTTTGACGGAAATCAACGCCGTGATAATTTCGTCCAAGGTTACGGGAATCGTGTTGCCGTAGCCGTGAATGACGTTGCCGATGCTGTCGCCGACGAGAATCATATCAACGCCCGCTTCATCAACGATGCGCGCCGTCGGGTAATCGTAAGCCGTCAGGCAAACCAGCTTTTCGCCTCTTTCCTTCGCCGCTCTGATCGCGGGTAAATAAACTTTTTCGGGTTTGTCGGGTTGTAGATATGCCATCTTTAGATTTCAGATTCCAGATTCCAGATTGACCGATTGAATTAAAGCGATTATCGCAACTTAAAATGCAATGTCAAATAAAAGTTGAATTCAGATTTTCAGCGAGCCGCGAAATCCTCTGCCGGCGTAGTAGGATTCCGCGCCGTTGTGATAAACGAAGATTTTTCCATAGCGGTAATCACCAAAGATGGCACCGCCGAGTTTTCTAATCTCGACGGGTGTTTGCAGCCAACTCGATGTTTTCGTATCGAAGTTGCCGAGTCTCTGCAATTCTCGATATTCTTCTTCCGTTAAAATCTCGATGCCCATCGCCGCCGCCATCTCAACAGCGTTATTGGCGGGTTTATTCTCTTTCCGCGACTCTAATGCTTCACGGTCGTAACAAAGACTTCGGCGATTTTTCGGACTTTCCGCCGCACAATCATAAAATATGTAATCGCCCGTCTCTTTATCAAACCCGACGACATCCGGTTCGCCGCCGGTTGCTTCCATTTCATTGAGCGACCACAGTTTTTCAGGATTAACTTCCAATTTCGTTTGTATCGCAGCCCATTCAAGACCTTGATGACGGTTTTTGTTTTTCTCAAAACGAGCCTTCAATGCGCTGAGTAATTCTTCACTTTGTTCCGGCGACAGATTCTTTTTAATGTTGCTCATACTTTATCTCGGCTCTATTGAATAGGAGTGTCAGACATTAGATTTTGAATCTGGAATTTGAATATTCGTCGGATTCCAACGCTTGACCGCCGAATCGTCGGCGACTGCTGATAAAAGCTCTTTGGCTTCCTTCTGCAAAATCGGGTGAACGGCGTGCGGCGCGAGTTCGTTGAGCGGGACGAGAACAAAGCGGCGTTCGTGCATTCGCGGGTGCGGCACGGTCAGAAATTCGGTGTCGTATTTGATGTCGCCGAACAATAATAAATCCAGATCAACGGTGCGCGGTTTGTTTTGATTTTTGTCGCGCCGACCCAAAAGATATTCGATGCGGAGCATTCGCGCCAGCATTTGCGACGGCGAAACGCTGCTGACGCGGATTTCGGCGACCATATTCAAATACGGGGCGTGATTTTCCGCCGCGTCAACGCCGAACGGCGCGGTTTCGTAAATCGCCGACAGCTTGCAGACGGTAAAACTTGCCTCCATCAACCCGCGCACGGCGAGCAAAAGATTGCCCGCTCTGTCGCCGAGATTCGAGCCGAGACCGATGTAAGTTGTAATGATTTCCGTTTCCAAAGTCTTTCAATCGCCGCCTTATAAATTTAAAGTATCTTACAGTTAATCGGCGGTAAATGAAAAATCGAAACGGGCAAACGGCGAAGTATTTTTGATTTAGAGAGCGATGGTCGCGCTCGCCTGATTGCTCCAGCCGCCGCACATTCCGCGTTTGTTGACCCAGCGCGCCAGATAAAACGCCTGTTTTCCGACATCTTCCGCGTCGTGCGTGTGCGTCAAACTGCCGCGCGTCGCCATTCCGAGATAGCGCATATTTTTCTCGTCGAACTGATCGTCTTCCGCGCCGACGTAAACCCAGATTTCCGCGCCGCTCACGCCTTTCGGCTTGGCTCTCGATGTCGAATCGGCGAAGTCGAAAATTTTGATGAGGTGTCGGCGGTGCGGTTCGATGGCGATGATAATATGCGGCTCATTTTCCGGCGCGGCGGTGGCAGTTTTGATGCGGTCATAAACCTTCAAACCGAGCCTCGCCAATTCCGGTTCATTAACTTTATCGTGCGCCCGCGCCGTCGTCGCCAGACTGCGAATCTGCTGCTTGAGCTTTTTCCGTACATCGTTTTTCTTATTCGTCAAACTCTTTTGATGAGCGCGAGCCATTCCGATTTCCAACAGCGTTTCCTTAAACTCCGCCGCCGTTTCGCTTAATTCAACAGCCCGCGCCGCCGGTAAATTCATCATCGCCGCCATCTCGCCGACTCCATCCGTAAAAGTCGCCGCAAACGCCGCCAACCCTTCATCATCCATATTCAAATAATCTTTCATAATCCGTTGATGATAACAAAATATCAGGTATAAAAACTGTTTTTATAATCCCTATAATAATTTATGTAACTATAAAATTAATTTTTATAATTCCCAAAACGATTTTTATAATCCCCAAAATAAAATATTTAATTATAAAATTTACTTTTATAATCCCCAAAATAAAACATTTAACTATAAAAATAATTTTTATAATCCCCAAAATAATTTTTATAATCCCCAAAATAATTTTTATACTAAGCGATTGAATTATATCAAACGGCAAATATCAATTTACTGTAGAAAATTAGGTAGTGAACTAAAAGTAATACTCATTAATTTTAGCTCCGTCGGAGCGTTAGTTAATAGCCCCGCGATTAATCGCGGGGATGAATGTTGAAAAGTCAGCAAGTCCCGTGAGGGACGAAAGAAACTGTCGTCCCTCACGGGACTTGAAATATATGGTGAATGTTCCCCGCGATTAATCGCGGGGCTATTAACGAAAGTCCCGGCGGGACAGAAATCATTAAAGCATTACTTTTAGTTCACTACCGAAAATTAAATTCGTTCAGGCGTTAAAAACAAAGTGCTTGTAACCTGAACTCAGGATCAGGATGCCGCATCATCCGGCATTCTTGAACGCCGAACGGCTACGCAAACTATTCGCTATCAACTATTCGCTGTCAAAAGGGAAGATTTTCCCGTTTATCAGCGAATAGTTGATAGTGAATACTGAACAGGCGGCAGGATGTCCAATTATTCGTCGTCTCTAACTGACGATGCTTATAAGCGATTTCGGGCTAAGAAATTTACAATTCAAAACATAAATGTTTCAATTAAAGAAGTTGATAATTTAATTCCAGCAGCGCGTTTTTACTGACGAAGCGCGTTCGGGCGGTTGAAAAAATGCGTGTGCCGTCTTAACAAAAATCTACACGCCGCGAGCAATGCCACGCAAAAAATTTCGCTTTAATCCGCATTCCGAAACCTTCGCCGAGCGTTCTTTTCAGGAATATCTCCAAAATCAACCGTCGCCGCAGACCACGCGCACCGAGCTTTTACGCCTGATTCGCGGCGGCGAAGACACTTATCTCGAACTCAAAGTTAAACTTTCCAATTCCGATAAAATCGCTAAGGGCATCGTCGCGCTCGCCAATACCGATGGCGGCACGATGATTTTCGGCATCACCGACACGCTTCGCATCGAAGGCGTTCGCAACCCCGAAGAAGTGCAATCTGAGTTAGTCCGCATCTGCCGCGAGGAAATTTATCCGCCGATTACGCCTTTGATTGACAGCATTTCGTTCGACAATGCCCGCATCGTCGTCGTCCTCGACGTGGACGGCAAACGCCGCCCGTATCGAACCCGCGACGGCAGATTTTATATCCGAGTCGGCGCGGAAAAACGCGAAATCGCCCGCAATGAATTGTCCGATTGGCTGAGTGAAATTCGCCCGCTCAATTACGAAAACATTCCGCTGCAAAGCGTCGCCGAGGCGGATTTTGACGACGGACTGTTATGGAGTTTCGCCGCCGCGTTCGGCGACGACATCGGCAGCACCGGCAATTATGAGACGAGCGAGTTTTTGAAAAAGGATTTACTGCTCGCCATCGGCAATATGGACGAATTTATGCCGACCGTCGCGGGCGTTCTGCTGTTCGGAAAAAACGAAAAAGTCGTCGAAATGCTGCCGCATTCAAAAATCACGGTGTCGCGTCTGGCGGGCAATAACGGCAACGCGCAATTAGTCGAAACGCACGAAATCAACGGCAATTTATTGTTTTTATACGAATCGGTGCTGCGATTTATCGAGCGTTACTGCGATTTGGCAAAGGACAAACCGCGCCGCAAAACTGTCGAATCAGCGGAAAATTCAATCGTCAGCGCACGAAAAAATTATCATATCTTTTCGATTCGGGAAGCCGTCGCCAACGCCATCGTCCACCGCGATCTGGCGATCCGGGAAATCCCGACGCGCGTTTTGATCTACGACGACCATATCGAAATCGTCAATCCGCGCCGCACCAACGGATTCGCGCCGCCTGCATCGCGGGCGATTCGCTACGGCATCACGCAAAAACTCAATCCGCAAATCTCCGCGATTTTCTCCAAACGCGAATACGGCACGAACGTCCCGAAAGGCGGTTTGCCGATGATTCTGCGTTCGTCCAAACATTTCGCCGACCGTCGCGTCGAAATCTACACGGCGAACGACGAATTCAAAATCAGGATTTACGGAAGCTGAAAGTAAAAAAGCCGACTGATATGTTCAGTCGGCTTTTTCTTGCAGTCAAACTTTTTTTACTTTTTCCCTTTCTCGCTCTTCTCGTCTTTCGGCGTGGTGTAGAAAGGTCGGTGCTGAATGACGTAGCCTTTTTCTTCGTAAACGCCGTCGCCGTTGATGTCAACTTTGACATCGAGATTGTATTTCTTGCCGGGTTCGCGGGCTTCGGTAATGTCGTAGGCGATATTGTATTGGTTGCGGAGCAGCGTGTTGATGTTATTCAAAACGCCGGGTATTTCGGACGGAAACGTAACGGGCGAATAAGTTCCGCCGGATTCCTTGGCGAAAGTCGTTAAAGTATTTTTCGCCTGCAAAAACGTCAGTCTGCCGGGGAAACCGCTGATCGAATCAACCGCCTCAAGTTGGTTTTCGTAAAGTTTGAGGAACATTTCGCCCGTGCCGACGATGTAAATCGGAATGCCGGAATTTTGGATGATTTTTCGCATCTCGCCGTAGTTAATTTTGCTCATCGAATCAATGCCGGTCGAGACGAGAATGATAGCGCGGCGTTTGGCTTTGACATCAACCATTCCGCCGTAATTCATCGTTCTTTCCTTTGTATCTTCGAGAACAATCGCATCGGCTTTGCCGCCGACCAACGCCAGTTTCAGCGCGTCGAACATATTGCTGTCGGTGAACGCCGGATTATTTCTGAGCAGCAGACTGATGACGTTGTTAATGCGACTCGGATCGTTCGTAAAATCGGTGAGCGGGGTCGGACGAATGTCGAACGCGATAACCGATGCGTAATCGTCGGGCGGTTTGATAAATTTTGAAAGAAAATAAGCGACCGGACGCACGAGTTCCATTTTTCCCTGTTCAAAGTAACCGCCGCTTGCCTGTCCCAAAGTTGCGGCAAGCCGGCTGTAATCCAGAACTACCGTTACCGTAATCGGAGCTTCGGGCGTAGAGAAATTGCTGATTTCCTGCTTCACGCCGTTCTCGAACACCGCGAAGTTTTCCTTTTTCAAACCGGTGATGATCTGCCCAGTTTTTTTGTTGTAAACCACCGCGTCAACATTGACGACGTTCGTTTTGATGTCCAAAATCTCGGTGTCAACTTCGGCGGTTTTATCGGCTTCTTCCTGTTTGCGTTTTTCCTCTTCGGCTTTGAGTTCCGCATCGGTTTTCGGTTTCGGACGATCATTCTTTTTGCCGTCGGTTTTCGGCGGATCGCCTTTCTGCGGGCGCGATTGAGCGATCACGAGCGAGTTAGACGATAAGAAAACGGCGATGAGCAGAACGAACAGTTTCGGAAAAGCGGACGGCGAAATGGCTTGCATAATTTTTTCTTTTACCCTTACTGAAATTTTGTCTGTTAGATACAAATTGTCCGCTTTTAGTTGGAAGTTTTCAAGAAAAAGGCGTTTGAAATGAGAAATGAGAGATGAGAACTGAAATTTAATCGGTTCTCATCTCTCATTTCTCATTTCTCATCTCGTTAGTATCCGATTTCGGGACTGATTTCGATTTTTATATCGAACGAGCCGGAGTTGTCATTCAGGTTTCCTTCGTTGATTCCTAAAAATAACGCGCCGTCCTGCGTGGCGGTAAATTCGCGGGAATTGCCGACGAAAATAAAATCGTTGTTGTTATCGCCGATGACGGCAATCAATCCGCCGGTCGCTTCTTTGGACATTAATTTTTCTTTATCCGACAAAGAAGAAATTCCCGTCGGTGTCGTGTAATATCCGCCGCCGAGTGAAACGCGACCCGTACCGATGATTCTGATTTTCTGACCTTTTTTTACGACCCAGCCGGAATTTGTCCAGCCGTTTGATGTGTTGTCCGCCAAAACCTTAACGCCGACTTCAATCGGTTTCGCCGCTGTTGTCGCCGGTGAATTATTGATAACTTTCGGCGGTGCGGACGGCGATGTCGTGATGATTCTCGGCGAATTCGTTTCCGACGGCGGTTTTGAAGTCGTTTGTCCGACTTTGATAATTGTGGAATTGTTTGACGAATTAACGCTCGCCGTCGGCATCGCGCCGCTTTCAAAAGCGATTGATTCGACTTCGCTCGCGGAATAATTCATCTGTCTTTGACTCGTGCCGCTGCCGACCACGATGACAAATTTGCCGCCGCCGAAGCTGACGATTTTACCTTTGATAATGCTTCCGTCTTTCAGGCGAATCGTATCGCCGAAAGCGAAAACCGTTAGCGTTAAAGCCAGACACAAAGCACTCGCTGCACGAAAAAAGTTGGACTTAAAAAACATAATCTCCTCCAAAAGTTTAGATTTTCAGGAATTTTGACAAAGCCGACGATTCAAATAAACTGGCTCGTCGAAGAAACTGCCGGGGCAAATTGGCATAAACCAATCTCGTAGATGCTCGATAAATTAAAAAAGATTGCAGAAAACTGCGGCACTCAGGAATACGAACCGAATTATACACAATTTTCTTAAAGTTGTGAATTAATTTTTCAGGTTTTAATTGTTGCAAGCAAAAACGCTTTTGAGATTCGTGAAATTTTACGATCCGGTCTGCGCCGTCGCCGCCGGAAAAGGTTCGGACGGCTGCATTTCGCTTTTGGCAAACCAACGCTTTTCCAGGTTTTGCCGCCATCGCAGGGAAAATTTCTCGACGACGTAGAAGGAAAAAGTGCTGCACAAAGCGATTCCCAGAATGTTAAAAGGGAAAGCGGTGAACCACGCGGGCGATTGATGATTGGAGAACGGCTGCTGCCAGAGGTAAATCGAATAACTCATTACGCCGAGGTGAATCATCGGCGCGGAGTTCAGAAATTTTCCGGCGAGACGGTCGTCGTGATGGGTAACTGACCAATCAATGCAGAGCGCGATGAGAAAATTGCAAAGCGTCAGGAAAACGCCGAGATGAACGTGCGGGTGGTCAACCTGCGAGTTGGCGAAAACGATTATCAGCGGCGCGAAGAAAATCAGTTTGGAATTTAAAATCCATTGATACCAGCGGTTTCGGTGAAGAAAATCGCGTCCGAAGGCGAGCAGGCAGCCGGCGGCGAGCGCGTCGGCGTTGGCGTGGAAGCCTTTGGAAATCCAGATGGCTTGAGTGTCATTGAAAAGATGAAAGTCGAGAATTCTGAGCAGCGGGCTGATGACGATTAAAAATCCCAAAAGCCAGACGATTTTGCGTTTTCCGAATAATAATAAAACGCCCGGATAAAGCAGATAAAATTGTTCTTCGACCGCCAGAGACCAGCTATGATTGAGATTCCAGGCGTTCGGATTAATGTAATTGCTCGTGTAAGTGAACGCCGGAATGAACGAAGCGAGCGGCGTTTCGAGCCAGCCGACGACGGAAAAAATCAAAATGACGAGCAGGTAGAAATAAAACGGCGGAAAAATTCGCAGAGTGCGGCGGAAATAAAATTTGAGCAGGTTGACGGTCGTCGTGCGGTCAATTTCTTTAATCAGCAAGCCGCTGATGAGAAAACCTGAAATGACGAAAAAAATCTGTACGCCGAGCGAACCGAGGTTAAACGGGTCGGTTACGCCGATGAAAAATTGAAAATGACTGATAATTACCAGTAAAATCGAAACGGTTCGCAGACCGTCGAGCGACGGAATGCGGTTTGATGATGCGTGGCTGGATTCTTTCATCGAATAATAGAAAATCGAAATAGACGGGAAATTCCGTTAAGAATTTGAATCAAGAGTAGAAAAT
>CAXTKJ010000041.1:0-15516 GCA_964244835.1 uncultured Pyrinomonadaceae bacterium
CGATTTTTCTTTGGTCGAATCGCTGCGCTCGATTCCGGGTTTTCGCGTTCAGCAGTTGGGCGGTTTTGGCAGAACGGCGAATATCAAAACTCGCGGCTTGCGAAATCAGGATACGGCGATACTGATTGACGGGATTCGGTTTCGGGATGCTTCGGCGATTACGGGCGACGCTTCAGCTTTTTTGTCGGATTTTACGCTGACGAGCGTTGATAAAATCGAGGTTCTGCGCGGTTCGGGTTCGTCGCTTTACGGCACGAACGCCATCGGCGGCACGATTGATTTTCAAACGCCGAAACCGCAGTCGGGCTTTCACGGGCAAGTCGGCGGCGCGTTCGGCGGTTACGGTCTCGGACGCTTTCGCGCTAATGTTTCCGACGGCACGACGGACGGCAAATTCGGTTTCAACATCGGCGGTTCGCGCACCGTTTATACGAAAGGCATTAACGGGCAGGACGACGCGCACAATACGAATTTTCAAAGCCGCGTCGAATACAATCCGTTTTCGCGCACGAACATTTCCGGCAGAATTTTTGTTTCAGATGCGTACGTTCGTTTGAATTCGAGTCCCGACACTATCGGAATTTTGCCCGCGACTTCGGCGACGATTATTGATGCCGTGCCGCTTTCGCGTGATGAATTGCGGCGATACGAAAACGGCACGGCTTTGTCCGCGCTTGTTCGCGGCAACGCCAATTTTATTCCCGACGCGAACGACCCGGACAATAATCAAAAATCGCAGTTCTTTAACGGGCAAATCGCGGTAACTCACGCTTTTTCCGACAAACTGGTTTTTCAGGGTTATTATTCCGGCTTGCAGACACAGCGCAAAAACGACAACGGAATTCTCGGTTTGGGATTTCAGAGTGCTTCGACGAATGTTTTTAAAGGCACGATTCAGACGGCAAACGGGCATTTGAATTGGACACCGAATCGCTACAACGAACTGACCGCCGGTTACGAGTACGAACACGAAAAATACGGCAACGACGGTTTCACACCGACCGGCACAGGCAATTTTTTCACCCGCGCTTTTCAGTCGAGCAATACGATTTACGTTCAGGATTTGCTGAAACTGTTTGACGGCAAACTGCAAATTGCGGGCGGCGCACGGGCGCAGTATTTCGATTTGAAAACGCCGGAGTTCAGCATCACGAACGCGCTCTACAGTAATGCGACACCGGATAATCCGCCGCCGGCTTACACTTTCGACGGCGCGGCTTCGTATTTTTTCGCCAAATCGGGAACAAAAATTCGCGCTCACGTCGGTAACGGTTATCGTGTGCCGTCGCTTTATGAACGCTTCGGTTCATTTTACAGTTCGTTTTCAGGATTATTCACCGCGCTCGGCGATCCGAACCTGCGACCGGAAAAAACCGTCGCGTTCGACGGCGGCATCGAGCAAAATCTTTTCAAAAACCGCGCCAAACTGACGGCGGTTTATTTCTACACGAAACTCAACAATATCATCGGTTTCGGCAATGCCGTTGCGCCCGTTCCCAATACGCCGCGCACTTCCGGCTATCTGAACACGAAAGGCGGAATTTCACGCGGCGGCGAATTCAGCGGGCAAATCAAGGCGACCGATTCGACCGACGTTTTCGCGTCTTACACTTTCACGAACAGCGACCAAATCACGCCGCAGGTGGCGAACAGCCGCATTTACGAAACTCTCGGAATTCCGAAACATCAATTTACTTTAGTGGCTACGCAGCGATTCAAACGCGCCTGGGTGAATTTCGATTTCCTCGCGTCGAGCGATTATCTCGCGCCGATTTTCGACAGCAATAATTTCACATTCCGCAGTTACGTTTATCGCTTCAAAGGCAACCGGCGCGGCGATTTGACGGGCGGCTATAATTTTCCGCTGAAAGGCGAACGATTTAATCTGCGCGTTTACGGCACGATTGAAAATCTATTCGGCGATGATTATTACGAAAACGGCTTTCGTACGTTTGATCGAAACGGCAGAATCGGTTTGAGCTTCGGATTTTAACGATTTACATTTTATAGCCGCATAATTTTGGAAACGCAGTTTAGAGCAGATTTTGAATAAGTGGATGATTAAAAGGCAGAAACCCGCGCGTGAGCAAGGGTGCGAAAGGTTCAAGTTAAGGCACGCTTGCTCACGCGCGGGTTTCTGCCCCAGACACTAACCTCGAATTTGCGCTAGATTACGATTTCGTTCGTTTTTTGAACGATTTGACGATTGATGAAGACTATACCGCCGCTTGATTACGAATTTCGACCGATGGCTTTTCATCGTTCGTTAAAGTCAGCATTTCCTCAGTCGGCTTCAAAAACGGTTGAAACCAAATCACGAGAGTCGAAATAATGAGCGCAATCGTGCAGGCGAAACCGCCTTCGATGCCGTAATCGCCGCCGGTTAAAACGGGTGAACCGACATTCGTCGCCTGCAAAAACGGCGCGGTCGTGATTGACGTAATGCCGCTGACCGAAATCCCAAGCACTGCGCCCTGCATCCAGTTCCACGCCAGATGAATGCCGAAAGCCAGCCACAAAGTTCTGGTTTTCAGATAAGCCGCGCCGAACCAAATGCCCGCCAGCAGCGTGTTGAAAAAAGATAAATAATTCGCGCTCGGATTGCTCGTGTGCATCGCGGCAAATATCAGAGACGTTAGGGCGACGGCGAACAGAGCGAGTTTGGCGCGAGTGAAAGTCTGGAAAATATAGCCGCGAAAAAACGCTTCTTCGGCTGCCGCACCGCACGCGAAAATGACGAATGAAATGCCGAGCGTCAGCCCAATCGCCGATTGTCCGGCGTTTTCGTTAAATCGAAACACGGTCGCGCCAAACGCGATTAAAATCAAAGCCGCCAAACCGATGGACGCGCCGCCGATTAGAAATCCCCAGGCAAAATCCGTCAGCCAATTTTTCGTGAACCACGCGCCGAGCGCACGAAACGGCAAACCTTCCAAAAATCTACCGCACAGCCAACCGAGAAAAACGGCGAGCGTCAGCAAAATAAACTGCGGCACGAGAAAACCGAGCAGACTGTCAGGCGAAAATCCAATCGGCAGATAATACAGAATCGCGCCGAAAACTCCGCCGAGAACGCCCGACAGCAGAAACAGCGCGACGAAAAAAATCGCAAAACGCCAGCCGCTTCGCACTCGTCCCGCTTCGTTGATGAAAATTTCTTCGGGTTTCATAAAGACGGAAAATCAGCTTAAAGATTATCATTATTTAAGAGAAAATTGAGAGTTTCCGCGACAGTTTAGAGTTACGCCTTCAGGCGTGAGAGACGCGGCGCAATCACGCCTGAAGGCGTAACTCTAAACTGTCGTCGAAAATTTTTGCAGTATTACTTTTACTGCGTCCCCTGAAAATGTTTTTAGTCGAGTCATCGTCTGATTTGATAGAATTTAAGAATCACGGAGGATTATGCGAATCGTTTTTATTTTATTTTGTTTAGTTGCTTTTGTTTTTACTGTTCAGGCGCAGACTGTCGAAACGGATAAAAAAGACGTATCTTTAACCGGCGTTCCCGTCATCGTCAGCGACCGCGAAGGACATTATATTCCCGGCTTGAAAAAGGAAGATTTCAGCGTTTATGAAGACGGCGTGAAACGGGAAATCACGTTTTTGGAAACCTTCGACGAACCGATCAGCGTCGCTCTGCTGATTGACACGAGCGGCAGTATCGAAGACGCGGCGAAGCGCATTAAATCCGCCGCCAAAGATTTCGTCGGGTTGCTGAATCCGCAGGACAAATGTCTGATTGCGACTTTCGATAATCAGGTGAAAATTCTCAATCCTTTCACTTCGGATAAAAAGACGCTGGAAAATTCACTCGATAAAATAAAAAGCTCGATGCTCGGCGGAACGCTGATGTATAACGCCGTCGAACAGGTTACGCAAAAATCATTCGCCGATGTGCAGGGGCGCAAAGTCGTTATTCTGCTGACCGACGGTAAGGATTTCGGCAGCGTTGTTACAAAGGACGAATTATTAAATCAGTTTGAAGAATCAGACATTTTAATTTACAGCATATTTTATCGAACCGGTGCGGCGGCGGTTGATCTGATGAACGGCGGCAAGAAAAAATCGAAGAAAAAGAAAAACGTCATCATCCCGACCGGAGCGATTTATGTGCCGACCGAAGAAGAAATGGCGACCCGCGAACGCGCCGACGAGACGGAAGCAACCGACGCGCTGAAAAATTTTTCCGACGTGACTGCCGGTAGATTTTATCTGAGCGACACGCCCGGATTAAGCGGAATTTTCAAAAAGATAGCGGGCGAATTAAGAGAACAATATCGTCTCGGCTACCGCTCGAAAAACGCGGATAAAGATTCTGCGACTCGCAATTTAATCATCAAAGTCGCCAAACCCGATGCGGTCGTCCGTTTCCGCGAAAAGGTGCGCGGAAACTAGAAAATAGTTTTAAACGTTCTGAGTTCCGCCTTCAGGCGGCTTCCTCCCAACGGATAGCCGCCTGAAGGCGGGACTCAGAACATCGCCTCAGATTTTTGAGATAGCTTCTAAATTTTATTATGAAATTTTTTAACGCAACGGTTTTAAGTTTGCTGTTTGTCTTTTCCGGTTTCGCTCAAAAACAGGCGGAAGTGATCGTCGTCTCGACTTATCTGCGCCAATCGCCCGACGCGGCTTCGGAAAAAATTCAAACGCTCGCAAAAGGCGACCGGATTATTTACGAAAAATCCGGCGAAACCGACGGCTGGTTTTACGTCTCCGTGTCGAACCGAACCGTCAAAGGCTGGATTCGCAAAGACACGATTCAGCGCATCGCCGATGTCGAAAAGCCGAAACAGACGGCGGCGAAAACCGAAACGAATAAGCCCGCCGCCAAATCGCCGAAATCGGAAAAATCAACTACCGCGCCGCCGAAAAATGATGCAGGTATGCCGGACAATTCCGCAAAAGCGGCGAACATTCCCGCGCCCGTTCCGGCGGCAATGCCGAACCCGAACGAACCGGTCGAAGACGCGGAAGTAATCCGTATCGAAACCGAAGAAGTCAGTTTGAAAGTCCGCGTCGTTGACGATAAAAACCGCACGGTCAAAAATTTGAATCACACGCAGTTCAAAGTTTATGAAGACGACGTTTTACAGCCGATTGCCTCGTTGACGACGACCGAAGTTCCAATCGTCAACGCGCTTTTAATTGATAATTCGCGCTCGCTTCGTTCGCAGCTCGGAAAAATCATCGAAGCCGGAAAAATCATCGTCAATTCCAATCTGCCGCAGGACGAAACAACCGTCGTGCGCTTCGTCGGCAAAGACAAAATCGAAGTCGTGCAGAATTTTACGTCGAACAAAAATCTATTGGATAACGCGCTCGACAATTTATTAGTCGAAGGCGGACAAACGGCGATCATTGACGCGGTTTACCAAACGGCGAAAAGAGTCGAAGAATATCAAAAATCCGGGAAAAAGGAAGATGAAAAAATTCGCGCCCTCGTTTTAGTTTCCGATGGCGACGACCGCAGCAGCGTTTATAAGGAACAGGAACTTTTCGATTTGCTGCGCGGTTCGCAGGTGCAGATTTTCGCCATCGGCTTTGTCAACGATTTAAGCGCAACGCCGGACGCGAACAACATCAGCCGCCAGCAGAAAGCAAAAGATTTTATGACGAAACTGGCGCAGGAAACCGGCGGCAAAGTTTATTTTCCTGTTTCCATCGCCGATCTGCCGCAAATCGCTGCGGACATCTCCGCCGAAATTCGTACACAATATCTAATTTCCTACGAACCGACCAACGACCAGCGCGACGGAACTTTTCGCAAAATAAAAGTTTCGATAGATGAAGGCGCGAACGGGGAAAAAAGAATAGTTACCTCGCGCACGGGCAGAACAGCTGCGCCGGAATAAATTTCGTTGAAAAATAATGCTGACTAAACTCTCTGTTTTCTCCGGCTGATTCGTCCGTTGCCTTTGTTAAGATTTCGGAAATTGGGTGTTAGAGAATGACAGTTCGGACACAATAATTGCAGATTGTTTTCCTCATTGTTGGAAGCGTTTCCGTCTATATGATTTATCTCTAACGGAATTCTTTTGGTTATCGGGTGAGTTTTAGCCCAATCGCAGAGACAGCATTTGCTTCCGAATTTTTCCATCAAAAATCGTTTCAAATGATTTGATAGCTGAGGAAACTGCTGACCTTTGTTTCCATCTATTGCGCCCACTCTCCATTTTTCAATGAATCTTTTATACTGGAAATCAGCCTGACATTTATTAGAACAGTATTTATAGGATTTTCTTTTGGTAGGGTTTGAGCAGTTTACACAAGGCATTTTGGAAATGCTAGAAGAAGAAATGGAGCCGGTGAACGGATTTGAACCGCCGACATTTTGATTACAAATCAACATACGCCGAATTTCTGTTAAAATCTGGAACTTTCAAAAAACACATAAAAGCCTTTATTTCGTTGTGCTTTGTCAATCTACCTTCTGTCTTGACATATCGCTTACTATCACGGATTATCATATCAAGGTGTGAGTAAAGTGTGAGTAAGGTGTGATTATGGAAAAACAAAAAGACGAAAAAAAGAGTTCACGAGATAACGGCATCATTCAAAAAAAAGATGCCAACGGCAAAGTTTCTTGGTATGCGCGAATTGTCCGCATCGAAGGCAATGGCAAAAAGAAACAATACACGCGCAAGGCTGACAGCAAGAGCCACGCACGGCGTTTGCGCGATGAATTAGCCGATAGCTTTGAAGACAGAGGCGAAACAGCGATTGAAGGCGATAAAATGACTTTCCGCGAACTTGCCGAAGATTACAAAGTCAGAAAACTTATTCCGGCAAAGTATCACCAAAATAGAAAAGTTGCCGGACTTCGTTCACATCGAACCGCTTTGAATTTCCTAAACAATTTATTGCCGTATTTCGGAAACAAAAAGATTAAGGAAATCACGCCGTCAACGATTGAAAAATTCAAGCAAAAGCGTCTTGATACGGCAATCAAAAGCACTAAGAAAAACAAAAAAGGTGAAACGGAAACAAGCGAACGTCCACGCGCTATTGCCAGCGTGAACAGAGAACTTGCTTTGCTTCGGACAATGTTTAACGATGCCGTTTATAACGGTTGGCTTGCCCGTTCGCCGTTTCTGAATGCTAAAGGATTAGTCAGCCTTGCCGACGAAACAAAACGCGAAAGAATCTTGACCTTTGAAGAAGAAAGACGACTGCTTGATGCGTGTAGCGAATACATCACGCTCGAATACGAACGAAACGGAAAGAAAATTACGGCAAAAGCTAAAAGTAACCGCGAACATCTCAAGCCTTTGGTTATCGCCGCATTAGATACGGCAATGCGTTTTGGCGAACTGACGAAACTTTGCTGGCGTGATGTGGATTTCGATAGCCGAACGATTAACATTTTGGCGTTTAATACAAAAACCGCAAAGGCGCGAAACGTCGGAATGACAGAGCGTGTTTATACGGAACTTTCGCGCCTTTGGGAACAATCGCCAAAAGATTCAAGCGGGCTTGTTTTCGGCATTACAAATAACGTCAAGCGGTCTTTTACGTCAGCTTGCCGCGATGCCAAAATCGAAGGCTTTCATTTTCACGACGCAAGGCACACCGCGATTACGAGAATGATTCAAGCCGGACTTTCGCCTATGGAAATTATGAAGATTTCGGGGCATACACAGATGAACACTTTTGCCCGCTACGTCAATCCGAACACGCAAGCTGTAACGCGCATTGCTGACGTTTTATCGGCTTATAATTCCGCCGCTACGATTCAAACCAACGAAATAACAGATTTCGTTAATTAAAGTGGTTTGAGTTCACGGTTAGGATAGTGCTTTTAGAGCATTGAAAGGCGGCTAGACCGCCTTTTTTGCTTTGCGGCTAAAATGATGGATTACTCCAAAAATGATGCGTTGAAAACGCTGGTATTTTTGATTGAAGAAACCCGTAACCTATTGCGTATGCAGAAGTTAATTGACAACGGCAAACAACTTCTGATAGAATTAGATAATAAAGAACAGTTATTTTGGAAACGGTAAAAAACTCTGTTCTTGAATTGAAAATTTAGCGGATATTTTAATACTGGAAGCATCGCAACCTTTAGTTAAAATGAATAACGGCATTTCGCAAGTCGTCTGTTCTGGATTTAGTTCTGGAATGGACGGCTTTTTTTGTTAGGTGAAAAATTATGGAAACGAACAACGAACAACAAAGATTTGATAGAAAATCGGCGGCGAATTATATCGGAATTGCGGTAGTTACTCTCGACCGCGCTTTAGCAAAGAAAACGATTGCTCATTTTCGCGTTGGACGGCGCGTGATATTCAATCGTGAACATCTTGATTCTTTTTTGAAAAAGAATGAGGTAAGCGCAAAGAAGTAATTGACAAAAGAAGAAGCCGCTTGATTCGACTTCAAGCGGCTTTGATATTAAAAAAGAGTTAAAAACTAACTTAAAGAAGAAAGTTAATTTTCAAGGTCAAATAAATTCTACCATAAACCTTGAATGGATTCAACTTAGCGCAACTTAGCGCAAATTTTTATCCGGTGCGCCGGACGTTTTGAAGACGTTTTGAGGTCAATTATGGCAAGCAAGAAACAAAGATTCATACCGAATGAAATCTTTAGAAAACTTTTTGAGAAGGAAACCGAATCGGCATACTTGCTCGTTTTATTCGCGCTTGCTACTTACGGCAAGGACGGAAAAAACATTTATCCGAGTATCGCCAGAATCGCGCACGATACGAATTACGGCGAAAGGCAAATCAGGCGGATTTTGAAAGACTTAGAAGACAAAAAGATTTTGGAACGGGAAAAAGAGAGATTACACAGGGCAATTACTTACAGCATCAACATTGATGCTTTACCGGATAAAAAAGATTTTTCTGAAAAACAAAAAGCTAAGGCTGAAAAGCAAAAAGCCAAATCTAAAGACTCCGATATTGAAAAGAGTATGGAAATTGATAACAAAAGTGAAGGTTTTGACGATGCGATTCCATTTTAAGATTTGACTTCGCTAGTAGGGCATTTTGACACTTTTGCTAGTAGGGCATTTTGACAACTTCGCTAGTAGGGCATTTTGACAATTTTAATTGACATTTTGACAATTTTTGAAGCCGAAAAATGACTGTAAATGTTGCAAATGTTGAACTTGTTACGGCGTAGAATTTCCTAATAGAGTTAGTTAATAAAGGCTTATTTCTAAAAACGGTTTTTTTTAGACGTTCATAGGCACTATGCCCTAGTAATTTTCCAAAGCGAAAATCACGCGAAAGTGGTTTTTAAGAAGTTCGATTAAGAAAAACAAGAAACTTGATTTCCGAAAGACTTGATTATTAAAAAATGAAACTGAATTTAGGAATTAAGAATTTTCTTTAGGAAAAGAAAAGAAAAAAGTTGCGCCAAAAAAGAAAAGAAAGTTTTGAAAGTTGTATTCAGCCATTGAAATAAAAATCAATGGTTGAAACCAAAATTCAAAAAAAATGAAAGAGGAAAAAATTATGAACGATACAGCGAAAGATAGTGCCGGAAATCTTGTTTATGTTGGCGGGAACAATTCAAACGTAGATTTCCAGCGGCGTGAAGTCGAATTGATTGAAGACAGCGACGATGATTTTCCGAATTTTAGGGAAAACGTGAATGAAAGAATCTTTGTCAAATCGAACATTACCGACAAACGAGACGATGGCGGCTATCGGGTTTCTTACACAGAAACCTTCGGTGATGAAGAAATTTTTATAGCCGGACTAAAACCAGTTTTAGTTACGCTCACTAAGGGCGTTTGTGCAGCTTTGAATGAGCGGAAAATAGTGAGGGCTTCAAAGGCAGAAATCGCTAACTATGAACGCAAACGAAAAGAGAAAGCGTTGGCGTTCATATCCCAACAGAAGCAGAAACATTTGGAAAGTTATATTGGACTGACGGGAAATTCGGACGGATTTGAGAGTGTATGGAAAAATCTTGAATCGAAAGAAATCGCACACGCGCTTTTAACTTTTTGAAAAGTTCAAAGAAAAATGTCCGGTGCCACCGGACAAAATACCGGACTTCCTATGAAGTTCTGTAAAGATTCATATTTTCATTTATAAAAACACGGTGTGCGAAAATTACAATAAATCTAATTTCCTAGCAAACATCGGTGTTTGAGTGTGTTCAGGGCGTTCAGGGTATTTCTATTTTAATAAAAAAATCGAAAATTCTTATAAACATTACTGAACGTCAATCAAAAAGACGCAATTTTGCGGTGTAGAGAGGTAAAAATTTATGACAGACATAGAATCTTATCAAGAGTTCAAAAACAGGGTGTCAAAACTGAAATCGGCGCGGTTTCCACTTCCAACGCGAACGCAATCCGAAAAACGAAGCGAAGGAAACGGCATTGAAATTCCGCCCGAACTTGCCGCCGAGCTAGAATTGACGAAAGCAAAAAGAATCGTTGAGTTTTACGAAAGCAAAAAACAAGTGGAAATAGATGATGATGGCGGCTTTGATGAAAATGACTTGGGGATATACGCCGCGCCGCCGCTTCACGTTCAAATTTTTCCAGATGCGGAATTGAATGATGATTTCGATGAAGTTGAAGAGGCTGAAACAATCGGAAATGAATCCAACGCTTTTGAAGATATTGACGAAATTGACGAAACGGATTTTTATTAAAATCAATTACAATTTCAATGTTAGAAATTTGTCCGGTGTCGCCGGACATTTTTTTGTATGCTAACTAACTGTATAAACTCTTCAAACCCTTCAAAATCTTTGGCAACCTAGAGAGGTTAGTGAAGCAAGCTAGGGTAGAATCCGGCTCAACAGTCAGGTAAAACGTCCCAACTTGCTTCACAATAAATTTTAATTGCCCTAATTCCAAGTTAATCAACCTCGAAAGCGTTCCTTAAACCGCTACTAATTGCTATTTATTCGGCGCACAAACGGCTCAAAAAGAGTCTTTTGTATCTTCTGACACCACTAAGCAACACCAGACAAAACGAAAGGCTTCAAAACCCTTCGTTTTCATTGAAACGCCGATGAATACTGCATTTCAAAAACTAAATTGAATTTTCCTGAAATATCTTTGAAGGTGTGAGCAAAGGTGTGAGTGAAAATAAAATCTTAATTTGAAATCCTTGTAAGTTATTGAATATAAAAGAGCCGGTGAACGGATTTGAACCGCCGACATTTTGATTACAAATCAAACGCTCTACCAACTGAGCTACACCGGCTGACTTAAGTTGTCAACAAACAAAAATACTACAAAACCAAAATAGTTTCTGCAAGCGCGAGTGCGAAATTATTTCAGTTGAACATAAAAATAATTGTTGACGATTGTTTAACCAAAAGGTTACGATAGGAAATGCCTGAAAAGGTGAACGGTCAAAAATTTCAATTTAGCCTCGATACTTTTTTCAAAATCAAATTCAGTCAAACAAAAAGGAGAACAACGTGAGTTTTCAGAATTTTTACAGAATCAGCTTCGGAACGCTTTCTTTAATCGTGTTATTTTTTTCGGCGAACGCCTTCGCGCAGAAGCCGACACCGACACCGCAGGTGATATTTAATCGTGAGGTGCGCGATATGCCGATTGTCGGCAAAAACGGTTTATATTGCGCCGGTTACGTCGAAACCGGCACGGTTGATTACAAAAATGAAATCGTCGGCGCGGAAAAGGAACAGGAAAAAAATATCTACGCGCAGAACGATTTCGTTTTTATCAGTATGGGCGCGAGCAAAGGTGTCAAGGTCGGCGATATGATGTCGGTCATCCGTCCGCGCGGAAAGGTGCAGACGCGCTGGACGAAGAAGAAAAACTTGGGATTTTACGTTCAGGAAATCGGCGCGGTCGAAATCGTCAACGTCAAATCGGAAACATCGGTCGGGCGCGTCGTTTCGTCGTGCGACAATTTGATTATCGGCGACCTGGTGCAGCCGACACCGGCGCGAACCAGTCCGACTTTCGAGCAGAGACCGGCGTTAGACCGTTTTTCGGATTCGTCCGGCAAAACGAACGGCAAGATTTTTATGTCGCGGGACAATCAGGAACTTTTGGGACGCGAACAGATTGTCTATATTGATTTGGGCGCGGAAGATAACGTCAAAACCGGCGATTATCTGACGATTTATCGCCCGCTCGGTTCGGGAAATATCCTTGACGATGTACCGGGCGAAACGGTTCCGGCACGTGACAGCGGATTTCAGAGTGAAGAATATCGCGGCGGCAAATTTTCCAATCAGGCGGGACGCAAAGCCGGCGAAAAAGCCGACGGGCGCGTCGTTACAACCAAACGCGCCAAACGCAATCGTCAGGAAAATCTGCGAAACGTCCTCGGCGAAATCGTGATTTTGAACGTCAAGGAACGGACGGCGACGGCGGTTATCGTTCGCACGACGCAGGAAATTCATACGGGCGACAGCGTGGAACTTCAGTAAGACAATTACGAATTTCAAATGACGAATTACGAATGATTTTATATCGTTCGTAATTCGTTTTTTTAGTTTTAAATTTTGGGATTCGGAGTTGTTTTGATGGCTTCGGCTTTGTCGAGAATTGATTCGGCGAGAGATTTGCGGCGTTTATTTTCGACCAAAAAGTATTTAAAGTAATCGAACATTGACCACGCGGCGGTGATCACGGAAACCCACAGCCCGCCGCGTCCGACCAAATAACCGAACACGCGCCAATCGTCGGTGTCGAGCGAAAAGCTGAATAAATGATTGAACGCCGTTCGCACTTCGACGACTTCCCAGAAGCGAAATGTCGGCAGTTCCCATCCGAAATTGGACACCGGCGGATTGCCGTTCGCGCCCGCGACGAGCAGCGCGACGATGGCGACGCACTGCGCCCACATTTTTATTTTGCCGCTTCGTTGCGCCTGAATAATAATGCCTTCCGATGCCGCCATCGAGCGCAAGCCGGTGATGATAAATTCTCTGCCGAGAATAACGACAACGACCCAAGCCGGCGCGAGATGTTTTTCGACTAAAACAATTAAAGCGGCGGAAACTAACAATTTATCGGCAATCGGATCGAGCAGTTTTCCTAAATTTGAAACCTGATTGCGGCGGCGGGCGAGATGTCCGTCGAGAATGTCGGTGAACGAAGCGGCGAGAAAAATGCCGATGGCGAGCGCGTAACTGCTGATGCCGAGATAATCTTCGGCAAACGGAGTCAGCAAAATCACGACCAGCAGGGGAACGAGAACAATACGCGCTAAAGATAGATAATTCGGCAGATTCACAGTACTTAAAATCCTTTTCCGCTTCAAACTCAAGTGTAGGTTTCAAGTCGAATCAGTGTCAAGATTTTACGACTGATAAAATCAGAATCGCGCAGAAATCGCGTTATTCCTGCGCTGCAAATCCGTGTATAATGACAAACTGTGGATACTGAAAATTTGCCGCCGAGCAGTAAGGGCAGACAATATGAAATCAGGGCAATCGGCTTGCGCGAATTCGCCGGTTTGCGGCGCGATGATGAAAGGCTGAATCCGTTTGATTTAGCGCGTTACGCCAAATTGCTCGTCGCTTCGTTCGAGCAGATCGAACCGTTTTTAACGAAAGAAACCAAGGCGCATCTGCTCGGCGACGGCAGCGATAAATGGTCGGGCGGCGCGTGTTCGCAGACGCTTTTTGACGGCAGAAAATTGATTATTTTAAATCCGACGCACAGCGAAAACCGGCAGAACGCGACGTTGATGGAAGAAGTCTGCCACGTTTTTCTCGGACACAAACCGTCGCGGCTCGCCGTCGAAAACGTCAACAAACACGGCAAACCGATTGCCCGCGATTACCGCGAAGCCGACGAAGAAGCAGCGTATTCGGTCGGCGCGGCGGCACTCGTGCCGTATTCGTCTCTGCGCCGTTTCGTCGAACAGGGAAAAACCTCGCGCGAAATTTCCAAACATTTCAACGTCAGCCGCGAACTCGTCGAGTATCGAATGAAAGTTTCGCACCTCTGGGAAGAATATAAGGTGAAAGTGGTGAGCGGTGAACGGTGAGCGATGAGTGGAAATCCGAAAACTCATCGCTCACCGTTTGCCGCTCACCGCTAAAAAATTATGCTTGAGCCAATCGAACAAAATTCAATTCCCGACGCAGAACTTTCGACGGTTGATAAACTGCGGATGCTGCTCGACATTACGAAAAAGATCAGTCGCTCGCTCGATTTGGACGAAGTTTTGACGCTCGTGATGGACACGCTCGGCTCTTTGATTCCTTACGATGCGGCGGGGATTTATTTGATTGAATCGGTTGTGCGCGAAGATGGCGAGATCGAATACGTTTTCAAATCGAGAGCGATTCGCGGTTATCAGATCAGTTTTGAAATGGTCGAGCCGCGTTTGAAGGTCGGCGAAGGTTTTATCGGCTACGTCGCGCAGACGCGCAAGCCGCTGATTTCGGCGGACGTGCAGCAGGATTCGCGTTATTTTCGAGCCAGAGAGCGCACAAAATCGGAAATGGTCGCGCCGATTATCTCGAACGAAGAAGTAATCGGCGTGTTCGATTTGGAAAGCGATTCGCTGAACGCTTACGACGAAGACGATTTATCGGTGCTGACGCTGCTCGCGTCGCAGGTCGCCATCATCATCGAAAAAGTTCAGCTTCACGAGCAGGTCGTCGAAAAAAATCGTCTGCAAACGCAGCTCGAAATCGCCCGCCAGGTTCAACTCGAACTCCTTCCTGAAAACGATCCGAACATCAAAGGTTTCGACATCAGCGCATATGTTTTTCCGACGGAGGAAGTTTCCGGCGATTATTACGATTGGGTGCAGATGTTTGAAGACCAAATAGGCATAGTCGTCGCCGATGCAGTTGGAAAAGGAATTCCCGCTGCGTTTCTGATGTCTTTTTTGCGGGCTTCCCTGCGGTCGAATATGCAAGTCGGTTATGCGCCGCATATCGCAATGTCAAAGGTTGGTAATCTGCTCTGGGATTCGGTCGAGGATAATCAATTTATCACGGCGATTTACGGAATTTTGGACGCGACGAACCGCACGTTCGTCTTCTCCAACGCCGGACACAATCCGCCGCTTTTAATCAAACCGAACGGCGAATATCGTTTCGTTGAATATGGCGATTTGCCGCTCGGAATGTTTTTCGATTCGCGTTATCACCAGCATTTTATCCGCTTTGACGATAATCAGGTAATGGTTCTCTACACCGACGGCATCACCGAAAGCGCGAACGCGACGGGCGAAGAATACGGCAACGACCGTTTTGCCAAACGGGTGTTGGAAGGCATTGATTTACCCGCCAAAGAGATGATTGATTTTATCCGCAAAGGCGTGGCTGATTTTACCGAACGAAAATTTTTAGACGACGACGGAACACTTTTCATCGTTAAAGCCGTTTAAAATCAGAAAGCGGAAGGCTTTCTTTGACGATCACCTTCCGCGTTCCTTCAGTTTGTATTGGGAAATTGTAAAATTTTTAATGCGCCGTTATCGAACAGTGAACAGCATCGCCGCCCGGAACAATCGAGGCGCGATAATCGCCGTAATTGATTTTCTCGCTGTTATCGTCGGAAAAAGAATAGACATCAAAACCGTAAGCGTCCAGAAACTC
>CAXTKJ010000041.1:15526-45223 GCA_964244835.1 uncultured Pyrinomonadaceae bacterium
CATTGAATTATCAACGTAAATCGCTGCCGGAAAGCCCAACTCGGCGCGAATTTCCAGCAATCTTTCGATAACTTCAAGCGGCGCAAAACATTGAATCGGGTCTTTGTAGGTAGCCATAATTTTGTTCGCCAACAATTTGTCGGCAGTTCTTTGATTACGCTTCGACGGCAAAGGTTGTTCGGCATTTTTCGAGCGGGTTAGCGGAATTTTTTTTAGAAATAGAATGGCTTGACATCAATCGGAAACTCGCTTTCACTATTAACTTATGCCGGAAAATTCATCACTCAGAATCGTTTCGCTGCTGCCGTCGGCAACGGAAATCGTCTGCGCTCTCGGTTTGGAAAATAATCTCGTCGGTATCACGCACGAATGCGATTACCCCGCGTCAATCGTCGGCAAACCGGCGTTGACTGCCAGCCGCATTTCGCACGAAACGATGTCGAGCGTGGAAATTGACCACGCCGTGCGCTCGAATTTGGACGGACACGGTTCGATTTACGATCTCGACGAAAAACTTTTGTCCGACTTGAAACCCGATTTAATTATTACGCAGGAACTCTGCGAGGTCTGCGCGGTTTCTTACAAAACCGTGCAGAAAGCGGCGAAAATGTACGTTGCCGACGCGACCGTCGTTTCATTGGAACCGAACACAATCAGCGATGTTTTCGATAACATCAAAACCGTCGCCGAACTCTGCGGCATTCCCGAAAAAGGCGAATCAGTCGTCAAAGATTTACAAAACCGCCTCGACAAAATTCAAACGAAAATTCAGGAATACCAAAACACTCCGCACTCCGCATTTCGCACTCCGCATTCAAAAGTTTTTATGCTCGAATGGCTTGAACCGCCGTTCGCACCGGGACATTGGGTGCCGGAACAAGTCGCCGTCGCGGGCGGTTTTCCCTTAATGGGCGAAGCCGGAAAAAAATCGGTAACGACAACTTACGAGGCAATTTATGAATCGAAACCGGAAGTTCTGGTTTTGATTCCGTGCGGTTATTACATCGCCGACATCGTTCGTCAAATTCCGCAGACAGCGTTTCCGGCAAATTGGAAAGACTTGCCCGCCGTCAAAAACAAACAAATTTGGGCGTTGGACGCGAGCGCGTATTTTTCGCGTCCCGCGCCGCGCATCGTGGACGGCGCGGCGATTTTAGCTAAAATTCTGCACCCGGAAATCTTCGGCGAACCGACCGCCGCCGAAGCCGTGCGCGTCGAACTCAATTTTGAAAACACTGTTCGAGATTGAAATCCGGCTTGTGATAAAGTTTATTTCGTTTCTCCATTTGTTATGAAATTATTCGCAGTTATTTTTCTACTATTAAATTTGAGTGTTTTTGCCCAAACGCCCGACGCGGTTTTGGCGACGGCGAACGGGCAAAGTTTTACGTCGAAAGACCTCTCGCCCGAAGTACAGCAGGAATTAAACACGCTTCCGGCGATGCTGAAAAACGCACGTCAAAATCTGCTCGAACAACAAATCGCCGATATTTTGTTTGAAAAAGAAGCCGAAGCGCAAAAAATCACCGTTCAGAAACTGATTGAAACAGAAGTCAAAGGCAAGATTCCCGTGCCGACCGACAAGGAAATTCAAGCGGTTTACGACGCGAACCGGGCGCAGATCGGCGAGCAGACGGTGGAACAGGTCAAACCGCAAATCGTCGCTTTTCTTCAGCGCGACGGACAGCAAAAGGCTTATGCGACTTTCATCGCCAATCTAAAAACGAAATATAAAGTAACGCCCGGCAAAGATGTTAACGCGGTTAATTTGAGTCGGTTTGAAAACCTGGCGACGATTGGCGATAAAACGATTTCGGTCGAAACCTTTGAGACGAAGAATAAAGTCGCGCTGTCGGAAATCGAAGCCGACGTTTACGATGAAGCCCGCGCTTCCTTGGAACAGATAGTTTATTCCAATTTAATTGTCGCCGAAGCCAAAGCGCAAAATAAGGACACGAGCGATTTTATCGCCGCCGAAATCACCGATAAATTAAAGGATTATTCCGACGCGGAACGGCTCGCGGTCGAAGCGAATTTGCGCGAAAGGCTTTTCAAAAAATACAACGCGCAATTTAAGATCAAACAAGTTGCGCTCGTCGTGCAGACGATTTCGACGGAAAATCAGCCGACACGCGGCAAGGCGACCGCGCCCGTGACGGTCGTGATGTTTTCCGATTTTCAATGTTCGGCGTGTTCGGGAACGCATCCGGTTTTGCAGGAAGTTTTGAAAACCTACGGCGACAAAATCCGTTTCGTCGTGCGCGATTTTCCGCTCGTTACGATTCACGAAAACGCCTATAACGCCGCGCTCGCGGCAAACGCGGCGCACGCGCAGGGGAAATTTTTTGAGTACACCGAAATTTTATACGCCAACCAATCGAAACTCGATGAAGTGTCTCTGATCGGATATGCCGCGCAAATCGGCTTGAACGTCAAGCAATTTGAAACGGATTTGAAAAGCAAAAAATACGCGCCCGAAATCGAAAAAGACATCGCCGACGGCAAATCGCTCGGCATCACCGGAACGCCGACGATTTACATCAACGGCGTGAAAGTTCGCCAACTGACACCGGAAAGTTTCCGCCGCGCGATTGATGCGGCAATGAAAAGATAGTTTCTGGTTTCTGGTTCCTGGTTTCTGGTTTTCATCACCGAACCAGAAACCAGGAACCAGAAACCAGAAACCAGAAACCAAACCTATGCGCTTTTTTCTACTGCTGATTTTCACCGTTTTCGCCGTTTCGTGTAAAACCGATACGACGGCAAATAAATCGAACGTGAACACTAACACTGCGGTCAATGCCAACAAAACCGTCAACGCCAATAATCAGGCGGCTGACAAACTTCCCGTTTATACTTACGAAATCGTCAACACTTTCAAGCACGATTCTGAGGCGTTCACCGAGGGATTATTTTTCCACAACGGATTTTTATACGAAAGCACCGGGCAGGAAGGCAAATCAGACTTACGAAAAGTCGAACTCGAAAGCGGCAAAGTCGTGCAAAAAGTTACGCTGGCAAAAAGCAGTTTCGGCGAAGGCACGACCATTTTAAACGATAAAATTTACCAATTAACGTGGCAGGAAGGACAAGGATTTATTTATGATCCGACGTTCAAATTGATCGGCGATTTTGGCTACGCGGGCGAAGGCTGGGGATTGACGAACGACGGCAAAAATCCGATTATGAGCGACGGTACGCACATTTTGCGCGTGGTAGAGTCGGACACTTTTAAGACGATTCGCACACTCGTCGTCAACAACGAAAACGGCAGACCTTTGATGAAGCTCAACGAACTCGAATACATCAAGGGCGAAATTTGGGCGAACATCTGGCACTCGGAAGAAATCGGCAAGCCGAACCACATCGCACGGATTGATCCGGCTTCGGGCAAACTGCTCGGCTGGATTGATCTCGGCGGCATCTCTCCCGACGACGTGGCGCGTGATCCTGAAAACACTTTGAACGGAATCGCGTATGACGCGGGAGGCGATAGGATTTTCGTAACCGGCAAAAACTGGAAAAAACTTTTCGAGATAAAAATCAAACCGAAACAATAGAATGACCGAACAAGACGAATTTTTTATGCGCCGCGCCATCGAACTGGCGCAAACCGGAATCGAGATGGGCGCGGGCGGACCGTTCGGCGCGGTGATCGTCAACAATGTGGGCGAAATCGTCGGCGAAGGCTACAATCAGGTTACTTCGACCAACGACCCGACCGCGCACGCCGAAGTCGTCGCCATCAGAAACGCCTGCGAAAAGTTAAAATCTTTCCAACTCGACGGCTGTGTTTTATACGCTTCGTGCGAACCGTGTCCGATGTGTCTCGGCGCGATCTACTGGGCGCGTCCGAAAAAAATCATTTTCGCCTGTACGCACAAGGACGCGGCAAATGTCGGTTTTGACGATTCATTTATTTATGAAGAAATCGAACGCCCCGTTGAGGCGAGAAAAATTGAAAGCGTCAATTTCCTGCGCGAAGAAGGCTTAAAAGTCTTCGCAAAATGGACGGCGAAAACCAACAAAACGGAGTATTAGTGGTGAGTGGTGAACGGTGAGTGATTAGTGGAAGAATGAAAGTTTCCGGCTTTTCACTTATCACTCATCACTCATCACTCATCACTAAATGACATTTTTTAACAATTATTTCTTCATTATTCTCGCGTTGCTGGCGGGAATGGCAATGCCGACGCAGGCGGTCGTCAACAGCAAATTGGGCGATTCGGTGGGCAGCCCGATTCTGGCGGCGTTTATTTCATTCAGTATCGGAACGCTCGCGCTGTTCGTTTATATGCTTTTGACGGGCGTTCCTTTGAGCAATTTAATGGAAATTAAAAATGCGCCTCCAGTTGCTTTAATCGGCGGACTTTTGGGAGCGTTTTTCGTTTCCGTGATGGCGACGATCATTCCGCGCATTCCCGTCGCGCTGGCTTTCAGTTTGGCGATTGCCGGACAAATGCTTGTAACGCTTTTGGTTGACCACTTCGGCTGGCTCGGTGTCGCGCAGAAACCGATTAATTTAATGCGCGTTCTCGGTGCGGCACTCATCACCGTTGGCGTGGTTTTGATTCGCCGCTTTTGATTTTTCTATGTCAATTTTCGACATCAATCCTGACATTCGATATGCCGAAACTTTATCGTCAAAATTCTACACGGACGATAGATATTTCGACGAATCAAAAGAAAAAATCTTCGCTCGAAGCTGGCAGTTAGTCGGGACGACGGACGAAATCAACAATCTCAAACCTTTCACGATTTTAGAAAATTACCTTGACGAGCCGGTTTTAATCACGAAATCAAACGGTAAATTTAATTGCCTTTCCAACGTCTGTACGCATCGCGGAAAAATCTTGGTCGAAAACGAATGTCAGGCGAACGGAATCTGCTGCGGTTATCACGGACGGCGTTTCGATTTGAACGGGAAATTTCTTTCAATGCCAGAATTTGAAACGGCGAAAAATTTTCCGAATGAAAAAGACGATTTGCCGAAAATTCCTTTTGCAATTTGGGAGCAATTCCTGTTTGTTTCGCCGAATCCGTTCGCGTCGTTCGATGATTTCACGACGGAAATAAAGGCGAAATTGAAAAACATAAATCTGCAAAACTTACGATTTCATTCCGTGAAAGATTATGAAGTCAAAGCGCATTGGGCTTTGTATTGCGAAAACTATCTCGAAGGTTTTCACATTCCGTTCGTGCATTCCGGCTTGAACGAAGCGATTGATTACGGCGCGTACACGACGGAAACTTTTCGCTTTTCAAGTCTGCAAACCGGTATTGCCAAATCGGGCGAAGACGCATTCGATTTTGACGAACGAATCGCCGCGTTTTATGTTTTCGTTTTCCCGAATCTGATGCTCAATTTCTATCCCTGGGGATTGTCAATCAACATCGTCAAACCGCTCGAAAAAGACTTAACAAAAATTTCGTATCTCACATTCGTTTCCGACGAAACAAAACTCGAAACAGGCGCGGGAAAAGATTTGGAAACGGTCGAATACGAAGATCAAGCCGTTGTCGAATCGGTGCAGAAAGGAATCAATTCGCGGTTTTACGACAAAGGCAGATATTCGCCTTCGCGTGAGCAGGGAACGCATCATTTTCATCGCTTGATCGCAGAGTTTATGCGTTGATTTTACGTTAACACCAAAGTTATACTTACGAATATGAAAACAGCGATTTCAGTTCCGAACGACGTTTTTGAGTTGAGCGAAAAACTAGCAAAAAAACTCAAAGTTTCGCGCAGTCAGATTTTTGCGATGGGCGTGAAAAAATTGGGCGAAGAATATGACGAAGACGACATAACGGCGCGAATCAACCGGGTTTGCGAAGAGGTTGATACTTCGATTGATCCGCACTGGAAAAAACTCCAAAGCAAAGTTTTATCAAAAGACAAATGGAAATAGAACGCGGAGAAATTTGGTGGACGGATTTACCGGAACCGAAGGGATCAATGCCGGGTTACAAACATCCCGTGTTGATTTTACAGTCGGACAAATTTAATAACTCCAGCCTTGAAACTTTTATCGGTGCTGTCATTACTACAAATTTGAGATTGGAAAATATGCCGGGAAACGTCCGCTTAACTCCTCGTCAAAGCGGTCTGACTGAAGATTCGGTCGTCAACATCACGCAGATCGTAACGGCGAACAAAACGGATTTGTTAGAATTTGTCGGAGTTTTGTCAGAACGAAAACTGGAGCAGGTCGAAAACGGTTTGCGTCTCGTCCTTTCTTTATGAATCTTTTTGAACAAGCCGAAAATAATCTGCAAACCGAAATCGAAACGCTTCGCGCCGAAATCAACCGGCACAACGAACTCTATTATCAAAAAAGCGCGCCCGAAATCGCCGACGCGGAATTTGATGCTTTACTCGTCAAACTCAAAAAATTAGAAGACGAAAATCCTGAATTTATCACGCCTGATTCGCCGACGCAGAGAGTCGGCGGCAAGGCGGAAGGTTTTAAGCCGTTCGTCCATCGCGTCCCGTTGATGTCGCTCGATAATTCGTATGACTTGGCGGATTTGAAAGCGTTTGACGAACGCTGTCGAAAGCTGGCGGACGGGCGCGAATTTGATTACGTCGCGGAATTGAAAATTGACGGTTTGAGCGTTGCGCTGCATTACGATAACGGAATTTTGGTGGCGGGCGCGACACGCGGCGACGGGTCGGTCGGCGATGATGTTTTTTCCAATGTGAAGATGATTCGTTCGATTCCTCTGAAATTAAACGGCGATTATCCCGAAAAAGCGGAAGTGCGCGGCGAAGTTTTTCTGTCGCGGTCGCAGTTTCAAAAGATCAACGCCGAACTCGAAATGCAGGGCGAAAAAACTTTCGCCAATCCGCGCAACTGTGCTTCGGGAACGCTGCGAATGCTCGATTCGACCGTCGTTAAATCGCGCGGTCTGGATATTTTTCCATATGATTTATTGTCGGGCGCGGCGAAGATGTTTGCGACGCATTGGGAAAGTTTTGAATGGCTCGAAACGAAGGGGTTTCATACGAATCCGAATCGTGCGCTTTGCAAGAATTTTGACGAACTTTCAGAGTTTATCGAACGAATGCAGTCATTGAGAGATTCGCTCGATTACGAAATTGACGGCGTGGTCGTCAAAGTCAATCAAACTCGCCTTCAGGAAGAATTCGGCGCGACATCGAAAGCACCGCGTTGGGCGATTGCCTATAAATATCCGGCGATGCAGGCGACGACGCGCCTCGAAGCGATTAACATTCAGGTTGGCAGAACCGGCTCGCTCACGCCGGTTGCTTATTTAACGCCGGTTACGCTCGCCGGAACGGTTGTTTCACGCGCTTCTCTTCATAACGAAGACGAAATCAAACGACTCGGTTTGAAAATCGGCGATTGGGTTTTGATCGAAAAATCGGGCGAAATCATTCCGCAGATTTTGCAGGTCATCGAATCGAAACGAACGGGTGCGGAAACCGAATACGTATTTCCGAAAACCTGTCCGGTTTGCCATTTTCCGGCGGTGCGACCGACGGGCGAAGCCGTTACACGCTGTTCAAACGATGATTGTCCCGCGAAAATAAAAGCGCGAATCCTTTATTACGCGGCGCGGAAAGCGATGGACATTGAAGGTTTGGGCGATGTTTTAGTCGAAACTCTGGTTAATAACGGAACAGTAAAAAACGTCGCCGATTTATACGATTTGACGCTCGACCAAATCGCCGCGCTCGAACGCAAAGCCGAAAAGTCGGCGACGAAATTGATCGAACAAATCGAATTATCAAAAGGTCGCGGACTGCAAAGACTGCTCTACGGTCTCGACATCCGGCACGTCGGCGAACGCTACGCGAAAATTTTGGCGCGTTCATTTAGAAATATCGAAAATCTCGCCGCCGCGACGGTCGAAGAACTCGACGCGATTCACGAAATCGGTTTAGCCGTCGCCGTTTCGGTTCACAACTTTTTCCGTAATCCGAAAAATCAGGAAACGATTGAAAGATTGAAAGCGGCGGGCGTGAAAACCGAAATTGACGGCGATTCAAACGCGGCGACAAACGAAAATTTCGCCGGCAAAACTTTCGTCTTAACCGGCAAACTCGAACAGTTCACCCGCGACGAAGCCGCCAAAATTATCGAAGATTTAGGCGGACGAGTTTCATCTTCAGTCAGCAAAAAAACCGATTACGTCGTCGCCGGAAGCGATGCCGGTTCAAAATTGACGAAGGCGGAAAGTTTAGGCGTGAAAGTTTTGAGCGAAGACAACTTTAAGGAAATGAAGAGTTAAGGATTATGTCCCATCACAAGGAAATTGTTCATTTCCACGACATTGAAGGAATTGAAAAGTTTTCGCGCGGTTTCAAAATTTCTTCTGAAAAGGTTCAGCAAATCTTGGTTGACGATATTTCCGGTCGTAATCAGCAAAAGTTTTTGCGGCTGGCGTTTTAAAACGTAAAGTTTCAAAAAATCACTGTCTTTCGTAATAACCGTCCGATTTTCCGCATCGGCAATTTCGGCGATGTTCAAATCTTCGGTTTCATTGGCTTCAGGCAAATCCCGCGTGTGAACGGCATCGAAGCCCTGAGCAATTAGCCAATTTTTTAAGTCGTAAGGTAATTGAGCGTCAACAATAAATTTCATCAGGCGGCAATGATTTTGTTAATCGAATTGACTTTGACCAACTTACTGGCGAACAAAAGACACGCCTGCAAATCTTCTTTTTCAAGGTCGGGATAATCTTCCAAAAGTTCTTCCGTCGTCATTCCCGCGCTCATCAAATCAAGCATCGTTTCGACCGGATAACGCATATTTCTAATTGTCGGCTTGCCGAAACAAACATTCGGATTGAGCGTGATTCTTTCTAATAATTTGCTTTCCATATCGTTAAAATATCATAGAGTAAGAAATCTAAGAAAAACTCAGAGAGTCGAAGACTTTCAACTATTCTTTCCATCAGCCTTCTCAATCAATAAGATCAAATGATTTTTATGTTCATCAGTTTCCTCTTTTATAATGTGTGAAATATCCTGAATTGTTGGAGTTTCTGAATAAAGATAGTTATTTCGTTTGTTTTCACCTTTATTGGCTACTAGATAAGTTTTTTCATCAAACTCAATAAGCAAAGCTGAAGTAAAATTGTCGTAGAGGTCTCTTCTGTTCACGACTGCATATTCATATTCAAAATGAAGCGAAACTAAATCGTCAATTTCGATACTTCCAATATAGAGGAAGATTTTAGAGATTGCGTCTTCGATCAAAGATGAAAAAATAGTATTTTCGATTTCGTTACGATTGAATTTGTGTATCGGTTTTTTTTCAGAACCTTCAAATTGTAATCCTTTAATGTCAAAAAATGATTTAACTGCTGCTGAAATTTCAAAGGCAGATGTGAGATAAAATCGATCAAACTTTCTGCAATCCGAAATGAATTTTTCCAATACCTTCGGTAAAATTGTTCGTAAAATTTCTTTTACGGTTTCTTCATTCTTAAACTTTTCAACTCTTTTGCCTTTTATTTCAAGACTTTTTTCAATCAAAGCTAACTCTTTATCCAAATCATCAGGTTCTTCAATGCTTTCGCCTTTCGCGCCTTTCAACATTATTTCGAGCGAACGAATGAGATTTTGCGTGATGTATTCGATAAACGGTTCGAGTTCGTCAGCATCGGCGAGGCGCAGGACGGCATAATAATTTTCCTTGTCTTCGGTTTTGATAATCACGGGCGGATAGCCGAATTGCATCAGGATAAAATTCATTAAAATTCGCGCTGTTCTGCCGTTGCCGTCGTCGAACGGGTGAATGCGGATGAATCGGTAATGAAAAAGCGCGGCGAGGATTATCGGATTGACATTAGACTTTTCTTTTTCCTTTCTGAACCATTCGAGCAAATCGTGCATTTTCGCGGGCGTTTCTTCGGGCGTGGCGAAATAGAAAGTTTCGCCCGTCACGGTGATGACGTGGTTCGGTTGAGTTTTATATTTGCCGACTTCGATTTTGCGGCGCGTCGGTTTGCCGTCGGGCGTTAATGCTTCTTTGTAGCTCGATTCTTTGAGCAAAAGCGTGTGAAGTTCGCGGATAAATTTTTCCGTCAAAGGCGTTTCGTCTTTGACGATTTCCAGAATCCAGTTAATCGCTTCGTTGTGTCCGGTGATTTCAAAATGGTCTTTGAGTGGTTTGCCCTGCGCTGTAATGCCGAATAAAATCAGGGCTTTTGTTTCGCCGTAAGTTAGGGAATTGCCTTCGATATTGTTTGAATGATAATTCCAGTCGAGCCGAAATTTCTGCATAATTCTAGCTTCGCGTTCGCCGTCGAGCGGGCGTAAAGAGTCTAATTCATTTTTTAATTGTTCGGCGGTCGTTAAGGAATTCATCTTTCACATTTTAGAGATTTGAGTCGAGATTGCAAAGTTTCGATGCGGACGAATCGCGCATCATAAGCAATATGCTTTGGACTTTAGCGCGGGAATTAGGTTAAAATACACGCTTTGTCCAATCAAATAAAATTCAATCTGTAAGAATTAGGAAATAAAAGATGTTAAAGTTTTTCAGTCGTTTGGAGAGAACGCGCAATTTCGTTCTTTTGGCTTTCGCTATTTTGATGGTGGCGAGTTTGGTGTTTTTCTACGCTCCCGCGAATCGCAATACGGTTTCGGCGAGTTTGACGCGCAGCGAAGAGACGGCGGCGAAGGTCGGCGGCGAAAAGATTACGCTCGGCGAACTCGCGCTGCAGCAGGAAAATATGAGTCGCGGCGGGCGACCGATGCCGAGTAAGTTTTTGGTTGACCAGCTCGTCCGCGAACGTCTGATGCGCGTCGAAGCGAAGCGTTTGGGCTTGATGACGACCGACGCGGAAGTGGCGAGTTTTATTCGTAAACAGTTTAAATCAACTGACGGAACGCCGTTCGACCAGAAGCGTTACGAGCAGAGCGTTACCGACCAAACGGGCAGCGTTCAGAAATACGAAGAATCGGTGCGCGATTATTTGACCGCGCAGAAATTGCAGGCGTTTGTAACGTCGGGCGTAACGGTTTCCGAACAGGAAGTTCTGGAAGATTACCAGCGCAAAAATTCCAAATTCGATTTGACTTACGTTCCCGTTACTTCGACCGACATCGCGCAGACGATCAAGCCGACCGACGACGAATTGAAAGCCTATTTCGAGCAGAACAAGAAAAATTATTATCTCAACGATCCGCAGAAAAAGATTCGCTATATTTTCGTGAATACAACGAAACTCGGCGAAAAAATTCCTCTGACCGATGCCGAACTGCAAGCCGAATACGCCAACATTCCGGCGGACAAAAAGCAAGCCGGTGTCGAGGGACAGCAGATTGTTTTGAGAATTCCGAAACCGGAAATCGAAGCGCAAATCGCGCAGAAGGCGAACGAGATTGCGACGCAGGCGAAAAAAGACGGCGGCAAAGTTTCCGAAGAAGCGTTCACACAGCTTGTCAATGGTTATTCGGAAGACGCGGCGAGTAAAGCCAGAGGCGGCAAACTCGCCGGTTTGGTGAAGGAAAACAAACAAAATCCGACTGACCCGTATCAAAGGCTTTTGACGATGCAGCCGGGTGATGTAACCGAGCCGATGAAATACGAAAATCGCTATTTTATTCTGCGGCGCGGCGAAGCCGTTGCGAAAACTTTTGAAGACGCGAAGAAAGAAATCGAAATTTCCCTGCGAAACCGCAAAGGCTACGCGGCGGCGGCGGAACTCGCGCAGAAGATTGACGACGATTTGAAGCAAACGAAAGACGCGCCAGCGACGGCACAGAAATTTGCGGCGCAGGCGAATATGAGCGCGGCGGAGATGGTTAAAGAAACCGGCTTCGTCAAACCCGGCGACACGGTGGAAAACATCGGCAATTCGCCGCAGTTTGAAGAAGGCATCGCCAATTTGAATAATCCTAACGATGTCGGCGAAAAAACTCCGATTCAGAACGGCTTTGCGATTCCGATGCTCGTCGAAAGCCGTCCCGCACGCGATGCAGAATTCGACGAAGTAAAAACGCAGGTTGCCGAAACCGTCAAAATCGAACAAGCCCGTGCGAAGGTCGAGCAAATCGCTAAAGAAATTGCGAGCGGCGCGACTTCGGCGGCGAATTTATCAACCGCCGCTACTTCTAAAGGCTTAAAAGCGCAGGACGCGAAAACTTTTATTTTAGGTTCACCGCTCGGTCAAGGTCCGAGCGCGGCAACGTCGGAAGCGTTGGAAGATGCCATTTACGCTTTGAAAACCGGCGAAGTTACGAAAACGCCGATTAAAATTGGTGATAACTGGTATGTCGTCGGTGTCAACAGCCGCGAAGAAGCGAAGACCGAAGAATTTGCCAAAACACGCGACCAGTTGATCGAACAGAAACTCGCGGAAAAACAGGGAAAGATTTTCAGTGATTATGTTGCGTCGGTCAAACGCGATATGGAAACGAAAAAAGACCTCGTAATTTATCAGGATGTTTTAGCGAAACTCGACGAAGCAAAATCGGACGACGACGCGCCGACCGCGCCGGGTCAATCGCAGATTCCGCCGGAACTGCAACGGCAAATCCAACAGCAAATTCAGCAGCAGCAGCAAACGCAGCAGAGCAAATAAACAAAAGTTCATCAAAAAAGAAAAGCCGACGTTTCACAAAACGTCGGCTTTTCTTTTTTGATGAACTTAAAATCTACTCGCCCAAATATGCTTCTTTGACGCGCGGATCGGCAGCGAGTTCTTTCGAACTGCCTTCCATCACGATTCTGCCGGTTTCCAGGACATAAGCGCGGTCGGAATGAAGCAGCGCGGCGTTGGCGTTTTGTTCGACAAGCAAAATCGTCGTGCCGCCGGCGCGGATTTCGTCAATCGCTTCAAAAATTCGGTGGACGACGAGCGGCGCGAGTCCGAGCGACGGTTCATCGAGCAGCAATAATCGCGGACGCGACATCAGAGCGCGAGCCATCGCCAGCATCTGCTGTTCGCCGCCGGAGAGCGTTCCCGCCTTTTGCTGTTCGCGTTCTTTAAGGCGCGGAAACATCGTAAAACCGCGTTCCATATCGTCGGCAATGCCTTTTTTGTCTTTGCGGATATACGCGCCCATCTCCAGATTTTCGCGCACCGAAAGATTGGCGAAAACGCCGCGACCTTCGGGCGACATCGCAATGCCCATCGGCAGAAGTTTGTGCGTCGCCATCCCGCTGATTTGCTTGCCTTCATACATCACGCGCCCGTCGCGCGGTTCCAGCAATCCGGTAATGGTTCGCAAAGTCGTCGTTTTCCCCGCGCCGTTCGCGCCGATTAAAGTCACGACCTCGCCCTGATTAACCGTTAAAGAAATATCGGTTAAGGCTTCGATAGCGTCGTAGTTTACAGATACGTTTTCTAAAACTAGCATAATGAATTTGCGTTAATGTTTTGAGTCCCGCCTTTAGGCGGCTATCGCTTCGACTTGAAACCTCCTAAAGGCGGGACTCAAAACATTAATCGCCAAGATAAGCCTCAATCACTTTCGGATCATTCTTGATGTCTTGCGGCAAACCGAGAGCGATTGATTTGCCGTAATCTACGACTTGAATGCGGTCACAAACGCCCATTACGACGCGCATATTGTGTTCAACTAGAACGATGGTTAAACCGAAACGGTCGCGGATTTCTTTGATTAAGCCGGTTAAATCTTCCTGTTCCGAAGGATTCATTCCCGCCGCCGGTTCGTCGAGCAGAAGCAGTTGCGGGCGCGTCGCTAAGGCGCGGACGATTTCTAATCTTCGCTGATTGCCGTAGGGCAACGATGTGCCGCCTTCGTCTTGATATTTGGCTAAATCAAAAATTTCTAATAATTCCAGCGCGAATTTACGATGGTCGGCTTCGTCTTTGAAATAGCGCGGAAGGCGGAAAACGCCGTCGAATAAACTCTGTTTCGCGTGGCGGTGGCAAGCCGTGATGACGTTTTCCAGAACGGTCATCGAAGGGAACAGGCGGATGTTTTGAAATGTGCGGGACACGCCGAGTCTGGAAATTTGATACGGGCGCATTCCGTTCACGCGCTTGCCGACGATGCGGATGTCGCCGGAGGTCGGTTCGTAAACGCCGGTTAGGATGTTGAAAATCGTCGTTTTGCCCGCGCCGTTTGGTCCGATTAACCCGTAAATCTCGCCTTTGCGGACATCCATCGTCAATTCGTTGACGGCGGTCAGCCCGCCGAAGCGAATCGTCGCTTTATCGGTTTGGAGAATATGTTCGCCGTTCTCGGTCATTTCAAACCTCCGGTATTTTTGTCGGCGCGCTGACCGCGCAGACGACGGAATAGACTGCCGATTTCAGCCGTTCCTAAAACCCCCTGCGGGCGCAGAATCATCGTTAAGATTAAAATCAGCGCGAAAATTACGAGCCGCAGATCGGCGAATTTGAAGACGGTCGCGCCGATTTGGATGTCGGGCAGTTGGCGCAAAACTTCCGGCAGCAGCGTGACTAAAATCGCGCCCAGAATCGCGCCGGTCATCGAACCCATTCCGCCGATGACGATCATAATGATAATTTCAAACGAGCGGATAAAATCGAAATTATTGGTGCTTAAAAATTTGTTGTAATGGGCGAACAGCACACCGGCGATTCCGGCAAACGCCGAACTGATGACGAACGAAATGACTTTGAAGCGCGTCACGTTTACGCCCATCGCTTCCGCCGCGAGTTCGTCTTCCCGAATCGAAATCAGAGCGCGTCCCGTGTCCGATTTGACGATGTTGTGAACGACGACCACCGTGATAATCGCAAACAAGCCGATCCAGAAAAAGTTCGCGTAGCCCGGCACGGTCAATCCCGTCGCGCCGAGTAGGATTTCGGTTTTGCGCCCCAGAATCGTGCTGGCGGTGTCGTCGAAATTCAGGATCACGATGCGGATAATTTCGGCAAAACCGAGCGTGACGATTGCCAGATAATCGCCCTTCAAACGCAAAGACGGAATGCCGACGATCAATCCGGCAATCGCGGCGACGAACGCGCCGAGCAGAATCGCTAAAATTAAAACGACCGCCTGCGAGCCGGTTTCGCCTAAAAACGAGAATGCCGCTTCGATGTTTTTGCCTTGATAAACCGTCAGCGCGGCGGACGAATACGCGCCGACCGCCATAAATCCGGCGTGTCCGATGGAGAATTGCCCGGTGAAACCGTTAATCAAATTGAGCGACGTGGCGAGAATGACATTGATGGCGATGAGAACCAGCATTCGCCCGCTGTAATCGTCAATTCCGATGCCGAAAAAACCGTCGCGGCTCAAGGTCGCGTTCACGGCAAGGAGCAAAATTATCGCTACGATTGTGCCGATGATTGTTTTTAACCAAGTGGACATAAACTAAACCTTCTCCTGCACGTTCGAGCCAAGCAATCCCGCCGGACGCAGCAGTAAAACCAAAATCAAAATCGCAAACGCGACGGCATCGCGGTAAGTCGAAGGAACGCCGATCAAATCGCCGTAACCGCCGACCAGCGTTTCCGCCAGACCGATCAATAACCCGCCCAAAACCGCGCCCGGAATGTTGCCGATGCCGCCCAAAACAGCGGCGACGAACGCTTTTAAGCCGGTAATAATTCCCATCAGCGGCGTGATTTTCGGCGTGTATTGCGCGGTTAGAACGCCGCCCGCCGCCGCCAGTGCCGAACCGAGCGCGAAGGTGAACGCGATGACGAAATTCGTGTCCACGCCCATCAGTTTCGCCGAGTTCAGATTAAACGAAACCGCCCGCATCGCTTTGCCGGCTTTCGTGTAATAAACGATGTATTGCAGCAAAATCATCAGCGCGATGGAGACGACGAAAATCAAAATTTGCGAACTCGAAATCTGGGCGTTACCGAACAGCGGATAGATTTGGTTTTCGAGCAGTTGCGGGAAAAATTTCGGCGTACCGGAAAAAATCAGCACGAACAAATTTTCGATGAGCAGAGACACGCCGATTGCCGTAATCAAAATCGTCATTTTCGAGAATTTGCGAACCGGACGATACGCGAAACGCTCGATGACGATCCCGATGGCGGCGGCGATCAGCATCGAGCCGAGCAGGACGACGATGAAACTGAAAATCGAAGGAGTTACGCCGAAACCGAGCGCGTTGGCAAGCACGAAACCGGCATACGCGCCGATCATATAAATGTCGCCGTGTGCGAAGTTAATCAAACGTAAAATGCCGTAAACCATCGTGTAGCCGAGCGCGATCAGCGCGTAAATCGAGCCGATGGTCAACCCGTTGATGAATTGCTGAATAAAAGTATCCATTATTCGAGATTGTAAATTTTAGGATTTTAGATTGTTTGAGCCGCCGAAAAATCAGCGGCTCAACGTATCTTTGCCGCGTTTATTTCGCGCTTGCCGCGTTCGCATTGGTCGTCGCCGCCGCGTTTGAATTCGTCACAATCGCAGTGTTTGAATTCGTGCCTGCCGTTACATTTGAATTCGTCGCCGTGTTCGCGGTCGGCGGCGGTGCCGAGCCGTCGGCGGCAATCGTTTCTTTATAGACGAACGCTCCCTTGGTCGCGTCAATTTCCAGCACGACGGCGGGTTTTACGGCATCGCGGTTTTGATTGAGCGTAATGCTGCCGGTTACGCCCGCGAAATTTTTCGTCGAATTGATCGCGTCCTTGAGTTTGGTGCTGTCGGTGCCGCCGGCGCGTTTGATCGAATCGGCGAGAATGTTCATCGAATCGTATGCCAGAGCCGCAATCGCGTCGGGCGCGACGTTGAATTTGCCTTTGTAAGCCGCGACAAATTTCTGAATCGCGGGCGACGGATCATCAACCGAATAATGATTTGAAATGTATGAATTTTTCAGCGACGCGCCGCCGAGTTTAAATAAATCCGGCGAATCCCAACCGTCGCCGCCGAGCAAAGGCATCGTCATTCCGAGTTCGCGCGCCTGCCGCGAAATGATGCCGACTTCGCCGTAATAACCGGGAATATAAATGACATCCGGCTTCGCGTCACGAATCGCCGTCAACTGCGATTTGAAATCCTGATCGTTCTGCGCGTAGGTTTTTTCGATGACGATTTTGCCGCCGAGTTTGGTGAATTCCGATTTGAAAAATTCGGTCAAACCTTTGCTGTAATCCGAGTTGAAATCGCCGAAAATCGCCGCCGTTTTCGCCTTCAAAGTGTTTGCCGAAAACTTCGCCATCACCGAGCCTTGAAACGGGTCAATAAAACAAACGCGCGATATATAATCGCCGGTCAGCGTCACTTTCGGATTGGTCGAAGACGGCGTAATCATCGGAACTTTGGCTTCCTGCGCGACCGGCGCGGCGGCTAAACTGTTCGTCGAAGCGACTTCGCCGAGAACCGCCGATACTTTGTCCTGGCTGATAAGTTTCTGCACGACGGTTTTCGCCTGCTCGGATTTGCCCTGGTCGTCTTCGATAATGAGAACGACTTTGCGCCCGTTGATGCCGCCCGCCGCGTTGATTTCGGCGGCGGCAAGATCTACGCCGTTTTTCGTGGACTGCCCGAAACTCGCTGTCCCGCCGGTCAAATCGCCGTAAACGCCGACTTTAATGTCGCCCGCGCCGTCGCCCGTCGAACCGCCGCTGCCGCCTTTTTGGACGCAGGCGGACGACAATAAAATAGAGAAAATTACAGTAAAAGCCAGAAAGAAATTTTTCATATCTACCTCGTAAATAAAGTTAATTGCGCTGAATTATAGTGTTCGCTTTGAATCGCCCGATTTATTACGCGGCTGATTAGAAAAAGTTTGAAATTCAAAGTAATCGTAGCTGATTTTGAAAATAATTGCACGAATAAGGCATTATACTAATTTCAGAAGCCAAGTCGAATAAGCCCGCTAAAATTTTTATGAAAACGAAAGAGAAACTGATTTTCGCGCCGGAAACAGGCGATATAAGCGCGGAAGATTTTCGCCGCGTCGGATACGAAATCGTGGATTGGATCGCCGATTATTTCGAGCGCATCGAAGAATTTCCCGTGCTGTCAAACAATCAGCCGAATGATTTGAAAAACGCTCTGCCGAAATCCGCGCCGGAAAAGGGCGAAGATTTCGGAGCGGTTTTGAAAGATGTCGAAGAACTGATTTTGCCCGCCGTAACGCATTGGAATCATCCGAATTTTCACGGACTTTTTTCGACTTCGACTTCATCAATCGGGCTTTTCGGCGATATGTTTGCGTCGGCGTTCGATATGAAAGCGATGCTCTGGCGGACTTCGCCCGCGTCAACCGAATTAGAACCCGTCGTTTTAGATTGGCTGCGGCAGATGATGAATTTGCCGGAAGATTTCAGCGGCGTGATTTATGATACGGCTTCGATTTCGACGCTTCACGCGATTGCGATGGCGCGTGAAAGATTGAATTTGGGAATCCGCGAAAACGGTATGAGCGGCAGAACCGATTTGCCGCTTTTGCGAGTTTATTGTTCGAAACAAACGCATTCTTCGATTGACAAAGCCGTAATTTTGCTCGGACTCGGACAGAAATCTCTAGTCAAAATTCCGACGAACGAGCGGTTTGAAATTGATGTCGAACGATTGCGCGAAGCGATTCAAGATGACAAAAGCGCGGGGCATCTACCTTTCTGCGTGATTCCGACCATCGGCACGACTTCGAGTTCGAGCGTTGATAATGTGGAAAAAATCGCCGACATTTGCGAGCGCAATTATTTGTGGCTGCACGTTGACACCGCTTACGCCGGAAGCGCGGCGATTGTGCCGGAATTTCAGCATTATTTCAAAGGAATGGAACGCGCTGATTCAATCGTTACCAACCCGCACAAATGGCTGTTCACGCCGTTCGATCTTTCGATTTTATATGTCAAGGATTTGGATTTACTCAAAAAAACATTTTCGCTCGTCGCCGAATACCTGAAAGTTACTGAAACCGTTACCAATCAGATGGACTACGGAATTCAGCTCGGACGGCGTTTTCGTTCGCTGAAACTCTGGTTCGTGATGCGTTATTTCGGACAGGAAGGTTTGACCGAACGTCTGCGCGAACATTGCCGGCTGGCGCGGCTGTTTGCGAATTGGGTTGATGATTCGGAGAATTTCGAGATGCTCGCGCCCGTGCCGTTCGCGCTCTGCTGCTTTCGCGCCTGTCCGAAAAACGTCGCGGATTTGGACGCGCTTAACGAAACGATAATGAATGAAATCAACGCTTCGGGTGAAGCGTATCTGTCGCATACGAAATTGAATGGGAAATATACAATCCGTTTGTCAGTCGGCAGCATCAGAGTCGAAGAAAGGCATTTGAAAAAAGTTTGGGATTTATTAAATGAAAAGTTACTATCGAAAATATGAAAAATTTAATCGGCGTTCTCTCTTTGATTTTTCTCGGCGGTTCAATCACTTTCGCGCAAACGACGAAACCGGCGGTTAAAAATGTCGAAACGGCGACGGTCGAGCGCGAAAAATTCGATCCGATGCGTTTGGCGGATGAGGACTTGAAAAACGCGGTTGTCAAAGCCGGTATCGAAGATAAAAGAATTATTCTCGATGTCGGCGGCGAATGGTGCGGCTGGTGTCGTTTTATGGATAAGTTTTTCATCAAAAACGTCGAACTCAGCAAGCTGCGAGATGATAATTTCATTTGGGTCAAAGTAAATTACAGCGAAGAAAACGAAAACAAAGAATTTCTTTCGGCTTACCCGGCAGTTAAAGGTTATCCGCATCTTTTCGTTTTGGATAAAGACGGGAAATTATTATATTCGCAGGACACCGACGTACTCGAAGAAGAAAAAGGCTACAATCTGCAAAAATTTACTGAGTTTTTGAAAAAATGGTCGCCCCTCAAAACGAATATTGAATGAAATTTATCAAAGAATCAATCATCAAAACGTCGCCCGAAAGAGTCTTCGCGTTTCACGAACTGCCTGATGCTTTCGAGCGTTTGATGCCGCCGTGGGAAAACGCGAAAATTATCCAAAAAGCCGACATCACGAAAATCGGCTCGCGGGCGATTGTCGAGATGAAAGTGCTTGGAATTTTCCCGGCGAAATGGATTGCCGAACACACGCGATACGAGCCGCCGAAGATGTTTGAAGACGTGCAGATTTCCGGTCCGTTTCACAGTTGGCGGCACGACCACATCGTTGAACTGCACGCGGACGGCGCGATTCTGCGCGATGAAGTGCATTACGAACCGCCGATGTGGATTTTCGGCGCATTAGCCGCGCCGTTCGCCATCATTCCGAAACTCGAAAAGATGTTTGCTTATCGCCACGAAGTTACGCGAAAATGGTGCGAGGAAGGAGATTAATTTTATGCAGGTCGAAACCGCTTTTGTTGACAGTTCCGTTTTTCCGATTGTTATTAATTTTCGAGAATTGCTGAATGAAATCAGCGACGACAGATTTGAAAGTTTCTGTCGCCAGAATCCCGATGTCGAAATCGAAATGACCAAAGAAGGAGAACTAGTTATTATGCCGCCGACTGGAGGAACGACAGGAAACAGAAATTTTTCGTTAATCGGATATTTTTTCAACTGGCTTGAAAAAGACCAAAGCGGAATCGGGTTCGATTCGTCAACCGTTTTCAAATTGCCGAACGGCGCAAAGCGTTCGCCGGATTTGAGTTGGATTAAAAACGAACATTGGGAAGCATTGACCGAAAAAGAACGGGAAAAATTTCCGCCGCTGTGTCCCGATTTCGTCGTCGAGTTGCGTTCGCCGTCCGATTCACTCAGGAATTTGCAGGATAAAATGAGTGAATACATCGAAAACGGCGCGGCTTTGGGTTGGCTGATTGATCCTATGGAAAAGACGGTTCACGTTTACCGTCCGAACGAAGAAGTCGAGATTTTGGAAAATCCGAAACAGGTCGGCGGCGAACCGCTGCTTAAAAAATTCGCTCTGAACGTCAGAAAACTCTGGTAGAGAAATTTATGTTGACGCATATCGTTTGTTGGAAATACAAGCCCGAAACGACCGAAGAACAGCGCGCTGAACACATCGCCAAACTGCGAAATTTGCCGAGTGTGATTCCCGAGGTTTTAATTTTTAACGTCGGTGCAGACGTTCTGCATCTTGCGCGTTCATTTGATACTGGGTTAGTTGCAGCTTACGCCGACCGCGACGCGCTCGAAATTTATGACGCACATCCGGCGCACAAAGAAGTGCAGGCAATCGGCAGACAAATCGCCGAAAAAGTCGTGTCGGTTGATTTTGAAACGGAAGAATTGTGAGCGAGTAAATTCGCGCCGTATGAAACTCTGGAAAAAAATAATTCTGGTTTTGGTCGCCATAGTTTTGCTGGCGCAGATTCCGTTTATTTACAATCGCTACCGATTCGGGCAGCTTCACGATCAAATCAATCAGCTTCAAACGCAGCGCGTCGAAAACGCCAATCCGAATTTCAAAGATTACAAAGGCATCATTCACGTTCACACGGCAATCGGCGGACACAGCACGGGAACATTCGACGAGTTGATTGACGGTGCGGCGAAAAATAATCTCGATTTCGTCGTGATGACCGAACACACGACCGATTTATACGACACTTCCGCGCTGACTTTGAAAGGAAAAATCGGCAGCACTTTATTCGTTAGCGGGCAGGAAGTCGAAACGGCGACCGATAGATTTCTTTTGATGGACGGCAGCGCAGAGGCAGGCAAAATGAACCGCGTCGCCGCCAACGACTTTTTGAATCAAATTCACAATCAAAACAAACTCGCCTTTATCACTTACCCGGAAAAGCATCAGGATTGGAACTCGAATTTCGACGGCGTGGAAGTTTTTTCACTCCACACGAACGCGAAAAAAATGCCCGTCTTTTTCGTGCTTTTCGACGCGCTTTGGTCATACTATTCTTATCCAGAACTCGTGCTGGCGAAGTATTTTTATCGTCCCGACGACAATTTAAAGAAGTTCGATGAAATCACGCAAACCCGCAAATCCGTTTTGATTGCCGGAACTGACGCGCATTCCAATATCGGTTTCCATCTGCTCGGCGACGACGCGGGCAATAAAATTATCAATCTAAAAATTGACCGCTACGAAACGATTTTCCGCGCAATGCGAAATCACGTTCTGCTTGAAACGGACAAACCTTTGACGCAGGAAAATCTTTTACGATCCTTGAAAAACGGACGCTGCTTCATCGGTCTCGACGTTCTGAGCGATACGAAAGGATTTTCATTCACGGCGGAAAACGGTAGCGAATCGAAAACGATGGGCGATGAAATCGTTTTGACGGACAATCTGAATCTGAAAATCTCCGCGCCGCAAAACGCACGAATCGTCGTTCTCAAAAACGGCGAAAAAATCGGCGAACAGCCGAACGCGGCGCAAATTGATTTTCCCGTCAAAGAAAAAGGAACTTATCGCACGGAAATCTATCTCGACGCGCTCGGTGCGCCGTTCGATAAAATGCCGTGGATAATTTCTAACCCGATTTACGTTAAGTAGGTTTCAGGTTTCAGGTTCAAGGTTTCAGGTTCAAGGTTTAAGATTAAAAAACCTGAAACCTGAAACCTGAAACCTGAAACCTAATGACAAGCAAACGATTTGACATTCTCCGACATCTTACACAGCAAACTTATTCAATAGAATTTTAGAGCGAAAACAGACGATGAAAAATTATAAGAAAGGGGTTTTCAAAATACTCGGATTGGGGTTGTCCGCCGTTTTATTTACGGTCGGCGCAGCGGCGCAGCAGATTCAGCGTACGCCGTTCGACGTGAACGATTACAAAATGGACGTACAGCTTGCGCCCGAAGAAAATAAACTGAGCGCGACGGTTGACGTACGCTTCACGCCGGAAGAAGACACGCGCACCGTTTCATTTGAACTAAACGGCTCACTCAAAATAGACAGCATTACGCGGGTGAGCAATGCGTTTGCGCCGGTTGCCGGTGCAGCTCTGCCGGTGAAAACAAAAACGCCCGTTCCGGCGAAAACGCCAACCGCCGTTATTGCTTCCACGACATCCAATCAAATCACTTTCGTTCAAGATCAAACCGGCGTTTCGGATTTAGGTCCGAGCGTCAGAATTGATTTAGGCGACACAGTTTTGAAGGGAACGCCGATTACTCTGCGATTCAAATACAGCGGCGTTCTGGCAACTGCGGCGGGCGGACCGCTCTTGACGAAGCGGCTGGCTTACGTCGGCGCGAAAGACGGTTATTTATTGTATGCGGCGCGTTGGTTTCCTTTCCATAATTACGCGGCTGACCAGGCGACTTCCGATATTTCGATTTCCGTTCCGGGCGGTTTTCAGGTCGTCGGTTCGAGCAGTCTGCCCGCGACGAACAGCGGCGGCAAATATCGCTTCGTGCAGTCAACGCCCGCGCTCGTCGGCAATATCGCTTACGCCAAGTATTCGACGAAAACTCTGCGGTTCGGCGAATATGAATTGCAGTTTTACACCAGAGTCGGCAACGATGCACTCGTTGCTTCATACGGCGAAATTTTAGGTCGTGCGCTCGAATTTTATACGAAACAGTATGGCGAACCACTGGGCGGAAAGCGTTTGCAGATCGTTCAGATTGATGACGAAAGCCTCGATTTTTATTCGACGCAGGGAACGATGTTTATGGCGAACCGCCTGTTCGAGCAGGGACGCGAAATCACGCAGGAACGACTTCAGCGCGAAGCCGCTCTGCAATGGTGGGGCTTGACCGTCGGTTTGAAAGCGTTCGACGATGCGTGGATTTCGCAAGGGCTGGCGGAGTTCAGCGCGTTCGCTCTGCGCGAAAGCACTCTGTCCGGCGCACAGCTTGAAAATCTGCGCCGCGAACTGCTGGAAAAATCTTTGACGTTTGAGCAAACCGCGTCTTTATCCAGAACGCCGGCGACTTTAGACGACCAATCAACTGCTTATCAATACATAATGTACGGCAAGGGCGCGTCGGTTTTTCGCCTTTTGCGCGACACGCTCGGAGTGGAAAAATTCAATCAGCTTTTGAAAACTTTCTTACAGCAGTATCGCGGCAAAAACGCTTCGATTGACGATTTTGAGAAGCTGGCGACGCAAGTTGCCGGACAGCCGATGCGCTACTTTTTCGCCCGCTGGGTCGAAGGCACGGGCGTTCCCGAATTTACGTCTGATTATCAAATCATCAGAACGCGCAGCGGCAAATTCGTTACGCGCGGCACGGTCAAACAGAATTACGACAATTTGCGTTTGCCGGTTGATTTGCAGCTCAGAAGCGAAGGCGAAGGCGGTTTGAAAACCGTTACGGTTGACATCGAAGACGCGAGCGCGGATTTCAACATCGAATCGGACGGCAAACCAATCGGAGTCGTGATTGATCCGAATTATAAACTTCTCAGAATCTCGCCCGATCTGCGTGTTTCTTCGATTGCCAGACGCGGCATCGAGCAGTTCCGGGAAGGCAATTACGTCGAAGCGCAGCAGCAGTTTGAAGCGGCTTTGAAACTCGACCGCTCGAATTCGTGGATTTATTATCATCTCGGCTTGCTGTTTTTAGAACAGAGAAATTATGATCTGGCGATTGATAATTTCAAAGCGACGCTCGGCGGAACTTTGCAGCCGACGTGGTTGGCGGTGTGGGCGAATATCAAAATGGGCAACGCCTATGATGCCAAAGGCGACCGCGCCCGCGCCACCGCCGCGTACACTCGCGCTCAAAACCTCGGCGACGATTTCGACAACGCGCAGGAAGCCGTCAAGAAATATCAAGCCACGCCTTACGATCCGCGTGAGAAGCCGAATACGACGGCGGCGAAATAGTAAGGATGAAGGCTGAGGGATGAGGGATGAAAAAAGGCGAGTCTATTGCAGACTCGCCTTTTTTGTTTTGCAGTAAAAGGGCGGAAACCCGCGCGTGAGCATTAGCACCCTTGCTCACGCGCGGGTTTCCGCCTTTGGAAGTTAAAAGTTAAACCGGAAGGCAAATTGAATTTGCCGGTTCGTTCCTAATCCAACCGTGCGCCCGACGGTCGAGCGAAGAACGCCGAAGGTCGAACCGGCGGCATCCTGCGTGAATGCTTGTCCCGGTTGACGAACGGTGGTCGCGTTTGCGTTGACCGTGAATACCGGCGCGGTCAAACCGTTGGTCGCCGATGGATTAACCGCCGTCAAAGTCGGCAGCGCGTTGTTCAGCGTAACCGACGGGTTGGCGAAGTTGGTCGTGTTGAAGATATTGAAAACTTCCGTGCGGAATTCAAAGTTCATCGTTTCCGAAAATCGAAATTTTTTCGCTAAGGTTAAATCAACCTGCTTGAAATTCGGACCGGAAAGTTCATTGCGCGGAAAGTCGCCGTAACTTCCCGCTGTCGGTGTCGCAAACGCCGCCGGATTGATGTAGTTGCGATCATTGTTAAGAAATGGACTCACACCCGAAATCAGATTCGGACGGCGAATGTTGCGCGATGCGCCGCCGCCCGGAGTATTAACTACCGCAGCAAAACCGGTCGGCAAAGGCGGCGCATTGAAAGTTGTTCCCGCTGCCGCGCCGTTTCCGACGGTTGGTAGATTGACCGTGTAACCGTTGGCGACAGTCGTTGTGGTAATCACGCCTGTTTGCGTAATTCCTGTGTTGACGACGCAGCCTGCGGCAAGTTGACACTGTGCGACGACATCGGGACGCACGACTAAAACTTCAACCGGAACGCCGCTTCGGGCATTGATGATGCCGCCGACCTGCCAGCCGCCGACCAGAAAGTTGGCAGCTTTGCCGAAGTCGTAGCGTCTGCCGTTGCCGATTGGCAGTTCGTAAAGCGCACTTAAATTGAATGTGTGGCGAACGTCGAAATTATTGCGCCCACGGTCGGCTTCAAAATTGTCGAGTTGCGCCCCGGTGCGGGCTTCGTTTGAACCGGCAGTCGTGCCTTGGCTTTTCGCAAAAGTGTATTGCAGATTCATCGTCAAACCGGTGCTGAGGCTTCGCGCCAAGGAAAGTTGCAGAGCGTTGTAAGAATCGTCGCCGCCGCTCGTTTTATAATCAACTTCGGCGAACGGGCGATTCTGCGTTGTGCCGGAAAGAATGTCGAATTGGCGAATCGTATTGACACCGATGACTTGTCCGGCGGCGTTTGTGCGGTTGATAACACCGACTCCGGTTGGCAGATTCGCGCCGTTCAAGATGGCTGTCTGTCCGGGCAGAATTTGGTTGGCGACACTTCGCAAAAACAAATTGCGTCCCTGGCTGCCGACGTAGGCGACGGTCGAAACCATTTTATACGGAAGCTGCTGCTGCCACGAAAAGCTGTATTGATAGACCTTTTCGGGAATTTGATAGTTGCCCGAATATGCTCGCGGCTGATATTGACGATTCAAAGGGTTGGCGTTGAAGTTGGCGACAATCGCATCGAGCGCGGCAGGAAACGCCAGTAATTGCTGACCGTTGAACAAGGTCGAGCCGGAAATGGTCGAAGAAACACGGTCGCTTTCAATCGGCTGAATCTGGTCTTCGGTTTGTCCGGGACCGTAGAAAATTCCGATGCCGCCGCGAAAGACCGATTTGCCGCCGCCGAAAAATCCGTCGCCGCCGACGTTCGGCGAATACGACAAACCGACGCGCGGACCGAAATTATTTTTTGACGATTTGAACGCTGCTTCATCAGACGGGCGCAGTTGTCCGGTGGCAATGTCGAATAAAACCTGACCGTTATTTCTTTCACGAAGCGGCGTGTAATATTCGTAACGCAAACCGTAGCTCAATGTTAAGCCCTGTCGAATTTTCCATTCGTCCTGCGCGTAGCCGATATAGTATTCCTGTTTCGCTTCACGCTCGCCGGTCAAGCCGTTATTAAACGGACTCGGCGCACTGACATCGCCCAAATACTGCACTGACGCGGGCGTGTTGGCGAGAAAAGCGTTGAGATTGGAAAACGTATAAGTCGTGCCGCCGAGACGGTCGGTATAAAGACGAATCAGGCGAATTTCACCGCCGAATTTGAAGTTGTGATCGCCGCGCACGACGCTCAAACTGTCAATAAAACCAAGCGAATACGGCGTATAAGGCTGTCCGCGCCCGTTCGTGGCAGAGTTGGCGCGAACCAGACCGCCCGGAATCGAGATGCCCGAAGATTGTCCCTGTCCGGCGATGCCAGTGTTGGCGACGCTGCCCGAAATGTTGAGAATAATGTTGGAAAAATCCAGCCCGTTGACGATTGGCGCGGAGCCGTTGATGCGCGTTCGTGCGCCGTTATAGCCGAGCTTGAATTCGTTAATCAGCGAGCCGCTGCTGTTCAAAACCGACTGGTAGCCGAACACGCCGTTCTGCGGCACGGCTTCGATTCTCGTTACGCGACCCGAAACGCCTTCGGGCGCGACATCCGTTCCCTGGTCGCGGAAAAAGCGGAAATAAACTTTATTCAGCGGATTGATTTGGTAATCGAAACGCGCCGCAAATGCTTTTTCATCAGTTTTTTCAGCGGCTTGCAGTTGTGCGATGTCGAAATCGGTGTTCGCCGAGGCGTTCGGAATAATCACCGCGTCGGGCGATTTGAAAGCCGCCAGATAAGGTCTGACCGAAGCGACGGCGCGTGTCGCTGCCAATGCCGACGGCACGGCTTCGACGAAGTTCAAGCCGAAACGTCCGCGATATTGTTCATAACTCCCAAAGAAAAATAATTTATTTTTAATAATCGGTCCGCCGATTGAGCCGCCGAACTGGTCGAGAGTTAATTTACTTTTATCAACTCCCGACGTGATGTTATCGAAATAGTTACGCGAATCGAGCGCGTCGCGGCGTAAGTATTCAAACACCGAACCGTGAAATGCGTTGCCGCCCGATTTGGTAACGACCGAAATTTGTCCGCCCGTTCCCGTGCCGAATTCGGCGGGAAAATTTGAAGAATCAACGCGAAATTCCTGCACGTTTTCTAAGGACGATTGCAGACGAAACGGTGAAGGAATTTCGCCGTTCAAATTACCCGGCGAAGCGTCAATAATCGCCGAACCTTCCACGCCGTCGTAGCGAATGATGTTCTGCTGCACGGCGCGACCGGAAAAGCGGATGTCGCTGAAAGTTCCCGTGCCGCTGTTGACTGCGCCCGGAGCCTGCAAATAAAGCTGCGAAAGCTGGCGACCGTTGATCGGCAAACCTTCGACCTCGCGCTGGTTGACATTCGCGCTCAAACTCGCCGACGAAGTGTTCAGCGTAACTTCTTCGCCGCCGACAATATCAACCTGCGCGGTTACGCCGGTCGGCTGTAAAGTTACAGTCAAATTCGTTTCCTGACCGACGAGCAGTTCGATATTCTTCTGCGAAAAATTCTCGAAATTACTCGCCGTCGCCGAAACCGTATAAGTCGTCGGTTTCAACGCGACGATTAAAAATGTGCCGTCGTCTTTAGCGACAACTGTTCGTTCCTCGCCGGTTTTTTCGTTTTTGACAACAACGGTCGCGCCCGGAATGATTGCACCGGTCGAGTCAACGACCGATCCGGCAATTCGCGCATTGTCGGCTTGGGCAAATGCGAAAACGGTTGTGATCGCTAAAATAATTGCGGCTGCGAAAACCGAACGGATATTATTCGATGTTTCCTTTTTTGAAAAATTCATAAAAGTTTCCTCTTTCAAGAGTTAAATTTTGGTTGTTAAATAGACTTCGGCAAAAGCGTTTGAATCAGCAACTGTCGCCACGCTTTTGTCGAAAATTAAAATTATTCGGATTAGTCTTCAAGTTGAGAGATTAAGCGCGGCGCGTTAAAAACTTGTGAAGTTCGTCTTAAATAAATGTTAATAAATTCGTTTGAACCGTTCGCGGACGACGAATTTCCTTTAACAAACATCAAACAATAGCGTAGAATAAAACGTAATCGTTCTGAAGATTACGAAAAGGAGTTTTCCGAAAAATATGAGATATAAAGTTGCCGAAGATTCAAAACCGCAGATGACGCTTTTGCTGATAGCGACGGCAGTCAGCATCGCCTTGTGGCTGGTGTCGCGTTACGCTTTTCCGTCGCTTAATTACCTGGTTTATCCTTTGCAGTTATTTGCGACTTTTATCCACGAAGGCAGCCACGTTCTGGCGACCGTTTTTACGGGAAATACCGTGCAGAGTTTGACCGTTTCGCCCGATACAAGCGGCGTGGTTTGGTCTGAAAGTTCCGGCTGGTTTTCACAGCTTTTGATTTCGAGCGCGGGATATTTAGGCACGACTGCTTTCGGAACGCTTTTGCTCGTCTGGATGCGTTACAGCTTTTCATCGAGAATCGCGCTGTACATTTCATCAGGATTTATCGCGGTGATGACCGTTTTATTCGGACTTCTGATGCCGATTTGGAACGTCTTATCATTGAACGTAACTTTCGGCAGCATCGTTTTTACGGTTTTCTCAGGCGCAGTTTTATCTGTCGCGCTGTTCGCCGTCGCCCGTTACGCTTCGCTCAAATGGGTTAATTTCAGTCTCGCTTTTCTCGCCGTTCAATGTTTGCTCAACGCGCTGTTCAGCCTGGTTGATTTGTTTTTCATTTCGGCGATGACGGACGGACGTTCCGACGCTTTGAATATGGCAAACGCGACCGGCATTCCGTCGCTCGTCTGGGTTTTTATCTGGATGGGAATTTCGATTTTAATGATTTCCGTCGGCTTGCGACTTTACGCCGTCAGCCAGAAAAAAGCCAACCACGATTTGCCGTTTGAAGATTAGGAAAGTGAAAAGGATCGAAAAGTGAAAATGTGAAAAAGTCAGCCGGTTGAAAATCTCGGCTGGCTTTTTTACATTTTGCGATTTTTTGAGAGCTGAATTTATTTATATTTAAGTAACCGGACAAAATAAAACGAAGAATGTTTGAAAGTCGGAGCGCGGACGGCTCGTCCGCCGCTAATCTGAAAATCATTCGACCGGCGGACGA
>CAXTKJ010000042.1:0-12469 GCA_964244835.1 uncultured Pyrinomonadaceae bacterium
GGCAACTGGTATCTGAACCGCTCGACGCAGGGATTCACGGGCATCCTGTTCGGCACTTCCACCGATCAACCGATTCCCAATTCCTTTGTCCGATAGTTAATTACGGCTAACCTAAAAAGTCCGCTGACATTTGAAATGTCAGCGGACTTTTTACTGCCTGGATTTAACCTTGCCTAACTCCAGAGCGGTTATCGAATGAATTTAAGGGATTGCTCGACGGGTCAGAACCGTCTGCGTAAGCGGGCGGGTCGAGCGTTGGCGCAGATGTTATTCAATCAATGGCAAAACCCGCCCGCTTACGCAGACGGTTCTGACCCGTATATCCAAACTTTAACCGCTCTAAGCAAATCGAATTTTCTTGCATTTCAGGTATTGCGGCTTGTTTGTTTGCCAGATTGTTCGAGCCGTGCCTTGACGCGCTTTTGCCAGTTGGTGCGCGGTTGTTCGGATTCTTCAAATTGTTCGAGTAGGTCTTTGGTAGATTCGCCGCCGACCTGCCGGGTTTTTAAATAAAGCAGCGCGATCACGATTGACGAGAAAGACGTGATAAAAATTTGAAACGGCAGCAGTAAAATTTGCGTCAGAGCTTCACGAATCGTTTCCTTGATGCTCTGTCCCATATTTTTTCCTTCGATTGGTTCGCTGACCGAAACCTGATCGCCGTCAACTTTTACTTGAAAATCGTCGCCGGTTTCCCTGCCGACCGTTACCCCGGAATCCGAATCGCCGCTTAACTTGGAGCCTTCGATTGCCTTTTCTCTGATAACCGAAATTTTATCGGCAGTCCCCGAAAGTGATTTGGCAGTTGCGTTGGCGACAAAAGAAATCAAACCGGAACCGATAACCGGGACGAAAAACATTATGAGAATGGCGGCAAGAGTCGTTCTCATAGAGCGTTTGACCAAACTTCTGGAACGCTTCAATGCCTCAATTCCGCGCAGCCCTTCCATCATTACTACCGGCGCGACCAACGCCAGAAAAACCGAGCAGTATAATCCAGGCAGAAAACACAAAACGTAACCAACCATTGTTATAGCCGCCGACAGCATTCCCGTTCCGGCAAAGGTTTTCCAACGCCTGCGAGCCATTTTCAAAGCCGGACGAACTTTGAGCGGGCGCAGCGGAACGGCGAGAATTTGAGCGACCAGCCAGGTAATCGTCCCGAAAATCAAGTAGCCGCAAAACACGGTCAAGAATGTAGATAAAAGCGTAAAAACGCCGATCAATATATATTTCGTCGTACTGTTGATAGCATTGTTGACCGCTAAAAATGAAATTCCCACCAAAATCACCGTCAGCACGGCGACCGGCAGATAAAGCAGAATTGATAAACCCAGAAATTTCGGCAGATGTTCGCTGTAAATCACCAGAGCGCGACGATAAAGCGAACCGATGCCTTCGGATTGAGCGCGCAGTTCGGACGCGAAGGCGAGCGCGGTCGGCGGTCGGCTGGCGACCTCTTTGGCGAGAGAAGCGGCAACGACTTGTTTGATTTTTTTCGGAATCTTTTTAGCTTCGAGCGGCGGCGGCGCAACTTCTTTATGCGATTCCATCACCGCCAGATAATCGCCGCTGAACGGCGTTTTGCCCGAAAGCATTTGATAGGCAATCACGCCGAGACTGTAAATATCCGACTGCCGCGACAATTTTTCGCCGCGACATTGTTCGGGCGACATATAAAGCGGCGTTCCCAAAACCGCGCCGACCCGCGTCAGTTCCGCCGTCGAACTCGCTCTGCCGGGAGATTTGTCGGTGTCGGCAGCGGTGATGATTTTCGTTCCGCCGTTTTCGCTCGACTTTAAAGTATGAATCGGCGCGACGGACATAATCGCCGTTCCCGATTCCGAGTCAATTTCTTTCGATTGAATCAAAGTTCCCGATTCTAAATTTACTTCGCCGGATTGAATGATCGTTCCGGCTTCGGAATTTATCGCAGCGGTTTGAATTAAAGTTCCCGATTCGGAATTTAGTTCGGCTGTCTGAATCAGCGTTCCGGCTTCGGAATTCGGCGCGATGGTTTTGGCAGTTTTCGGTTCAAACGCAACGGTCGCGCCGCCGTTTTCGGCAACCGTGCCGAAATTCGGATTGTCGGCGACAGTCGTTCTCGACTGAAAATTTTCCGTCAATGCGAGCGGTTCATTTACCGCGCCGATTGCCGGTTTGTTCATTTGTTCTTCGAGTTTGGCAATGCCGAAATCGAGAACTTTGACCGTGTAACCGCCGCGTTGGTTCGGCTCTAACCAGATGTTATCCGGCTTTAAATCGCGGTGAATAATTCCCTGTTCGTGCGCCTCCTGCACGGCGGAACAAACCTGTTCCAAAATATCCAAAGTCCACGACAGCGGCAATTTTTCCTCTTCGTCCAGAATCTCGCCGAGCGTACAGCCGTCGAGATATTCCATCACGAGATAGGCGACGTTTCCCTTCGGCGTGTCGGCAAAACCGAAATCGGTAACATTGACGACGTTCGGATGGCGCAGGCGACCGGCGGCGCGGGCTTCGCGTTTGAAGCGTTCGATGAATTCGACGCGCTGCATAAATTCGGGCGCGATAATTTTCAGCGCGACGGGTCGCTCCGTGCCGACGTGCGTGGCGAGATAAACAGTTCCCATTCCGCCCTTGCCGATTTCGTTTTCGATTTTGTATTTGTCATCGAGCGTTTGCCCGATCACATTATTTCCGCCGTTCATCTTTATTTCTACGTTTAGAAAGGAAATTTGTTTGTATAGATTATGTCAATCGAAGCTGAACGGCTTTCGGTCGGAGCGCGGACGGCTCGTCCGCCAACGAGCGTCCGCGCAGTTGCTGCGTTTGCCCTCACGCGCTTCACTCTCTAAACGAACAACGTCGCCTCCGGCTCCGTTGGCGGACGAGCCGTCCGCGCTCCGACCGAAAGCCGTTTTAGTATTGATTCACATAGATTATAAATGAGAAATAGGAAATGAGAAACGAGACGCTTTATCTCATTTCTCATTTCTCATTTCTCATTTCAAAAATTTATTTTTTCCGAATCCGAATCGCGCCGCTGTAAGTCGTCAGATTGAGCGTTGCCTCGCCCGCGCCCATCTGCGCCGTCAAACTCTGCGTTTTTGAACCCGCGCTTTTAAGGACGTTTTGTATTTGCAGTTCTGAATTAAACGCGCCGAAACCGTAAGAAGCGAATATCTTGCACGAAGAAGTTTCGGGAATCGCCAATAGAATCGAACCGTTTTGCGTTCCGAAACGATACTGCCCGCCGTTCTGAAATTCGCCCGTGAACCGCATCGCGCCGGAATTTGAATTGATGTCCATCTGCCGGTGTTCGATGTTTTGCAGGGTGATCGCGCCGCTGTTGGTTTTCGCCTTGAAACCGTCGCCGATTTCGGATGGCGTGAGATCGAACGCAATGATATTGCCGGTCGTGCTGGACAGATTGATCGCGCCGCCGGATTTTTCGACCGTTACGCCGCCTTCATAAGTCGTCGCGTCCACGCCGCGCTCGATGCCGTTCAGGTAAATATCGCCGCCGACGTTTTTCACCGTCGCCTTTGCCACCGCGCTGATCGTCGTTTCCGATTCGTTGTTTTTCACGTCAACCGTCGCGCCGCGCGGCACGTCAATTTCAATGTCGTCGCCCGCCAAACATTCGTCGCCGTTGCCGTTTTGTTTCTTCGCCGGATCGAATCCGACGACCTTCACCCAAACCGGCTGACTATTCTGTTTGCTTTTCTGCAAAACCTTAAAGCCGATGGCACTGCCGCCGACGTAGGCGCGAATTTCGCTGCGATCCCAGCCGTTAATTTTTAGTTTGCCTTCCGATACACACAAAGAGATATTGACTTTCGCATCAACCGCGATTGATTTTTCAGTTGCCGCGTGATTATCGTGAAAATTTTCGTCTTCGGCAAAGGCGATTCGCGGCTCGACTTTAATCGTCTGAGCGAATGTAGGAGCAATCGAAAAACAGAAAATCCCGATAAAAACCGTGAAGCTAAATTTTTGCGTAAATTCTTTTATCGTCATTTTCCGTGTCAGTTGCAGTTTTAGTGATAAATCAAAAGTAACACTTGATGAATTGCCACTAGCTTTAGCTAGTGGTTAAGTTCAGTCAGTCCAAAGGCTTTAGCCGAATTTCCGTTCTAAACCTTTCCTTATGGCTTTAGCCCAAACGCTTGATGCGGCTAAAGCCATAAGGAAATTTGTTTCTTTGAAGTTCGGCTAAAGCCGCGTTCTTCTGCTCAATCTGAACCACTAGCTAAAGCTAGTGGCAATTCAATAAACCAATCGTTCACCATCAAATTTTTATTTCACGCTCGCCATCAGTTCGGTTTTGTCGGCGACCGAGTTGAGCAAATCTATTTTGTTTTGATAAGAAGCGCGAAGAATTTGTTTGGCGGCTTCGTCCTTCGGATTTTGTTTGACTTCTTTTTTCATCGTCGTAATCGCATTATCGGCGACAGCCATATCGCGTTCAAAGGCGAACCGCGCCGATGGTTTCAGAACTTCGTCCTTACGATTTTTCACCGATTCGGTCAGCGTCGCAATCGTTTTGATATAACTTTCTTCACCCGTCAAATTTTCGTTCGCAGGTTGCGATGTAAAGTCTTTTCTAATTTTCGGTCTGTCAGATTTTTCGCTCGACTTGCGATTTTCATTTATAACATTCGCCTGAATGACGCGAATCTTGGGGCGATTGCTGTTGTTATTTGAAGCCGCTATAAACTGCGAATCTTTAGTTAGCGGCAAATTTTGACCGGGAAATAAATTCGTTTCAGGAGTAATTGAAACAGGAATACTAATAGTGTTATTCGGATTTGTTTCCGCAACCGCTTTCAACTCTTCGCTATTTCCGCGATTCAAAACCAGCGCGAAAAGTCCAACGACGATTAGCAATCCAGCAAACGCGGCGATTGCAGGCTGTTTGAAAAATGCGAAAATTGGTGTCCAGAAAGATTTCTTTTCCTTTTCAATCGAATCGTTAATTTTCGTCCAAAGTCTCTGCGTCGGAACGAGCGTGTTAAATTCCTGTTCGAGCGCGGAAAAAGCCATTGACGATTCTTCTTCGGCGACGGCTAATTGCATCGCGCAATCGTCGCACACGCCGATGTGTTCGGCGACCGCTTCGGATTTTGCAAAATCCAGTTCACCGTCCAAAAAGGCTTGCATCGTGCCGATGTCGAAACATTTTTCCGTCATTGTGTTTTCCCCCCGATTTTCCCGTAATGCCTGACGAATTCCTGTCGGGCGCGGGCGACGAACGTGCCGATGCTCGTTTCGTTCAACTCCAAACTGCTCGCAATTTCTTTATAAGACAAACCCTGCTGTTTCAAAACCAGACAGCTTCGCAAAGGTTCTTTGATCAAACTCAAAGCGCGATGCACTTCTTTAGCGTTTTCGCGCTGTTCATAATCTTTTTCCGCCGTAAAATCAGTCGTTTCGTCAATTTCTTTGACGTAATTTTCCTCTCTCGTGTTCGCCCTGATGTTGCCGCGCAAAGTATTCTTCGCCACATTCAACGCCACTCGAATCAGCCACGGGCGCAGCATTTCTTCGTTTTCAATCGCATCCATATTGTGATGCAGCTTCAAAAAAACTTCCTGCGTAACATCTTCGGCAAGCATTTCGTCGCGCACGATTGACCGCGCCGCACGGAAAACCGTTCGATGGTGAAGCGTAAAAGCCTCATCAAATCCGATTTTCTCCGCATTCGTCGCCGTCGTTCCCGCCTGGAGCATCGCGTCCATTAACATTTTTACGCTGTCCGTCATTTAGTAAAGCCAAACTGCCGCTTTCAAAAGGTAACACACCGCTGAGTTTGATTTTATGACAAGAATTTATTTTGATTGCTCAAAACTTCTAATTTCTTTGTAACTAACAAATCGAATCGGCGAAGTTTGTGCAATTTCAGTTGTTTTGATTATAAATGGCGGTGGACTAACTACTGAAGCAATTCCGGTTTCTTCAATCTTTCTGATTTCTCCAACTATTTCTATTTCAGCAACGAACATTCCGTTTCCGTCGCGCTTTTTGTCTTCTTCATCATTTTTACTTCGCAATTCACTGATAAACTGTTGAAGGCTTTCATCACTTTTTAACTCGCTCTTTAATTGTTCTGAAATTTCCAAGGTCGCACTTGTAAGACAACCTTCTTCAAGATCGGAAACGGAAAAATTCTCTGTGCCGTCATCATCAATTCTGACATTACCCAAAAATGCTTTGACGCGAATTTGTTTTGATTCAAAAATTTCGGCGTGTCGTGTGATTTCACAAATCGAAACCGGAATTACCAATGGTCTCAGTTGAAAAATCCAAAAGCCGACCGAAAAAGTAGCGATTCCAATCAAAATGTAGATGATTTTTCTCATAAGATTTTTCTGACTGACTAATAGGTTTTCGTAAAAAACTAAGGATTTCTATTAAGAAATCTTTAGTTTTCGGTCAGTAACTAATAGTTTTTTCTCTTTTCTGCTAGATTCTTTACTTTATCCTAAGAGGTTTTTACAAAAACCTCTTAGGATTTGCCTCAATCCTCTTAGGTTTTCGTCAAATCCTATTAGGTTTGCCCGTGAACCTAATAGGATTAAGGCAAATCCTCTTAACATTTCATCATCAATAATTGATTATCACGCTTTGCTGAATCAATTCGTCGGGTAAGTCCTCATTTCGTTCAGCCGAGATGAAAAAAGTATAGCTGTTTTCGCGTTCGTATAAAACATCTTCCAGAGTTTCAAACGGCAGCCGCGCCGCCTCGTCTGAATTCGGTTCGATGAGCGCGAGACGTTTCAAACATTCATTCAAATGAATTTTCCCGATGCCGAACTCGCCGACGTTTCCGTCAATAATCAGACGAATCTCGGCTTGGTCTTCGGTGAAATGCGCGAGCATCGAAGCGGTTTTGCCAACACCTGTTTCAAATCTTTCAGACTCGACCGTTTTGCCTTTTTGTTCGGCTTCGATTCGTTCGCGTAAGGATAATTTTTTTTCTTTCGCGTTTGACGGCAGGCGCGTGTCGAAAATAATCGTCACGCGCTTGTCGTCTTCGGCGGAGAATTCGCGGACAATCAAACGTCTGGTTCGCGCCGTCGCCTTCCAGTCAACGCGCCGCAAATCGTCGAGCGGCTGATAATCGCGCATTCCGAGCAAATCCTGTCCGAGACCTTTTTTATTCGTAACGAGTTTCCCGATTTCAATCGGCAAATCAGTCGTTTCTTCGTCAATCGGCGCGATTGGCGGAAAAATTACGATTTCCGTTTCCTGCGCCGAAAGCCTCCGACGATGGCGGAAAAAGCCGAACGGAAATTTCGTCGAAAGCTCGAAGTCCTTGATGATGAACCGTCCGCGCTTTTGAAAAATATGTTCTGCTTTATTTTCAGCCGTTTGGCGGCGTGGAATGTTGACGAAATAATCGAGCGTGTGTTTGACGATGGGCGGCTTGGTGATTTTATCCGCCCATTTTTCCGGCAGAATTTGTTTCAGTTCATTGAATAAAACTGATTGTTCACGCTCTTTACCGCGCACCTGCGCGACGACCGAGAAAGTCGGAAAAATTCGTTTGCGGTTATGCAGGCTAACCAGAATCGGCGTTACTTCGCCGGCGAAAATCGTTTCGGGAAAGCGCATTTTCACATCGAGTTTTTTCAAGCAAATATTGCCGATCAGAAATCCGACGATCATCGCCGCCGCCAGAAAAGATAAAATCAGAAACAGTAAATTATTGCCCGTCTGCCACGCCAGAAATCCGACGATAATCATCAAAACCACGATCATCGCGCCGCCGACCGTAATCTCAAACGGCAGATTCATCTGCGAGGCTTCCGTGCTTGCCGAACGCGCCAGCGGCGGAATGACGAACACGACGATCAGCAGTACAAAGACGAGCGAAGCCATCGCCGCCCAACCCGCCATCCGATACTGCGCCGTCTGATGCGCGTAAATCGTAAAAATCGCCAATCCCAAACCGCCAACCACGACCGTCAAACCGAGAACGCCGTTGCGAACGTCGCGGACACTAAAGAGTTGGGAGAATTTGCGGAAATTCATTAGTTTATTTCAACACAAAAGCGCGAAAATAAGAATATCTTCGCGCTTGATATGATTTTAATTAGTTTTGAGTCCCGCCTTCAGGCGGCTAGTCGTTGAAAAGAAGCCGCCTAAAGGCGGGACTCAGAACATTAAATCCGACTTCAAAGTTTTAACTTTCCGCCAAAATCGAATAAACATCGCGCTTGGCTTTGTTAATAACTTCGCTGATTTTCTTGACCGTTTCTTCGTCTCCGTCGCGCACGCCGTCCATCACCGCCGAGCCGAATTTCATCAGGGATTTTCTGATTTCAAAGGCTTGCGCCATTTTCGGGTGCGCCTCAAATTTGGCTGCGCCGCGTTCTTCAAGCAGTTTCAAGCCTTCGGCGGTAATCGTATAAACCTTTTTGCCCTCGATTTGCTCGCTCGTCAAATAACCGCCTTCTTCGAGCATCTGCAAAGTCGGATAAACCGAACCCGGACTCGGACGATAGCCGCCCGACTGTTTTTCGAGTTCGCTGATAATTTCGTAACCGTGTCGCGGAGTTTCTTTCAAAATCTCCAACAGGTGAAATTTAATATCACCGCGCCGCATTCGCATAAATTCACCTTTGAAGCCTTGTCCGCATCCTCTTCCAAATTTAAAACCTTGTCTTCCAAACATTTTATTTGTACCTCTTTTTTCTAAAATCTTCAATGAAACATTCATTTCATCGGAATAGGTTTATTTGTATCACGATATATCGGAATCGGTCAAGTAATAATTTTTAGAATTGAGTTTTCAAGAAAAAGCGGAAGTGTTTTCAAAAGAATTTTGAAAACACTTCCGCTGCGATGTTTATTTTCGTGTAATGAGAATCTTCTAAACCGGGACGTTTGTTCTCTGTAAAATATCGCGCAAAATCTGTTCGGCTTCGTAACTGCGGCGTTTACCGCTCGTCGTCTGGCGCGAGTTGACGATGAGACGGTGAGCAAAGACGGGCAAGACTAATTGTTTAATGTCGTCGGCGATGCAGAAATCTCGTCCTTCGATCAGCGCGACGGCTTGCGCGGCGCGAAATAAAGCGAGCGTTCCGCGCGGGCTAATGCCGAGTTCAAGCGCGTCGGTCTGGCGCGTCTGCGCGACGATTTCTAAAAGATAATTAATTAAAACTTCGTCCACGCGAACTTCCGCCACGCGGCTTTGCAATTCTAAAACATCCGCTTCCGACATCACGGCTTGGACGCGGCGCAGAGGGTTTTCGCGCTTGCGGTCGCGCAAAATCTCGCGCTCGTCCGCCAACGCCGGATAACCGACGTGCAGGCGCAGCATAAATCTATCCAACTGCGATTCGGGCAAAGGGTAAGTTCCGTGATGCTCGGTCGGATTCTGCGTCGCCACGACCATAAACGGCAGCGGCAGCGGGCGCGAAACGCCTTCGACGGTGATTTGTTCTTCCGCCATCGCTTCCAAAAGCGCGGATTGCGTTTTCGGCGTGGCGCGGTTGATTTCATCCGCCAAAACGATATTCGAGAAAATCGGTCCGGCGTTCCATTCAAATCGCTCGTCGCGCTGGTTGTAAATCGAAAGCCCGATAACATCTGACGGCAATAAATCGCTGGTAAATTGAATTCTCTGAAACGATAAATCAAGCGCACGTGCCAGAGCATTCGCTAAAGTCGTCTTACCGATGCCCGGAACGTCTTCGATCAACAGATGACCTTTAGCGAGCAAAGCGACGAGCGCGAGTTTGACCGTTTCGGATTTGCCTTTGATGACGCGCTCGATTTCCGCCTGCAAAAGATTTATCTTCTGCTGCGCGTCAAATTCGAGCGTTACGGGTTTTAATATCGTTTCGGTTTTGTCTGCAATCCAATCTCTCATTCTTTTTTATTCGTTTGAGCCAAGCCCCAAATATATTTTACAAAATTTGTTCGCTTTACTGCACGAAAATCTTTTCAATATGATTTATATTAAACTTATCCGTAATGCAAAAGTTTCTGTTTTGTAGTTTTATGATGATAAATTTTGCAACTTGTTGGCATAAATTTTCGTGCGAGTGGTAATGAAAAATTTTGAAAATAAAAACAAGGTCTCAATCGTTGCAAAACTTTCAGCCTTTTTTCTCACGCTAATTATCAGCTCAATTTTTGTTGGCTATCAAACAATGGAAAACTACGGCAACGAATCTTCCGCCGCGCATTCTATTAACACGATTAAAACGCTGCAAATCGGTTATGCCAGGAAACATCAAGGCAAATTTGCGCCGAACTTTGACGAACTTATCAAATCAGCCCAACTCGACGAACGCTTTGCCGGTGAATCGCCGGTCGTCAACGATTATGTTTTCAAGTTGATTGTTCAAGAAACTTCGGGAACAAAACCGGCTTTTTATTCAATCAACGCCGACCCGCAAAATTATTTATATTTTTTCAAAACCGGAACACGCCATTTTTATTTCGATTCGACGCTGGCAGTTACAAAAACGACGAAAGAAAATCGTCAGGCAAATGCCGACGACCCGACGCTTTAACTTTGGAATAAATTCCGTCGAAATTATCTGTCAGTTGCAAATGTATGTGATAAACAGATAAAATTTTGAAACTTACAGAAAGTTTCTTCGTGATAGAAAATCGAAGGAGAATTTACAAAAACTTTTATGAATAATTTACGCCGAAAATTAAAAGACCAGCGAGGATTTAACCTGATCGAGTTAATGATCGTGATTGCGATTATTGCCCTTTTGATCGGAGTCGGAATTCCGGCTTACCGTGCAATGGTCAATAATGGAAACGAAACTTCCGCCGCGCAGTCCATCAATACTATAAAAACTCTGCAAATCGGTCACGCTTCCAAACATCAGGGCAAATTCGCGCCGAACTTCGACGAACTTATCAAATCAGCCCAACTCGACGAACGGTTTGCCGGTGAATCGCCGGTCGTCAACGGCTATATTTTCAAATTAACCGTCCAAGAGCCTTCGGGAACGAAACCGTCATTTTATTCGATCAACGCCGACCCGCAGGAAGGTTCGGGAACGCGCCATTTTTATTTCGATTCGACGCTCGCCACGACCAAATCAACTGACGAAGAACGTCCGGCAAAAGCCGACGATCCGACGCTTTGATGCACGGGAAAATATCAGCCCACTTAGCTCAGTGGTAGAGCATCCGCTTCACACGCGGGAGGTCAGAAGTTCAAATCTTCTAGTGGGCAATCCAAATATAAAAAAGGCAGTCTGAAATTTTCAGACTGCCTTTTTTATTCGTTAAATTTGACCAAACGATTGAGAAAATCTAGTTTTCCTCTCTCAAATAATACACCGTCGAATTCGGCTTTTTTCGGTCGTCTTTCGGTTTTTCCGGTGTCGGTTTTTTCTCCGGCTGAACCGGGATAACCGGCGGCGGCGGCTTCGGCGGCGGCTTTTCCTGCTGCGCCGATGCGGTTGCCGCGAAACAAACTGTAACTGCGATGGTTGTTAATAAGTGTCTGAAAATTTTCATTTTATTTTGCCTCTTTCCTTTCAATCTCAGGCACGAGGGGAAAGGTTGGAGAGTGCGCCCGTTTCCATTTGAGCAAGTTCGATGCCAGAAAAGTTTTTTATAAAAATCAAGTCGAAATTCGACCGTGCTTTATGATTCGGCAAATGAGCGCGACGTTTTCCGCAATTTTTATACGAAATCGTCAATTTACCCCAAACGGATTATAATTCGACTGTCAGTGAAATTTCAATCGTTTGGTAAATCGAATTTATGTCCAATAATTCAGACCGGCTGAAAAGTATTCTGGTCATCGTCGCCACCGTCGGCGTGATTGCGTTTAATTATCTCGCCGCGATGGGCTATATCGGCGGCGTTACGCCCGCTTTTGTTTCCGACAAATATCCGTCACTAATTACGCCTGCCGGCTATGCGTTTGCGATTTGGAGTTTGATTTATCTCGGTTTAATCGCATTCAGCGTTTATCAGGCTTTGCCGGCAAACGCGGAACGATTTCGCAATCTGCGCTCGGTTTATATTCTAAGCTGCGCGGCAAACTGCGGCTGGATTTATTTCTGGCATCACGAAATGATTTTAGTCTGCGTGGCGGTGATTTTTCTGCTATTGGGAACGCTCGCTTTTATCAACATTAATTTGCGTAAAACCGAAACGACGGGCGAATTTTGGCTCGTCAAATTCCCTTTCGGACTTTATTTCGGCTGGGTTACGGCGGCTTCGATTCTGAATGCGACGATTGCGCTGATTTATTTGAAAATTCAAATCGCCGATTCCGTCGCCGTCGTTTTAGGCGCAGGATTGCTTTTAACGGCGACGGCTTTGGGCGTAATCATTCGTTTCCGGCTCAACAATCCGTTTTACCCTCTGGCAATCGCGTGGGCATTAACCGCCATCGCCGTCAAACAAAGCGGACAAACTTTAATCGTCGCATCAGCGGCAGTCGGCGTGATAATTCTGCTCATCGCGGCGATTTCTTACGTCATCAACTTAAACA
>CAXTKJ010000042.1:12479-44260 GCA_964244835.1 uncultured Pyrinomonadaceae bacterium
CTGATCGTCGCGCTGACTTACTTAGTCAATATCAGCCAAACAACCAATGAATAACGGAAAAATCTGCGTCTCGGTCTGCGCGGAAACAGCCGATGAATTGATCGAGCAAATCAGGCTCGCCGAAGATTTGGCGGATGTGATTGAGATTCGGTTTGATTGTTTGAAGGAAAACGAAATCGAACCTGCTCTGAACAGTTTGCCAATTATTAATAATCTTCTTGCTACATTTAGAGCGAAAGAACAAGGCGGAAAACGATCTTTGACGTTGCAGGAGAGATTAACTTTCTGGCAAAAAATTTTAATTCATAATAAAAATGAAAATTTTTATGCGGACTTTGAGGCTGACACATTATATTTTCCAAATCTTGTCAAAGCTAAAACAATTTTATCAAGTCATTTTTTTAACAGAGTTCCTTCAGATTTAACCGATACTTTCAAAAGTCTTTCGCAAGTTTCTGAATCAAATATTGTAAAAATCGCCATAAAAACCAACGATATTACCGATTCAATTCCAATCTGGAAATTGCTCGAAAAAGCGAAATCAGAAAACAAACAAATCATCCCAATCGCAATGGGCGAAAGCGGAAAATGGACGCGGATTCTGGGTTTGGCGCACGGCGCGTTTATGACTTACGCCGCGCTCGACGACGGCAAAGAAACCGCGCCCGGACAAATTTCGGCAAAGGATTTGATCGAAGTTTATCGCGTCAAAGAATTAAACGAAGAAACGGAAATTTATGGCATTTTAGGCGGCAACACAAGCGTTTCGATGTCGCCTTATATTCATAACGCTGCGTTTCAATTTCACAATTTGAACGCCGTTTTCGTGCCGCTGCAAGTTCACGATTTGGACGAATTCATCCGCAGAATGGTCAAATTGGAAACACGCGAAATCGCGCTTAATTTCAAAGGTTTTTCCGTCACGATTCCGCACAAACAGGCGATCATTGAACATCTTGATTTTATAGACGAAACCGCGCAGAAAATCGGCGCGGTCAACACGGTCAAAATCGTGGACGGCAAACTGCACGGCTACAACACCGACGCAAAAGGATTTATCGAACCGCTTCTCAATTCTTACGGCGATTTGAACGGGGCAAAAGTCGCCGTTCTCGGCGCGGGCGGTGCGGCTCGCGCCTGTATTTACGCGCTCGAACAAAGCAGCGCACAGGTAACGATTTTTGCCCGTGATTTGGCAAAAGCTAAAGATTTGGCGGAAAATTTCAAATCTCGAATTTCAAATCTCAAATCGAAAGGCGAAAATTACGGCGAATACGATATTTTGGTGAACACCACGCCTCTGGGAATGAAGGGCAAAGCCGAAGATGAAACGCCCGCCGTCGCCGAACAGTTAAAAAATCTGCATCTCGTATATGATCTCGTTTATATCCCGTTTCAAACGCGCCTGATGACCGAAGCCGACCGCGCCGAAGTTCCCAAAATCGGCGGCTTGGCGATGCTGATCGCCCAGGCGATGGAGCAGCAAAAAATCTGGACGGGCAAAGACGCGCCGATGAAAGAAATGAGCCGTGCGGTTTTGGAAAGATTAGGCTAGAGCGGAATTCTGGTTACGTTATTTTCCCATTCGTTTTCAAATCTAGCGAGAATAATTAATTCTAAATCATCTATCGCCTGACCAATCGGCGTTTTGGCTGACATGACTATCACACCACTCATTTTTTCGCCTTGTGCCATTCTTTCGTAGGCGAATGGCGGAAAAGTTTTTGCGTCGTGAGTAACAATCACGCGACTTTCATTTGCCGCCCAGGTCAAAAGTTTCGGGTCTGAGTATGAACCAATGCCAATTTCGTAAGTAGTGATGCAATCAAGACCGGGAATTCGCTCTTTGAGTCCGCGCAAAATATCGCCGTTGAAGTTTTGGTCAGCAAGAATTTTAATCATAAAAAAAGAACGATGTCAGGTTATCCTAAATCGTCTTTCTCTACAAAACTTTTGTTACCGACTTTGTTCTTTTATCTTAAGAAACTCGTTAATTCGAGCCTGATATTTCGGATCGGCTTCCACTTTTTCCCAAAATTTTTCGGCTTCCTTTTCACGGTTCGCAATATATTTGTCAATTTTTGACTTATGAGATAAGTAGTAAGCAATCACCAAATAAATATCGGCAACCGAATAATCATTCGACGGGAAAGATTCAAAAATGGCTTCAGGACATTCGCCTCGATTGTGTGAGTTGACAATCATATCAATCATCAGACGAGTGCCTTTAACGCGAATCGTGCCGTCTTTCCAAAGCGTGAGCGGAATTTTTTGGGTAGTTTCTAAAATCATTTTTTTAAAACTCAACAGAAAATGTTAAGTTTTAGATTACATCAAAAATTATTGTTTTGTATAGAATTTCTTTACAAAGTGGACGGTTTTAAATTGAATGAACGAACGCTACAGCCGCCAAATTTTGTTTGCGCCAATCGGCAAAGATGGACAGCAAAAACTTACAAAATCAAAAGTTTTGCTTATCGGCTGCGGCGCGTTGGGTGCGGCACACGCCGAGATTTTAGCTCGCGCCGGTATCGGTTTTCTGCGAATCGTTGACCGCGATTTTGTGGAGTTTTCCAATTTGCAAAGACAGACTTTATATAGTGAGTCGGACGCTTTGGAACGATTGCCGAAAGCGATTGCGGCAAAAAATCGCTTGGCGGAAATTAATTCGGAAATCGAAATTGACGCGATTGTGGCGGATGTCAATTTTTCAAATATCGAAAGTTTGGTGAAAGACGTTGATTTGATTTTAGACGGTACAGATAATTTTCAGATTCGCTATTTGATTAACGATGCCTGCGTGAAATTGAAAAAGCCCTGGATTTATGGCGCGGCGGTTTCGAGTTACGGGACGACGATGACGATTTTTCCAACTGAAACGCCGTGTCTGCGCTGTATCTTTGAGGAAATGCCGGACGCGGGAACTTCGCCGACGTGCGATACGGCGGGCGTGATTCAGCCGATTATTGCGAGCGTTTCGGCGATTCAGACGGCTGAAGCATTGAAAATTTTGACGGGAAATTTCGACAAACTGCATCGCTCTTTGATTCAGATTGATGTCTGGCAGAATGATTGGCGCAAAATAAAATTAAGCAAACCGAACGCAGATTGCGAATGCTGTGCGAAGCGAAATTTCGAGTTTCTTGAAGCCGAAGCGAATGAATTTTCCGCCGTTTTGTGCGGACGAAATGCCGTGCAGATTGCGCCGTCGAAATCTACGAATCTTGATTTGAAATCGCTCGCCGAACGACTGAAAAATCTCGGCGCGGTGAAACAAAACGAGTATCTTTTGCGTCTAAATGTGGACGAATTCGAACTGACCGTTTTTAGAGATGCCCGCGCCATTGTGCGCGGAACTGATGATATAATGACGGCGCGTTCGATTTATTCAAAATACGTCGGAAATTAAAATTTAATGACAAAACAATTTTTCCTGCTCTTCTTTTTTCTTTTTTCTTTAATCAATTCAATTAACGCCGCCGAGCCTTCGATTTGGACGGTCAACACGCGCACCGAAGTTTTGCGCGGCGATGCGAAAGGCGTTTCGATCAACGAAAACGGCACTATTTCGCTCGCGCCGAAATTGACGGAAGTTTTCAGAACCGAACAGCCTTACGTTTGGTCGAGCGCGGTTGACGCAAACGGAAATGTTTATCTGGGAACAGGCAGCGACGGGAAAATTTACCGCGTTGACGCAAGCGGCAACGGTAAACAATTCGCCGATTTGAACGAATTAAATGTTTCCGCGCTGGCAATCGGAAAAAGCGGTGAATTGTACGCCGGAACTTCGCCGGACGGCAAGGTTTATCGGGTTGATGCGAACGGAAACGCGACAGTTTATTTTGAACCGAAGGAAAAATATATCTGGTCGCTGGCGATTTTAAGCGACGGAAATCTGGCAGTCGGCACGGGCGAAAACGGGAAAATTTATCGCGTTAAATCAGCCAATGCCGCGCCGGAAGCGTCGCTTTTTTACGACACGAGCGAAACGCACATTATCGCGTTGATGACTGATAACAAAGGAAATCTCTACGCGGGAACGGACGGGAAAGGTTTGGTTCTGCGCTTCGGTGCGGACAGCAAGCCGTTCGCGCTGCTCGATTCGCCGTTGCGGGAGATTCACAGTCTGGCAATCGGCACGGACGGCTCGATTTACGCGCTGGCGTTGGACGAATCGGCATCCGCGCCGAAAACAACGACAATAAATACAAGCGGTTCGACGACCGTTGTGCCGACCGATTCAACGCCGACAACTTCACCCGAACCTGCGCCGAAAAGCCGCTACGATTTAACGACGGCGAAATCGGCGATTTATCGCATCGCGCCCGACGGCGGCAGCGAAGTGATCTGGAATTCGCCGACCGTAACGGCGTTTTCCATTGCGGCAAATGCAAATGGCGTTCTCGTCGGCACTTCCGATAAAGGTCGCGTATATTCGATCACCAACGACGGGCGCGAAACTTTGCTTTTGCAATCGAACGAAGGACAAATTTCGACGATGCAGATGCGCGGCAATCAGATTTACGCGACTTCGAGCAACGCCGGAAAACTTTTTCGTTTCGGCACGGAAACCGCCGTCGAAGGAAGTTATGAATCGTCGCTGTTAAATGCGAAATCAACCGCGACTTGGGGCAGAATTTGGTGGCGCGGAAACGGCAATGTCGTCTTGCAGACGCGCAGCGGCAACACCGAAAAACCCGACGAAACGTGGAGCGATTGGAGCGCAATTTACAGTGATGCGAAGGGCGCGCAAATTCAAAGCCCGAAAGCAAATTACCTGCAATGGCGGGCGATTTTGAATAGTCAGATTTTGCCGAAAGGAACATCTTTTGGAACAGGTTTGGCGACCGTTCCGAGCGTTGCTTTAAACGAAGTCAGCGTCGCTTATCTTTCAAAAAACATCGCGCCGGAAATTCTTTCGATTCAGATTCTGCCGACGAATGTCGGATTGATAGCAAATCCGCCGATTATTATTGATCCGAATATCGAAAATTCCGGTATTGACCCGACGTTTTTCGGACTGCCGCCGATGATGAACATTCCGCCGCGCCGAATTTACCTGCGTGGGGCGCGTTCGCTGCAATGGACGGCGGAAGACCGCAACGGCGACAAATTGGAATACGCGGTTTATTTCCGCGAAATCAACGAAACGAATTTCAAATTATTGAAGGAAAATCTGCGCGATAATTTTTACGCGATTGACGGTTTGGCGTTCGCCGACGGTCGTTACGTTTTCAAAATCACGACAAACGATTCGCCGTCCAATCCAACAACACAGATGCTTTCCGGCGAACGTCTCAGCGAACCCGTCGAGATTGACAACACCGCGCCGACCGTCGTCGCCGTCGGAACGCCGCAAATCAGCGGCGATAAAGCGCGTGTCGTCTTTGAAGCGAGCGATTCGTCAAGCTATCTGCAAAACGCCGAATACAGTATCAACGGCGGCGAATGGCAAACCGTCTATGCCGACGACGGTATTTCCGACGGCGGACGCGAACGCTATTCATTTGAAGTTTTATTGAAAAGTGCCGGTGAATATTCTGTAACTTTGCGCGTTTTCGACGCGAGCGGAAATGTCGGCAATGCGCGAATTTTAGTGAGGAAATGATTTTTCAAATTTGTCGAATTTGCTCTAAACTTACCACATCAATTTTTTGATTTATTAGAAAGCCGAAAAGATTACTGTCGTTAGTTAAAACCAGATACAAATCTTTTGCAGTTTCGCTTATGGCAATATCAGCTAAACCGAAGTTCAAAAAAGCTCTGTTTTCACATATTTTGAAACTTTCGAGAAATTTTTCTTCTGAGCTTTTAACGTAAGTTTTTAGAAGATTTTGAATATCATGCCTGTTTCCGATTAGATTGCTGACTTCAGTCAGAATATGTGGAGTCGTGATTTTCAGTTCAAAGAAATCAATAAACTTTGAAAGTTTGTCGAAATCAGTTTCCGTGAACATTGATGTTCTTGAAAATTCTCTAATTAACGAGACATTAAGCGAGCCGACAATGTAAAGTAAAACGATGTTGGTATCAATCAAAATTCCTTTCTGTTTATAAATTTGAATCAACCTTAACAAATAGTCGTTCATACCGCTTCGCGCCTGTCGTAAGACCAATTCAACATTCCGACGACATTTTCATTATCGCTATCTATCACAACTCTTTTATATGCTCTCTGATTTTCCAAACCAAGCGTTTTTTGAAGTTCGTTTGGTGAACTAATTTTCTTCAAATAACTGACGGTAACAAGCCAATTTTTTTTGTCATCCGACAAAATAATTTCTTCAACCTGAAACTGCTCAGGCTGACCGTTTAACTCAATTATAAATTGTCTGGCTCTTTCAATCGCCTCTTTCAAATCAATCATATTTTCACCTCATAAACATTCAAATTATTTCTTCGGCAAGTTCATCGTTTCGCCTTCGGAATTTAATTCCAGATGGCGCGTCGTGTTTTCGGTAACGGACGGCGGCGCGGCGAGTTCGCCGGTATCGTAAGCCGAACCGCGCGGCGGCGGGACATCGTAATTCACCGGCGATTGTCCGCGTTCCATTGCTTCGACGGCATCCTTGGCTTCTTTTAAGCCGACATTATAAATTTCACGATAAATTTTGATCGCCGTTATTTTATTACCCGAATTAAGCAAATCGCGGACTTGATCTAACGACGGCTGGCTGTAAGTTTCCGGTTGAGGCATTAGCGGCAGTTGTCCGCTCTGCATCGCTTCGACGGCATCTTTAGCTTCCTTCAAACCAACGCCGTAAATTTCCCTGTAAACCTTGATCGCTTCGATTTTTCTGTCTGCGTTAATCAGATTTTGTAGTTCGTATTGATTGGCGGACGGCGGCGGCAAACCGGCGTTTGAATAATTTGAATTGAGCGCGTTCGGCACGTTTGAAGTGAATGCAGCATTCTGTTTTTCCGTTTTCTTCAGTTGAACGTACTGCGCGACACCGCTGCCGAGCGAACCGAATGCCGGAATCAGCATCCAAAACCACCAAAACTGCCCGCCCGCAATCCCGGTAATTCCCAAAACCGCCGCAACGATTAAAAAAGCCAAGCCGGTGAACATTTTGGTAATGGCACTTTCGTAATTGACGGGTTTGTTTTTCTTGTTCCAGGCTTTTATTTCAGCCAATGTTTCAAACCCCGATTGGTGAACGCCGATTGGTTTTCCCGCCAAGGCTTCGGAAACATTGCCTAAATTCGCGCCGCAACTGCGGCAAAATCTCACCGTTTGAACATTCTGTGTTCCGCATTTTGGACAAAACATATTTTTTAGTGGTGAGTGGTGAGTGGTGAGTGGTGAACGAAAAGATTTTAACTCATCACTCACCACTCACCACTCACCACTTTTTCTGTCTTACCGCTTCAAAAAGTATAACGCCGCAGGCGACCGAGACGTTCAAAGATTCTATGTTTCCGCGCATCGGAATTTTTACCAGCGCGTCGCATTTTTCCGCCGTCAGGCGATGCAGACCTTTCCCTTCGCCGCCGAGAATCAGAGCGCACGACTGGTTGAAATCCCAATCGGTATAATCCATTTTCGCGTCTCCGCTCGTGCCGATAACCCAGATATTATGCTCTTTCAATTCGTCAATCAAGCGGTTCACATTCGTAATTTTCGCCGTTTTGACGTATTCGCTCGCGCCCGCCGACGATTTGGCGACCGTCTCGGTCAACCCGACGGCGCGGCGTTCAGGGATGAACACGCCGTCCGCGCCCGCACATTCGACGGTGCGAAGAATCGCACCCAAGTTTCGCGGGTCTTCCACGCCGTCCAGAATGACGATCAGAGATTTGCCGCCCGCTTCGATTTTCGCATAAATTTCATCAAGCAATTTTTCTGCCGGATAATAATCAGCCTCCGCGACGAACGCCACGATTCCTTGATGATTTGCACCGCCGCCGACCAGTCTGGACAAATTTTCTCGCGGAACTTTCTGAAACGGAATGCTTTTGTTCCGCGCCGTTGCCAAAACATCCGAAAGCCGTTTTTCGTGTCCCCCGTCAGCGATGATTATTTTGTCAATTTTACGATTCTCGGCGCGTAATGCTTCCAAAACCGGCAGCACGCCGTAGATTAGTCGAGAGTCGGGAGTCGGGAGTCGGGAGTCGGGAGAAAAAGACTTCTCGCGTTCAACCCGCGCGGCACTTGGATTTTCTCGCCGCTCCGAATTTCCGGCTCTCGACTCCCGACTCTCGACTCTCGACTTTTTTTTCATAAAAGGTTTCGCTGAAGCCGCGAATATCTCGTAAATTGCGAAAGATTGCTGACGGTCGTTACGTTCGCTAAATTAAATTTCCCGATGCCGCTGCGTTTTATTCCCTGCGATTCCGTACTTTGATCGGCTTCCCAAAGGCTTCCTAAAAATTCCCGCACTTGCAGATAATCATCAACAAATTCGGCGTTCGGTGCAAACCGTCGGAGTTTTTCGGCGAGTTTGACGATGTTATCTTTCGCCAAAATTCCCTTTTCGTTTTCCAGACAGGAGAAGTCGAAACCTTTCGCCGGTATTCGCCAGCCGGTTGAATCTTCGCGGCTGTAAATGTCGAGCAGAGATTCGTCGGAAGCTGTTTCGGTCGAACCGAGCGTTTTATTTTCGCCTTTTTTATTGTGCGCTTCGGTCGCTTCGATGCGGCGTTCGTAGATCGCGCCCGTTACCATTAACGCTAAATTTTCTTTCGGAATTTCGACGATTTCGTCCTGATTGAAAAGTACCAAAATTAAGCTGTCGTCAAAAATCTCGATGCCGCGCAAACGACGCGGCGGTTTTTCGGGATTCAGTTGTTCGTCACTCACAATAACCGATTCGATGCCGAAATTTTCCAAACATTTCTGCGCGATTTCCGCATCTTTTTCCGATTCGGCGCGGGCGATGGGCAGAGGTTTTCCGGCGGCAATAATTCTCTGAAAAAGTTCCGTTTCGATTTTCAGAACTCGCGCCGCTTCAAAAATTTTTGTTTGCTCGAAATCAGTCGAAAGCGGTTTGATTATTACATTAAATCCTTTTTCCCACGCTTCGAGCTTTCGCAGATTCGGTCTTAAAAATTTCTTTTGCTCTTCTGAGATTTCGAGTTCCGCCGCGCAGTAAAAACATTGCAGACGATTCGGCGGATTCGCTCGCTGACATTTCGCGCAGCCAATCATTTGCTCCGGCTGAAAACCGATGTTTTCCGACTGTACGGGCAGATTTTTTAACCACTCGTCCGGGTTCTTTTCTTCCATAGATTTTTGATTATACATCGAATCTAAAAAGCCTTTAAAACTTTCGCTTGACCGAAAGACGGGCGAACAGGCAAACTAGAAACAGTTAATAATTTTTGAAACGCAGTTTATTTTGAACGAACGAAACCGATTTAATTCTATAAAATACTATTTTTCAGCGGCTAATAATAATTTAACATTCAACGATAAATTATCAGTCAATTTCTGTTATTAAAGGATTTAGATTTTTCGAGACAAACTATTTAATAAAATTTCCCGTTCGTTTTCTCAGTCGGCTGCGCTTCGATTTATCTTAAAAATTTATAATATACAAGAAGGTTTTTTGAAATGCAGTTTGATATGTCCGCCGGTTCGTCCTGGCAATTCGGACATCGCGGTCGCGTCGCGGTGTTTATTGACGGAAACAATCTTTTTCACGCCGCCCGTTTTCATAATATAGATATTGATTACAACAAACTTCTGCGCCTTTTATTAGGCGACGGTCGTCTGCTTCGCGCCTTTTTCTATACGGGCGTTGACGCGGGCGCGGAACGTCAACAGGGATTTTTATTGTGGATGCGCCGCAACGGTTTTCGCGTCGTGCAGAAAGAATTGAAAACATTCTATGACGGCACGCGCAAAGCGAATCTCGATGTCGAAATCGCGGTTGATATGCTCTCGCTTGCCGGTCGCTACGACACGGCAGTTTTGGTTTCGGGCGACGAAGATTTTGTCTATGCGCTGAACGCGATTGCATATAAAGGCTGCCGCGTCGAAGTCGCCGGTTTTCGCTCGAACACCGCGCCGCGCCTGATTGATGTCGCCGATTATTTTATAGATTTGGGCGACATCGCCGAACTCGTCCGCAAAGACGTTTCGCAAGCCGGACAATACGATATTCCGTCGTTCGTTCCGCCCGAAGAGGTGCCTTCGACGGAAATTTTGCGCGGGCAAAACGACAAAAAGTTTCCGCCGGTGAACAAAATTCAATTCGATTCGTCCTTCACGGAAGAAGAAACGGACAATTACTCGGATTTGGTGCGTGTCCGCGACGAAAGATGAAAATTTTTACCGTCGAAGAAGCCAACGATTTATTAAAAATCGTCCGTCCGAAACTCGAAAGAATTCGCGTCTGTTACGCCCGAACACAAACGCTGCGCGAATCGGCGAAAGCGGCGGCAAAAGTTTCCGATTGCGGCGGCGGAATGGAAGGCGGCACGATTTACGTGAACTCACTTTACGAAATCGGCAAACTGACGACCGAACTCAACGAACTAGGCGTTCAATTAAAAGATTATTCACGCGGCTTAATTGATTTCCCTTGCGAACGCGACGGAGAAATAATTCTGCTCTGCTGGCAGTTCGGCGAAGGCGACCGCATCGAATGGTGGCACGAAATCGAAGCGGGATTTGCGGGAAGAAAATCACTTGATTTTGGATTTTAGATTTTGGATTTTGGATTGGGGGAACACTCTTCCAATCCAAAATCCAAAATCTAAAATCCAAAATCCCCCAATTACGTTAGTTTTCTTAACTTTACTATTGACGCATTAAAGTAGTTTCTGATACTATCGCCTCAGATTTGTTAATTTCTTATTAATTTCCCAAACCTGCGGAAAATATTTTCCAAATTTCAAACTTTTCAGCATTATGAATTGTCCTGTTTGCAAGCGAAATCACACAGCCGATTTATCCATTTGTCCGAGTTGCGGCGCAATGACTAACGATTCAGTCCGCGAAGACCTGATCGGGAAAATTTCCGCCCGTTTGAAACCGTGCAAAATCGAAAATAAAGAACCCGTCGCAATTAAAGAAAATTCGATGCCGAGCCAAACACTTCCGAATCCCGTAATGATGACCGAATCGAAACCAGTTAGTGAAACATCTAATCCGGCGACGGCGAATATCGCGGTGAAAGCGACGAACCCGACTTTAGTCGAATTTCACAGCAAAAATTCTGCCGTTCCTGAATGGCGTTTGCAGCTTCAAAACGCCGTGCGCCAGCGTCAGGGACAGTCGCAAACCGCGCCGACGTTTGAAGAACCGATGATCGCGCCGCGTGCCAAACTCGTTACGAGCGGCGCGAACGCTCTGAAAGCCGAAGTCGTCGAAGCACCGAAACCAACTGTGCATAAAAATCCCGATTTAGCCCGCGCTCTCGACCGCATCGAAAAATCGCGGCAGAGATTTTTGGTCGAAGAAGAACCGACACCAATCGCCGTTGCCGCGCCGAAAGCCAATAAAAATTATCCGTTCTATATTGCTTCCAAAACCAATGAAGCCGATTTGAAACCGGCGGAAATCAATCCGCCAATCGGCGCATTCGCCAAACCGAAACTCGCCGCGTCGCTGAAAGCGGAAAAACTCGACACGAATAAATTGCCCGCGCTCGATGCCGCCATTGCAGAAAATTTCGCCGCGCCAGTCGCCGGTTCAGGAAAAATCGAAACAGCGGTCGAAGCGGTTTCGGAAAAGAAAGCTAAAACGATTGAAGTAGAAGAATCGGAAGAATATGATGATTGTCCGACGTTTGCGATGCGTTTCAACGCCGGACTTTTCGATTTAATAATCGGCTCTTTCGCCAGTCTGTGTCTGCTGTCGCCGTTTATGCTGATGGGCGGCAACTGGCTTTCGGGCGCAGGATTTTTCGCGTTTGCCGCAACGACTTCGATTGTGATGTTCGTTTATCTGACACTAGCAATCGGATTTTACGGCAGAACTTTCGGAATGCGTCTGTTCTCGCTTGAACTCGTGGACATCGAAGGCGAAGAATATCCGACGTTTCACCAGGCGGCGGTCAGTTCGTCCGTTTATCTTTTGTCTTTGGCGTTCGGCGGTCTCGGATTTTTGACCATTTTCTTCAACGAAGAAAAACGCGCTGCCCACGATTTAGTCTCGAACACGATTATCGTTAAAGAGTAGAGAGTCGAGAGTGATTGATTCAATAAAAATTCTCTCGACTCGACACTCTCTACTAATCCCCGTGAACGAAAAAACTCTCGAAAAAATCACTGCCGAACTTGCGTCCGAAATCGTCGGACAAAGGTTCGGCAAAATTTTTACGCTGTCGCGCCTGCAAACGGCGATTGATTTTCGTCTGCCCGATTCGCAGTATCTTTTCGCCAGCATCGAACCGAACGCGCCGCGCATTTATTTAATCAAACGCCGTCTGCGCGACTTGGAAAAACAGACCATCAATCAAACATCGTTCGTGATGTTTCTGCGAAAGCGTCTGGCGCATTCGACGGTTAAATCCATCGAGAAATTATCGAATGAACGTATTCTGCGTTTCCGATTATCAGCCGTTAATGATTTGGGTGAGGCGGAAAATTACGCTTTGATCGTTCAGTTGACCGGGCGTTCGGCTAATGTTTTTCTGCTCGATAAAAACGATTTTATTCTCGATGCCAGCCGTGAAACACGCGGCGCGGGACAGGAAATCGCCGACCGTTACGCGCCGCCGCTGATTGAAGGAGTGAAAGGAAGAAAAGCGGAAGGTGAAATTTTCGAGCAGGGAAACTACGCGAGTTTGTCGGAAGCATTAGACATTTTTTATTTGGAAAAAGAAGCCGAAAGCGTTTTTCAGGCGAAAGCGGGCGCGGCGCGAAACAAGCTGAAACAGGAAATCAGCCGCCGCGAAAAACTTTCTAAAAAACTCAAACAGGATTTGGAAAATCACGGCGACGCGGACAAATGGAAACGATTCGGCGATTTGATTCTGGCAAACTTAGCGACGGCGAAACGTGAAGGAAATAAAATTTTCGTTACCGATTTCTACGATGAAACCGCGCCGACGATTGCGATTGAAATTGACGAAAAGGATGCGCCGACCGCTGCCGCCGAGCGATTTTTCAAAAAATACACGAAGGCGCGAAACGCTAAAGTCGAATTATCAAAACGGCTGGCGGATTTGGAATCGCAGATTGCAGATTTTAGTTCACGGCAAACGGATTTGGAAAATGCGATTGCGGAAAGAGACGAAGGTTTTTTGTCTGAATCTCCAGATGTAAAAAAAGATTTAAATAGATCCAAATCAAAAACGAAAACTTCAGAAGTTTTCAAAGGTGCGCGTCAATACCATTCCTCGGAAGGCTTTGAAATCTTGGTTGGGAAAGGTTCAAAAGATAACGATTATTTGACGTTTCGCATCGCCAAAGCGTCAGATTTATGGCTGCACGCGGCTGATTATCCGGGTTCGCACGTCATCGTCAAAAATCCGAATCGCGGTGAAATCCCGAACAAGACTCTGCTCGAAGCCGCGCAAGCCGCCGCGTTTTTCAGCCACGCCAAAGATCAGCCGAAAGTAGCCGTGCATTACACGCCGAAAAAATTTGTTAATAAACCGAAAGGCGCGGGCGCGGGTTTGGTCAGTATGTCGAGTTTCAAAACGATTCTGGTCGAACCGAAAGCGGAGTTTAGTGAAAAGTGAAAAACTAAAAGTGAATAGTTAAAGATAAAATCCTGAAACTATTCACTTTTAGTTTTTCACTTTTCACTATCATCAACTGCCCATCGTTTTATCAACGGCTTCTTTCATCTGCCCGACGACTTTTTGACCGCCGCCGCTAAAGATGCCGGTCATTCTGCCGTCGCGGTTGATGAGAATCGTCTGCGGAATGCCGGAGAGTTTCGTCAGTTTGATAAACGCGCTGACGGTTTTTTCGTCGGCGAAACCGAGCTTGTAGTTCAGCTTCATTTCTTTGGCGAAATTGTTGATCTCTTCGACGCTTTCTTCGTCCACGTCCAGACCGACGACTTCAAAACCTTTGTCTTTATACTTTTCCTGCATCTCGATCAGGTGCGGCATTTCGGCGCGGCACGGTCCGCACCAGGTTGCCCACAAATTGATGAGAACGACTTTGCCTTTGTAGTCGGCGAATTTCAAAATCTTGCCGTCTAAATCCTTGTTCTCCGTCTGCAAAATCGCTTCCGGCGCGGGCGGATAAGGATTGTCGGCGTTTTCACCGGAAGATGTATTAGCGGCTTCGGTTTTGCTCGCCGAATTCGACGCATTCGGCGCGACTTCGATTACCGCGCCATTTTTCCCATTCGCATTTGACGATCTGTTGCAAGCCGTCCAACTGGAAAAAGCGACGCTCAGAGCAATAAAAAAAAGCGTATTTTTTAATAAATTTTTCATTAAACCTCAAATATATTTCAGCCAATATCTTGCAGGCGCAGTACAACCAAAGTTGCCAGCACCAATACAAAAAACATTAGCATTAAAACTAACTGATTTAAAATCTCGTGCATCCACGGATGCAGGAAATTGACGTACGAACTCAAATTTTCAGGAATCTTTACCGCGTCTTTGATCGGCGGCGGCTCGCCTAACTTCGGCGCGGCGGGATTTTGTCCCGATTGTAAATCCTTCTGAAAAGCGTCTAATTTTTTCTCCGAATCTTTTTTGTAATCGTCCAAGTCGCGTTTCGCCTCGCTGATAATTTTATCGTTTTCCGATTCGATATATTTATAAAGTCCCTTGCCTTTGGTTTTGCCGTTCGGGTCTGCGCCTTCCTCTTCGAGCGTGTCGAGCGTCGAAAACCGCTTCATCGTATCGAACGACCACGTGGCGGGCATCAATAATCCCGCTGCTTTATTAATACCCGTTGGCACGCCGACTAATCCCGAAAATAAAATTTGCGGAATTAAAATCAAAGGCACGAGGCTCGTCGCCATTTCCGAAGTCTTCACGAGAGCCGAAATAAGCAGTCCGAGCGCGATGCCGACACCGGCGGTCAGCAGCATCACCCAGAATTGCGGAATCCCTAAAAGTTCTCCGGGCATCGGCATTAAACCGGCTAAATCGAGAAATTTCAGCGGCACGAAAAGCATCAGACACTGAATGCCGACGATAATTCCGAGAACGAAAAGTTTCGAGAAAATATACGGCAATAAACCGAGATTGACCATTCGCTCGCGGTTATAAACAGCGCGTTCGCGGATAATTTCACGCGCCGAAACCGAAATGCCGAACCAAACCGAGACGAGCGACAAAACGAAATATGCGAAATCGCGCGGCTGATCTTTGCCCATCACGAAAAAAACCATCACGGCGATAATCGGAGCCTGCGCGAGCAGAATAAAAAGATTCAGTTTGTCGCGGAAAAGCACTTCCCAATAGCGGCGCGAAAGCGTGATGAACTGTCGGATCGAGCCGAAAATTCCGAGACGGCTTTTTTTGGAAATTCCCGCTCCCTGAACCTTTCCCAAATCCTTCAGCGGTTCATAGACGTTCTTTTTAAATTGCGGAGTTTGGGTATATTTCTGCTTCCATTCTTCGGCGACCTGTTCGGTGATTTGCTGACGATTGGCATTCGTCGTTTGGCTGATGCGCTGTTCAATCGGTTCTTCGAGCTTGTCGTAAAGTTCCTTGAAACTTTTCGCGCCCAGATGCGTCAACGCTTCGTCGGGCTTGCCGTAAAAGGCGAGTTTGCCGCGAATCAGAACGACGATTTTGTCGAACAGTTTGACGTTTTCCATCGCGTGCGTCGTCAAAATCACGGTTCTGCCCGATTCGGCGATTTGGCGGAAGAGCTTCATAATTTTCTCTTCGGTCGCCGGATCGAGTCCCGATGTCGGCTCGTCGAGAAAAATCACGGACGGTTTCGTAATCAATTCGACGGCGATGGAAACGCGCTTGCGCTGTCCGCCGGAAAGCTGGTTGATCGGCACATTGCGGCGTTCGGTCAAGCCGGTTACATCCATCACTTCTTCGACGATCTGATCAATCTCCGGGCGCGAAACGTCGCTCGACAATCTTAATTTTGCGACGTAGAAAAGCGTTCGATAAACCGTCAGTTCGCGGTGAATGATGTCATCCTGCGGAACGTAGCCGATTGACTGTTTTAACGAATCCAGATGCTGGTAAAGGTCGAGATTGTTGATTAAAACATTGCCGCTGCTCGCCGGTCGCATTCCGTTGAGCGCGTCCATAAACGTAGATTTGCCCGCGCCCGAAGGTCCGAGCAAACCGACGAATTCGTTCGGCTGAATCGAAAGCGAAACACTATCCAAAAGCCTTATCTTGCCGCCGCCTGCGCGGTTTTTGACTTCCTTCGTGATGTTGACCGAATCAATTCTGGTTTTCGAGCGCGTGTCGAAAACGCCGATGTTGCCCACGCCGTCAACGCGAATTTGAAACGAGCCGATCTGCACGGCATCTTCCGGTGTCAGCATCTGGCGCGAGATGCGTTTGCCGTTGACATACACGCCGTTCGTCGAATTCTGATCTTCGATATAAATTCCGGCGTTCGTCCGCGAAAGTCTGGCGTGGCGGTTGGAAATCTGCAAACCGTCGAGGCTGATGTCGCTCGTCGCGTCGCGCCCGATTTTTAATTCGTTTTTATTGCCGAAGGTCAGAGACATCAACAGCGACGGTTCGGCAGCGACGGCGGCTTTGTTTTTTCCGCCGCTCTGCGTCATATTGCCGAGATTGACGACCATCGTTTTGGAACTGTTTTCGGCGGGCAAATTTTCGATGTTAATCTTTTGCCCGCTGGCGAGTCCGCGCTGTCCGGCGACGCTCGCGCCTTTCGGAGCGATTTGCGCCGGCGAGTTAAATTTGATGACCGGACCGCCCAAACCGAGTTCGATGCGGTCGTCGTGATACAGCGGTGTCGGCGTGGAGATTCGCTGCTCGTTGACCAGAGTTCCGTTAAAACTGCCGTTGTCGTGAATGATAAAATTGCCGTTCGAGCGGCGAATTTCAGCGTGCTTTCGGGAAACCATCACGGCGTTTGAATCGAAAACGATGTCGCCGTGCGGGTCGCGTCCGAGCCAGATGCTGTCTTTGGAAATCCTGAACGGTCGGGGAAACTGCGCGGTGTCGGCGAATTCCAACTGCGCGTCGGACGGTTGATGCGTCAATCCGTCGTTTGAAGGGTGCGGTGCGGTCGGCGTTTGACTTTGATAAATCGGCGGCGCGGATTTCGATGTGGCGGTTTCGGTCGTTTCCAACCCGACGACGATCAAAACCGGACCGTTCGTGCCGAATTGCAGACGGCTGCCGATTTGGACGATTTGCGGTGCGGAAATTTTTTGATTGTTGAGAATTGTTCCGTAACTCGAATTTAAATCGTGTAAAATCCAGTTGCCATTCTGCCAGCGGATTTCGGCGTGGCGGCGGGAAACCATCGGGAACTGAGCGTTATCGAAAACGATCTGACAATCGGTTACGTCGCGCCCGACACGCACAATCGGCAGACTAAAGGATTTCTCCGGCGAACCCGCGCTGCTCTGCGCTTCGGCTAAAACAATTTTCATCGGTTGGAAGTTTCGGAAAAACGGAATTGAAAAATTTTATTTCGCCATTATTTTAACGCAAGAGATGGGAAAACGGAAAACAGGAGTCAGGAGTCAGGGGTCGGGGATCAGTAAAATCTTAAATTTACCTGATCCCCGACCCCTGATTCCTGACTCCTGCCTAAAGATTCGGCTCGAAAGTTTCCAAAATGTTTGAGAGTTCGCCCTTCACGCCGACATCTTCGACGCTTTTCACGTCTTTTGAAAGCGAGGTTGCCAGCATCGTGATAACGTAGCCGTTTTTCAATCCGGTCATCTGCGCCGGAATCCATAGCCGCCTGCCCCACAAAGTGATTTTTTCGCCGTTCGGTGCAGTTCCGAGACTTTCAAATTTAACCTCAAACGCCTGCCAGCGACCGTTTTGAATGTTGGTTTCGCCCTGCGAAATTATTTGGTAATTGCCCAAAGCCTTTTTCAAATCGTTGTTCGATTTTTCCAGCAGCTTCGGGAAAAGTTCGCGGTCGGCTTTGAAAGTTCCTTTGCTGTCGTAAAAGCTGACGAGCATCTGCTCAACCGGCAAATTGTTTTCGCCGGTTTTGGAAACGTCCAGAAAATTATTTTTCGCTTCCTTCAGCTTCCAGCTTTGCGGATAGTAGAGCGAAAATCCGAGGTAGTTTTTCGCCGCTTCGCTCGATAACGAATCTTTGCTGTTCTGAAAATAATTGGTGTCGGGCGGCTGTGAAACCGTGCGCGGCATCGGCAGCGATTCGATGTCTTCGGGTGTCGGCGCGGGATTGTTGACGGTCGAAACCGTCGAATTATTACCCGTTTGGTTGATTGGCTCGACGCTTTGAACCGGCGTTGGCGCGACCGGTTGGACGGCGTTCTGCTGTTTGACGAAGTAATACCAGATTCCGAAAAGTCCGGCGACCAAAATCGCCAATCCTAACGCGGCAAACGCCGTTCGGCTGCCGCTGTTCTGAACGGGCATTTCCGTCGAGCGTTTTTCCCACGCCAAATTTTCCGTCGCTTTAATTTTGCCCGAATCCGCTTCAGCGATTTTTTCAACTTCCGGCGTTTCCTGAACGACAGGCGTTAGCATAACGCTCTTTACGTTTTTTGAAACCAGAGGCGCGTCAGGTGTCGGAATCGGAGATTCTTCAACGAATTCGGAAGATTCAGCCGGAGACAATTTAACCGTTACGGCATTGAACAGCGCGTCGCCGAAATCACGCACTTTCGGATAGCGATCAGCCGGATTGAATGATAAGGCTTTGGTCAGAATTTCATCAACCAGCGGCGGCACTTTATCGTTCAAAGTCGCCGTTTTGATTATCAAACCTTCGCGCTGTTCCTTTAATAAACTGCCGATTTTATCGGCGTTAAAAGGCAAGCGGTCGGTCAGCATCTGATAAGCGATGACGGCGAGCGAAAATTCGTCGCTGGCGAAATTGGCGAGTTTGCCTTCGACCTGTTCGGGCGATTTGTAAAGCAGATTTTTTTCGTTCAGTTTGAGTTTCGACGCGCCGAAATTAATCAGTTTGATTTGTTCCGCGCCGATCTCGCTGACGCTTAAAATGATGTTTTCCGGCTTCAGGTTGCGGTGCAGAATGCCGCTTTGATGAACTTCGCTCAGGGCGTAAGATGCTTGGCGGATAATCCGCACGGTTCGCAACGGGTCGAATTTTCCTTTTCTTTCCAGACGGCTTTTGACCGATTCGCCTTTGACGTATTCGGTGATGACGAACGGTTTGCCTTCCAGAAGTTCGCCCGAATCAATGACGCTGACGACGTTCGGATGACTGATGTGCGAAAGCGTTACCCGTTCTTCGGCAAAGATTTTGCCGGAAAAAGAATCGCCCGTCTCTTCGTCTATCAAAACGCGCACGACGACCTGTTTTTCGGGATTGATTTTGTCTTCCGCTAAATAATCAATCGCGTTTTCGTCCGCGCCGATTTGTTCGACGATATTGTAACGACCTTTAATCGTCTGCCCGATCAGCACCTGCGGATTTTCCCAACTAACCGCGGCTCTGCCCGCCGGATTGATTTTGCGGTCGCCCAGAGCCGCCTGTCCCGCAGCAATTTCACTCGGATTTATCACACGCGGAACGGCTTTCGTTTCAGGCGAATCAAAAGCGATTTCATCTTTCGTTTCAGTTTCCGTCTCCGTTTCATCTTCGATTTTCGCTTCCGTCTCTTCTTCGCTTTCCGTAATTGCGGCGGTTCCCGATTCAGGTTCGAGTTCCAAAATCGAAGCGAAATCATCTGGCGGCGCGGCGGCGGCAAACGGTTCGAGTTCTAATTCCAAATCGTCATCGAGCGATTCGATTTTAGCTTTTGAATTAATCAACGGCGCGGCATCAGTTTCCAGATCGAAAACATTCGCCGATTCATCTTTGAAGTCTGATATTTCGATTAGAGCGTTTTCTGATTCCGGTTCGGATTTGAAAATCTTGCTCGGCGGCGGTCGAAAGGCGATTTGGGAAAAGCGCGGCGCGTTGGCGAATTCATCGTTTTCTTCGCTGCTTTTGCGATTGATGACGTTTGAAAAAACTCCGCCGGTTTGACTAATTGACTTGCCCGAAGACGGTGCGGGAAGCAGTCGGGTATCGTCGTTCGTACAAAATCTCTGAACGCCGTCTTCGTAAGTTTGCTGACATTTCGGACAATATAACATCGTGGTTTTAACCGTTAAAATTTTCATTGACATTGAAAACTCTGCTTGCCTGTAATCGTATTTTCTCTGACGCTTATCTTGGAAATACTTCCAATCAGACGCGGTTTTCAATAAAAAGACTAATTAAAAGAGAAATAGGAAATGAGAAATGAGAGACCAAAAACAAACTCTCCATTTCTCATTTCCTATTTCTCAATTTCTACTTCCCTTCCGCTTTGGCGAGTTTGCCGGTGAGAGTCGTTTTTTCCTCGTCGAGTTTGAATGCCTGACGATAAACGCGGGCGGCATCTTTGTTTTTTCCGGCAGTAACATAACCGTCGCCGACGGCTTCAAATTCCTGCGCGAGCCGTCTCTTTTCGTTCGGCGAAACGATGCTGACCGCTTTCATCAGATATTTTTCCGCGTCGCTCAATTTGCCGCGCCGCATCGCCATCGAACCGAGAAGCGTGTAGGAAACGAAACTGCTGGGGCTGACTTCCGCCGATTTTTTCAAAACTTTTTCCGCTTCGTCGTATTGTTCACGAATCGTCAGAGCGCGTCCGAGCAAATACAGCGCGGTCGGATTTTTTTCGTCGTCCTTCAGAGCGCGGCGCAGAAGCTGTTCGGATTCGGCGAATTTCTGCTGCGACTGCATCACGTCGGCGACCAGAATCTGCGTCGGCACGTCCGAGGCGAGCTTGATTGATTGGCTGTAAGCGACGTTCGATTCGTCGGTCAAACCCGTTTTGGTCAAAAGTCTGCCGAGGTGCGCGTAAGCCAGCGCGAAATTCGGTTCGAGTTCGATGGCGCGGCGATAATTTTGCTGCGTTTCCTGTCCGATTTGCCCGCCGAGTTCGAGCGCAACGCCGAGTTGGTCGTAGGCAAAGGCATTTTTCGGATCGAGTTCGATGGCTTTTCGCGCCAGTTTTTCGGCTTCCGTATAGCGGTCGGCGAGATTCGCGCCGATAATCGGTTGAGTTAAAACGAAGCTCAAAGCGATATACGATTCGGGCGCGGACGGTTCGATTGACATCGCCGTTCGATAAGCGCGTTCGGCTTCTTCCCAACGCTGCTGGTCGCTGTAAAGATTGCCCAAACCATAGACGGCGCGGGAATCCTTGCCCTGCAAACTCTGAGCGCGTAAGTACGCGCTCTCGGCTTTCAGATATTCCCGTGCATCGCGGGCGGCATTGCCTTCGGAAATTGCGCTTTCATAGATTTCATTAAAATCGCCGCTGGTTTTATCGCCGACGTTAATCACGATGTCGTTTGACGGTTTCGTAGCGGGCGGTTTTGAAGGTTCGATGATGAACGTCGAAGCGGTTTGTTCAGCCGTCTCATCATTGGTTTCGCCCGTCGGCTTGGTTTTCGGTTTGGTTAAAGTTCCGGCAGTGGTTTTCGGTTTCGGCGCGGTTCTTTTTGCCGTCGTCGTTTTTCGCGGCGCGACTTTCTTCGGCGCAGGAACAGTTTTTTTCGCCGGCGTTTTGGCGACGGCTTTTTTCGTTTTCGGATTGCTGAAAAGTCCGCTGCTGCTGCCCAAATCCTGTCCGAAAGCCGTCATCGTCAAACAAACGAACGCGGTTAAAATCAAGCCGCATTGATAAATCTTTAAACCCTTTAACATAAAAACCTCACTCTGAACGGACAAGGCGAAAACCTAGTTGGGCATCTCTTTTGTCCAATGGTGTAAAACCGCGATAAGTTGAAGTAATCGCATTGCCGCCGCTGGATTTGCTGAACGCTGAACCACCTCGAAAAACATTAGTAATTCCTTTGAACTGGTCTTTGACATCTCCGGTATTGCCCGGATAAAGTGCCGTCCGCGTTCCCGTCCATTCATAGACATTACCGATCAAATCCAGAATTCCCCATTTGTTCTCGCCGCATTTTTTCGAGCCGACCGGTTCGGGCGCACTGTCCGGCTTATCCACGACAGCACAGCTTTTTTCAAATTTATCGCCCCACGGATAAAGATTATTGTCGTTGCCGTTCCGCGCCGCGTATTCCCATTCTTCTTCCGAAGGCAAGCGATAACTTACACCGTCCCGCGCCGAACGCCATTTAATAAACGCTTCGACATCATCTATATTGACAAACCGCACCGGCTGTTTTTCAGTTCCCGGCAAGGGTTTTCCGCCTTCCCAATTTGCCGGTGTCGGCGTGTAATTCATCGCTTTAACAAAATCCGAATACTCGCCGACGGTAACTTCGGTTTTGTCCATCGAGAAATTTTTGACATCAACTTCGTGTTCCGGTCGCTCAAAAGGCGAGCCGTCGTTGCGCCCCATTTTAAATTTGCCGCCGGGAACTTTCGCCATTTCCGGCTTGCCGTCGGTCGGCGCGGAATTTTGATTATTGGAATTGTTCGGCACGACGATAATATCTTTGTTGGTCGCGTTCACATTACCGTTCGTTCGCCCGATGAACCCGAGCATAAACGCTCCGGCGACCCCAACAATAGCAAGTAGTAATAAGCCCGCAATTCCAGTAATCGCCAAAATCAGCGGCGAAAAGAAGGATTTTTTCGGCGGCGCGGTTTCGATAAATCCGCTTTGCTGCGATGTCTGGAAAGTCGGCTGCCCGGTTTGATAATTGCCCGTCTGCGCTCCGCTCTGCGATGTCGCAAAATTAGACGGCGTGTTCGGCGAAATCGGCTGTAAGATTCCCGGCATTGTCTGAAACGTCGGGCGCGGAATCGCTCCTGAATCCTGCTGGTTTCCGGCTCTCAGTTCGGCGACGATTTGCTGCGGTTTGCCGTCAAGAATGATGCTGTTTTCCCAATCCTCGAAACCTTCGCGGCTGACGCGCAGTTGATGGTTGCCGCTCTGCAAACCTTCGAGCATCAGCCAGCCGTCGGCTCTCGTCTGCCCGATGGCGACGTTATCAACATAGACGTTCGCGTGCGGCGGATTGGTCAGCAGACTCAGATTCGACACGGGAATCGAACGTCCCGTAATCGAACCGAGCGCGCCCGTCATTCCCGTTGATACGCCGACCGCCGACCGCATTTCGTCAATCAAAACTTCGACCGAAGCCGTGCGCTTATTCGGGTCTTTTTCGAGCGTATGGCGTATGGCGAGTTCGACCTGCGGCGGCACGGAAACTCCGTGTTCGCTCAACGGCGGCGTATCGTCCGACAAATGTTTTTTCATAATCGCCGGAATCGAAGAACCTTTAAAAGGCACATCTCCGGCAATCATCTGATACAGCATCACGCCCAAACTATAAATATCCGCCCGCGCGTCCGGGTCTTCGTCCGCCCATTGTTCGGGAGCCATATAATAAGGCGACCCCATCAAACCGGTCGTCTGCGCCTGAATAAATGAACCGAGCAGTTCGCCCGATTTGATTTTCGCCAGACCGAAATCGAGAATTTTAATCGCTTCGGACATATTCGGTTTGTCCTTGCAGATCATCACGTTGAGCGGTTTCAAATCGCGGTGGACGATGCCCTGATGATGCGCCGCGCCGACTCCGCTGGCAATCGCCGTGATTACGTCAAGAGCGCGTTCGGGCGAAAGTTTTTTCTCGCGGTCGAGCAGATCGTGCAGGGATTCGCCTTCGACGAATTCCATCACGAGAAACGGCATCGTTCCCTGCGCCACGCCGTAGTCGGACACGCCGACGACGTTTTGATGGCGAATCGCCGCCGCCGCCAACGCTTCCTGCCGAAAGCGCGTTACGAGCTGCGGATCATTGCCGACCAAATCCGGCAGAATGACTTTGATGGCGAGTGCGGTTTTCAGGTAAGCGTGGCGGGCTTTATAAACCACGCCCATTCCGCCCTGTCCGAGACGGCATTCGAGGTGATATTTACCTTCCAGAACCGGCTCGCCGCTGATCGTGTGCATCGTCGGCATTCCATCATTCGGACAGGTCGTAACTTCGTCGGTGAAACAATTTTTACAAAGTTGGCACTCTTTCATTTTAAGTATTTACGCAATTTTCGGAACGAAAGGTTCCTCTAAAAGATGTTGCGGTTTCAAAACCAGAAAGTTAGATTCGGAAACGTCGGGCAATAAACGATTATAATAACGCTATTTGATTTTAAACGCATTGCAGGCGGCAATCAAGGTTGCAGCAAACGAGCGCGAATTTTTCAGACGGGTTTGCACATCTTCCGTACGATTCTTTAATCTAAATGTTGAAAGGAAGTTTTATTTCAACAGAATGAAAATTATCGTAATCGGCAGCGGCTTCGGCGGACTCGCAGCGGCGATTCGCCTGCAATCTCAGGGACACGACGTAACCATCGTCGAAAAACGCGACAAACTCGGCGGACGTGCCTACGTTTATGAGCAGGACGGTTTCAAATTCGACGGCGGACCGACGATCATCACCGCGCCGTGGCTGATTGACGAAATTTTCCAAGCCGCCGGAAAGCAAACGAGTGATTACGTCAACCTCGTCAAACTCGACCCTTTCTACAACATCCGCTGGGAAGACGGCACGGTTTTCCATTACAACGACGACCGCGAAAAACTTCTGAGCGAAATCCGCAAAATCTCGCCCGAAGGCGTTGAAGGCTACGAAAAACTTTCCAAAGATTTAGGCGAAATTTACCGCGTCGGTTTTGAATTGATTGACCAGCCTTTTACAAAAGTTTGGGATATGGTGAAAGTCGTCCCCGAAATGATCAAACTGCGCTCGGACAAGTCGGTTTATAAATTCGCCTCAAAGTATTTCAAAAACGAAAAACTCCGCGAAGCCTTTTCGTTTCATCCACTTTTAATCGGCGGCAACCCGTTCACCTCGACTTCGATTTACGCGATGATTCACGAACTCGAACAGAAATTCGGCGTGTGGTTTGCGATGGGCGGCACGGGCGCGTTAGTCAAAGGTTTCGGCGAATGTTTCACGGACATCGGAGGCAAAATATTGCTTGAATCGGAAGTCGCCGAATTGACGATGAACGCGCAAACCGGCAAAACGACCGGCGTAAAACTAAAATCCGGCGAGATTTTACAAGCCGATGCGGTCGTCGCCAACTCTGATGTCGGGCGAACTTATTTAGATTTGATTCCCGCCGCGTTTCGCAAAAAATACACCGATAAAAAAGTCAAATCGTTGACTTATTCGATGTCGCTGTTCGTCATTTACTTCGGAACTGATAAAAAATACGAAAATATGGCGCATCACGAAATTATTTTGGGCAATCGCTACAAAGGTTTATTGGACGAAATTTTCGTTGATAAAACTCTGGCAGACGATTTTTCGCTTTATTTACATCGCCCGACCGCGACCGATCCGAGCCTTGCGCCCGAAGGCTGTGATTGTTGGTATGTACTTTCGCCAGTGCCGAATCTGGAAGGGAAAATTGATTGGAAAACCGAAGCTGAACCTTACAAACAAAAGATTTACGAATATCTCGAAAAACATTATATGCCCGATTTACGAAAGCATATCGTGAGCGAAACGTATATTGATCCGCCGCATTTCGAGACTACCTTGAACAGTTATCTCGGCAACGCCTTCGGAGTCGAACCAACGCTTTTCCAATCGGCGTGGCTGCGCCCGCACAACTTGAGCGAAGACGTGCCGAATCTATATTTCGTCGGCGCGGGAACGCATCCCGGCGCGGGACTTCCGGGCGTAATGTCGTCGGGAAAAATCGTCGGCAATATGATCGGCAAAGCCTTCTAATTTTGATTTTAGATTTTGGATTTTGGATTATTTTTCCCGATTGAAACATAATCTTCCTGGAGATTGGAACATAGAAATAAAGATTGACGTAAATTTACAGGCAATCCAAAATCCAAAATCTAAAATCCAAAATTGAACTATGTGGTATTGGACGAAAGTTTTATTCTTAATTTTAGTCGGCGCAGTAGCCGTCTGGTTTTTATATGAAGTCATCACGTTTCCGAATATCTCCAAATTAAAAACCGAAAATCCGACGACGAGTTCGATGATCGAATATCGCCTGTCCGAAGCCCAAACCGACGGCAAACAGCCGCAGAAATATATGATCTGGATGCCGATTGAGCAAATCTCGCCGAATCTGCAAAAGGCAGTTTTGGCGGGCGAAGATGCCCGATTTTTCCAGCATCACGGCTTCGACTGGGACGCGATTCAGAGTGCCTGGGAAGAAGCGCAAAAGCAGGGCGAAAAGGAAGCCAAAGAAGAAGGCGATTATGACCCGAACGACTGGATTCCGCCGATGCCGAGCTTCAAACGCGGCGCGTCAACCGTTTCACAGCAACTCGCCAAAAACCTCTATTTATCGGAAGACCGCAATTTTTTACGCAAAGGGCGCGAAGCCGTTATCACTTATTTTCTCGAAAAAGATTTGTCAAAAAAACGGATAATGGAGCTTTACCTGAACATCATCGAATGGGGCGATGGCGTGTACGGCGCGGAAGCCGCTTCGCGTTATTATTTCAAAAAATCCGCTTCAAATTTAACCGCGCAGGAAGCCGCTTATTTATCGGCGATGATTCCGAGTCCGCTGAACGTCTTCAATCCAAAGAAAAATCCGAAGCGCGTCGTCCGCCGTCAAAAAGTAATCCTTCGCGGAATGAATTCCATCAAACTGGCTTACTAAATTTCCGATATAAAATCCGATTCTAAATTTCATTAGACATTGCACCGAAAACCTGTAAAATGGCGTTTATGTGGAACAAAATTTATTTGATTTTGCTGGCGGTCGCCGTTTTGGGAATAGCTGTTTTGACATACATTTCCGCCGATTGGCTGAACAGCGTCGGCGACCCGAAAATCGCCGTCGAAAACTACAATTATTTCTCCAACATAAGCTGGTCTTTCCTCTTGATTTCGTCGCTCGTCCTTTTACTCGTCGGCAACGCTCTGCTATTTAAAACTCGAAAAGCGTGGGCTTTGTGGGCGACGTTTGTTTATTTTTCGGTTTTTATAATCCTGCATTCGTTCTGGCTCGGCGAAAAATATGTTCAGTTCAAACTGAGCAAAGGATTGTCGGACAGCACAATTTCGTTCGGTGCATTCATTGGAGTTTTATTCGTCGCCCTCGCCGCCATTCTCGTCTTTTTCAATCAGTATCTCGTCAAGCGAATGCAAACGAAAATGTTTCCGCAGATTGAATCGCCCGAACAGATTTCCGATCAAATTTCAGAACAGGTTTTGGTTGAAAAAGATTCGATTTGATAAATTCGTCGCAAGTTCAAAAGCTATGAAAACGGTTAATTGCCAGAAATGCGGTGAACCGACAATCAAGTCAAACGGGCAGATACAATGAATCAATAAAAAACGGTTGGAATTTCTTCTGTTCAATCAAATGTCGTTATTCTTATCAGGAAAAATCCAGCGAACTGATCTGCGCCTGGTGTTCTAAAATTGTCAGAAAAACTCCTGCTGAAAAACGAAAAACAAAAACCAATGTCTTTTGCTCAAAATCCTGCGCGGCTCACTACAACAATCGTCATAAAAAGACGGGAACACGACGTTCAAAATTGGAATACTATCTTGAGCGACAGTTAAGAATAAACTTTCCAAACCTCAAATTTCTATGCAATACAAAAACTCCTGTTGGGACGGAGTTGGATTTTTATTTTCCTGAATTGAACACGGCTGTTGAAATAAATGGTTATTTACATTTTAAACCGATATTCGGCTTAGAAAAATTAAAACGTATTCGGGAAATAGATCGGGAAAAGGCGGAGAGATGTCGTCAAATGAATATCGAATTACACATTATTGACGTTTCGCAGGAATTTTACCTGACAGCGAATTTGAAGGAAAAGCACTGGAAGAACATTAAGGAATTAGTCACTTCATATAAGAAGCGTGCAGGTTATACCGACGAGCAGGTTTCCTTTTTATAACCCATCGGGATGACTTGATTCGAACAAGCGACCTCTCGCACCCCAAGCGAACGCGCTACCAGACTGCGCTACATCCCGTTATTGACTTATTCAGATTAGAAACGATTTGGCGGAAAGTCAAACTCAGTATTTTCTCTGCACGGTTTCCGCCCGGTTGGTTTTCAGCATTTCGCGCAGTTCGAGCAGTTGCGAGGCGAGCGAATTTAAGGCTTCGCGGCGTTCATCGTCTAAAACTTCGATTGGCGCGGGCGATTGATAAGAAACGATTTCCTGCAAATCTTCGGAGTCATTCAAATCGTCCAATTCGAGTTCAAAAATTTCTTCCTTCGGCGGTTCGGGAAGCCTGACTTCTTTGATAAAATTCTCTTTTTGCGCGGGCGGTTCGTTCGGGACGATTTTCAGGCGCGTCATTTCACGCAGTTCGACCTGAAGTTTTTTCTTCGCGCCGGCGATGGTGTATAAATCATCGTAGAGCAATTCTTTGACGCGCAGCGCGATTTCGACATCGCGGCGACGATAACTTCTTTGTCCCGAACGATTTTTCTGCGGCGAAAGCATCGGAAATTCGGTTTCCCAATAGCGCAGAACGTGCGCCTGCACGCCGACCAGATCGCAGACTTCGCCGATTTTAAAGAATATTTTTTCAGGTATCGCTACCGCTGCTTGTCCCATTTGAGCCTCTTTAGAATTTGAATTGTTTGGATTTATTACGCCGACGCTATTGTAGTTTGTTTCGTAAAACACTGTCAATAAAAATTTTATGAAAAGCGAATTCGAGTTTATCGAATCAATTAAACGCCGATTTAATTTGTCGAAAATCGGCGACGACTGCGCCGTTTTGCCGAAAGATTCTAAAACCGATTTGGTGATGACGACCGATCTGCTGGTCGAGGATATAGATTTCAAACTCGAATGGTCAAAGCCGGAATTTATTGGTCATAAATCATTAGCCGTTTCGCTTTCCGATGTCGCCGCGATGGGCGCAAAACCTGTTTGGGCGATGATTTCTATCGGCATTCCTGAAAAGATTTGGAAAACGGATTTTGTCGAGAAATTTTACGATGGTTATATGCGTCTGGCAAAGAAATTCGACGTTGAAATCGTCGGCGGCGACGTTTCAAAAACGCCGGATAAAATCGTGATTGATTCGATTGCAGCGGGCGAAACGAAAAAGGGAAAAGCCGTTTTGCGTTCGGGTGCGAAAGTTGGTGATTTAATTTGCGTTACCGGAACTTTAGGCGGCGCGGCGGTTGGATTAAAGCTGTTGGAAAACGGCGAGCAATATGAGAAATCCAAGCATAAAAAATTGCTTAGACGACAGTTTGCGCCGAACCCGCAAACTGAAATCGGGCAAGTCATCGGCGCGGAAAATTTAGCGACTTCGATGATTGATTTGAGCGACGGGCTTTCGAGCGATTTATTTCATTTGTGCCAAAGTTCAAAAGTCGGCGCGAAAATTTACGCGGATAAAATTCCGGCTGAACCACGAATTTCAAATTTTAAATCTGAAATTTCAAATTTAAATTTCGCAATGAACGGCGGCGAAGATTTTGAACTGCTTTTTACCGTCAGCCCAAAAAAATATTTTCAGACTGAAAACACGCTCAAAAAGCGCGGCTTTTTTCATATCGGAGAAATCACCGCAAATGCGGAAATAATTGAACTTATCACGAACGCAAAACCATTAATTTTGCAGCCGAAAGGGTTTCGTCATTTTTGATAAAATTTTGCCGCCTAAAAAAATTTTGCAAAAAAAGTCTTGACAATCGTTTTTCAAGCGTGCTAAAACTTTCAACTGTTCGACGAAAGTCAGAACAAATTTTTTGGGAGATAATTTTTGTGATTCAAACTTGGATACCGACAATCGAAAGCACGAACGGCTCGCCCGCACATAGAGAGATGCGGTTTAGCGGAAGTCAGAGTGTTTCATTGTGTGCCAAATTTGATAATTCCGATTATCAACCGAAACTCGGCGGCTTAGACCGCACGAGAAAAGAGATTTAGAAAAGCGGGAGCGAGTTGTTTCCGCTCCCGAAACGTAAAAATTTAGCGGATTGTTGAATCCGAAATTGTTTTCAGGAGCGGTAACGCGAAGGTTCTCGATAAGAGACCGGAAAAGTTACCGCTTCTTTTCGTTTTTCAAAGATATTTGATAACTGAATAACCGAAAAAAGTCTGAAAGTTTCGGCGAGTCGTGCGCGAAGATGCGGCGATGAGCGAAATTTTCAGACAAAATGAAAAAAGGCAGAGAGTTTCCAAAAGATTTTTTTCTTCGATATAAACTTTGGCGAGTTCCAAAGAAAAAAATCTTGTTGACTTGTTCGGGGCATAATTGCGTCCGAAGTCTGTCTATCTCTCTGCCTTTTTTATTTTACAACAGTTTTTTTTATTTTTTATTTTTCTACGCATCGGTCGCCGATTGGCAACGGCAGGCGGTCTGTAAAATCGTCGCTTTTTCAAGCTGTGAAAGTTCAAATCTTTCCCGATGCACCAATTTTCGTGAGCGAAACTCAAACGGCTGAGTATCGGTCTTCCAAACCGGATGTTGCGGGTTCGATTCCCGTCGCTCACTCCAAACATTTAAGATTTTTGGAATTTTCTTTCAATCCGAAATCCAAAATCTAAAATCCAAAATCAAGAAGGCGCGTAGTTTCAATCGGCAAAATCCCGGTCTCCAAAACCGAAGTTTTCAGTTCAAATCTGAACGCGCCTGCCAAACATTCTCCTGTCGCGGTCAAAGAAAAACGTGATTTCTTTTTTTCTCACTCCTCATTTTTTTGCGGAAGGTATGCCAAATAGGTTATGGCAGTAGTCCTGAAAACTATCGCGCACGTCGCTTGCGGGTTCGAGTCCTGCACCTTCCGCCAAATTTTCCGGCTTCGTAGCTCAACGGAACAAGAGCGCAAGAATACGAATCTTGAGGTTGCGGGTTCAAATCCTGCCGAAGCCATTTCGATTTTAGATTTTAGATTTTAGATTGCGGATTTATGAAATGATTTTCGCTTTCTTTCGGGTTCGTCTAATGGCAGGACGGCTGACTTTGAATCAGTAAATAGAGGTTCGAATCCTTTACCCGAAGCCAAAAACATTTTTATTTTCCGGGCGTTCCACAGATGGATATATGGGCTTGTTTTGGAAACAAGTGTTCGCAAGTTCGAATCTTGCTGCCCGGACCAATTTTTATTTATGCAGGCGTAGCCAAAACGGCAAAGGCACTGGTCTTAGAAACCGGTTATTGCGAGTTCGACTCTCGCCGCCTGTACCAATTTTTTATGTCGAAGTGGCGGAATAGTGAGACGCACAAAGATTATCCATTGCTTTGTGAGAACGAGACTCGTGCGGGTGAAAATCCCGCCTTCGACACCAAATTTTTCAGGGTTGGTGATGTAATTTGACAGCATAGAAGTCTTGCAAACTTTTTGTGAGGGTTTGAATCCCTTCCGATCCACCAAGATAATTTTGGATTTTAGATTTTGGATTTTAGATTGAAGAGTATATCTAAAATCCAAAATGGTTAGGCTCGCGTGGCGAAACGGCAAACGCGCGAAATTCAAAACTTCGTTATTGCAGGTTCGACTCCTGCCGCGAGTAATTCTTTCCAATCGTAAATTTTGAGCGCGTGTAGCCCAACGGCAGAGGCGTTTGATTTAAAACCAAACAGTTGAAAGTTCGAGTCTTTCCACGCGCATTTTATTTTGAGGACGTAGGCAAATCGGTTAAGCCGCCAGCCCTTCAAGCTGAAAATTACGGGTTCGAATCCCGTCGTCCTTGCCAAATCAATTCCAGATTTCAAATTCCAGATTTCAGATTTCAAAATAAGCAGTCACACAAAATAGATTTTATCTTTTAGTTCTTTGAAATTCACTTTGTA
>CAXTKJ010000043.1:0-43881 GCA_964244835.1 uncultured Pyrinomonadaceae bacterium
TAATTTTTCATCGCCGGAATCTGCGCCATAATCTTGTAGCCGACTTTCGGGTGCGATTTCATAATCTCGAATTCTTCGTCGGTCAATGCGGTCGGTTTATTTAAAATCGCGTCGCTGACCCCGATTTTGCCGACATCGTGCAGCAATGCGCTGATTCTTAAAGTTTCAACCGCTTCATCTGACATTCCCAAACGCTGACCGATGGCGACCGAGATTCTGGAAACTCTCTCCGAATGTCCGCGCGTGTATTTGTCTTTGCCGTCAATCGCGGCGGCGAGGGCTTTGACCGTGCCGACGAAAAGTTCGCGGTTGTCTTCGGCGGCTTTGGCGAGATTGGCGATGTGTTCTTCGAGATTGTCGCTCATCGAGTTAAACGATTCGCCGAGCGTTCCGATTTCCGTGATGTTTTTCGTTTCGACGCGAGTTGAAAAATCACCCGCCGCGATTTTTTTTGACGCGGCGACCAGTTTCAAAAGCGGTGAGGTCAACTGTCGGGCAAAAAAGCTGCCGATGAGCAGCGCGGCGACCGCAAACATCAAACTGATCAGCCACATTTTCTGCCGCATTTCGGCGACCGATGCGAATGCCTTGTTTTCGTCCTGCATCGCAATCACGCCGAAAGCCAAATCATTGCCGAGCGCGGCGGTCGAATACGCGCCGATCATCGCGTGGCTTTTGCCTTCAAAATTTGCCGTAAAAGGCACGAGCGCGGATTGCACCTGGCGGCTCGATTCGCACCATTCTTCGACGATTTTCAGATCGGTCAGAGATTTTTGACTGCTGACGACGTTTTGATCCGGGTGATAAACGGCGCGTCCCGTTTCATCTACGACGAATACAATCGGCAAGCCTGATTTCCATAAATCGGCTTCGCTCATCTGCCCGTTTTCCGCCATCAATCGTCCGACTTCCCGCAGCGAAAAAACCGCGACGACTGCCGCCGCGACCGAATCTTTAATCACGACCGGCGCGGAAACGGTCAGCACCGTTTCGCCGCTCGAAGCGATTCGTTCCGGCTGGCTAAAGGCAATTTTTTTCGTTCCCAAATTCGACAGAGCCTTGTCCGCCAGCGTTTCGATTTCGTTTTTCTGAATCGCTTCCGAACGAAAAACCGACAGCGATTCGTCGTTCACGGGTTTGACGTAGAACGCCAGCAGATTCGGGTTTTCCTTGAGCGTCGCGCCGAATTTTTCTTCCGTTCGCGGCGAGGAAAGTATTTTCAAATCGTCGGAAAATTCGAGAGCCTTCGCGTAGCCGCCAACCAAATCGCCATATCTTTGCCCGAACATTTCGATTTGTCGGGCTTTTTCCTGCACGAGCTGCGTTTGATAGCGATTTTCCGCCGCCCGCAATTCGCGCCCGCTGCGGTCGGACAGAAACCAGCCCGTCAGCACGAGCGGAACCAATCCCACGAGCAGAAGCGTGATGATGACAAAGTAAATCAAACTGATTTTTTTTGATCGCGGAGGCATTGAAAGAAAAATTCGGACGGCGAAGACTTGCGCCATCTAAATTTTAGAACGAATCGGGCGAGAGCGTCAACAAATTTTTCAATTCGACAGGTTTTCTATTTAGCCGCCAATTTGAAAACGGCACGAAACGCTTTGAGCGCGGCTGGATGGTAAATCGTCGAGTGTTTTTCTTCCGGCATTTTTTCGTAATGCCAAACGATGTTTTGAGAAGCGTTTTTGCCGAGCGCGTCGGCGAGCCGCTGCGTGATTTCCGCCGTGTCTTCGCCGCTGCTCGCCACATATAAAGTTTTCCTGGTTTTGGCGCGTCGCGTTCGTATGGACTCCGCCGCGCCCGCGACTAATTTTCCATTGTTCCACCAGAGACTCGGATCGAAAGCGATGTAGGTGTCGAACAAATCCGGCTCGACGAGAAATGTTTCGACGACGAATAACCCGGCGAGCGATTCGCCGACAATCGCCGACTCTTCGGTCGTGCGGTACCGCCGTTTGATTTGCGGCATCAGTTCGTCGCGGATAAATCGCCGAAACGCCGCCGAGCCGCCGACGCGCAGGGCGATTTTTTTGTCGTCCGCGTTTTCGGTCGCGCCGGTCAGATCGCGCCGTCGTTCGGTGTTTTCGATTCCGACAAGCAGAAACGGGCGCATCGTGCCGTTGCCCGTCGAAACCTGCAAGAGTCCGGCGACGTGCAGAAAATCTTCCTTGATGCCGCCGTCAGGCATATACAACACCGGCAGCCGCGTCGCGGTGGATTCGGAATAAGCGGGCGGTGCATAGACATTGATGCGTCTGGTTTCGTTCAGGATTTTGGAACTAACGATGAAGGTTTCACCGACGACGAGCGGTACCGCTTTCTCGTCCGAAGCGAGGCGAGTTTGACCGTAGGCGAAAGCGGCGAAAATGAAAACGAAAAACGCGGCGGGCAATCTCGAAAAAATTTTCATAATTTTCAACTGAACCGTTATCCCCGAAAGATATGGCTGGTTTTTACTTGCTCATTCAAACATTTTCTTCAAACTTTCCGTGTAAGGCGCACGAGCGACACCTTTTTCGGTGATGATCGCCGTCACCAAATCGTTCGGCGTTACGTCGAAGGCGTAATTATTGACGGAAATTCCTTCGGGCGCGAGTTGGATGTCCTGAACGTGCGTTACTTCCCTGATGTTGCGTTCTTCAATCGGAATCTCCTCGCCGGTCGGACAATTCAGGTCAACGGTCGAAAGCGGCGCGGCGACATAGAACGGAATGTTGTGCCGTTTCGCCAGCACCGCGACCATATAAGTGCCGATTTTATTGGCGACATCACCGTTTGCAGCAATTCGATCCGAACCGACGACGACCGCCTGCACGCGACCTTTGCTCATTAAATGCCCGGACATATTATCGGTAATCAAAGTTACCGGAATGTTGTCCTGCAATAACTCCCAAGCGGTTAATCTCGCGCCTTGCAAATACGGGCGCGTTTCGTCGGCGATGACGGCGATGGCTTTGCCTTGATTGACCGCGCCGCGAATTACGCCGAGAGCCGTTCCCCAAACGCCGCCGGTCGCCAGCGCGCCCGCGTTGCAGTGCGTCAGAACGGTCGAATTGTCATTCAAAAGTTCGCCGCCGAATTGGGCAATTAGACGCTGCGATTCGATGTCTTCTTCGTGAATATCTTTTGATTCCTGAATCAGAATGCCTTTGATTTCGGAGATTGATTTATCTTTGTTCGCCTCGAAAACGCGCCGCATCCGATCAATCGCCCAGAAAAGATTAACGGCGGTCGGGCGCGTTTTCCCGATCACGTCGGCGATATAATCGAATTCTTCGGCTAAATCCGCGATATTCGTGCCGACGAAATTTTTCACGCCGAGTGCGATGCCGTAAGCCGCCGACACGCCGATTGCCGGTGCGCCGCGCACGACCATATCGCGGATTCCGTCCGCCACTTCATTAAAACTTTTTAAGGTCAGCCATTTTTCTTCAGTCGGCAAAAGACGCTGGTCGAGCATCAAAACGCCTTCGTCGCTCCATTTTACAGGTATAATCATTGTGTTTTATTAAAATTCCTTTTCTGATAATTTCGTTCAAATGACAAATGATATGAAATAAATCGGGCGGTTGCAATCAAAGAAAATTCTTGAAATTTGAATGCTAAAAGTGGTAAATTTTTCTCGTTCGTAAAATTCCGAACTATTTCAACCGTCAACAAATGGAAAAAGCAACCGAATTTTGTTTAATAGTCGAAGGCAATTATTTCACCGTCGAGGAAGCGAAACACGCGCTTCACGATCCGTTTATAGAAGATTTCGTCGAGCAGACGGGCAAGTTTCGCATTCAAAATTTTGAAGACATTCAAGCCGTCAGCGGCATTCCGCTCGGCGAATTGGAAATTGCGATGATTGACGACGAGGTTTTTGAAATCTCGTGCCGCACGTCGCCGATGATTCTCAACCGCCGCAAAGCCGACCAGCTCGCCGAAACACTGCGCCGCCAAGCGATGTTTGATGAAATCACCGTTGAACCTTTAACATAAACAAATGAACGAAAATTTTATGGGCGGTCGCATCGTCGTCAAATTCGGCGATATTACGCAGGAAGAAACCGACGCGATTGTCAATGCGGCGAATTCGACTTTGATGGGCGGCGGCGGCGTTGATGGCGCGATTCACGAAGCGGCGGGCGAAAGCCTTTTATACGAATGCAAAAAAATTCGTCAAAAGGATTATCCGAACGGTCTGCCGACGAGCGAAGCCGTCATCACGCGCGGAGGCGATTTGCCGGCGAAATTCGTGATTCATACGGTCGGTCCGATTTACGGCTCGAATAAAGGAAAAGACGCGCAAATGCTTTCCGACAGTTACTTTAACTGCCTGAAATTGGCGGCGGAAAATGACATCAAAACGATTTCCTTCCCTTCGATTTCGACCGGTGCGTTTTGTTATCCAAAACACGAAGCCGCGCAGGTCGCTTCGCTGGCGATTGAGGATTTTTTGGAGCGTAATACAACTATCGAGCAGATTTTTCTGGTCTTTTTTTCTCAATCGGACGCGAAAAAATTTATTAAACATCAAAAATTCAGTCGTGCTTAAATCATTCCAGAATTACTCCGGCAGACTTAGTCAAAACATCAAAATTTGCCACTTAATGTTTGATGGTTTATAGTTTTTCAAACACTCAAACTTTGTTTTGTAGAAAAACAATCGAAAGTTTGAGAGGCGAAATTACAAGCAATCTCCTAATTAAATATGCAATCGGCAGTCAGTCAGCAATCGAATCCTAATTTTAAGTCGGATTTTTATTTTCAACGCGAACTTCCCGAAAACCTGGCGGTTTTAGACAAGATTTCGTGGAACTTTTACTGGTCTTGGAACTTCGAGGCGAGTGTTTTTTTCCGCGAACTCGATGCGCGGCTCTGGGAAAAATGCGAGCAGAACCCGCGTCTTTTTTTGAGTAGAGTCGGCGGTTTGCAGCTTTGGCAAAAGGCAAACGACAGCGAATACATCGCCAAATTACACGCTTTTTCCGAACATTTTGAAGCGTATCTCGCCGCTGCTCCCAACGAATTCGGCGGAAAAATCACCGAACAAAATCCGGTCGCATATTTCTGCGCCGAATACGGCGTTCACAATTCGCTGCCGATTTATTCGGGCGGACTCGGCATTTTGTCGGGCGATCATTTGAAATCGGCTTCGGATATGAAAGTGCCGCTCGTCGCGGTCGGTTTGATGTATCGCTTCGGTTATTTCCGCCAGAAAATCGCGCACGACGGCTGGCAGACGGAAACTTATCTCGATTCGTTTAATAATCAACTCGCGCTCACGCCGGTTTTGAACGAAAACAACGAGCGCGTTCAGGTAATGGTTCACATTCGCGGGCGCGAAGTTTTCGCGCAGGCGTGGCTCGCCCAGGTCGGGCGTATCAAACTTTATCTGCTCGACACGAACGTCGAAAATAACAATGAAGTTGACCGTTTGATCACCGGGCATCTTTACGGCGGCGACACCGAAACGCGCATCGTGCAGGAAAAAGTTTTGGGCATCGGCGGCGTTCGGCTGTTGCGCCAACTCGATGTTTCGCCGTCGGTTTATCATTTGAACGAAGGGCATTCGGCGTTTCTGACGCTCGAACTGGCGCGGGAATTTTTGGAATCAAATCCCGAATCCGATTTTCAAACAGCGCAGGGTAAAGTCCGCGAGCAGTGCGTTTTTACAACGCACACGCCGGTCGCGGCGGGCAACGATTCGTTCGCGCCGCAGCAGATCGAAGAATGTTTCGACGACAATTTTATCCACGCGCTGAAAATTTCCAAAGAAGAATTATTCGCGCTCGGTCGCACGAACCCCGAAGATGCACAGGAATGGTTCGGAATGACTCCGCTCGCACTCAGAATGACGCGCTCGGCGAACGGTGTCAGCGAAAAACACGGCGAAGTTTCGCGTGAATTATGGCTGAAAATGTTCCCAGAAAAAACGGATGCGAATGAAGTTCCGATCACGCATATCACAAACGGCGTTCACGCGCCGACGTGGATCGCGCCGACCTTTCAGGAGCTTTTCGTCAATCACATCGGCGAGAATTGGACGGAAACTTTAAAAAATCAAACCGAATGGCAAGTGGCGATTGAAAAAATTCCCGATGCCGAAATTTGGCAGACGCACCGGCTTTTGAAACAGCTTTTGATTTCCTTTATCAGACTGAAAACTTTTTCCAAAGAAACCGGCTTGCACGAAACGATCAACGAGCGCGAAGACACCAACCAGCTTTTTTCGCCGGACGTTTTGACTATCGGTTTTGCGCGGCGCGTCGCGGCTTACAAGCGTTGGAATTTGCTTTTGAGTGATTTGGAAAGGCTCTGGAAAATCATCAACGATGCCGAAAAACCCGTCCAGTTCGTCTTTGCCGGTAAAGCGCACCCGCAGGACAAAAAAGCCAAAGCGATTTTACAAAATCTGATGAGCTTAGGCGGCAACGCCGACTGGCAGCAACGGGCGGTTTTCATTGAAGATTACGATCAGGAAGTGGCGCGGTATCTCGTGCAGGGCGTTGATGTCTGGCTGAACGTTCCGATTCGCCCGATGGAAGCAAGCGGCACGAGCGGGCAGAAATCCGCGATGAACGGTGGTCTGAATCTTTCGATTCTCGACGGCTGGTGGATCGAAGGTTTCAACGGCGAAAACGGTTTTTCAATCGGCGCGACCGATGAAGCCGAAGACGAAAGCGGAGAAAACCAGGAAGAAATGAACGCCGAAGATGCTGAATCGCTCTATACGATATTGGAAACAGAAGTCGTTCCGGCTTATTACGCCAAAGACGAAAACGGCGCACACTCCGAATGGATTCGGCGAATGCGAAATGCGCTGGCGACGCTGACACCGCAATTTTCGAGCGACCGAATGGTGAAGGATTATATCGAGCAGATTTATTTGTAATCGGTTTTTGGTTTTTAGCCAAAAATTTAAAGCCGACTTCAAACAGCTATGGAAAACACGGAATTCAGAACCGGCGTGATTCGTCCCGTCGAATGTTTTAAGGAAGGATGGGAATTGATTAAAGATCAATACTGGCTTTTGTTTGCCGTGTCTCTGGTCGGCGCAATGATCGGCGGCGCGACGATGTATATTCTGCTCGGCGCGATGATTTGCGGGATTTTCTATTGTTATTTTCAAAAGATTGACGGCAAAACTATTCAGTTCGAGGATTTATTCAAAGGTTTTAATTACATTCTGCCGGGTTTAATCGTCGTTCTCTTTATCGTCGTCCCGATGATTATCGTTTATGTCGGAATTTATTTTCCGTTTTTGGCGGCGGTGATAATGGGTTCAAAACTCAGCGAAAGCGAATTTATTGCTTTGCTCACCGGCTCGCTGTTGATTGATTTTATTTTCATCGTCTTGATGGTTTGCCTGCACACTTTGCTGATGTTCGCGTTTCCGCTGATCGTTGACCGCAATTTGTCCGGCTGGCAGGCGATGAAAACGAGTGCGCGGGCGGTTTGGCGTAATCTCGGCGGAGTCGCCGGTTTGTGGGCGGTCGGATTCGGCATCAATCTAATTGGACTGATGATTTTCTGTGTCGGCATTTATCTGACAATTCCGATTATGATTGCCGGCAATATCGTCGCTTACCGCAAAGTTTTCCCGCGTCAAAACGAGACGATGTTTAATCCGCCGCCGCCTGATGCGTATCGCGGCGCGGGCAGTTATAATTGATTTTATGAAAGCGAGATTTAACGAAATTCACACGACGGAAGAACTCGACGCGCTCGTCGAAAAATCCAATGAACAACCCGTAATTATATTCAAACACAGTACGACCTGTCCGATCAGCCACGGCGTTCACCGCGAAGTTTCCAACGCCGATGCCGACATCAGTTTGATAATTATGCAGACGGCGCGTAGCGTCTCGAACGCTGTCGCCGAACGTACTGGCATTCGCCACGAATCGCCGCAAGCCATCATCTTAAAAGACGGCGCGGCTGTCTATCACGCTTCGCACTACGACATCACCGCCGACGATTTGGAAAAAAACAGTAAATAATTCTCACGAATGATCGAACCAAAAGAAATCATCGAAGAATCGGACGCGGAAGTTTCGATTAAATGGTCGGACGATGCCGAAACCAGATATAACGCGCCTGATCTGCGCCGCACCTGTCCGTGCGCGGGCTGCGTTCACGAATGGACGGGCGAAAAAATCCTGAAAGCCGACAGCATCGCCGACGATCTGACTTTTTCCTCGATAGGAATCGTCGGACGCTATGCTCTGAACTTCAATTTCTCCGACGGACACGACACGGGAATTTACACTTTTAATTATTTACGCCAACTGAGCGAAAAAAAATAATCGCCGCCCAACACGGATAGTTTATAATGGTTTCTGCCAATAGATTATTTGTTGCTTGGGTGATTTTATTTTATGCAGGAACGAGACATTTTTGACGAACGGCAGGAGGTTAAGAAGGCGAATTTCGCCTGTCCATACTGCCGCGAACGCCACGATTACGACGTGCGTTGGCTGAAACGCACGAAAAAGCGCAATGCGCCGCGCAATCTGAACGAGAACGACCGCCGCCAGATGGAGAAATCGCGTGATTATATGGTGCGCGTTGACGATCAGTTGATGTGCCAAAACATTCGCTGCCGCAAGCGGTTCGATATTCCCTCGTCGCAGACCATCGTGTTTATCTGATGTTTTTCCCTTAATCAGCCTGCTGTGTTATTTTAGTTTTATGACTGAAAATGAGGACGAGAAGATGATTTCAGGTAGAGATTTGGAATTTTACGAACAGGAAAATCCGCCGGACGCGGAGATAAAGGAATTTATGGAAGACGAAATAGCGCACGTTCCGCAAGCACCGAACGAATTAAAAGAGAGATTACGCGAACACCATTCGACTTCGCCCGCCGATTCGGGCGGCGACATTGATGCCGAATGGGAAAGCGCGAACGACGACGGCGCGGAAGCCTTCGCCGGACACAACCCGACACCGGATCAATCCGATGTCGAAGAAAACGCCCACGCCTACGGCATAGATTTTCAGGACAACGAGCCGCTCGACATCCTCGAAAAGATGGAAAAGCGCGACCGCAACCGTTACGAACTCGACGAAGATTCAAAAACGAAAGGCGATTCGATTTAGTTTCTTTTTATCAAAATAAAAAAAACCGTTCGATTATAATCGAACGGTTTTTTTATTTTGAACTCGGCAATTAACCTTTCGCCTTTTTGATTTCTTCAATAAGCACGGGCATTGCCTCGAAAATATCGCCGACGATGCCGTAATCGGCGATGTCGAAAATCGGGGCTTCTTTGTCTTTGTTGATGGCGACAATCGTTCCCGCGTTTTTCATCCCGACGATGTGCTGAATCGCGCCGGAAATGCCGAGCGCGATATAAACTTTCGGGGCGACGGTTTGCCCCGAAGAACCGATTTGACGGTCAATCGGCAGCCATTCGGCATCGCAGATCGGACGCGAAGCCGCTAAATCCGCACCGAGAATGTCGGCTAACTGCTGCGCTTTTTCGATGTTTTCCTGCGACTTGATGCCTCGACCGATGGCGACGATGATGCTCGATTTCGACAAATCAACCGACGCTTTCGCTTCCTGAAACGGCTCTTCAGCTTCCATTCGTAAATCGTTGACATTGACTTCGACGGTTTCAGTCTGCGCCGTTCCCTTTTCGGCGTTGTCGCCGCGAAATGCGCCTGATTGAAAAGTTACGAAATACGGCGCGTCGCCGTTAATCGTTACGTCGGCATCTAATTTTCCGAGGAAAATGCGGCGCGTCAAAATTAATTTGCCGCCGTCGGCTTTGTAGCGAATACAGTCGCCGACGACTTCTTTGCCCAAGCGCGCCGCGACTTTCGGCGCGAAATCGCGCACTTGATAAGTATGCGCCATCACGACATACTGCGGATTTTCCTGTTTAATAATCGCTTCCCAGGCATCGGCGTAAGCGTCCGGCGTGTAAATGCCGAGTTTGTCGTTTTTGGCGACGATGACCTTTTCGAGATCATACTGCGCGATGTCGTTCGCCAAACTGCAATCCTTATCGCACGGAATCACGGCGGCAACCTTCAATCCCAAATCCTTCCCGATGCTCTGCGCCGCCGCAATCGCTTCGAGCGAAACTTTGTTTAAAACGCAATCTTTGTGTTCGATGAATACTAAAATCATAAATTTATTCGTTTGACATTAATTCGTTGGTATATTTTTTAATCTGTGTTAAGAAGTTTCTCTGCGTCGAATTTCTGCCGATTTCAATTAACTCTGAAAGCCTTTCAGCCGTCGCGTCCGGCAAAATCGAACTTGTTTCCGATGTTTGATAAACACCGTTCCGCAAAAGGTAAATCGTCAGCGAGTCGCCGTCGTATCGCCAAACTTCGGGAATGCCGATGGCGGCGAAAATGCTCATTCGATTAAGGGAAGAATGTTTGACATCAATCTCAATCGTCAAATCCGGCGGCGGATCGAAACTTAGATTAACGCTGTCTTTGCCACGCATCAATTCGGCATTGCTCACATAATAACATTCGTCCGGCTCGAATCCGCGTTCCAAATCTTCGCGCTGAAAAGTCGTCGAACCGCCCGCGAAAATTTCGATGTCGAGGGCTTCGGAGAGTCTTTCAAACAACATCGCCAAAATCTTTTTCAAATTCTCGTGCTTTAGCGAAAGAACCATAATCTCCAGTTTGCCGCGATCAAAAGTAAAGTGCGCGGGCGTTTCGTCCTGCAAAGTATCGGTGATTTGCTTGTAGGCATTCCAACTGATATTGTGCAGCACGACCGATTTTGTTTGCTCAAGAACGGCGTTCATAAAACTTATAATACACGGACTTCGGTTCTGAGTTTTTCAACTAATTCGACCGCGCCGGCTTTGACATCGCCGTTGCCGAGCATCTGCGTCGTTTTCAATTTCAACGGCAGATAAACCTTTTCGATTTTCTGCGCCGACGCGAAACCGTCAGCCGATGGCGTTACGTCGCGGATTTCTTTTCTCTTTGCCGCCATAATGCCCTTCAAACTCGCGTAACGAATCTGCGAAATGCCAGATTGAATAGTTAAAAGCGCGGGCAGTTGATATTTGAACCATTGATACCAGCCGCTTTCGAGTTCGCGTTTCAGCCGCAGACTTTCACCGATGCTGGCGCGGTCAATGTCAATGACAATCGTCGCGTGCGGAATGCCGAGCAGTTCGGCTAAAATCACGCCCGTCTGACCGTAGCTCGCATCGTCCGACTGCAAGCCGGTGAAAACGAGATCGGCGTTTTCCTCTTTGATCGCGTCGGCGATTGCTTTGGCGATTTGATACGGCGAAAGTTTATTCGCTTCGTCAACGACAACGTGAATCGCCCGGTCTGCGCCGCGCGCCAAAGCATCCTTCAAAACCGTTTTCGCCGACTGCGCGCCCAAAGTGCAGACGACGACTTCGCCTTCGCCTTTCGCTTCCTTCATCCGCAACGCTTCTTCCAAAGCATAGCCGTCCGATTCATTCGTTTGGTGCGAAATATTCGATTCGTCAATCCATTTTTCATCGCCCGAAACGCGCAAAACCGCGTCTTTATTGGCGACTTGTTTCATTAAAACGATAATTTTCATATTTGTTTTCTAAAAAGTGTTTTTAATTCCTATTCCTCGCCGGTCAAAACCGCTTGCAAAAACTCCTGCGTCTGCGGATTAAATAAACGGAACGATTTTCCCGTGTCCACGATTTCCAAATTCATCAGCGGTGAATGCACCCGATTATTTTCAGCATTCACCGAAATCAGCCGTCCGTTTTCCCGCCGAAACGCCATCAAAGGCGATGGCAGATATTCGCGTTCCGGGTCAAGCAAATAATACTCTTCGACACCGAGCCGCGCATATTCGAGCCGCTTGCCGCCGAGATCGTTTTCAAACGTGCCGTCGGACGCAATTTCAAAAACAATCTGCGGGAAGATTTTTTCCTCCCAGACTTTATATGTGCGGCGCAGTCTGTTTTCCGCCCCTAAACTGACGAAAATGTCAGGCGCGAGCCACTTTCGCGGGTTGCCTTGGTCGTAATACACCATCATATTGGCGGCAACCGTTACATCTTTTTTAGAAGCGTAAAAAGATTCTAAAAAGCCGTAAAGCAAAAAAATAAGTTTAAAGTGAAAAGCAGTTTCTCCCATTTCATCCTCAAGTTCCGCCGGATATAAAATTTCCTCTTCGACAATCGCTTCAGGATAAACGGTCGAGGCGTTCGGCGCGTCGGTTGTCGTTTGCGTATTCATATTTTCTAATGTCGGCAGATTATTTAATCGTGCGTTTGCTCAATCTCTTCTGAATAACTGATTGTAAAACTTTGATGGTAAAAATGCCACCCGAAATGAATGACTATTCATTTCGGGTGGCATTTTTAGAAAGATACTTTCGCACGAGTTTAACCGGCAATTTTTCGGAAGGTTCTGCCGATATTGTCCGAAGCGAAAAAGATTTTTTTCACCGGCACGGCATTAAATAATTTATACTCGCCGACCGCTGCTAAACCCGCCGAAGCCATACAGCCGCACTGCGAACAGTCGGGCGTTCCGCCGAACTGACACGGCACGACTTTGTTTTCGAGATTCGCCGTGTAATTTAAGGTCGTGCGGGCAAAAATGCAGTCGTCGGGCGATTTCGGCGGATGGCGATAGCCTTCGAGAACCAGTCGCGGCATTTCCATTTTCGGAAATTGTTTTTTGAGAACGAACAATTCGTCAATGACTTTTTTTCTCGTTTCCGGCGTTAAAATCTCTTCGCCTTCCGCGCCCATCTGCGGCGTGAAAAGGCTGAACCAGATTTTTTTGACTTCTTCACGCTCCGACCAGAATTCCATAAATTCGCGGTAATAGCCGGGGCGATTCGCCGTCTGTCCGGTGATCGTGCAGTGAACGACGATTTGATGTCCGGCGATATTCCGCAAAATTCTTTCGTAAGTCGCCGGTTTGCGCCGCGTATCGTGTTCGGGCTGCAAACCGTCAATCGAAACGACAATATAGATATTTTTTAGCTTATTCCACGCCTTCGGAATTTCGCGCACCGCGCTGGTTACGATTTGGGTCGTAATCCCCATCTCGTTGATCTGCGGCAGTAAAATGCTGAGTTCGCGGAATCTAACGAGCGGTTCGCCGCCGACCAGAGAGAGATGCAGCGGTTTGTGTTCTTTGATTAATCCAAGGAGTTTTTCGATTAGATCGTCGCCTTTATAATCGCTGACCGAGCGCAGATTTTGCCCGATTTCCTGTAAATGTTCCGGTTCGTAAGCGTAGCAGCCCGGACAGCGCAGAGGACATTCGCGCGTAATTTCAATCGAGAGCGTCGGCTGTCGCCCAAGCAGGATTTTTCCCCAAGCCTTGATAAAGTCAGATTTTTTCATTCCCCTGGTTCCCTTGTTTCGCCTTTCAGCGATAACTTTCAGGACGTTACGATGCGGCGCAAGGTTCTGAAAGTTTGATTTTTAAACTACTCCTCAAACCGCTTAAAAATGACGCAGGCGTTCGTGCCGCCGAAGCCGAAGCTGTTCGAGAGGACATATTCGACTTCCGCATTGCGCGGTTCGTTCGGTATGTAATCCAAATCGCAATCAGGGTCGGGCGTAACGTAATTGATCGTCGGCAGTAAAAGGTTTTCTTTAATTGAAAGAACCGATAAAACCGCTTCGATGCCGCCCGCCGCACCGAGCGCGTGTCCCGTCATTGATTTGGTCGAACTGACCGCCAATTTATAGGCGTGTTCGCCGAAAACTTTTTTGATGGCAAGCGTTTCAAATTTATCGTTATACGGTGTCGAAGTGCCGTGCGCGTTGATGTAGCCGATTTGTTCAGGCGTGATTCCCGCATCTTTAATCGCTTTTTCCATCACTCGAATCGCACCGCTGCCGGTCGCATCCGGCATCGTAACGTGAAAAGCGTCGCCCGACATTCCGTAGCCGACGATTTCGGCGTAAATAGTCGCGCCACGCGCTTTGGCAAATTCCAGTTCTTCTAAAACGAGCAGTCCCGCGCCTTCGCCGATGACAAAACCATCACGGTCAGCGTCAAACGGGCGCGAAGCGTGTTTCGGATCATCATTTCTGGTCGAAAGTGCCTTCATCGAAGCGAATCCGGCAACCGACATCGGCGTAATCGCCGATTCCGCGCCGCCGCAAATCATCGCATCGGCATCGCCGCGTTCGATAAGGCGAAAACTGTCGCCGATGGCGTGCGCTCCGGCAGAACAAGCCGTTGCCGTCGCCGAGTTCGGACCTTTCGCGCCGTGCCGGATCGAGACGTTGCCCGAAGCTAAATTAACAATCGCCGAAACGATAAAAAACGGCGAAACTCTGCCCGGACCGGAATTTAAAAGTTTTTCGTGTTCGCGCTCAATCGCCCAAAAATCACCGATGCCCGAACTAATGTAAGTTCCGACCATTTCGGCGTTCGATTCATCTATGACCAAACCGCTGCTTTTAATGGCTTCATCGGAGGCGGCAATGGCAAAGTGGGAAAACGCGCCCATTCGTCTGGCTTCTTTTTTTTCCAGAAAGTCTTCGACGTTAAAATCTTTTACCTCGCAGGCAAACTTGACATCAAATTTTTCGGTATCGAATCTTTTGATGTAATCCGCGCCGCTTTGACCGCGCTTCAAGGCTTCCCAGGTGGTCGGCACATCATTTCCGCAAGCGGTAACTAACCCGATTCCCGTTACAACTACACGACGTTTCATATATTTCGTAAATCGAAAATCGTGAATTGTAAATCGTAAAGAATAGAAACTGAATCTATTCACGATTTACAATTCACGATTCACTAATTAAGCAGCTTTGTGTTGTTCGACGTAGGCGTAGGCATCGCGGACGGCTTGGATTTTTTCCGCGTCTTCGTCGGGAATTTCGATGTCGAATTCTTCTTCAAAACGCATCACGAGTTCGACCAAATCCAATGAATCTGCGCCCAAATCTTCGATGAACCGCGCATTTTCCGTAACTTCCGCTTCGTCAACACCCAATTCGTCAACAATAATCTGTTTAATTTTATCCTGAATTTCTGACATATTTTCTCCTGTGTTTTTTTATAAAGATTGTAATGTACTTCTCAAACTTTCGGTATTCTCGACGTTCAAACAGCGAACATCACGATTTATCTGGCGAACCAGACCCGACAAAATTTTTCCCGCGCCGACTTCGATGAAAGTTTCCACGCCTTCGTTGATTAAATTTTCAACCGACTGCGCCCAACGCACCGGACTGGAAACCTGCCCCGTCAAAGCCGTGCGAACTCTTTCGCCGTTTGAATTATTTTCGGCGGAAACATTTTCGATAATCGGAACGCGCAAATCATTAAAATCGATTGCCGCTAAATCCGTTGCTAATCTTTCCTGCGCCGGCAACATTAAATCGCAGTGAAAAGGCGCGGAGACGTTTAATTTTATCGCCCGTTTCGCGCCGCGTTCCTTTAATAATTCAATGGCGCGATCAACGGCAGCAGCGTTTCCGGCGATGACGATTTGCGCGGGCGAGTTGATATTCGCCGGACTGCAAATTTCTCCTTCGGCGGCTTCCTGACACGCAACTTCGACAGTCTCAATCGGCAAACCTAAAATCGCCGCCATCGCACCGACACCGACCGGAACGGCTTCCTGCATATAAGTTCCGCGCTTCCGAACCGTTTTCACCGCGTCCGCGAAACTCATCGCGCCTGCCGCGACCAAAGCCGAATACTCGCCCAAACTATGACCGGCAACGTAATCGGGCTTCGGATAACTTTCGCTTTCCATCGCTTTGAGTGCGGCAATCGAAGCAGTCAAAATCGCGGGTTGTGTATTTGCCGTCAAAGCCAAATCTTCCGCCGTGCCATTGAAACACATTTCCGAAAGCGCAAATCCGAGCGCATCGTCGGCTTCTTCAAAAATCTCACGCGAAACGGGAAAATTATCAAATAAATCTTTACCCATTCCGACGGCTTGCGAGCCTTGACCCGGAAAAATGTACGCTGTTTTAGCCATCAATTATTCAAATCAATTTTGGCAACCGCCAAAAACTCGTCGTGTAAATAGTTAAAATCGTTATCGGTCGTCAAGAGCGTTGCCTCCAAAACTGAAGCCGTCGCTGCAATCCAAACGTCGTTTTTGCCCATATTTCTTGCGGTAAAATTCGACTTTCGACTATCTAATCTGCCTTGACTGAAAGCATCTATTTCGGCGTAACGATTTGTAATATCTTCCGAATTAATATCCGCAGTAATAATTTGGCTCAAGGTTTGTTTAAGTTTGTCAACCCTATACTTTCCCCAATTATTTTTGATTGCAAGTGCCTTGATTTCACCAACAGTAACAACTGAAATTACCGCCTCGTTCGGAATAGTTAATGGAGCGTATCTCTCATCAATAAAATCTTTAGTCAAACTAAACGTCCGTAAATAGGCAATTAGAATGTTTGTGTCAAGAAGATACGTCATTTTCCAATATCATCAATTAGTTGCTCAATCGGTTCTTGAATATCAATTTCTTTTACCAGCTTATCAAACTTTTTCCGGTCTATCGGTTTCCAATTTTGTTCGCGCTTCAATTCTTCAATGTCCAATTTTTTACGCATCGGTTTCGCCAGTTTTTCGAGCATTTTCAACTGCTTTGCAGTCGGATGAGGTTCTAACGATTCAACCGTTTCTTCGATTTTACGCACGGCATCTTCTTTGTCCAATTTTGTAATATGAACAATCAAATTTATTTTTCTTTCGCTTAAAGTTTGCGTGTTCATCTTAAAACCTAATCACCGTTGCTCCCCAAGTCGCACCGCCGCCGAAGGAAGTCAGCAAAACCAGACTTCCCTCTTTAATTTTTCCCGACTGAATACATTCGTCGAGCGCAATCGGAATCGAAGCCGACGAAGTATTGCCGTGTTCGGCGATGTTTGAATAAACTTTTTCTTCCGGTACATTCAAACGCGAAGCGACAGCATCGGTAATTCTTTGATTCGCCTGATGCGGAACGACCAAATCAACATCGTCAATCGTATAGCCTGATTTGTCGAGCATTTCCTTGGAAATCTCCGCCATCGAACGCACGGCGACTTTGAAAAGTTCGTTGCCTTTCATCTTGAAAAAATGCTCGCGGTTATCAATCGTTTCGTGCGTCGTTCCCAACTTTGTCCCGCCGCCGGGAGCGTAAAGCTGTTCTTCATAACGCCCGTCGGAACGGATTTTCGTCGCTAAAATTCCTTTACCTTCCGCGACCGGCGCAAGCACCGCCGCGCCCGCGCCGTCACCGAAAATGACGCACGTCGAACGGTCGGTGTAATCAACGTATTTGGTTAAAATTTCCGCGCCGATCACGAGCGCGTTGTTGATTTGTCCGGTACGAATCATTGATTCGACCATCGTAATTCCGTATAAAAAACCCGAACAAGCCGCAAAAATATCCATCCCGGCGGCGTTTGTCGCGCCGAGTTGGGCTTGAATCAACGCGCCCGTCGAAGGCATTATCTGGTCGGGCGAAGTCGTCGCGCAGACGATCAAGTCAATATCCTCCGGCTGCAAACCGGCGCGTTCGACCGCCTGTTTCGCCGCCAAAGTTCCGAACTGCGAAGTATATTCGCCTTCAGCGGCTTTGTGACGCTGCTTGATTCCGGTGCGCGAAGTGATCCATTCATCGCTGGTTTCCACGATTTTTTCCAGATCGGCATTCGTTAAAATGCCTTTCGGGTAAGCGTGTCCCATTCCGATGATGCCTGCGTTGAATATCATTTTTGATTTTGGATTTCGGATTTTAGATTATCGGATTGAAAGTTCAATCGCCAGCTCAAATCGAAAATCGCAAATTATCTTATTCGGATTTTTTCGCTTCAAAAAACTGGCGACCTTTGAAAAGCCCCGTGTCGGCATCGAGACGGTGCGGCAATTTGGCTTCACCGGTTTCTTTATCAATATAGAACTGCGGAACTTTCAGAGCGTCGTGCGCTCGGCGTTGGCGTGTTCGTGAATGGGAATGTCTTCGTTTTGGATTTGGCATTTTTTTACTCCGTGATTCCAGATTTCAAATTTCAAATTCCAGATTGACCTTTATTTTGGAATCTGGAATTTGGAATCTGGAATTTATTTCATATTTTTCAGAGCCGCCCATCTTGGGTCAGACTCTTTTTCGATACATTTACAATCTATCAAATTTTTGTTCGCGCCGCATTTTTCGCATAAGCCGCGACAATCTTCCCGGCAAAAAACCTGTTCGGGAAGCGCGAGTAAAATCTGTTCGCGGACGACTTCGGAAAGATTAATTTTATCGCCTTCAAAAATCGTTATATCTAAATCGTCCCGCTGCAACTCGGCTTCTTTTGCCGCTGTGAAATGTTCGGCGGCAACGAATCCGCTTTTGAAAGGAATCTGCAATTTACTTTCGACAGATTGCAGACAGCGGGTGCATTCGATTTCGATGACGGCGGTGATTTCACCTTCAATGGTCGTTTCGACGATGCTTTTCCTCAGTTTCCCTTTTAATTCAACTGATGATTTCAGTTTCGCATCGTCCGCATCCAAACCAATCGTTTCGGGCGCGAACGAGTAGTTCAAATCAAGCGCGGATTTCTCTAAATTCGTTAAATCAACAATCATTGCCGTAACAGATTAAACTTTTCTTTCAAACAGCGCAAAACGCAAAGGATTTATTATAACTTCCCGATTTCGAGTGTCAAACCGTACATACTTCAAAGTTCGATTTGCGAGCCGACGGCTTCGTCCAAAGTCTCGAAACCTTTCTCTTTCAAAATTTTTTGCAAACCTAAATTAATATCTCGCGCAAACGAAATTCCCTGATAAACAAAGCCCGTGTAAGCCTGAATCAAACTCGCGCCTGAAGCGATTTTCTCAAACGCATCGTTCGCGTCAAAAACGCCGCCGACACCGATGATCGGCAGTTTGCCTTTTGAATAACGGTGGATTTTTTTAATAACTTCGTTCGACTTTTCGCGTATGGGTTTGCCGCTCAAGCCGCCGGTTTCCTTGATTTTCGTTTTTAGATTTTCGCGGGAAATAGTTGTGTTCGTCGCAATAATTCCCGAAAGATTCAACCGCAAAGCAATGTCAGCAATCGCTTCAATCTCCGCTTCGCTCAAATCCGGCGCGATTTTGACGAGCAGCGGTTTTGCCGAAAGTTTTTCGTTTTGCCTTACCAGTTCGCCTAAAAGTTCCTCCAGATTTTCCGCCTTTTGCAGTTCGCGCAAATTCGGCGTGTTTGGCGACGAAACATTGACGGCGATGTAGTCGGCAACTTCGTGCGCCAAATCGAAACTCGCCAGATAATTTCCAATCGCTTCGTCGTTCGGCACGTCTTTGTTTTTTCCGATGTTCACGCCGATGACACAATTCGGCTGAATTTTCTTTAATCTTTCGACGACGGTCGGCGTTCCTTCGTTATTAAATCCAAGACGATTAATCAACGCACCATCTTCTGACAAACGAAAAAGGCGCGGTTTCTCATTTCCCTTCTGCGGGTTAAAAGTAACCGTTCCGACTTCGACAAATCCGAAACCGAGCGCGGCGAGTTGATTGACGACGACACCGTTTTTATCGAAACCGGCGGCAACGCCGAGCGGATTTTGAAATTTCAAATCGAATCTTTCAAGATTTTCAAAAGGTTCGACCGCCAATTTTTTTGATATAAATTTTTGCGCGGCTTTCGATTTAAAGCCTTTTTTCAAAGTTTCGATGCCGAATTCGTGCGCCGTTTCGGGATTGAGATTAAATAGGACAGGACGGATTATTTTTTCGTAGATTTTCGACATCAGCGTTATAAACACACCTTAGTTGAAATTTCGGCAAAAGTTAAGTTTCACGTTAGTCTCAAAATTTCACTCATCCGATTTTCAAAACAAAAAAGCAGTTTGGATAAAGCGATCAGCATTATTCCAAACTGCTTTTTTATTAAGACAAGACGATTTCAAATTTCGTCATTTATCTGACAAAAGAATTCGGAATCGGTAAATCCGTTGAAGTGCCGAACAGGATGCCGGTAAAACCCTGCGTCGAGCGTTGAATATACCAGTTGCCGTTTCTGACCACCGCAACATCGGCTTTGCCGTCGCCGTCGTAGTCGGCGGGAACGGGAATGTCCGTTCCCAAACCGAATGCCAATCCCGCAAATCCGGCGGTTGACTGCAACAGATACCACGTCCCGTTCGACGGACGAAAAACGGCAATATCAGCCTTGCCATCACCGTCATAATCTGCCGGAACCGTTTTATCATTAGAATCGCCGAACAAAACGCCGGTGAATCCGAGCTGACTTCTCTGAATATACCAGTTGCCGTTACGATTGACGGCAATATCCGTTTTCCCGTCGCCGTCGTAATCAGCCGGAACCGGTCGGTCGGTCGAAACCCCGAATAAAGTTGCCGTAAATTGATTGTTCGTCAGATTCAAAATATACCAGTAACCGTTCGACGGTCGGAACACCGCGATTTCACTCTTGCCGTCGCCGTCGAAATCTGCCGGAACGGGAATGTCGTTGCCGTCGCCGAACAGAATGCCGGTAAAGCCCGCCGTGCTTCTTTGCAAATACCAATTCCCGTTTCTCACGACGGCGATGTCGGTTTTACCGTCGCCGTCGTAGTCTGCCGGAACCAGTTTATCGCCCAACTGTCCGAACGCGATGCCGGTAAATCCGGCGGTTGACTGTTGTAGGTACCACGCGCCGTTTGAAGAACGGAAGACTGAAACATCCGCTTTTCGGTCGCCGTCAAAATCAAACGGAGTTTTTACGGATGCAGAATCGGCGAAGACTCTGGCGACTGCAAATAGTCCGTTTGAAGTTCCGGCGACGACGACTCTGCCGCCGGCATCGAACGCCATCGCGTTTAAGACATCGTTGCTGCCGTTCTCTATATCGAAAATCGCTATGCCGTCCCCGCTGAATGTCGGATCAAGCGCGCCGTTTGACTGAAAGCGAACAAGAGTAAAGTCGCTACTATTGAGCTGAATGCCGCTGTAACCGCCCGCCAGGATCGTCCCGTTCGGTCTGACTGCCACGGCAGTGGCGGCTTCACTATTGTTGCCGACACTAACGTCAACTCTGCCGTCGCTGTCGAACGATGGGTCGAGCGCACCGTTCGGATTATAGCGAGCGAGTTTAAAGCCGAAACCAGCCGCAACGATCTTGCCGTCCGGCTGAAGTGCGACTGCATTGATAATATCCATACCGCCGACTTCAAACTGCGTCGAAACTATTCCGTCGCCGTCGAACGAAGCGTCAAGCGAACCGTTCGGGTTATAACGTGCGAGTAAAAAATCGCCGTTACCGGACGAAGTAGTGCCAGCCGCGATGATTTTACCGTCTGGTTGAAGCGCGACCGCGTTGGCGGATTCGGCAGCCGTAAAATTGGTTAAAACTTTGCCGTTGCCGTTAAACGAAGCGTCAGGCGAGCCGTTCGTATTTAAGCGGACGACGGCAAAATCAACTTGGTTGACGGTTCCGTTGCGGGCAGAGCCGACGACGACGATTTTGCCGTCCGGCTGAAGTGCGACCGCCTTCGCAACATCATCGCCGTTTCCGATGGCGAGTGATCCCAATCCGAAGCCGCCGAATGTATCGTCGCGCGTACCGTCGGGATTATACCGGGCGAACGCGAAATCATCATTGAACCCGTTATTGGCGGAACCGACGGCGATGATTTTGCCGTCCGGTTGAATCACCAGCGCATTGACGGAATCGGCACCATTAAAAATCGGTGTCAGAATTCTGCCGCCGATTCCGAAAGTCGTGTCGAGCAGCCCGTTGGCGTTGTAACGGACGAGCGCGAAATCATCATTCGAGCCATTAGTTCCGCTTCCGGCGACGATAATTTTCCCGTCAGCCTGAATTGCCGAAGCGCGGGCGGTCGAAGGCAAATAACCGACTTGGGTAACTGCGATGCCCGTGTTATTAAAGGTCGTATCGAGCGTCGCATTCGCATTAAAGCGAATGAGCGCGAAATCGTAAATCGAACCGTCGGAGCTGCTCGGACTCAGCGCGACGATTTTTCCGTCCGGCTGAAGCAATACTCTATCTGCCGAAGCGATTGTCGAATTCGGAATTCTCAGCGTCAGTTTGCCGTTGCCGTTGAATGAATTATCGAGCGAGCCGTTGGAATTGTAGCGCACGAGCGCGAGATCGGAATTTGAAACGCTGGTATTAGCACGCCCGCCGACCAAAATTTTCCCGTCCGGCAGAAGCACGATATTATTGCCGTCATCAAAAGAACTATAAATCGGCGTGATTACTTTGCCGTTGCCGTTAAATGAATTGTCGGGCGAACCGTCGGCATTATAACGGGCTACCTCAATATCGGTATTCGTTCCGTTATAAAGGCTTCCCGTCGTAACAATTTTGCCGTCCGGCTGAATGATTACGGAAATAGCCGATTCGGACGTTCCGGCTGGAATCGTAGAGTTTCCGCTGTTAAATGTCGTGTCGAGCGAGCCGTTCGCGTTATAGCGAACAATCACATTATTATCATTGTTATCGCTAAATCCGACCGCGACGATTTTCCCGTCCGTTTGAATCGCTAAATCATAAATCCCGTCGTATGAACTGCCGATTGAGGTGATTACCTTTCCATCATTATCAAATGAATTATCGAGCGAACCGTCAGGATTATAGCGAGCGAGCGCGAAATCCGCTGCTGTCGAATTGAACGCCGTTCCACCGACGATAATCTTGCCGTCCGACTGAAGAGCGACCGTGTATGCCGTATCGTATGAATTTCCAATCGGCGTAATTGCTTTGCCGTCGCCGTCAAACGAAGTATCGGGCGAACCGTCGGCATTCAGCCGGACGACGACGAAATCATTATCGTTGACCGAGTATGTATTACCGGCAATAACGATTTTGCCGTCCGTCTGAATCACCATATCACGACAGTAAAAAAGCGTCTCCCGTGTAATAACGAGAAACGCTTTCCCGTCATAATCGAAAGTCGTGTCTAACGAACCGTTCGGGTTGTACCTGGTAACACCGCAAGCCGTATAGTCGCCGTAACGAACGTCTCCCGCGACGACGATTTTCCCATCCGGCTGAAGTGCCGTCGCATACCCGTTATCCGCTCCGCTCACGCCTACGCCGTCAGTCGTTTTTCCGTCCAACGAAAATGACGTATCCAAATCTCCCGGCGCGGCGTTGACCGTTGTGAAAAAACAAAATAATCCGATTAGCAGAATACTGAACGTCTCAACTTTTATTGGGTGTCGCATAGAAGTTTCTCCTTAACAATTCGCTCGAAAACTTTTTGAGATAACGAACAAATAGCGGAAATATGAAATGCCTGATTTCAATTTCCTTAATCACGCTGATTTATGTCTTTAATTTATACCGAGAACACAGCCATTATTAAATTTTCCGTCAATTAAATCAACACTTTTTTAACTTGCAAAGCAATAGTCTTTTCAACTTGAGACAATTTCTTTTCGGGCGGTTTCGAGATTAAATTTTCGTCCGAGCAATTTAACGATACACAAACTGCAAGCGGCGATTATTCAGCCTTTATACTTTGAACTTTGATGCTTACTTTGTTACGATTTCTCGCAACAGTTATGGCAGATGAATACGGATTAGTCGAGAAATCGAAAATTATGGACGCGGCGCGGATGAAACGAGCCGTGTCGCGTTTGGCATCGGAAATCGTCGAGGAGAATCAGGGAGCGGCGAATTTATACATCGTCGGCATCCGTCGGCGCGGTGTTCCTTTGGCGGAAAGACTGGTCGAGAAAATCGAGGAAATCGAAGGCGAAAAACCGCTTTACGGCATCATTGACATCACGCTGTACCGCGACGATTTATCAACCGTCGGCGCAAACCCGATTGTCAACCGCACGGAATTAACCGCCGACATCGAAGACAAAAACATCATTCTCGTGGACGATGTTCTCTACACCGGCAGAACGATCCGCGCCGCGCTTGACCAGTTGATGGATTTCGGTCGCCCGCGCAAAGTTCAGCTTGCCGTCCTGATTGATCGCGGCAAGGAACACCGCGAACTGCCGATTCAGGCAGACTTTTCCGGCAAAACCGTACCGACCAAAAAAGCCGAGATTATCAAAGTGATGCTGAAAGAATATGACGATGAGGAAGCCGTCTGGATTTACGAGAAACCGTGAAGTTTGAAATCGTCAGCGAAATTACCAATATCGAAACGATTGCCGCCGGAAACTCGATCAGGGTTTTGCCTCTATTGAATAGGAAATACGGAAAAGGTCGCTGGCGCAAGAAAAAAGGTATCGCAACTGTTAAAATGAACGATGGAAGTTTTCGACTGGCGGAAGTTCATTGGTATGAAGCGCACGGCATCGGCAAAAGAGATTTGAAAATTAAGTTTCCTTTTTTGGACTAAAGTTATGAAAGAACCGCAGTTTGTCGTTTGTCTGAACAATGAAGGTTATTTGGCTTCGCTCGAAATCGGCAAACTTTATCAGGTAATTCCTGACGAAGAAGCCGAAAAACTCGGAGGCTTGCGCGTCATTGACGAAGATGGCGAAGATTATTTTTACGAGGCGGAGATGTTCTGTCCGCTGCAAGTTCCGCCGATTGTCGCACAAAAGCTGATTTCAGTTTCCAAGCAAGGTTAAACGCCTTGCTTTTTTTGCAACAGATTTATGGACAAACCGTTTCGCCGTCGAGATTTGCTTGGCATTCGCAATCTTTCCGCCGAAGAAATCATCGGAATCTTGAATACCGCCGAGAATTTCCGCGAGATCAATACCCGCGAGATCAAGAAAGTTCCGACACTGCGCGGGAAAACCGTCATCAATCTTTTTTTCGAGAATTCGACCAGAACGCGAACGAGTTTTGAACTCGCCGCCAAGCGTCTTTCGGCTGACGCGGTGAACATTTCCGTTTCATCTTCGAGCGTGGCGAAAGGCGAAACTTTAGTTGATACAGCTTTGAATCTCGACGCGATGCAGCCCGACTGCATCGTCGTCCGGCACGGAAGCGCGGGCGTTCCGCACCAACTCGCCAAGGTTTCTAAAGCTGCAATCGTCAACGCGGGCGACGGCGCGAACGAGCATCCGACGCAGGCACTGCTCGACGCGATGACGATTCGTGAGCGCAAAGGCGACATTAAAAATCTGCAAGTCGCCATCGTCGGCGACATTCTGCACAGCCGCGTGGCACGGTCGAACATTCATCTTTTAACCAAACTCGGCGCAAGCGTTCGCGTTGCCGGACCGAAAACGCTCGTGCCGGACGATTTCGCGCATCTCGTCGAAACGAATTTGCAGGTTTGCCCGACCGTCGAAGACGCGATCAGAGATGCCGATGTCGTGATGATTCTGCGAATCCAGAGCGAGCGGCAAGATTCGGCTTTCTTCCCGACCCTGCGCGAATACTCGATTCATTACGGCTTAACCAACGAACGGCTCGAACTGGCGAAAAAAGATGCCATCGTCCTGCATCCCGGACCGATGAATCGCGGCATCGAAATCGCGTCCGATGTCGCCGACAGTTCGCGTTCGTTGATTTTAGATCAGGTAAAATACGGCGTTGCCGTGCGAATGGCGGTTTTATACTTAGCGACCGGCGGAACGGCAAGTTAATAGAAGCCATCTCAAAAATACTTATTCATCTGTAATTTTACATTCTGCATTCTAAACTTTTCATTTTTATTCGTAATAAAATTTAGAATGAAGAATGTAAAATTTAGAATTTCTGATTTCTGAGATAGCTTCTAATCATCAAAACCGGAAACATTTCCACACAATCGCCGATAACTGTAGTTACGCGGCGATTTTTATATTTAACGTCGCCGCAGTTCATTTGAAGCGAGGTTAAGAACAATGGGACTTGGAATCAAAATCGGCGGCTTGTCGTTAGATAAAATGGTTGACGTTAATCAAGTCGCTCAACTGGCGATCAAGGCGGCTGCGCCGCTGAATAATCTGACGGTCTGCACGAAACTTGCCGAGAGTCTTTTGTACGGCGTGCTTCGTAAAAATTCGATTGAAAGAAATTTTCAGCCGAGCAGCATTAAACCGACGGAAATCAAAACACCTGATAAGTTTTCCAATTAAAAAGGCTTTTGAAGATGCCTGATAAATTTCCTTCGAGTTTCGCTGCAAAGCGATTCCGAAACGATTGATAACCGGCAAAGATTCGATTCTGAGCAATTTGGATTTGGGTACGAATTGCCCTTCATCGAATCTTTCAAAAGAGTGTTCGGAACGTCTTTCGATGATTCAATTACTGCATAGAACGGTTGATCCGGCGGACGCGAACAAATTCAAGGCATCTTCGATCAAAAAAGGCGGATTCATTCCGCCTTTTTCCATTCGCTTTTGACGAAAATCGAAAATCGTATATGATATTCGTGTTTTACCAATCTTAGTCCCCGAAAATCTAACCCAGATTACAACAATAATGAAAAATACAATCGTATTGTCAGCCGTCGTGCTGGCAGGATTCGGTCTGTCCGCGTGCAGCAAAACCCCGACGGTCGAAAATAAACCGGCGACCAACGCTAATACCGCAAACACCGCAAACAAACCGGCAAACGCTCCGGCAAACACGGCGAACACCAATTCGACCGCCAAAACCGCCGAGCCGCAAACCGAGATAAAAGACGAAAAAGCCCAGAAACCGGCGGGCGCGACCAAAAAGCCCGAAGTCAAAACTTCCATTCCCGACAACTGGATTGATATGGTTGACGAAGTTCGCGGCTACGGCTTCCAAGTCCCCGAAGGCACGAAAGGCGAATCAACCAGCAGCGGCGGCGTTGACACCTTCGCGGCGGTTACGCCCGACGACATCGGCATCATCGTCTATGCCTTCAAAGACGCGAGCCTGACCAAAGAAGACTTGCTCGACCGCGCCGAAGCCGCGTGGAGCGCAATGGGCGAAAAATTCACCGCCGGCGAACTCAAAGGCGAAGGCGACGATTATTCGGTCGCCGAAGGCACGTCGGTTGACGCGGCAGGCAAAAAATCCAAAGTCAAAGTCTTAGTCGGCACGGATGTCAGCGACAATTACGTGATGTTCGTCTTCACCGACGAAGCCAGTTTTGAAGCCAAAAAAGCCACGATGGACAACATCTGGGGCAGCTTTGAAATGTACAGCGGCGGCGCAAGCAAAAACTAATCTCAATTAACCTGGAGCGAATGCGTATTTAGTATGTGGTAAAAAAGTAGAACAGGCTGTTAGCCTGTTCAGCCGCCGCGAAGCGCACGGCGGGCGGCAGGCTAACAGCCTGCCTTACATTAACCCCCAATTTGCTCTAAAACCGAAAAAACGCGCGACTGCAAGACAATCGCGCGTTTTTTATTTTCAACAGCCAAAAAAGATTACGGCTTCGGCTTCCTGACCGGCTTCTTCCGCTCCGATTCGCGCTTCCCGCCGACCATCTCATACTCGCTCGAATCCGTCCCGTATTTCAGCCCGACCGCCGGCAGAACCTTTTTATTAAAAGCCCGCAGAGCCTTATTTTTCATCTCGAAAATATTCTTCTTATCGTCCGCCATTGCCAGCGATTGATTATAATCGTCCAACGCCGTCTGCGCTTCCGTCAAAGTCGTCTGCCCCTCCGCGACCGATACGCCGTTGCTTAAATCGAGATTTTTATCAATGGATTTCATTCCCGTAATCCTTTGTTCGCCGTCAATCAATTCGGGCGTTTTTACTTTTCTTGCAAATGCCATTTGTGTATCTCCTATGTATTTTATTTGTTGACACTGCCCTTTGCGCTCGTTCTTTAACCCTGCCAATCGAATAATAAACGCTTCTTCATCGAATAACAACGCTTATTATTCGATATTGAAGGCTTGTTGTTCGATATTAAACGCTTGTTGTTCGATATTAAACCTTCACTATTCGATAAGAGATGTTGATTATCGAGTAACAAACGTCTTTTTAATCTATTTCAACCGTTCTATTTTCGTATATTGAGTTTATTAAACCGAAACAAATCTATTTAACACTTTCAGTAATTACGGCGAAAAGCCTTTCGCAGTGCCGTGCGGCTTCGATAACTTTTTGCGCCCTGATTTCTCTGAGAATTTTGCCCGCGTTTCCGCCTTTTTCGTATTTTCCTTTTCCGTTCGAGGTCTCTTCAGTGGCGATTTTCAATTTTTGAATTACTTCGGCTTTGGGAATTTTCTCGATCTCGTTGTGTTTCGGTAAAGAGTTTTCTTTGAACTTATTATCAAAACAACCGGCAAGTTTTTCTTTATCGGCGAGAAACCACGTTTCCATCGTCTGTGCCATAAAATGACATTGCAATTCTTTGACATTACTGAAATCAGAATTGGGAAAATCTTTTTGCAGAAAAAGTTTCGCGTCTTCGGTAACGTCTTTTTCGCGTTCAGTGTCAATCAGCAATAAAATTAAATCGTTCGGATATAATGCGGCGAATTTCAAAAAGACATTGACCGCCTTGCCCCGGTCGCCAAGAACATTATTATCGAACTTAACATTCAGGTTTTCGTCTTTCGCCCATTTGCCAAAAAATTCGCTGAAGCCCTGTCGAAGCGAGATAAAACCACCTTTGCCCGTTTCCTTTTTGTCGCCTTCGATATAAAGACTAATCGTTTTCACCATCGCGTTCCGCCAATTCCGCCTCTCAGCCAGATTTCGCCTAAATCGTTATATTCTTCCATCCAGATTTTCAATTCTTCCTGATTGAGCCGCTTGAAATGCGTTCCGTCCTCGTCCTTTTCGCAAACCAAAACCGCTTCAGGGATTTCGGAAAAAGCCGAAACGAGAATGTCCGAATGCGTCGTAACAATCAACTGCGTTCTCTGCGAAGCCTCAATCATCAACTCCGCAATCGTCGGCAGAATATCAGGGTGCAACCCCGTTTCCGGCTCTTCAATACAAATCAACGGCGGCGGCTCAGGATGACAGAGAATCGCTAACAAACATAAATAACGCAAAGTTCCATCCGAAAGCCTCATCGCGGAAATTGGTTTTTCCAATCCTTCTTCACGAATAAAAAGCTGAACCGTTCCGCCACTGACCTGAATAAGATAATCTGTAACAAGAGGATTAAATTTTTTAAGATTTTCCACAATCTTATCTTTTGGTCTGCCTTTAAATTGCAAATCATTTAAAACAAGTGCCAAATTACTTCCATCTTCCTCAAGAAAATCATTCAATGAATCTGATGGTTGAGGTCTTCTAATTTCAGAGTTTCGATTAGTTTGTAAATCAGTATAAATCTTTGGAATGACAATGGCGGAATAAACTGATGTGTAGGCTATTTTAGTTCTAACACCTTGTTCCGAAAATTTAGGTGAAAACATAGAATAATCAGGAGAAATATTTCTTTGAACACTGATTAGTTCTTTAGGAGGTTGACGGAATAATAACTCCTTTCTGCTTTTGGGAATTGCTGTATTAACCTCTGCCAAAATTTCCTGATAAATTCCAACTCTTTCCAAAATGTAAATTAATTCGAGCCTATAAGAGAAATGATAATCCATTTTGGCAACTTCTATTTCAACCTCAAAAATTAAATCTCTTATAGTTCCTTTCCAAAGCCATTCGCTAATTCCACCGCTTTTGCTAATAAAATTTACTAAACCGTTATCCTGTGGAAGCGAGCGCAGAAGTTTTATCACATCAATAAGATTCGATTTGCCCGAAGCGTTTTGACCGATGATGATGTTGAGAGGTTCGAGCGTGATTTCTTCGCCTTTGTCGCCGAAGGAAAGTATGTTTCGCAGTCTGATTTTTTCGATTAAGCGTTTGCCGTCCATTTGGTTTCAGATTATCCGATTCATTCGGCTTTGAAGCAAATGTTACGAATCAATATCACCGACGACTTTACTGTATCGTCACTCTTTTCTCACCAAATCGTTTGGATATTTTGCAGAGCCTGAATTTTATGATCTTTCGTAACCAAAGGCAGATTGAGATGCAGAGCGGTCGCGGCGATGATTCGGTCGGGCATATCGGGAACGATTGAACGCGAAATCTGCGGCAACGAAACAGTTATTTGATGGGTTAACTCAACCGGCTTGAGAACGCTGTTCGGCAGCAGCATCGCCGAATTGATGCGCGGCAGAACATTTGCACCGAGGCGATTTTTCTCGGCTAAATAAATTATTTCGACAAACGAAATCGTCGGCACGAAAGCGTAACCGCCGGAAGCCGCGACATTATCCATATATTTTTTGGCATCGGCGGATAATTCCGGCATCGCATACAGATACCAAATCAGGGCGTGAGTATCAGCTACGCAATTCACTATTTATCCTCTTCGTCAAAAAAATGCTCGCGCGGAAAGTTTCCCCACATTTCCTTTCTGGCTTCGGCAATATCTTCTTCCGTGATATTCACATCCAAGTCAGACAAAATCCCATACAAACTGCGGCGCGGCTGGATTTTAGCTTCTTTTGCCTCTATGAATTCGGCAAAGTCCAACAATTCCTGCTGCCGATAAACCGGCAAAACCTTAAACTTTTCCAACAAAACTTCTTCTGATGTCATACTTTCACCTCGCGCTAAACATTTTAACACAAGCTGGCGCATCGGAATTTTGACCGAGTTCTTTTCGGCAAATTCAATCGCTTCCTCATAACCCGCGTCAACGTGGCGAACGATTTTAAGAATCAATATAGCCTTCTTTGACGGGAGTTTTTCTGCCGTCGGCTAGTTCATACCAACGCTCTAAGCCTGATTTGAAAGCCGCCCAAGTTTCGTTGCCGCCGATTTCGATCACCATTTGTTTGATTTTTTGGCGGTCAACCAAATCTTTTTTACGCAAGAGGAAAACGCCGTCTTCCTGATCTTTGAAACGTCCGGCGATGTATTTCAAAATTACCAGCCATTCAGCCGTGAGAATCGGCGTGTCGGCAATCAACACGGCATCTTTCAGAGCGCGTTCGTAAAACTTCCTAGCTTCGTCCGTTCTCGTAATCCAATCAACCGCGACATCTCTTTTCGCCGTTTTGATCGTGTAACGCGCACCGCCCTGAACCAAATTACCTTCGCTTTCAAGCGGCAATCTTTTTGACGCGATGATGTCAACATCCTTCGTCAATCTATCGTTGCCGTAAAGAATCACCGCCAAACCGCCCGCCAAAGCCCAATCAATATCATTTTCATCAGCTAAGTTTCCGACAGTTTCGATAGTTTCCATCGCGGACTCATCATCGAGTAAATCAAATTTTAGTTTTGTCATAATCTTATTTCATCATCGGAACTTTCATATCATTATCTTTCGCAAATTCAATCGCTTCCGTATAACCCGCGTCAACGTGCCTGACAACGCCCATTCCGGGGTCGGTGGTTAAAACTCTTTCGATACGTTTAGCGGCTTCTGGCGTGCCGTCGGCGACGATGACTTGTCCGGCGTGGAGCGAATAGCCGATGCCGACTCCGCCGCCGTGATGGAGTGAAACCCACGTTGCGCCGCCGACGGCGTTGATCATCGCGTTGAGATAAACCCAATCGGCGATTGCGTCCGAGCCGTCTTTCATCGCTTCGGTTTCGCGGTTCGGGCTGGCGACGCTGCCGCAATCCAAGTGATCTCTGCCGATGACGATTGGGGCTTTTAATTCGCCGCTGGCGACCATTTCGTTTAATTTAAGTCCGGCTTTTTTGCGTTCACCATAACCCAACCAACAAATTCTGGCAGGCAATCCTTGAAATTCGACTTCCCTTTGCGCCATCGTCAGCCATTTGATCAAATGGTCGTTTTCGGGGAACAGATTCATCATCGCTTCGTCGGTTTTGTAGATGTCTTCCTTATCGCCGCTCAAGGCAACCCAGCGGAAAGGTCCTTTGCCTTCGCAGAACAGAGGGCGAATGTAGGCGGGAACGAAGCCGGGATAATCGAAGGCGTTGGCGATGCCGTTGTCTTTGGCGCGTTGGCGTAAGTTATTGCCGTAGTCGAAAACGATTGCGCCGCGTTTCTGGAATTCGAGCATTGCTTCGACGTGCTTTGCCATCGAATCCATCGCGCGTTGCTCGTATTCGGTTTGACTGGATTCGCGCAGGACTTTGGCTTCTTCGATTGATAAATTTTCGGGAATGTAGCCGTACAAAACATCGTGCGCGGAAGTTTGATCGGTTACGACATCGGGCAAAATGTTGCGTTCGAGAAGCTGCCAATGTACGTCAGCCGCATTGCCTAAGAGCGCGATTGATTTGGCTTCGCGTTTTTCGGTGAATTCTTTGACGAGATTTAATGCGTCGTCTAAATCTTTCGCTTCGACATCAACCTGTTTCAACTGAAGCCGTCGTTCGATGCGCCATTTGTCAACTTCGACGAGTAAACCAACACCGCCGTTAAAGGTAATCGCCTGCGCCTGCGCTCCGCCCATTTCGCCGAGTCCGGCGGTTAGAACAAACTTCCCTGCCAAACTTCCCCAACCGTTTTGTCGCGCCAGCGAACCGAAAGTTTCGTAAGTTCCCTGCAAAATTCCCTGCGTTCCGATATAAATCCAGCTTCCGGCGGTCATTTGTCCATACATCATCAAACCTTCGCGCTCGTATTTGTCGAACTGTTCCTGCGTCGCCCAGTGCGGCACGATGTTTGAATTGGCGATTAAAACTTTCGGCGCGTCGGTGTGCGATTTGAAAACGGCGACCGGTTTGCCCGATTGAATGAGCAAAGTTTCGTCGGGTTCGAGATTCTTTAACGATTCTAAAATCGCGTCGAACGATTCCCAGTTTCGCGCCGCCTTGCCGCGTCCGCCATAGACGATCAAATTATCGGGGTCGAAGGCGACTTCCGCGTCCAGGTTGTTTTGAATCATTCGATACGCGGCTTCGATGAGCCAGTTTTTACAGGTCAATTCCGTTCCGGTCGGGGCTTTAACGCTTCGTTTCATAGTTTTTTGTAAATTGTTTTTTGTGGTAACTTCAAACTTAATTTTGTCCGAACAATAGTTTTATTGCAAAAATCATTTTCGATATGGCAGATTCTCAAAAGAAATTAAATGAACTGCAAACGCGGCTCGATAAAATGGTCGAGTATCAGGATTATTTTTATCGTGAAATAAATTTCCTGCGCGATGAAATAAAAAAACTCCGCACGGACAGCCAAACGACGGCGACCGCGATGCCGCCAATCGTCGAAGAACGCGCTCCGCAATCAGAATCGGCAGCCAAACCGTTTCCGCGTCAGCCAATCGAGCGCGAGCGACCGACGGAACAATCCAAATATCAAACGCCAGCCGCCGCGCCGCGTCAGAGTTCGGGAATCGAAGAGTTTATCGGTAAAAATCTGTTCAGTTTGATCGGCATCATTATCACGATTCTCGGTGTCGGCATCGGCGCGAAATATGCGATTGACCGCGATTTAATCAGTCCTATAACGCGCATCGGGTTGGGTTACGGTTTTGCGGGCGTTTTGCTTGCGGTCGCATTTTGGCTGAAAAGGAAATACTTGAATTTCAGCGCGGTTCTGTTGAGCGGCGCGTTGGCGATGATGTATTTTCTGACGTTTTTCGCTTACAGCTTTTACGGCTTGATTCCGCAAACCGCCGCGTTCGTTTTGATGCTTTTCTTTACGGCGTTCACGGTCGGCGCGGCAATCAATTTCAATCGTCAGGTGATCGCGCACATCGGTTTGGTCGGAGCTTACGCCGTGCCTTTTTTGTTGAGCGATAATTCCGGCAGCGTCGGAATTTTGTTCACTTATATGGCGATCATCAACCTCGGCATTCTGCTGATTTCGATTAAGAAATTCTGGAAGCCTTTGTTTTATACTTCGTTCATTTTCACCTGGCTGATTTATGCGGCGTGGTTCGTTTTCAGCTATCGTGAAGCGGAGCATTTCGCGCTCGCGTTCGTTTTTGCCGTCGTTTTTTTCCTGACTTTCTACACGACTTTTCTGGTTTATAAATTGCTCGCCAAAGAAGAATTCAGCGCGGAAATCGTCGCGCTCGTTTTCGTCAATTCGTTTATTTTTTACGGCTTCGGTTACGCGATTTTAACCAGCCGCGAAAATTTCGGAGCGTTTCTCGGTTTATTTACCGTCGCCAACGCGCTGCTTAATATCGCCGTCGCCGTCATCATTCATCAATACAATCTCGGCGACCGCAAAAACTTTTATCTCGCCGTTACACTGGCGGTTACATTTTTGACGATTGCCGTTCCCGTGCAGTTTCAGGGAAATTGGGTAACGCTCATCTGGACGGCGGAATCGGCGACGTTGTTCTGGTTCGGCAGAACGAAGCAGCTCGGCGTTTACGAAAATCTTTCGTATGTTTTGATGCCTTTGGCGGCGGTCAGTCTTTTGAACGACTGGCAGAACGCTTTTGATAATCAGACGGTCGTAACGCCGCTGTTTAATCAATACTTTCTGACTTCGATTCTGTTCGCCGTTGCGTTCGGTTTTATCACGTTCGTCAACCGCGATAAAAGTTATCAGACGGCGAACGAAGGCATTAGGAGTTTGATAAATTTCGCCGCGCCGTTCGTTTTTTTATTCGTTTTGTATAATGCCTTTCGCGTCGAAATCGGCAATTATTTTTATCAATATAAATTTACGAATGGCGAAAGAATTGGACTTGATACATTCCCGAAAACTCTTTGGGATAATGATCTGGATAAATTCAACGCCATCTGGCAAATAAATTATTCGCTAATTTTTCTGACCGCTCTATCTTTGATCAATATCAAAAGAACAAAAAGTGCGTGGTTCGGTTTAATTAATCTCAGTTTGAATTTAATCATTTTGCTGGCTTTTTTGTCGGTCGGTTTAATCGCACTTGGTTTATTGCGTGAAAGTTATCTTACACAAATTAACGCTGATATTTTCCCGCACGGCGCGTATCACATTTTTATTCGATACATTTCGCTGGCGTTCGTCGTCGCCCTGATTTACGCGAGTTTCGTTTATATCAAACAGAAATTTTTCGATGAATTGATCGCTAATTCCGTTTTGATTTTCGCCTTTGATTTCGTTTTCTATACCGCGCTGTGGTGGCTTTTGAGTAGCGAGTTGATAAATTTGTTGGATGTTTCCGGCGTTGAAGATTCATATAAACTCGGCTTGAGTATTTTGTGGGGAATTTATTCGGTTTTCCTGATCGCCGTCGGCATCGTCAAAAGAAAAGCGCATCTTCGCATCGGCGCGATTGTTTTGTTTGCAGTAACGCTCGTCAAACTTTTCTTCTACGACATCGCCGACCTCGACACGATTTCAAAAACCGTGATTTTCCTAACGCTCGGTATTTTACTGCTGATAATTTCGTTTTTGTATAACAAATATAAGGATTTAATTTTTGAGAAAGGCGCGGTCGAAAAGATTAAAGAAGAACCGTCGCCGCAATAGAACGGCGACGGCTTTTTCCGAAAAGTTTATAGAATCTTTCTGACTTCTTTGCGAACAATTTCCGTGACCAAACCATAAACCCAATGCGACGAAAGCGCGTAGGCGTGCGTCGAAAGCGGATAATCGCCCGGAGGTTTCGAGAGTCCGAGAGCCGGAACAATTACGTCGTCGGCAATCGCCCAAACCGCCGAACCGAACGGCAAGCCCGCGCCGAATGTCGCTGTGCCGGTCAGCTCCGCCGTCGCTCCGTAAATCGCGCCCGATACGCCGCCCATCAAATAATGAATCGCTTCGCCCGCCGGTTCTTTTTCGGCTTTTTTGAGTTTATGGTCAAAAACGTCTTTTGAAATCATTTCCGCCGCTTTGACGGTTGCCGGTTCGTCTTCCTGTTTGGAAGATTTCTTTTTTTCGTCTTCGGATAATTTCGTCGTCAAAGCCTGATACTGAGTCATCACAAATGACGCGACCAATCCGCCAATCGCTCCGGCAACGATTCCCTTTGCTAAATCTCTGTCTGAATTTTTCGATTTCATTTGTTCTTCTGCTCCATTGATTTAATTCACATTATTTTCGCCAATAAAAAAAGCCGACCGATATTTTCAGCCAGCTTTTCAAATTTTCGGTTATACATTTTACCGATTATCTAAGCCACGCTGCGCCCGGTTGCCAGACGATAAATCGCCAGCACCACGACCGCTCCGATGACCGCGAAAACCAAACCCATCAGGCTGAAACTGCCGTCGTTGATATTGGCTCCGGTATTGAAAAAGGCTCTGCCGATAAAGCCGCCGACAAAAGCTCCGATGATTCCGAGAATCGTCGTCAAAATGAAACCGCCGCCGTCCGGTCCCGGCAAAATCGCCTTCGCAATAAAGCCTGCCAGAAAACCCAAAACTATCCAAATAATAAAATCAATCATATTCTCATCTCCTATTCTGCAACTTTCAAAATTTTTGTTTCGAAGGTTTTTTGTCCCTTTGATTTTCGGAAATTGCAACCTTTATGCCAAAATTTTTCGAGCGGTATTTTGCAGTAATTTTTTGATTGTTTATTGAACAAATTCAGGATTTTGCATTCATCAAAAAGGCGGATAATATCCAACCGAACAGACGCGATGTATTAAATGCACACACCGAAATATGTATGATTTGACTAACTTAAAATCAAACTAATTGACGAATTCTTTTGGAAAGAAAAGAATTTTACTTTCTCCGGCGGCGTGTTTCGACTGTTGTTTTTTTAGAAGGGCGTATTTAACTAAGTTGTCCGCCGTTTCGCCGTCCCGTCCGAATGAAGACGCGCCGAAATTTAATTGCAGGTGTACGGATTCCGTCGAAGCGGTTTTGAACGGGTTCAGCACGAATATTTTTCTGATGCGCTCGATAATTTCCAAAGTAATTCGTTCGGAAGCAGTCGGCAGAACGGCGAAAAATTCATCGCCGTTCATCCGCGCCAGAAAATCCATCTGCCGCAACTGAGCTTTAATTTTTTCGGCGGCAAAGGCGAGCAGAAGATCGCCCGTCGAGTGTCCGAATTTTTGATTTACTTCATTAAAATTTTTGACATCAATCGTTAAAACCGTCAGCGGTCGGTCGCCGCGAAAGCGTTGGGCTTCGGCGATTTGATTTTCTAAAACCAGGTAAAAAGCGCGTTCGTTGGGCAGAGTCGTCAGCGCGTCGGTCAGCGAATTGGTCAAACTATTTTCGAGCGTCTGCGAACTGATAAAAAGCGGCGCGATTCGCGCGGCGGCGGCTTCGAGCAGTTCCGCTGAATTACGATTGAATTGATGCTTTCCATCGCCATATAAAACCAGTACGCCAAAAATCGCCGCGCCTTTGAACAACGGAACGCCGATACCCGACTGCAAATTTTTGAGAGCTTTGGCAGAAATTATTTTCCGGTCTTCGGACAGGTGATTTTTTATTTCAATTTTTCCGCTTTGCAAAACAGTTCCTGCCAGCGCACTATTGTTCGGAATTTTCAGTCCGACAAATTCGCGCATATTTTCACCGGCGGCGAACTGGAACTTCAAGATGGATTTTTCCTCGTCGGCAGTGAACAGAACACAGGTCGTAAATGGAACTATGTCATTAAGCCGGCTGGCGATGAGCCGAAACATATCGTCGAACTTAAGCGACGCGCCGAAAAATTGATGCGCTTCTTCGAGCGCGAAAAGTTTGGCTTCGACTTCTTCATTAAAAACCGTTTCGGGCTGAGGAATTTCCGGCGCGGCGAAATCTCGGCGTTTCCGGCGGAAATAAACGCCGAGATAAAAACTCAGATAAAGGAAAACCGTCGAAATAAATATCGCCAGTTTCGCCGCGAAACTGATTTCGAGATTCGAGACAACAAAGGTTATCGTCAATGCCGCCAGCGAGATCAACGTCAAAAGTCCTTCGTTGTTGGTTACTGATTGAATGATTTTATCCGGTTTGTAAGAATTCATTTCTACGACGTTTTCGAGTTTTTTTACAGGCAGGTGAGAGAAGTTTTCCAGATTTGAAGATAACTTTTCAAACCTTTAAAAGTCAATAAATTATTTGCTTCGATCAGAACCGCCGTTTTTCGGGCGAATTTCCGATGAAAATAAATGCGAAAATTTATCAAAAATCTACACTTTTGATGTTTTTTGAGTTGACTATCGCAGTCCAGGTATTTATATTGTCCTTTGTTCCGATAATAACAAGTTGGGGCAGGACTGTGTAAAAATCAGTCTGATACTTTAATTTTTATCTTTGAAGAAGACAGGAGAATTAGAATAAATATGAAAAAGACTTTAGCTCTTTCAGCAGTTTTAGTAATGGGCGCGTTGGGTATGGCTTGCGGAACACCGAGCAACAACGCTAACGTCGCCAACGGTGGTAATAAAGCCAATGGCAATACAACGACCAACGTCGCCAGCAACGCTAATATGGCGGCGGTCAATTCCAATATGATGGCGGCAAACGCTAATATGAAAGCGGAAAATGCCAACTCGATGGCTGAAAACAAAACTGCCAACAGCAATATGGCAAACAGCAGTATGATGAACGCCAACAAACCGGCAATGAACGCGAACAAATAAATTTGTTTCGGTTCAATCATCAAAACACACGACTGTTAATGATTAACAGTCATTTCTTAATAAATAAAAAATTATCTTAGAAGAAGACAGGAGTAGATAAATAAAATGAAAAAGACTTTAGCTCTTTCAGCAGTTTTGGCGATCAGCGCATTGGGTATGGCTTGCGGCGACGCGGCAAACACCAATGGTAACGGCAATACTGCCAAAACAATGAACGCGGCAAATACGATGTCGAATATGTCCAACTCGATGAGCAACACCGCTAACACGATGAGCAACACGATGGGCAGCACGACTAATTCGATGAGCAATACCGCTAATACGATGGGTAATGCCGCCAACACGATGGCGAACACTGCTAACAAAATGGCAAACGACACCAAACCGATGAACAGTAATATGTCGTCAAATATGAATAAACCGATGACGACCAATATGAACAAATAGTTTCATTTGGTTGTTTTTGTTTTATAAGGCACTTTGTTTCGGCAAAGTGCCTTTTTCATTGTCGGCGATAAATTGTCGTAAAAGTTCTTTTCTTAAATCTTCCGCGTCAGTAGTCGGCTTCTGACAGACGTAATTTTCGCAGACGTAAGCCGTCGGTTTTTCATTAATGTTTTTTCTTTCTTTGAGAAGCGGAATTAAATCTTCGTTCTCTGTATCTTCCGCCAAAACGACGATTTTATTCGGCGTAAATTCGCGCCAGATTTCTTTCTCCAATGCGTTTCCTTTTTCGCCGAGAATGACGATTTCTTTTACCGGATTCAGGTGAAATTCGAGCGTTGATAAAACTCTGCCGAAGGCGTTCGGAAAACGTCGGATTTGCGGCGCGATCAATCTTAAAACCGTAACGGCAAAGCGTTCATATTTTTCGTCGCCGGTGATTTTAGCTAATTTTAAAAGCACGTCCGCCGCCGCCGAATTTCCTGAAGGCGTGGCGTTGTCATAGAAATCTTTTGAACGCATCAAAAGTTCTTCGTGATTGTTCGCCGTAAAATAAAATCCGCCATTCTCTTCATCCCAAAACTCCGTAATCATCAAATCAGCCAAACGCTTGGCTTCGACCAGATATTTGTTTTCACCGGAAACCTGAAAAAGTTCGGTCAAACCATCCGTGAAATTGGCGTAATCTTCGAGATAAGCATTCAATTTCGCCTGTCCGTCTTTGAAAGTTCGTAATAGATAACCGTCTTTTTGCAGATTATCTAAAATAAAATCGGCGTTGCGTTTGGCGATTTCGAGATATTCTGCACTGTCCAAAATTGCGCTCGCCTCGGCAAATGTCGCCAGCATCAAACCGTTCCAAGCCGTCAAAACTTTTTCGTCACGGAACGGTTTGACGCGATTTTCGCGCTTGGCAAATAATTTCTCACGACTGAGTTCGAGCGTTTCAATTAGTTCAGTTTTTTCAATTTTCAACTGTGCCGAAACCGTTTCAATCGAACTGCGGACATTCAATATATTTTTCTCTTCAAAATTTCCGTGTTCGGTTACGTCGTAATAAAAATTGAAAATTCGCGCCTTATCTGCGCCGAGAATTTCCGTGATTTCTTCGGGTGTCCAGACGAAAAACTTTCCTTCCACGCCTTCGCTGTCGGCATCCTGCGCGGTGTAGAAACCGCCGCGCTCGTCGAGCATTTCCCTTTTGACGTATTCCAGAGTTTCGACCGCGATGCGTTTGTAAAATTCGTCTTTCGTTATTTGAAAAAGATGCAGATAAATTCTCGCCAACTGCGCGTTGTCATAAAGCATTTTTTCAAAATGCGGCGTGAGCCAGATCGCGTCAACCGTATAGCGATGAAAACCGCCGCCGAGTTGATCGTAAATTCCGCCGTGCGCCATTTTATCGCAAGTTTTTTTAACAATTTCGAGCGCGTTTTCGTTTCGTGTTCGGTTGTAATATCGGAGCAAAAATTCCAAAGACATCGGCGGCGGAAATTTCGGTGCGCCGCCGAAACCGCCGTTCGTCGTGTCAAATGTACGAGCGAAACTCTGAAACGAAGTATCGAGCTGCGCGATATTTAAATTCTCGCCCGCAAATTCCGCCATTCCGACCCGCTTGAGTTCACCTAAAATATCGTTTGCCGAATTCAGCAGTTCGTCGCGGCGGTTTCGCCACGAATCGGCGATGCTCGTCAGAACGCGCTGAAAACTCGGCATATTGTAACGATTGACCGGCGGAAAATAAGTGCCGCCGAAGAACGGCAGTTTGTCGGGCGTGAGAAAAACATTCAATGGATAACCGCCGCTGCCGGTCGTCATCTGCACGAAATTCATATAAATCTGGTCAACATCAGGACGCTCTTCCAGATCAATTTTGATGTTGACGAAATTTTCATTCATTATCGCGGCGGTCGCTTCGTCTTCAAAAGATTCGTGTTCCATTACGTGGCACCAATGACACGCCGAATATCCGATGCTGATTAAAACCGGCTTATCTTCCGCTTTGGCTTTTCTAAACGCTTCGTCGTTCCACGCGAACCACTCGACCGGATTATGCGCGTGCTGTAAAAGATACGGCGACGTTTCTTTGATTAGACTATTCGTATATTTTTTCGGGCTTTGCATAATTTTATTGTTTCACAATAACCATTTCAAAAAAAGCTGCTTCAAAATTTTCTGACCCAAACAAAAAGGAAGAATGAAATTTCACTCTTCCTCGTAAATTTTCGTTTCGATTGATTTTCAATCCTACTTTGCCGAAGTTTTTTTGCGTCCCGAACCGCTCAGTTTGCCGCCGCCGTCCTGTTTGTTGACGGTTGACCAGGCGATTTCCTCAGCCTTTTCTTTCGACACGCCTTTTTCCTCGTAACTTTCTTCGATGTGTTCAGCCTGACGTTTTTGTTTGTCCGTATATTTCGTTTTGTCTCCCTGCGGCATAACTTCCCTCCTTGTTTTTCCCTTGTTTATAAAATACTGACCGACCGTTTTCGCAGAGATTTTTTCAATCTGGCGAATCGCTCTTTAAGTTCGATTCTATTTGTTCCCTTAGCCAACTTTATCTCGCTCGAATTTTCTTCGATCAAAATAGGCTGCCCGTCATTCTGCTCCAATTCCGTTGAAAAAATAACCACATCGGTTTCCAACATTCTTGCTTCGCCCGTCGTCATTTCAACCCTCCTTTTATACTTCAAAAGCCCTTGTGTTTTGGCGATAGTAAATCTTTGCTGATACTACAACCGTAAATTTTTCCGATGAATAAAGAATCGCACAAATCGAAAACCGAAAGCAAGAAAATTTACGCACGAAGGTGTTAATTTTTTGGAAATTTTTCGTTGACACTCACTAAACCATTTAGTAGCCTCGACATAGAATAAAAAATTATTTTCACCAAAAGGAATACGGATTTAATTTGAGTAATATTAAAAAAATCGAGCTTCCGCCGCGCGGATTAAACACGCTCTTCGGCGTTCAAGACCAAAACCTGAAATATCTCGAAACGCTGCTCGACATTTCCATCGGCGCACGCGGCAACGAAATTACCATTGACGGCGACCCGCAGAATATCCAGACGGTCGAACAGATTTTGAGAGATTTTTCCGACCTTTTCGACGAAGGAAATTCATTCACCGATAAAGAGCTGCGTGATGCCTTCAAACAAATCGCCGAAGACCGCGCTTATTCGCTGAAGGATTATTTCACTAAAGCGCGTTTCAACCCGTCCGGCAAAAAAGCCGTCGCGCCGAAAACCGCCAATCAACGGCGTTATATCGAAACGATTCAGGACAGAGATTTAACTTTCGGCATAGGTCCCGCAGGAACCGGAAAGTCTTTTCTCGCCGTCGCGCTGGCGGTGCAGGCACTTTTTGCCAAACAGGTCAACCGCATAATTCTAACCCGTCCGGCGGTCGAAGCCGGCGAGAAATTAGGCTTTTTGCCCGGCGATTTACAAGACAAAGTTGATCCTTATCTGCGCCCGCTTTACGATGCCCTGTTCGATTTGGTTGACAATGAACGGGTAACAAAAATGCTCGAAAAACGCATCATCGAAATCGCGCCGCTCGCTTTTATGAGGGGTCGCTCGCAGCCGCTTGATAGTTTGTTGATGACTCCGAACGGTTGGCGCACGATGGGCGAGATAAAGATTGGTGATAAAGTCATCGGCGCGGACGGCAAACCGACCGAAGTCATCGGCGTTTATCCGCAGGGCGTAAAAGCAGTTTATCGTTTGACGATGACCGATAATTCGACGACTTTAGCCTGCGCCGAACATCTCTGGCAGGTCAAGACCTTAGAAGACAAACGCCGCGATAAACCGGCAAGAGTCTTGGAAACGCAGGAAATGCTCGGCAATTTTCGGCGCAATCATCAATACCGCTACGAGCTGCCGCTGCTTTCCGCGCCCGTCGAATTTCCGGCGCAGGAAATTCCGATTGAACCGTACGCGCTCGGTTTATTGTTGGGCGACGGCTGCATCACGGGCAAAACGTCGCCGTCTTTCTGCACGGCTGATGTAGAATTGATTGCCTCTCTGCAATTTTCATTAGCGGGGATGAAATTAAACTTCAGGCAAAAGTCCGCGATTGACTACACGATCTCAAATCCGCTGGCAGGTAAAGGCGGCAGTAAATTCGCTCCGGTTCGCAATCCTCTGACCCAGGCGTTGCGCGAACTGAATCTTTCGGGAACGAATTCTTCAACAAAATTCATTCCCAAAAATTATTTATATAATAAGGCTGACATTCGCATCGCGCTTTTGCAGGGACTTCTTGACACCGATGGCGGTCCGGTTACACAGCCGGGCAGAACCTGCCGCATTCAATATTCGACTGTCTCCGAAAAGTTAAAAGACGATGTAGTTTTTCTCGTTCGCTCACTCGGCGGCGTAGCGAATTGGCGCGTCCGGTACGCCGAAAATATGAAACCCGGTTTGGCTAACGGCAAAACGGTCGCCCATCGAAAAGACGCATACGTTTTAGATATTCGGCTGCCCGAAAACATCAAGCCGTTTCGACTGCCGCGCAAAGCCGCCATTTACGGAAAATCCGGCGGCGGTCGCCCCGTTCGATTTATCAAAAATATCGAGTATATCGGCGAGATGGAAACACAGTGCATCAGTGTCGCGGCGATTGATTCGCTCTACCTGACTGACGATTTTATTTTGACGCACAACACGCTCTCGGATGCCTTTATCATTCTGGACGAAGCGCAGAACACGACCGGCGAGCAGATGAAAATGTTTCTGACGCGCATCGGTTTCGGCTCGAAGGTCGTCGTTACCGGCGACATTACGCAGATTGATTTGCCGCGCGGACAGCGCAGCGGTTTGAAGGAAGCCGAGCGAGTTTTACAAAATATCGAAGAAATCGGTTTCGTTTATTTCGATAAAAAAGATGTGGTGCGCCATAAGCTAGTCCAGTTAATCGTCGAGGCTTACGAAAACGAGTCGAACGACAGCTAAAAAAATCAAAGAATGCAAAAAAGAAGGGCGATTCGACTAACCGAATCGCCCTTCTTTTTTTGTTTGTAATTAATTTAATGCCGACGGCGATGAAAATATTTCCATCGCCATCGGGCGAAAGAACGAATTAAGGGAGCGGATACTGAGCGGCGCGAGCCGTCGGAATATCGGTTGATGCGCCAAAGATTCTCTGAATCTCCGTGCCGCTGACCGTCGAACGATACGCGAACGTGCCAATCGAAGGT
>CAXTKJ010000044.1:0-42884 GCA_964244835.1 uncultured Pyrinomonadaceae bacterium
TCGTCGTCCGCCTGTTTCCATTGAAAAAGTTCTTCGACGTGCGGATGGCGCACGAGCGCGACGCGGTTGTCGTAATTCAAGAACCATTCGAGCGCGTCGGCTAAAGAAGTCGTGTTAATGTCGCCGTTCGCGGTTGTTTGCAGTTTCGGCGGCTCATTCATCGTTTGTTTGGCTTCACTCATATTTTTACAGTTTAACTCATCGGCAACTGCCCGGAACACGTCGGCAACTCACTAAACCACATCGGCAGATCGTCAAAACGCATCGGCAGCCGCAAAAATCACGTCGGCAACTCACTAAAACACGTCGGCAAGTCATCTGCACCGACCGGCAGACGTTCAGAACACATCGGCAACGCTCTAAAACACATCGGCAAACCTCCGCACCAAACATTTTGCTCAACAGAACACATCGGCAGACGAGTTTGATACGCTTTTGCCGATTATTCGACGCTTTTTATCAATTCAAAGCTCGCCCGCGTTTCGCCGACCCAATCGCCGCGCCGGTTTTTCGTCGGCAATGGCGAAAATTGTTTCAAGGCTTCTGGTTTGAAAATTCCGAGTTGCCGGAGTAATTCGATTAAAACGACGGCGCGGGCGCGTTTGTCGTCGCCGTCTTCGATTTTCAAAGCGATGCCCAAACCGTTCGGATATTCGTCAGACGGCAGAACGCCCGCCGAATAAACGCCTTCCGCGCCGATTTTGGAAATCAACTTTCCATTGCCTTCGCGCATCAGCATCGTGTCCAATCTTTCCGTGCCGCCGATCATTTCGGGGAATTCGAGCATCGCGGCGACAATTCTTTGACACGCTTTTTTAGTCGCGTCGTCGAAATTTTCCGGCGGATTGACGAGCCGCGCAAACGCCTTTGCCATCGCCGAAACGGGAACGGCAAAATTCGGCGCGGCACAACCGTCAATCCCGATTTTTATCGCGCTCGCCGGAACATCCGTGAACTTCGCAACGGTTTCTAAAATCGCTTTTTGAAGTGGATGTTCAAGCTGTTCGTAAGTTTTTATATCGTGGTTCGCGTGAGTGCAAAAAGCGAGCATCGCGGCGTGTTTGCCCGAACAATTATTATGCAGCTGAGTCGGTTCTTCGCCTGTGTGAATCATCTCAGCGGCGCGTTTTTCGTCGAACGGCAAATGCGCTCCGCAGCGCAAATCCGTTTCGCTTAGATTGATTTTCGCCAGCATTGCGGCGGCAGTTTCCGTGTGCATCGGTTCGCCCGAATGCGACCCGCAAGCCAGCGCGATTTCCTTCGCCGTGTAGCTGAATTGGTCGGCTGCGCCATTTGTCAAAAAAGGAATCGCCTGAAATGCCTTCGCCGACGAACGCCAGAACGTAACCGTTTCAGGATTGCCTAATGAGTAAAGCGTTTCGCCCGCGCCGTCAATGACGATTAAATGTCCGCGATGAATTGATTCGACCGTTTCACCGCGAACGACCTGCGCCAAAATTTCAGATTCCATAAGTTTGAGAGTGGAGAGTAGAGAGTGGAGAGCTAAGACTACTTCATATTCTCCACTCTCCACTCATTTCGCTAACATTTCCTTCGCGTGCTGACGCGCCGTTTCGGTAATGTTTGCGCCGGTCAGCATTCTGGCGATTTCTTCGATTTGTTCTGCTTTGTCCAGATTTTTTACGCCGACTTTTGTCTTTTTACCGACCGTTTCTTTTTCGACGAGAAAATGGCGATCAGCCAAAGACGCGACTTGCGGCTGGTGCGTAACGCACAAAACCTGTTGGGTTTTGGCGAGTTCCTTCAACTTTAAACCGACCGCTTCGGCGACGCGACCGCCGATGCCGGTGTCAATTTCGTCGAAAACGACGGATTTTTCCGCGTCGTTTGATTTCATCGTCGTTTTTAAAATCAGCATCAAACGCGACGCTTCGCCGCCGGACGCGACCTTCGCCAGCGGCTTCGGTGACTCGCCGACGTTCGCCGAAAAGTAAAATTCGATCTGGTCGAAACCTTTCGCCGTCAGTTTTTTACTCGCCGCATCGTTTAATTCGTTCGCGTCGGGCGCGTCAATCCGCACTTCAAATCTGGCTTTTTCCAGCGCGACGGCTTTCAAATTCGCTTCAACTTCTTTCTCAAATTTTCGCGCCGCTTTCGCTCGTTTGTCGTGAATGTCTTTGGCGATTTTCAAATAATCTTCACGCTGTTTGGCTAAGATTTTTTTCAATTCCTCTTTGCGCTCTTCAAAAGTTTCGATGTTTTTCAGACGCGCTTCTGATTCCGCTAAGTGAGCCAAAACGGTTTCAACCGCGCCGCCGTATTTGCGTTTCAGACGCGAAATATCAGCCAGACGATTTTCGATTTCTTCCAGACGTTCGGGCGAAAATTCCAAAGAACCGCGAAAATCTCTGACCGCGAAAGCTAAATCGGAAAGCACCGCGTTCGCCGTCTGCAAACCTTCGTCGTATTCCTTAAAACTCGATTCGTATTCGCTTAACTCGGAGATTTTTCTGATGGCTTTTTCGAGCGTCGAAACAGTTGATTCTTCGTTTTCATAAAGCAGTAGATATGCTTCGTCGCTCAAAGCGGAAAGTTTTTCGACGTTGTTCAAACGTCTTTTTTCTTCATTCAGCGCGTCTTCTTCACCAATTTGCGGATTAACTTTTTTAATCTCGTCAACCTGAAACTGCAAGACATCGAGCAGCTGCAATTTCTGCGCTTCGTCTTCGCGCAGGCTTTCAATTTCGCGCCGCGTTTTCGCCATCTCGGAATATTTCGCCGCGAGATTGCCGCGCAGATTATTCAGATTGGCAAATTCGTCTAAAATTTCCAGATGATTCGACGGCGAAAAAAGCGTCGCCTGTTCGCCCTGTCCGTGAATGTCAACCAAAAACGCGCCGATTCGTTTCAGCAAATTTCCCGTAACGAGTTGATTATTAACGAAAATCCGATTGCGCCCCGATGCCGCCAACTCGCGCCGCACAATCAAATCAACTTCACTCGAATCTTCGATTTCGATGCCGCTTTCGTAAAAAATCTCGTGCAGATTCGCGTCCGGCTTTAATGTAAAAAGACCTTCAATCCGCGCCGCCGATTCGCCTTCCTTGATTAAATCCGAAGAAATGCGCTCGCCCGTCAACGCACCTAAACTGTCCACGATAATAGATTTTCCCGACCCCGTTTCGCCCGTCAAAAGATTCAAACCGTGTGAAAATTCGATTTGCAAATCATCAATGAGCGCGATGTTTTTGATTTTTAAAAGTGAAAGCATAGTCCAATTTTAGATTTTGGATTTTGGATTTTGGATTGTAAAGCCGTCCTTAAATTTTCTTTAAAATGCTTGCCCCTTTTGTCCATCTGCCGTTCGAGAAAATCGCGTCGGGCGGCGAAGTTTTCTCGAAATCTTTCAGCATCCAGTCAATTTTGCGCGTCTTTTTATAAAACCAAAGTTCACCGCCCGCGCCGTTTCTTATCAAACCGTTTTTGTTGACCAGATAAAAATCCTTCGCGTCGAATTCTTCCAAACCCGTATAAATTGATAAATCGCCGATTTCACGAATGTAAGCCGCCGCCGGTTCGCTGGCGCGTTTGCGCTCGACATTCATTGAAACGTCGGCGATGAATGGTTCGGTGTTTTGGGAAAAATCAACGATGTTGGCGCGGCGGAAAATGAAATTATAGATATTGCCCGAATCGTTGCGCGGCAGGTCATCGTAGATTTTCGCGGCGGCGGTTTGCTCGCTTTTATCAACCAGAGATTTGAGCGCGATGAGGTAAGCGACGAAATTCATTTTGACCAGAAACATTTCCGATTTGCCGTGCAGTTCGCCGGTTTCGACTAAAATCACGGGCGAACCCCATTCGGAAATGCGGTCGCCGAACGCTCTTGGATTGTATTCGTCGTCGTATTTAGCGATGTGTCCTTCGATAAAATTATTCAGCGCGGAAATCATCAACGCGCAGATTCTTTTGTTGCGCTGGCTGCCCTCATTCACTTTGCCTTCCGGGTCGCCGGTAACGACGAGCAGGGAAATCGCCGCCTGTTTATTCGTGTTGCCAGCGGTCGTCAAAGACTGCTGATTGTGCAGGTTGAAACCGATGTCGGGCGTAAATTCGTCGCGCAGTTTTTTGAGCAGTTGACCTTCGGGCGTTTGCAAATCCACGGCATCGCGGTTGATGTCAATTCCTTGCAGATTGCGCCGCTGAAAAAGTTCCGCGCCGTCTGGGTTGAGCATCGGCACGACGCGAATCGTCAGATTATTTTCAAGTTCTTTGACCCAACTTTTCGACCGGTTGCTCTGCAAATAAACGAGCGTATCGAGAACGGCGGGCGTGGCGGTCGGTTCGTCGCCGTGCATCTGCGACCACATAAAAATTTTCGTTTTGCCTTTGCCCCATTCGACTTGATAAATCTCGCGTCCGGCGTAAGATTTACCGACTTCGTTGACTTTCAAGCCGATTTTTTTCAATTCGCCGAGCTGTTTTACCAAATCGGCGTGGCGCAGATTCGACGGCAGAATCGTCGAGAAATGCGACTTCTCCCAATCAGCGGCAAGTTCTTTTGCCGTCTGTGCCGACGTGGTTAAGTTAAATAGAAAGAGAAGAAGGACAAGCGAAAATATAAATTTCATCACGAACAAAATAATACTTTTTTTCGTGCGAAAATTAAACGACAAGTTTCAACAGATAGGCAGAAGCCCGCGCTTCTGCCCTGTTTTTTAAGATTTCAATTTGCCGCCCAAAACAGTCATCGGAACGAGCAGAATCCAGAACGTCAGATGATACCAAAGCGGAATTTGTTCCCACACTCCCAACTGCACGAAAACGCCGACGATCAATAAAATAATTCCTAAAATCAACGGCGATTTTACATTTTCTTTAGCGATGAAAGCGGCGATAAAACCGGAAATTATCGAAACAATCGCGCTCAAAATCAGCGGCACGATTAACATCGCCACCGTGAAATTCATCGCTTTGACGCTTTCGTTATAATTCGTCCAAGCAGAGCGCAAAACCGCGTCGCCCGCGACCCAGAGAATTGACCAAACGACGAATCCGGCGATAACGCCTAAGATTATTTTCAGCATAAATTTTCTCCTTCAATTTAAAATGCCAAAAGGACAAAAGAAACCTTCCCGAAATTTCCCTTGTCCTTTTTGCTGTTTCGCCTTTTGCCTCTTGCGAAAATCTACGCGGCTTTGGCGCGTTTGTCTGATTTTTCTTCTTTCACCGTCGTTGGCTGCGTTTTGGCGATTCGCGCCGACATTCGATTGTCCAAATCCAGAATCTGTTCGTCGGTCAGATGATAAATGTTCGATTGGTTGTGATAAATTTTCGCGCCCGTTACGATGTCGGCTTTTTTGAAACCGTTTGATTCGGCTTTTTTCACCAAATCTTCGACCGTCATCGTCTGCGGCGCAATCGAAATCGGCTGTTTGTCTTCGATATATTCCGGCACACTGGATTTGGCGGGCGCGTCGAACGCTAATTCCAAAGCCTGTTCGCCTTTCATATAATCGAGAAAATCCTTGAATCCGACGTTGCCGGTCATCTCGAAACCGACCTCAAACGCCGGTGAATTTGATTTGACGACTTGAAAAACGCGCGTTATTTCGCCGTCGCGCTCCTGAAGCGAAACTTCGAGCATCACGTCCACGAAATACTCCAAACCGCTCGCCGTCATCGGCAGAACGCGCCCGATTTCGTTGTCTTCTTTTGCTTCTTTGCCGCGCGCCGCGATCTGATCGGCGATGACGACGCATTTGCCCGATTCGATGCAGAGCTTTCGCAGAACCGACTGCAAAATCATCTGGTCGGCGGCTAATTCTTCCGCCGTCGGTTGTGCCAGCGGGTCGCCCGTTCGCTCCCGAACCGCTTCGAGCATATCCGAATGTTTCGCGCCGAAATACGCCGCCCAACTGTCGAGCGCGAAACAGCCGTAATTCTGTTCCGTGCCTTCGCCGTTAATCGCCCATTCGATAAATTCCGGCAATTCATCGGTCTTTTCGATTTCGAGCGCGTCGAATTTCTGCCCGACTCCGCGCAATAACCGCGCCTTGCGTTCGGTGTCAAAGATGCAGAGTTTCCCCAAACCCGCATCCGCCATCGAACTGATAAAATGACTTTTGCCCACACCCGCGCCGCCGCGAATCGCCATAATCAACCGCTGCTGTCTGGGCATCCGGCTTAATGGATTAATTTTTGGTTTATTCGTATTGTTCATTTTTGCTTTCTCCTTAGCTTCGTATTTAACTTGATGTTTTCCTTTATTTCTTAACTTCTAAACGCCTACCGTCAAAGGCGTTTTGTTTCATTGATGCAACAAAGATAGCATAGGTTGTTTAGTGTTTCAAGTGTGAAACAAAAGATTTTGCGAAAAAGTTTATGTTTTGTCGCCAGTTAATGTATATTGTTTGTAATTTTAGTGGCGAAAATGGAGAGTGAAATTATGAAGATGTTGTTGATTATTCTATTAGTTTTTACCTCTTGTTCTTCGGCAATCGCCCAAAACGATTCTCAGCGATGCCCGACTCTTAACATCTATGCGCCGGAATTTTCGACCAAGCCGGATGAGACGATAATTTTTATCGCCAGCGTCGAAAATTATGCGAATCCTGCCAAAGTTAAATATCAATGGGGTTTTTCAGGCGGAAAAATAATTGAAGGACAAGGAACGCCAACGATAAAAATTAAACAGCAATCCGACTATGTAATGGCGTTTGTAGAATTTGAAGGATTGCCTGAAAATTGCGGAAATTTAGCTTCAACTGCCTCAATTCCATTTGATCCGCCTCTGCCGTTTTTATTTGATGGATATACAAGTTCCGAGTATCCATACGAATATACCGGAAGTTATTCGTTATCGAACAACATTGAATTAAGACCAGATTCAAAAGTTTTCGTCATTCAGAATTTTAGCAGGAACGCTTCTGAAAAAATCATTAAAAGCAAAATCCTGAAAACTCTAAAAAATTTGTCGTATTTTGAACCGATTAAATCCGATGGAGTTACCTTTGCCGTCAACAAAAGCGGTTTAAATTCGACGCAAATTTGGATTGTTCCGGCAGGCGCGAGTTTTCCTGAGTGTAAAAATTGTCAGATAAAAAATTACAAATTCAGCGAATTCTTCAAAGATTAGAATTATCAATCTATTTGTTTTGTGCGATTGGCGCAGATTTATCCTCAATCTTTCTCAACTTCACTTCAAATTTCCCGATATTTAAATTAATTTGCGAACGCACGGGCAATCGTTTTGCGTCGTCGGTGATCCATAAAATCATACTTCCTTTTTGATCAATCAGACGGTTTGCGCCGAAAAGCTGCGGTTCGACGCGGAAGCACCAGACTTTGCCTAAAATCGTTTTTTGCTGTTCGCGGGCGGCGACGCGGACGGGAATTTTATAGACCAAGCCGGAATCGCTGATGTTGAGGTCGAAGGTTTTGCCAACGGCGAGCGGCAGACGGCGCAGAGTGTAAATCCCAGTTATCAAATCCTGCGTGTCGTTCGGAATTGGCGAAGCGATTTGGCGCGGCGTTCGGGCGGCATCGTTCGGGTCGGTTTCGACGAAGATAACTTTCTTTGCCTTGTAATCGAAAAGTGCTTCGGATTCGCGCACGCGGTCGCCCTGCTGGTCGCGTTTGACGGTGCGCTTAATGGTGTAATCAGTTCCGCTGACGGTTGATTGATAATTCTGGACGAACTTTTTCGTGAATAATTTTAAGAGCGAGCCTTTCGTTACCGCATCCGATTTAATCAGGAAATCTTTGCCGTTGTCAGCATTTTCGACGACGAAATTTAAATCGGCAACGGCGATGCCCTGAATGATTTTGCTGAACTTGGCTTCGTAAGTTAATCGTTCGCCAGCATTGTAAGGTTCGATTTTCTGTTTCGTCTGCGCGAAGACTGAAACGCTGAAAAGGCTGAAAATTAACAAAAATAAAACGGTGAATTTTTTAGTTTTCATAAAATTTTATCTCAAAAAAATCGCTTTCAGCAGCAGCACCGACCACGCGAACGCGAAACCGAGCGATGCCTGATATTCGCGGTAACGCATATACAGAGTCGAATCAAATCGCACATCGGATTTTTTATAATCCGAAAACCAGGGGAAAAAGAGCGGCACTTTCTTGGCATATTCCTGATATTCGTCGCCGAAAATCTGCGTCAATTCTTTCGCTTCGACGCGCATCACGGGTAGATAGATGCCCAAAAATAAAGCAATAAAACCGAGTGCCAGCCACCACACGCCCGACGCTATCGTAAAACCGACACCGAGAATGAAACTGCCCAAATAAAGCGGATTGCGCGTGTAGGAGTACGGTCCTGAAATCGCCAAAGTTTGATTTTTGCGAATATGTCCCGAAGCCCAAGCCCGAATCAAAAGTCCGACGACGGCAACCACGCCGCCGATAATTAAGGTCGCCACTTCCGGTCGGGCAAAAAACAGAAAAATTGCCGCAAACAAAAAGCCGAGCGGTACGCGAAATCTTTGAATCGGGGTCGTGGTTCTTTTGCCCATCAGTTTTACAATTCTAATCTTTTACGCACGGCTTGAAAAACGGTTTCGACGGAAATTTCCAGACAAATCCAGTTGTCGCAGTTTCGCCGATGACAGTCAACGCGGCAATTTATATCGTCGCGCTCGACGCAAATATCGTCAGCGTTCGGACTGCCGTTGCGCCACCATTCGGTCGGACCGAAAATACCGACAATCGGAGTTTTCGCGGCAACCGCTAAATGCGTCGGCGCGGTGTCGCCGCCGACATAGATTTTCGCGTGTTTTGCCAGTTCGTAAAAGCCTTTCAACGTCGGCTGTGCTAACAAAACTTTTCCTGATTTACTGTTTCGCAACGCTTTTTCCGCTAACTCAATTTCATTCGGCGCGGTCGTGATGACGGAAGTTGATTTATTTTCTTCCCAAAGTTTATCGGCTAACGCACCAAACTTTTCCGCCGCCCAGAGTTTCGTCGTCCAGCCGCCCGCCGGATTGAGAACGGCGAAATTTTCGCCCGACTGCTCGATAATCTTTTCGGCTTCAGCGCGATGGTCTTCGTTTGTATAAATCGGGAATTCGTAATTGTTTTCGGGAACTGAAATGTCGAGAGCCTTTTCCGCCAACGTCAGATTTTTGCGGATAATGTGAATTTTTGGCGCGGCTTCAAAAGTGTCGTTAAGCAGGAAACGGCTCGCCGGTTCGCGTAAGTTTTGCTTGGAAAAACCGTAACGGCGTTTCGCCTTAGAAAGTTTGGCGATGGCGGCGGATTTCAAAAGCCCTTGAAAATCGAGCGCGACATCGTAATCGGAAACGCGCAGATTTTTTATTTGCCGACCTGAATTCCTTAGAATTCCGCCGATCATTTTTCCGCCGCGCATCGAGCGCGTATCAATCTCAATCAAGTTGTCAATCATCGTGTTTCCGCGCAAAATTTCCGCCGCGCTCTTCTCGACCGCCCACGAAATTTCTGCATCCGGCAGAGCGCGGCGAATGGCGGCGAGCGTCGGCAAAGTGTGAACGATGTCGCCGATGCTGCTTAATTTTACGATGAGAATTTTCACTCTGAATTAACTTCTTTATTTAACGCAACAAACTTCAAAGAGTAGCAAAAATTCTGTGAAATAAAAAAACAGTCGAAAACTTGCGCTTTCGACTGTTTCAATTATTTTCGTCAAAACATCAACGCGCCGCGTTTGAATTCATATTTGAATTTCGTGAAGCGTCGGTCGTCTGCGCCGGGTCGCGCATTCCGCTCGTGTGGCACCAGCCGGTTTTGTGTCCGAGATTGATCGCGCCGGGAAGCTGTCCGTAAGCCTGTTCGGTTACGCCGTCTTCCGGGTCGCCCAAAAATAAATCCGTTGCCAGACTGCAATAATCATAGCGATACCAAACGTCGGTGAACGAAGTCGTGTGATAATAAACTTTCGCCCGCGCCCACGACGGAATGTTCGCCAGCCACGCCGCTGCGCCCGAATAAGTCAAATCGTTATTCGTGCCGCAGCCCGCGCCGAAAACGCTGCCGATTGCCGCGAGATTTCCGGCTAAAGCCGTGCCGCGATACGGCGTTCCGACCGATTGAATCAGGCGCGAACCGCCCGTCGCCGAATCGAGTCCGCTCCAATAATATGTGTATAAATGAAGCGAAGCCGCGCCGCCCTGACTGTGCGCGACGATTCCGTAAGACGGCAGATTTGCGCCGAAAGTTTTGATTCTCTGCGCGAATTGGTCGTGCGAGCGGTTTTGATTTAAATCGAGAAATTTAACGTAATTGGTAAATTGTCCGGCGGAAGCCGCGCCGCCCCAAGCGTCGCCCGAACAGTAACCGTGAACGAGCATCAATTTTCCTCCGACCGCGTTCGGCGCATCAACTTCTGACTGTTTGACGGGACGAACGCCCATTCGCATTTCGTCGCTGACCGCGCCGTTGTAAGTTCTCTGCAAATCTTCCGACAAGGTAATCGGCGGAAGTGCGATTGAATTTTTCGTGCCGATGACGGCGAGCGAATCGGCGTTCTGTATGCGGATGTTTCGCAATTCAAAATCACTTTTCGCGTCCGACCGAATGAGCCAGCGCGTGTCGAGCGTTAAAGGCAAAACAGTTTTGTTTCCGCCGAAAGATTTTTCCGCCAAGGTCATTCCGCCGATCCACGCGATTGGTTTTTGTGTGCCGTTCGCGTCGCGTCCCCAAACTTCGGCGTGAGCGATAACTTTCTGTCCGGCGGTTAGATTGTTGGCGTTTAAGTCAATCTGTAATCTGGTTTCGTCCAGCGGTTTGATGAAAGCGTTACTGTCGAAAACGGCGCGATTTGCGGCGACTTCGATTAAATGTTCGCCGGTTCTGATGAATGCTTCGCCGTTCGCGTTCGTGCCGGTCGAAGTGATTTGCGCGATGTATTTTCCGGCGGCGGTCGGTATGAACGAGCCGCCGAAAATGCCGTCGCCGGCGAGTCGGTCATTGTGATTACCGTCGTCGAACATTGCCGTTCGCAAAACATCGCCGCTTGGCGTTTCGATGCGGACGGTCGCCGCGCCGATTTTGCCCGCGAAAGCCGCTTCGTCGTCATTATCCAAAAGCGAAGCGACCAAGCCGACGCGGTTGCCGCGCAGGGTTTCCAGCGTGTCAACGTATGAATAAAGGCGCAACGGCGATTCGCTCGCTGCGACGAGAAAACCGCCGTTTGATGCGCGGTTCGGGGTAATTTCGACGCGGATAACGCCGGTCGTTAAATTTTTAAACGTCAAAATCTCGGCGGGAAAGCGTTCGTTTTCCAAACCGTAGAAATCTTTGGTGATTTCGACGTTCGATGAATTTGCGCTGCGCGGATTGATATAGCTTTCGTTCGGCAGGGCAACTTTTACGCTCCACTGTTCACTGTCGGGCGCGAGCAGCATCAGGCGAAAATCGCGTGTGTTTTCGACGGGAATCGAAAACTTCTGTACGCCGCGACTCGCCGTAACGGGCAGCATCGCGGTTTTCGATTTCACGCCCAAATCGGACGGATTCGGCAGGCGCATCGAAGGAATTTCTTCCGCCGCGCCCGCGAGATTTTTGAAATCGCTGCGGGTTAAATTGATTTTTTGCGCCGTAACGACGTTCGTTAAAACAAACGCCGACAGCAAAAGCAGGACAAATTTCAGTTTCGGAATTCGCATTGACAATTCTCCTTGGTATTTTTGAAATTTAAAAAAAGCGATTATAAAAATGCGGGTCGGAAACCTAAAAAGTGAATTGATTATAATTTCGATTCTTTGAGAAAGCAATCAATCTTCGTTACAATTCAAAAAAGCCCGGACATTAAATAAAATGCAGCTTCGGCTGAGGACGAACACAGGGAGATTAAAGTATGAAATCATTAAAATTTTTAACGCTCGTCGTTGCGTTGGCGGCTTTGACGGCTTGCGAACCGGCGGCGAATACGAACACGAACGCGAACGCCAGCCGCACGACGAACGTCGCCGTGTCAAACAATTCAAACGCCAATTCCGCGCCCGCCGCGCAGACTTTGACGGAAGTTCCGCGACCGTCAAAGATCGAAGATCAGATGAAGGAACGCGGCGAACAGGACAAAGCCGCGCCGACTTTAACCGTCGTCGAACCGAAAAGCGGTGCGGCTGTGAATATTTCGACCGTGAAAGTTAAATTGTCTTTATCAGGCGATTTGAAGGGTTATAAGCCGATGAAGGATATGGCGACGGGAATGGGCAATCACATTCACGTTATTTTGGATAATCAGCCGTATGAGGCTTATTACAATCTCGACAGCGAGTTTGAATTACGCAATGTTTCGGATGGCGAGCATACTTTGCGCTTTTTCCCTTCGCGCCCTTGGCACGAGAGTTATAAGAACGAAGGCGCGTTCAAAATGGTGAAATTCACCGTCAAAAACGGCGGTGCGGACGCGACCAAACCGGCGACGACGAACGCCAATCAAACGATGTCGAACGCCAACGCTTCCGCTACGCCCGAAGGTAAAGATATGAAAGAATCAACGGCGGGCGCGATTGACCAGGCGAAACCGCTTTTGACTTACAGCCGTCCGAAAGGCGAATACAAAGCGGCGGATGCTGATCCGATTATGATTGATTTCTGGCTTCTCAACGCCAAATTGCAGGGCGACGGCGGCGAATATCGCGTTCGTTATTCGATTGACGGCGGCGAAGCGAAATTTATTGATAAATGGTCGCCGATTTGGTTGAGCGGCTGGTCGAACGGAACGCACACCGTCAAACTCGAACTCGTGGACAAAGCCGGAAGCGTCGTTGACAACGGCGGCTACAACTCGACGACGCGCGAAATCACGGTGGCGAAATAGCTATACTGCCTATCAATCCGGCGAAATGACGTGGATTTGATGATAATGCTCAGTAAAATAGTCCGGCGTTTATGCCAAATGCCGGACTGTTTCTTTATTTGGCTGATAGTTTTTACAGCGGATGGAGTTCCATCTGTGCCGGATGGAGTTCCATCCGGCACAGATGGAACTCTTTTCAGGGCGCAAGGATTTCCATCCGACGCGAACGGAACTCTTTTCAGAGCGCAGGGAGTTCCATACGGTGCAGATGGAACTCCGTACGACACAGATGGAACTCCGTACGACACAGATGGAACTCCGTACGACACAGACGGAACTCCTGACGGTCTGTAAAGAATTCTTTACAGCGCAAAAAGAGTTCTCCGTACATCAAAAAGAATTGTCTGCCGCCTGAAATAAGTACGATTTGACGATAAAAACGGGTGAAAATCGTAAATCAATCGTCGAACTTGAACTTAGACGCGCTTTCTTTTAACCTCACATAATCAGATTTATTCAATAAACAACTTATTTGGAGTCAAAATTTATGCGACGTGATACGACATCCTGGTTCAGTCATAATCTCGGAATGGATATGCCGCTGGTGGCTTACGGACACGCGGGTTATCCGCTTTTAATGTTCCCGACGGCGGCGGCGGATTATCTGGAATACGAGCGATTTTTGCTGCTCGACGCGATCAAACCGTTTATCGAATCGGGCAAACTGCGGGCTTATTCGATCAATTCGGTCAATCGTTACAGCCTTCTGAATGAGCAGGCTTCGCCGCAGTGGAAAGCGGAATTACTGACGCGCTACGACCGTTACATTATGGAAGAAGTGATGCCTTTGATTCGTGATGAATGCGGGCAGGACGCGAAACCTTTGACGACGGGCGCGAGTTTGGGCGCGTTTTTAGCGGCGAACTGCTATTTCAAACACCCCGATCAGTTTCGCGGCACGATTGCGATGAGCGGCAGTTACGACGTGCGTTCCTACTTGAAAAATTATTACGACGACAATGTTTATTTCAACAATCCGATTCAGTATGTGGCGAACCTGAACGACGATTATAATCTGCCGATTCTGCAAAAAGCCGATTCCATCGTCATCGTAACCGGACAGGGCGCGTTTGAAGCACCCGAAAGAACCAAACAATTCTGCGGCGTTTTAGCGCAGAAGGGAATTCCGCACCTCTGCGAAGTCTGGGGACACGATGTGAAACACGACTGGGAATGGTGGCGGAAAATGCTGCCGTTCTATTTGGATAAGTTTTTAAACTAAAACTTCTCATAAGGGATAAAGGATGAAGGCTGAGGGATGAAAAAAAAGGCTGTGGAATTTTCATCCCTCAGCCTTCATCCTTTATCCCTTAGTTTTCCCCGTCGCCCTTCTTGCCCTTGCGCTTCGTGCCTTCGCTCTTCGGTTTTTCCGGCACCGGTTCGGGTTTGCGCGGTTCAGGAACAGTTGTTACCTTTGGCTTCGGCGCATCTTCGGGGCGCGGCTGGCTCGGTTTGATTTCGACTTTGGTGTCCGGCAACTCGCCGGAAGTCGGCGGCAGAACGTCCGTTCCTTCGGTCGAAGTCGAAGTCGCGCCGACGCGCCTCGATTTCGTGCCGGTGTTAAATGTTACGCCCAAACTTCTGCCCGCTTCGTCGGCTTTTTCGAGTTTTTCCTGTTCCTCGCGTTTGCGGCGTTCGGCTAAAGCCCTGATGTCGGACGGCATCGGCGGCGTTTCATAGAATTTATCTTTCGGCTTGCCCTTCATAAACGGAATCATAAAGGCGTTAAAGTACGGCAGCGCGCCGTGTCCGCCGGTCATCGAGTTGCCGAGATTTTCCTTCTTTAACGGATTGCCCATCCAAATTCCGGTTACATAAGTCGGCGTATAGCCGACAAACCAAACGTCGGTGTGGTCGTTGACCGTGCCTGTTTTCCCGGCGAGCGGCTGACCGCCCGCGTTCGCGCCCGGAGCCGTGCCGCCCGGACGGGTTACGCCCTGCATCAGCTCGACCATTGTTCCGGCGACGTATTCGCTCGTTACTCTGGAAGTCGTGCCTTTGAATTCTTCGAGCAGCGTTCCGTCGCGGCTCATCACTTTGCGAATCAAATGCGGTTCGACGCGCAGACCTTTATTCGGAAACGCCGAATAAGCCGAAACCATTTCCGACAAAGCCGCTTCAGACGCGCCCAGAGCGGACGGCAGACTCGGCGACATCGGATTGGTGATGCCGAAACGTCTGACCATCTGCGCTCCCGTCTGTACGCCGACCTGATCGAGCAGATGCACCGCCGCGAGATTATAAGATTTCGCCAGCGCGATTTTCATCGGCACATTCGGATGGCTCAAACTGCCGTCGTAATTGTGCGGCATCCAGCCGCCGCGTTTGATCGGCGCACCGCTGACGATGGTGTCGGGTGTCATTCCCCATTCGACCGCCGCCGTGTAAATGAAAGGTTTGTATGACGAGCCGGTCTGCCGCAAACCCTGCGTCGCGTTGTTAAATTTGCTGGTGTGAAAATCGTAGCCGCCGACCATCGCCACGACTTCGCCGGTGTGCGCGTTTTCGCAGACAATCGAAGCCTGCACTTCCGGCACCTGCGACAGCGCGACTTTTAAAGTCTGCGCGTTTTCGTCAACTTCTTTGACTTCAAACTCCGGCAAGGAACCGACTTTTAATTCGCTCGCCGGTCGCTTGCCGCTTCTGCCCATATCTTTGGCGGTAACGATTGCCGTGTATCTGCCGAAGCGCACCGTAACTTCGTCTTTCGCCGGATTACCGGCAATGACCAAGCCCTTAATATATTCGCCCTTTTCGTAAGTGTCGCCGTACCAGTCGGCGTGTTTGAAGGCATCGAGTTTGCGCTGGATTTCCTTCTGATCGGTGATCGGCGCGTTGTCGCTGTTCTCGTCAACCAGAATGTTTTCATATTCCGAACGCCAGCTTTGACTGCGGTCGTAGCTTCGCAAACCTTCGCGGACGGCTTTCGTCGCCAACTTCTGCGCGTCAACATTAATGGTCGTGTAAACCTTCAAACCGCCCTGCGCGACTCGCGTCGTGTACTTGTCTTCCAGATATTTGCGAACTTCTTCGACCGGATAATCCCAGGCGGTTGATTTCGGCAGCGATTGATAATATGCCGTGTCCGCCAACTTGATCGGCTTGGCTTTGGCGGCTTCAACCGTCGCCTGCGGATATTTGTCGGGAAAATACTTCGTCATCTGGTCAAGCACGATGTCGCGCCGTTCCTTCGCCTTTTTCGGATTGCGCGTCGGCGAATACTCCGGCGATTTCGGAATCGCAGCGAGCAGCGCGGCTTCTTCGAGATTCAATTCCTTTAAATGTTTGCCGAAATACGTCTGCGCGCCAGCTTCAAAACCGTATGAACCCGCGCCCAAAAAGACGTAGTTCATATACATTTCGAGAATCTGCCGCTTCGTATAAAGCCTTTCGATTTGCAGCGCGACCATCCATTCATTGACTTTGCGCGTGTAAGTTTGGTCTTTGTAAAGAAAAAGATTTTTGGCAAGCTGCTGCGTAATCGTTGAGCCGCCTTCGGTCGAGCCGGTCGTGATGTTTTTGAAAACCACGCCCGCGATACGGTACGGATCAATACCGATATGGCTGTAAAAACGGGAATCTTCGACGGCAATCAGCGCGTCTTCGACGTTTTTCGGAATGTCCTGTTCCTTAATCGGAATACGTTTCTCAATGGCGAATTCCGCCAAAACCGTCTCGCCGTCGTCGGCGTAAATCGTCGTAACCTGCGGCGGACGATAAGTGGCGAGCGCGGAAACTTCGGTCGAATAGCGCGAATTATTCAAATAATAAGAAGCCAGGATGCCCGTCAATCCACCCGCTGACAACGCCAACAAAAGCGCGACCGGCAGCCAGAGAAATCGCCACCAACGACGCTTTTTCGGCTCGACCGATTCAACTTCCATTGTTCTGATTCTGCTCATTTCCTTTGCCATATCTTTTACCTCATTCTTTCGATTCCAGATTGAAGATTTAACTTAATCTGAAATCTGGAATCTAATTAACAAACCTTCGCATTTTGATACTAATCACAAATCCAATGGCGATAAACGTCGAAAGCACTGCCGAAAGTCCCGCGCTCATCAGCGGCAGCGGAACGCCGATGACGGGCAGAAAGCCCAAAACCATTCCGACATTCATAAAAATTTGAAAAGTCAGCCCGCCGACAATCGCCATAATCACCAGCATTCCGGCGCGGTCGGGAGCCTCTCGTGCGCCCGCGACAAGGCGCGATAGAAGCAATGCGTAAGCAAACAGCAGCGAAATACAGCCGATAAATCCTGTATTTTCCGCCGTTACCGCGAAGATGAAATCACTGTGCGGTTCGGGCAGAAATTTCAACGCGCTCTGCGAAGTTTCCGTGTCGCCTTTAATACCGCTCAAGCCGCCTTTGCCGACCGTAATCATTGACTGCACCGTATGATAACCGTAACCGCGCGGGTCAGCCGCTTCGGGATCGAGAATGACGTTGACGCGCTCGATTTGATACTGCTTGATTTTGCCCGTCTGCACACCGATATAGAAAGCGACCGGCACGAAAATCAGTCCGGCAGCGACGGCTAAAACGATGTAGCGAACCTTAATTGCCGACAAAAAGAAGATGGCGGCAAGCAGGGGAAAATAAGTCATCGCCTGCCCCGCGTCCGGTTCGCCCATAATCAACCCGACCGGCAAAGCTAAAATTCCGATGCCGACGAGAATTTCCTTAAACGTCAGATTTCCGGCTTTGCGCGCTCCGAAGTATTTGGCGAGCATTAAAACCGTCGGGATTTTAACGAATTCCGACGGCTGAAATTGTCCGATCAGCGGCAATTTCAGCCACGCCGTCTGACCGTTGATTTTTACGCCGAGTCCGGGAACGAGAACGAGTGCCAGCAGCACTAAACCGAAAATATAGAAAACCGGCGCGGCATCAATGATGCGGCGATAATCGGTCAGCGCGACTATAATAAATGCGATCAGCGCGATAACTAAACCCATTATCTGCTTTTGCCAGAGAGTTTGCGTCGGTTGGGCGTTATAAATTTGCCACACGCCGAAACAAACGATGGCGATGGCAATAGTCGTCGTCAGCCAGTCGAAATCTCTAAAATTATGTTTTTCAATGATTGCAGCCATTATCTAAAATCGTATTTAATTCTTCTTTGCTTCCTGTTCGCTGATGCCGCGTCCGACCGAATTTTTTGTAACCACAAGCAGTTCGGGACTGCGCTTTGCCACGTACGCTTCGTGAACGGATTTGACGGCGACACCGGCGTTGGCGGCACCGAAGCCGGAATTTTCGATCAAGCCGATAACGGCAATTTCCGGTTTGTAGGCGGGCGCAAAACTCATAAACCACGAATGGTCTTCCGCGCCGCCCGAACCGAGCGACGAGTTCTGCGCCGTTCCGGTTTTTCCGGCGATTTCCCAATTTGCCATTTTCAAACTGCCCGCCGTTCCGCTGTTGTTGACCACGCCCCACATTCCGTCGAGAATCAGTTTGTTTTGTTCGGGTGTCATCTCGATAACTTTCGGTTCGGGATGCGAGAATCCGAAACTCGGACGCGCCGGAACATAACCCGGTTCGCCTTCGTTTCCAACAGCCCCGATTTGCTTAAATTCCTTCAAGAAATGCGGCACATACATTCTGCCCTGTACGCCGACGCTCGAAATGGCGCGAAGCATCGAGATTGGGGTAACGACGACCGTATCCTGTCCGATAGAGGCATAAACTGTGCGAATGTCGCTCCATTTGCCTTCGTTTTTCAAAACCGTCGGCATCCACGTTTTCGGAGTTTGACTGATTTTTTCGTTCGGCAGATCAACGCCCGTGCGCTTGTCGTAATCGAAGGTTTCGACCATCTTGATCAAACCTTCGACACCCATTTTTAAAGCCAGATGATAATAATAGCCGTCGCACGATTTGGTAATCGCGTAGTCTAATTTCGGCGAGCCGTGACTGCCCATACAGCGCGTGAATTTATTGCCGATGGTGATGCCGCCGCCGCATAAAACTTCCGAATGCGCGACCGTAATTTTCCCCTGCTGCAATCCGGCGATTGATTCGGGAATTTTCCAGGTCGAGCCGGGATGAAAACGTCCCTGAATGGCGCGATTTAAAAGCGGTCGTTCCTCATTCGTGTAATAACCGGCGATTTCCTTGCGCCCTTCGGGTGTCGTGCTGCGATTGACGAAGGCGTTCGGATCAAAATTCGGCAGGGAAGCCATCGCCAAAAGTTCGCCGTTGTTCGGGTCCATTGCGATGACCATTCCGCGCTTCGTTTTAGAATTTTCGAGACTCGCTTCGGATGCCAACTGTATATCGAGATCAATGGTCGAAACCAAATCCTGTCCGGGTTGCGCCGGAACGGTTTCAAGTTCGCTCTGCACACGCCCGCGACTGTCCACGATAACCTTTCGATAACCGGGTTTGCCGCGCAGATATTCGTCGTAATACTGTTCGAGTCCTCCTTTGCCGATGATGTCGCCGGGACGCAAACCTTTCTCAATGCTTTCGGGTTTCTCAAGCTGTTTCGGACTGATTTCGCCGACGTAGCCGAGAACGTGCGATAAAGTTCTGCCAAGCGGATAAAATCTCTGCGGCTGCAATTCGACGCGCAGTTCGTTGTATTCGGCGGAATGCGCTTCAACCCAAGAAATATCCTGAATCGAGGCGTTTTCCTTCAAAACCATCGTTTCAAATCCGGGCTGTTTCTTAATCAGATTGATGCGTTCGAGTAGATACTGCCGGTCAACATTCAAGCCTCTTGCGTAATCGTCAATACGGTCGGTGATGTCAATTTTTTTAATCGGCTCGTTCGATAGAGTTACATTGTAAGTCGGGCGCGAGTCAACGAGCAGTTTCCCGTTGCGGTCGAAAATCGCCCCGCGCGGCGCAGGAATCGGAATCATCCGAATGCGCTGATTTTCGGCTTTGTCGCTGTAATACTCGCCTTTGACGACCTGCAAATAATAAAGCCGCACGCCGAGAATCGCCAGTAAAACAAACGCGATGACCTGAACCGTGCCGACTCTGATGCCTAAATTCTGCGCCTGATCGTTGAGTTTCATATTAATTTCAAATCTCTTACTTCGGATTTCAAATCGTTCTGTAAATTATAAATGGAATCGTTTGGAAATGGCTATTTCCGGCTGCCGCCGAGCCGAATCGGGTTGCGCCGACGGGTCTGTCTGCGCGGCGTAAAAGTTTCGCGTTTTCCTCTTCTGATATTCTCCGCGAAAATGTTATTTAAAATCAAGAAAATAATCGTCCCCGCGATAGTCGTCCCGATAATCGAATAAGCGACGGTCGTGATAAATTCTCCGGTCGGCTGCTGTCCGAGCAGGCGGTGCATTCCGTAATAAACCAGATCATCCAATAAGCAAGCACCGGCTATGACGGGAATCCGCAAAAGAAGGTTGTCTAAGTACACGCGCCGCACCATCTCCGAAACGACAAAAGCGATCAGCGTTTTCGAGAAGCCGTTCGCCCCCAAAAGTCCGCCGCTCAAAGCGTCAACCGCGATGCCGGCAAACGTCCCGTAAAACAGCGACCTGATCGAACTGCCCTGAAGCGCGGCGTAAACGACGACGATCAGCGGAAAATCAATATAGGTGAACGGCTCAAAGACATTGCGAAGCGTCCATTGCAGAACAACGGCGATAACGAGCGCGATGATGATTTTTGCCTGTTCCATTTTCCAAGTTTCTAGTTTCTGGTTTCTGGTTTCTGGTTTCTGGTTTTGAACTAGAAACCAGAAACCAGAAACCAGAAACCTATTTCTTATTAGCATTCGGCAGCGATTTATCAAACTCCGGGCGCGGCGGCGGCTCGTAAATCAACACCGCGACTTCCTGCATCGAGGAAAGTTTCGCGCTCGGCTGAATGTAAATTTGCTGCGCGACGGTTGCCGAACCGGCGCGGACTTCGACGACTTCGCCTAATTTTAGATTCGCCGGATAAATGCCGTCCTGCCCGGTCGTATAAACGCTCTCGCCGACTTTGACTTCGATGCTTCCCGGCACATAACCCATTTCCAAAATTTCTTTTTTCCCGGTTCCGCTGACGACTCCAAGCGCGTTCGACGTGCCGAGTTCACCGACGACCGCGCCAAGACCGGCTTTATCTTTGGTTATCAAAGCGATTTGCGCCGTCAGCGGGCTGACCATCGTAACTCTGCCGACGAGTCCGCCGTTGGTAACGACCGGCATATTAAGTTTAATGCCGTCGAGACTGCCGCGATTGATGATCGAACTGTCAAACCACGCCGACGGATCGCGCCCGATGATCTGCGCTCCCAAAATTTTGTAATTGCCTTCGTCCTTTAACTGCAAAAGTCCCTTCAAACGCTCGTTTTCGGCGGTCAAACTTTTGCCGTTTTGAACTTCGACTTCGAGTTCCTGAATTTTTTGTTTGAGAATGTCGTTCTCGCTCTGCGCGGTTCGTAAGTTTGAAATCGAGGAGAAATAATTAGTCGCGGCGGAACTGACAAAGGTTACGGGCGACTGCACGAAATCGGCACTCGTCTGCGCCCAAACGCGAATGACGCGCTGCTGCGAATCCGCCCGCCGCGCGTCAAACGCCATCAATACGAAATTGCACAAAAGCAAAAACAGCATCACCCACGGCGTGATTTTCCAAACCTCTTTCTGACTTCGCTCAACCATCTTCTCAATTACGAATTTCAAATTACGAATTACGAATTGTCTTTCATTTGAAATTCGTAATTCGTAATTCGTAATTGTTTTAACCGCCCGTCATCATCGTGTTGTCCCATTTCACACGCTTGAGCAATTCAAAATCCGAAAGCATTTTGCCCGTTCCGAGAACGACGCTCGAAAGCGGATCATCGGAGATGACGACCGGCAAACCGGTTTCGATCATCAGACGTTTGTCGAGATTTTTCAGCAACGCGCCTCCGCCGGTCAAAACGATTCCGCGTTCGACAATATCGGCGGACAATTCCGGCGGTGTGCGTTCGAGCGCGACGCGCACGGCGTTAATGATTGTCGCAACTGCATCGGACAGTGCTTCACGAATTTCTTCGTCCGAGATCGAGATGGTTTTCGGTATTCCTTCGATCAAGTTGCGTCCGCGCACTTCCATCGAAAGCGGTTCTTCGAGCGGAAACGCCGAGCCGAGCGCGATCTTAATCGCTTCTGCGGTTCGTTCGCCGATTAAAAGGTTGTATTTGCGTTTGATGAATTGCGTAATCGCTTCGTCCATTTCGTTTCCGGCGACGCGGACGGCGCGCGAATAAACGATTCCCGACAGCGAAATAACCGCGATGTCCGTCGTGCCGCCGCCGATGTCCACGACCATATTTCCGTGCGGTTCGGTGATCGGCAAACCCGCGCCGATTGCTGCCGCCATCGCTTCTTCGACCAGATAAACTTCCGACGCTTTGGCACGATAAGCCGAATCTTCGACGGCGCGGCGTTCAACCTGCGTAATTTCCGAAGGAATTCCGATAACGACACGCGGGCGCACCCAACTTTTGCCGTTATGCGCTTTGCGGATAAAATGTTGGAGCATTTTTTCCGTTACCTCAAAATTGGCAATAACGCCGTCCTTCATCGGACGAATCGCCACGATATTTCCCGGCGTTCTGCCGAGCATTTCCTTCGCGTCGCGCCCGACGGCTTCGACTTGATTAGTAATTTTGTTAATCGCCACGATTGACGGTTCCGAGACGACGATGCCGCGCCCCTTCGCATAGACGAGCGTGTTCGCCGTGCCGAGATCAATCGCCAAATCGCTCGAAAATAGACTGAATAAAGACTTAAATGCCATTGTAAATACTACCGTTTTAAATAATTTTAATCTAAATATGCTTTAGTTTGATAAGAGTGTGTTGCTCTCAAAAACCGCTTGAGCCTCACAAAGGGGAAAGACTTTCGCACGACACATTTAACCTATTAGCATACACCTAAATTGTTTTATTTTTCCAACTGTCAAAATAAATTTGTCGGCTGCATCAGGAAATTTTCTATTAATCGTATGAACACGGCTTTAAATTCGCGCCAAACGTGAAAAAAGCGGCTATTAACCGCTTTTTTTACGTTTAAATTTTCAAACCGTCGAAATTATTTTTCTTTAGCAATCAGCGGTTCGTTATTCGAGTCCGTTGAAGTTTCGACATTCGGAATTCGATAGTTTTCCCCGCGAATCGGGTCGCTGACTTCGGTTTCCAAAGCCGCTTTCAAAACATCGCTGATATATTTCGCCGGAATAATTTCGAGTTCCTTGCGAACGTCTTCCGGGATTTCTTCTGTGTCGGATTCGTTTCGCAGCGGCAAGATTATCCGCCGAATTCCGGCTCGGTGCGCGGCAAGAATTTTTTCTTTCACGCCGCCGACCGGAAACACTAAACCCGAAAGCGTAATTTCGCCGGTCATCGCCGTATCACTCCGAACTTTGCGACCGGTGTAAAGCGAAGCCATCGCCGAAGCCATCGTAACTCCGGCGGAAGGTCCGTCTTTCGGAATCGCGCCTGCCGGAACGTGGATGTGAATGCCATTTTCCTTAATTAATTTAGAATCAATTCCGAATTCCGAAGCGTGCGCCCATAGATACGAACGCGCCGCCTGCGCCGACTCCTTCATCACGTCGCCGAGTTGTCCGGTTAACGTCAAACCGCCGCCGCCGGGTAACGCCGTCGCTTCGATAAACAAAACTTCGCCGCCCATTTCCGTCCAAGCCATTCCCGTCGCAACTCCGGCAGGCAATTCGGCGCGGGCTTCTTCTGGATAAAATCGCGGTGCGCCGAGGAAAGGTTTAACATCGTTTGCCGTGATCGTAACTTTTTCAGTATTTCCCTGCGCGACTCTTAACGCGACTTTTCGCGCCAAATTGCCGACGGTTCTTTCGAGTTGGCGAACGCCAGCTTCTCTCGTATAACGTCCCGTTAAAAGATTGACCGCATCGTCGGTGATTTCGATTTGATCGTTCTGCAAACCGTTTTCCTTGATTTGTCGCGGAATCAGATATTGTTTAGCGATATTCAGTTTTTCGCGGTCGGAATATCCGGCGAGTTGAATGATTTCCATTCTATCGCGCAGCGGAATCGGGATCGGCTGCAACTGGTTCGCCGTTGCAATAAAAAAGACTTTCGACAAATCGAAGGGCAAATCAAGATAATGATCACGGAAAGAATTATTCTGCGCCGGATCGAGAATTTCGAGCAGTGCCGAAGCCGGATCGCCGCGATAATCGTTACCCATTTTATCAATTTCGTCGAGCATTAGAACCGGATTGTTCACCCCGACGCGCCGCAAAGTCTGAATGATTCTTCCCGGCATCGAACCGACGTAAGTTCTACGATGTCCGCGCAGTTCCGATTCATCGCGCACACCACCCAAAGAAATGCGGTCGAATTCACGTCCAAGAGCGCGGGCGATTGATTTTCCCAAAGACGTTTTGCCAACGCCCGGAGGACCGACGAACAGAATAATCGGACTTTTTGAATCGGGTCGCAGCTTGACGACGGCGAGCGATTCTAGAATTCGTTCTTTAATATCGTCCAAGCCGTAATGGTCTTCGTCCAAAATTTTGCGAGCTTCCGCTAAATCAAGTTTCTCCTCGCTCGATTTTTTCCAGGGCAATTCCAGAACGTATTCCAAATAAGTACGAATAACGTGATAATCCGGCGCGGCTTGCGGCAACGCTTCCATTCGCTTCAGTTCGCGTTCGGCTTCTTTGCGGACTTCTTCGGGCAAATCAGCTTGGTCTAATCTTTCACGAAGCTGCGTCGCTTCGGCTTTTTCGCCGTTTTCGTCGTCGCCGAGTTCCTTCTGAATCGCCTTCATTTGCTGGCGCAAAACATAATCGCGCTGTGCTTTGTCCATTTCTCCCTGCGCTTCGGTCGCAATTTTCGACCGAATGTTCATAATCTCGACTTCCTTCGCCAAAGCTGCGTGCGTCAAAGTAAGCAATTCGTCGGTCGTCGCCGCTTCGAGCATTTTCTGTTCGGTTTCCACGCCCAAATCCAGAACCGACGCGAGAAAATACGACAACTGCACCGAATCCGTCTGCGACATCACCGCCATTCTGATTTCCGGCGGCACATTTGGCAGCATCGCCAATGCCTGCTGCACAAGCCCTTGAATGTTGCGCTTCAACGCTTCAACTTCTTCGTTATCGTTAATCGTTAAATCCGGCAGTACTTCGACTTTCGCCTTCAAAAACGGTTCTTCCTGCGCCCAAAGTAAAACTTTTACGCGGTCAATCCCCTGCACGATCAACTGCATCGAACCGTCCGCCCGCATCATTCGCTTGATGTTGACAATCGTCCCGACATCGTAAAGGTCGAGCGGTTTCGCTTCCTGTCCGGTGATGTCCGGTGTTTTCAAGGTGATGCAGCAAATAATTTTCTGCTCGGTCGCTAACGCAAACTCGACCGCTTTCACCGAACGCTCGCGCCCGACCGACAGCGGTACGACCGTTTCGGGAAACAAAGTGGTGTTCTGCAAAGGCAACACGGCAATTTCCAACTGTTCCGGCGTGTCTGCCTGTTCGTTTAGATTTTTTGTTGTTTCTTCAGCCATAATTTTTTAGTGGTGTTTGGATGCCGAAAACGCTCAGGGTTTTGTCCGCTCGCCCTTCCACAGGCGAATGATGAGCAAACCGTTATCAAAAAGATGTTCGATGCTCGCGCCCTCGATAGATGCGGGAAACTGCAAAGTTTTTTCAAAACGGCTGTATGTGATTTCCATCTGCTGGAAAGTCATCCCGACCGCGCACGATTTATCACGCCGGCAACCCGCGATATAAAGCTGATTGCCCTGAATATCTATCTCCATATCTTCCGCCGACACGCCCGCCAACTCGACTTTGACTATCCAACCGTCTTTGGTTTGATAAATATCCGCCGACGGATACCAAAGTTTGCCCGAACCGACGTTCTTCGACGACGAGAGAAAATGAAAATAACGATTGGTTGACTTTGCCATAACTTCTTATTTTGCCGATGTCGGATAGAAACCGCTGCGAGTTCGCGCCTGAACATTGACTTGTTTATTTCCATCCAAAACAGGCTTTACTTTTACTTTTAACTCTCGCCATTTGTCGGGCTTCGTGAAATCGGTAACTCGGAAACCAACCTGGTACTGACTTTTCAATTCCAATCCGATTTGGTCAAAGATACCGGATATTTCAGTTTCCTTTAATGGAAAAAGCGATTTTCCGCCGCTTATCTCGGATAATCTTTCCAGATTATCCTGTCCCATCAGATTCATTACACCAAAATTATTTTCTTCTTTGATGTAACTTAATCCGTAGAATAAAACATCGCTCTGCTTTAGAGATTCGACCACATCATTCATCTCGTAAGATAAAGATTCGGTGTCTGCCCCGTCGCTGCACGCAATTAAAATTTTCTTTTGATATTTTCCCGACTCGGCTTTTTCGATTGCTGCATAGACTGAATCAAAGAATGCCGTATTGCCGTTTGGCATAGTCCTTAAAGTTTTGTTTAATGATTCATCGAGTTTTCCGATGTCTGCTGTTTTGTCGGAAACCATTTGAATCTTCGTATTAAAAGCGAGAATCATATACTCATTGCTTGGATTCGCGTTTCTAATAAATCGCTGGATTTCTTTCGCCAATGGCGCGACGAACCCTTTCCGACTGCCCGATAAATCAATCAAGAAAACGATTGTTGCCGGTTGCTCTTGGTATGTGAAACTCGTAATTTCCTGCGGCTTTTTTTCGACAATAATCTGTATATCTTCGGCTTTCAAACCGCCCACATATCTGCCCCTTTTGTCCGTTACGCTTACTACAAGACGAATTTCATCTTTATTACCAATGTTCTTTTGCGCTTTAATCGAAAAAAATAAAAGAAAAATCCCCAAACAAGCGAGCATTTTTTCAATTTTCAAACTCATAAAACTACTTTTTCCAAAATCCCGCGCCGCTTGAAATTTCTTCCAAGGTTTCCGCGATTTCGCGTTCGTCTTCGGTTTCGAGCGCGACATCCGCCATTGCGATAATGCCGACGAGTTCGCCCGCTTCGTTGGTAATCGGAACGCGGCGCACTTGCCGGTCGCCCATCAGGCGAATCGCTTCAAAAACGAAATCGTCTTCTTTGACCGAGTAAATTTCCGCCGTCATCACGTCGCCGATGGGCGTGTCGCTCGATTTATTTTCCGCGACGGCGCGGACGACCATATCACGGTCGGTTACAATGCCGGCGAGCTTGCCGTTTTCGACGATTGGCAGCGCGCCCATATCGCCGTCGCGCATTGAAATCGCCACGTCTTTTAAGGAAGTTTCGCGGTTCGCCGTCGTTACATTGCGCGTCATAATTTCTTTGCATCGCCGCCGCGCATTTTCCGAAAAGGTTTTTTCACTCATATATTTAACCTCTCACACTTTTTTCGATTACTTTCATTTTCTTTAACTGCACCAAATAAAGCAAGCCGCAGGATTTTCGATTTTCAATTTGCGATTTGCGATTTGTTTGCGCCAAACTAAATCTGGAATCTGGAATCTGAAATCTGGAATTACAAATGGGAAAACTCTACGAAAACAAACGCAAACCAACGCGCACGGGCAGAAAAGTTACCGTCGGACGAATCTCCGATGTGCCTTCGGGACGCGGCGCGACCGTCAAATTAGCTGACGGCAAAGAAGTCGCGCTCTTTAACGTCAACGGCGCGTTTCACGCGATAGAAAATTTCTGCCCGCACAAAGCCTACCCGCTGGCTGATTCGCGTTTGACCGGAAATTTCGTCGAATGCAACCTGCACAACTGGCGTTTCGATGTGCGAAACGGCAGCTGCACAACCAAAAAAGGCTGTTCGATTGAATCTTACGAAGTCGTGATTGAAGACGAAATGATCAAAATTTTAGTTTAATGCTTTCTATTTGAATCAGAGAATTATTATGAAACGTATTTTTCAGATAAAAATTATCCTGATTTTACTTCCGATGATGTGTTTTTTCTCAACGGCGACAGCTCAACTCAAGGGCGCAAAGGAGAAAAATTCAACTCTCAAAAAAATCAGCCCGAAGTCGAAAAAGCAATTACTAAAAAGGCTGGGTAGTGTCTCACAATTTATGCTGCCGGAAATTATGGTGATGAACGTATAAATTAATCATCGCATCGTGCATTTCGTCGTTCTTTGAAAAAGCAATCGTTCTGCGATTCAGCCGCTTCAAGTGAACTCGAAAGTTTAAATTCGTGCGTTTAATCCGCTGTGTTTTATCTTTGCCGACATAATGCAAATCAGCCGGCACAAACTTCGTATAAGATTGCCATTGATCCGAAGCAAACTCGGCGACGTGCGAGTTTTGAGACTTTTCAAGCAGTTGCGAACAATTCTTGTCAGTGCGTCTGCCTGCGAATGCCTTGTTTGCAAGCCATACAAATTCCTCCTGTCTTCTCTGCTGTTGCAGGAAGAATCAACTCATTACACTCTTTGCAAGGTATTTTTCTGTCATTACTCTAATTTATTCAAAAGATATAAAATCTGCAAAATAATTTTGCTTTCAGCCCAAAGATAGGCTATCGTTTCATTTGTGCGACAAATCAATAATCCGCCGAATCCGTATCAGAAATACTCCGCCGAATTTTTGGGCGAACCTTCGCCGACCAAACTCGAAATTTACGAAGAATACACGACGAAAAAGATTATTACGAAAGCGTATTCGTCCGACTTCGGACACCGCTTTACGGTCAACTGTTATCGCGGCTGCATTCACGCCTGCACTTATTGTTTTGCCAGACAGTATCACGAATACTTGGGTTACGGTGCGGGAACGGATTTTGAGACAAAGATCGTCGTTAAACCGAATGCGCCTTTTTTACTGCGCGAAGAGCTAAAAAAGACGCGAGAGAAAATCAATCACATAGATTTTTCGTTTGCGACCGATCCTTATCTGCCGCTCGAAGCGAATTACGAATTGACCAGAAAATGTTTGGAAGTCTGCGCCGAATTCCGAATGCCGGTCGGCGTGATTACGAAATCGCCTTTGATTACGCGCGATTTGGACGTTTTGCAAAAACTCGACGCGACGGTTTTCTTTTCAATTCCGTTTCCGACGACTGAAAAGTCGAAACCGTTTGAACTTTACACGCCGATTCCAGAAGTTCGTTTTCGGGCGATGAAAACTTTGACTGACGCGGGAATTAGAGTCGGCATCGGCATCGCGCCCGTTATTTTGGGTTACAACGATTCGGACATTCCAGAACTGCTCGAAAAAGCCCGCGAAAACGGCGCGACGAAGGCGTTTATCAATTTAATTCACTTCGACACCGATTCGATTCTCGAATACTTTGTCGAAAAACTGCACGAAAAAATCCCGACCAAAGCGGACAAAATTCTCAACCAATTAAAACGCGAACGCGGCGGAAATCTGCGCCACCGCAACTTTCAGGAACGCAATCAAGGCTCGACCGAAAAATGGGAAATCGTCGTTAAAATGTTTGAACTGCATTTCAAGCGTTTAGGATTTGAGCGATTTGAAAAGAAGGAAAAGATTGAAGAAAAACTTCTGCCGATTCAGCAGAAATTGTTTTATTGATAATTCTGAATACTATGGCGGTTCTTATTCGACCAAGGGCAGAAACCCGCGCGTCAGCAAGGGTGCTAAAACGTCAGCACTCAGCACCCTTGCTGACGCGCGGGTTTCTGCCTCAAGCAGTCGCACTCATTTGCAAATCGCTATAAATCGTCTGATTTGATAAATTTTTATCAGAGTCCATCTATGCTAATCTGTGGACAATTTTTTATAAAAATTTATGCAAAACAGAATCGAAGTTTTCAAACAAATGCTCGAAAATGAGCCGGACAATACGATGGTGATGTTTGGTCTGGCGAAGGAATATGAAAAGTTGAATCAAAGCGCGGAAGTCATCGAATTGCTCGAAAGCTACCTCGCCAAAGCCGACGACGAAGGCAACGCTTACGGAATGCTGGCGAAGGCTTACGAGAAAAATGGCGAGCGCGAGAAGGCGATTGAGACTTACCGAAAAGGCATCGAAGTTTCCAACGCGCACGGTCATCCTTCGATGGCAAACGATTATCAAATGACGCTTGATTTGGATTACGCCGATTGACGTAATAAACTCAGAAATATGAGTGAAATAGTTTTTCTGATTGAAGAAGCGGTTGAAGGCGGTTTAACTGCTCGTGCGCTCGGCGAATCCATCTTTACCGAAGCGGACGATTTGGCGAGTTTGCGCGAACAAATCCGCGATGCGGTCATCTGCCACTTTGAAGAAGAAGATAAGCCGAAAGTGATTCGCCTGCATTTCGTCAGAGATGAAGTTTTAGCCGTATGAGATTATCGAGAGATGTTTCGGGCGCGGAATTAGCGAAAGCTCTGCGAATCTTAGACTATGAAATCACGCGGCAAACGGGCAGCCATCTGCGTCTCACGACTAGCGAAAAAGGCATTCATCACGTTACAATTCCTAATCATAGTCCTTTAAGAATCGGCACGTTTGCCGCAATTTTAGATGACATCGCTAATCATTTTAACATTAGCCGTCAGGAACTTTTATTAAAAATTAAATTATAAAAATCATTATATCTGGAGAATTTTAAGAGTGGCAACAGCAACCAAAAAAGCCGGAACTAACGCGGCGAAAATAAATAAAGGCAATAATAAAAAAACGCCGACCGCAAAAGTTGAAAACGTAGAAAAAACATCGAAAAAATCAACCGCAGCGAAAACGCCGACGAAGATCGTCGAAAAGCCGAAACGCACGGAAGCCGACGGTTTTGAAGGAAAAGAAACCGTTATCAAAACCGCCAAAACCGTCGCGCAGGAAGCAAAAAAAACAACTGTCAAATCGAGAAAAGCAGTAAATGCAAACGGCAATAAATCCGCGAAAAAATCTGTTAAAGATTACAGCGGTTTGAGTGCGGAAACGCTCGTCAAAATGTATCGCACGATGTATCTGTCGCGGCGCGTTGACGACAAGGAAATCCAACTCAAAGGTCAGAATAAAATCTTTTTCCAAATTTCCGGCGCGGGACACGAAGCGGTTTTGGTCGGCGCGGCGCAGGCGATGAAACCGGCTTACGATTGGTTTTTTCCGTATTACCGCGACCGCGCTTTGATGCTCGGACTCGGAATGACGGCGCAGGAAATGCTGTGGTCGGCAGTCGGCGCGGAAGTTGATCCGAATTCGCACGGGCGACAAATGCCTTCACATTGGGGACATAAGGATTTGAATGTTCCGTCGCAATCTTCCTGCACGGGAACGCAGGCTTTACACGCGGTCGGCGCGGCGGAAGCGTCTTATCGCGCCGGAATGCTGTCGAAGAATTTGCAGGACAAAATTGTCGGTTTCAAAGGCGATGAAGTCGTTTATATGTCAATCGGCGACGGAACTTCGTCGGAAGGCGAAGTTTGGGAAGCGTTGAATACGGCTTGCAACTTGAAACTGCCGGTGATTTTTGTCGTCGAAGATAACGGCTACGCGATTTCCACGCCGGTCGAAGTCGGCACGGCGGGCGGCGATATTTCAAAATTGGTTTCAGGCTTTCCGAATCTTTATATCCAAAAATGCGACGGCACGAATCCGATTGAAAGTTACGAAACATTTAGAAAAGCCGTTGAATTTTGCCGCGAAAGAAGAGGCGCGGCATTCGTTCACGCGAAAGTGATTCGCCCGTATTCGCACAGTTTGTCAGATGACGAAAAATTATATCGTCCGAGTGAAGAACTCGAAAAAGACGCGGCGATTGATCCGATCAAAACCTTCGCGGAATTTCTGATGACCGAAAGAATTATTTCGTCGGAAGATTTGGAAACTTTGCGAAAAGCGGTTGATAAAGAAGTCAACGAAGCCGCCGATATTGCGATTGCGACACCGCAACCGCCGCCTGAATCAGCGCACCGTAACGTCTTTTCGCCCGACGTTGATCCGACATCGAAAGATTTCGACACCGAAGACGGCGCGGAACTTTCTGGCAATGCGGGAACGATGGTTGACCTTATCAATCGTTGTATGCACGAAGAAATGGAACGCGACGAACGCATCGTCGTTTTCGGCGAAGATGTCGCCGACTGCTCGCGTGAAGAATACTTGGAAACCGTCAAAGGCAAAGGCGGCGTGTTCAAAGTTACGGCGAATCTGCAAAGAAAATTCGGCGCGGCACGGGTTTTCAACTCGCCGCTCGCCGAAGCCAATATCATCGGTCGTGCCGTCGGAATGGCGATTCGTGATTTGAAGCCGGTCGTCGAGATTCAATTTTTCGATTACATCTTCCCCGCGTTTCACCAAATCCGCAACGAAGTCGCGGTCACGCGCTGGCGTTCGGACGGCGACACGAAATGTCCGATGGTGATTCGCGTTCCGGTCGGCGGTTATTTGAAAGGCGGCGCGGTTTATCACTCGCAATCGGGAACGACTTTGTTTTCGCACACGCCGGGTTTGATGATCGTTTATCCGTCAAACGCGCTCGACGCGAACGGTTTATTGCGAACGGCGATTCGCTGTGACGATCCGGTTTTGTTTCTCGAACACAAACATTTATATCGTCAGGTGTATAACAAATCGCAATATCCGTCGAGCGAGTTTTTGATTCCGTTCGGCAAAGCCAAAGTCGTCCGCGAAGGAACCGATGTCACAATCGTTACTTACGGTGCGCTGGTGCAGAGAAGTTTTGAAGCTGCGAAACGCCTTGAAAAGCAGGGAATCTCAGTTGAATTGATAGATTTACGAACGCTCGTGCCTTATGATTGGGAGCGCGTCGCCGAATCGGTCAAGAAAACCAACCGCGTTATCGTCGCGCACGAAGACCCGATTTCCTACGGCTACGGCGCAGAAATCGCAGCGCGAATTTCCGACGAATTGTTTGAATATCTCGACGCGCCCGTTCGTCGGGTCGGCGCGATTGACACTTTTGTTGCTTACGCGCCGCAGGTCGAAGATTACATTCTGCCGCAAATCGAAGATGTCGAGCGAGCGGCGGCGGATTTGATGAAATACTAAGATTTTTACCACATAGAAACATAGGACACATAGAAATTTATTTTTCTCTATGTGTCCTATGTTTTGCGAAACAGACGGTTCAATTTTTGAGGGCGACGGCAATCTTTGCCGCGATTTTTGCGTTGTTTTCAAGCAGAGAGATGTTTGCCGCCAATGTTTTGCCTGCGCTTTTTTCAGACATTTGAGCGAGCAAAAACGGGGTGATTTCTTTTCCGCTAATGCTTTTTTCATCAGCGAGTTTCAAAGATTCAGCGAGAAGTTTTTCCAGTTCTTCGCGTTCGATTTCAAAATTTTCGGGTACGGGAACGGTTAAAAGAATCGCGTTTTTCAAATGTAATTCATCACGCGCTTTAATAATGTCGGCGACTTCCTGCGCCGTTTCGACTCGTTCGTCAATCGTCAACCCGCTCGTTCGTGAATAAAACGCGGGCAATTCATCACATTGCCAGCCGAGAATTGGAATGCCGTTGGTTTCGAGCCATTCGCGGGTCGCGGGTAAATCTAAAACTATTTTCGCGCCCGAACAGACGACCGTGATCGGAGTTTGGGCAAGTTCCGGTAAATCCGCCGAAACGTCCCAACCGTCGCCGCGATGAACGCCGCCGATGCCGCCGGTCGCAAAAACTTTGATTCCTGCCCGATGTGCGATGAAAGCGGTTGTCGCCACAGTCGTCGCGCAGTTTAATTTTTTGCCAACAGCAATCGGCAAATCGCGTCTGGATATTTTGCGAATCGTTTTACCGGTCGCCAGTCGTTCGATTTGCTGCGCGTTTAAGCCGACGTGAAAATCGCCGTCGAACACGGCAATCGTCGCCGGAATCGCGCCGTTTTCGCGGACGATCTTTTCTAATTTGAAAGCTGTTTCGATGTTTTGCGGATACGGCAAGCCGTGCGCGATGACGGTTGATTCGAGGGCGACGATTGGCTTTTTATCGGCAAGCGCGGCGGCGACTTCGGCTTTGAGCTTTAGGTTCATCTTTTTTAATTACGAATTTCAAATTACGAATTACGAATTGAAGAACAAACATTCGTAACTCGTAATTTGAAATTCGTAATTGTTTTTATTTGATCATTTTCCCGATTCGGTTAAGGCGCGGGTTGGTCAGACAGCCGAAGAAACTTTCATTACTGGCTCCACGGTCGCACGACCAATAGACGAACATCGCCCGCCCGACGATTAGCTCACGCGGCACGAATCCCCAGTAACGACCGTCTTCGCTGTTGTCGCGGCTGTCGCCCATCACGAAAAACTGGTTTTCGGGAACGACCATCGGTTTGCCGGGAACGGCGAATTCCATTCCGTTGCGCGGCAGATTGCGCCCGGATTGGACGTAACTCATCGTGTCCTGCGAATAATAAACGTCGTAATTTTCACCCGGCTGGCGCGGTTCGACCTCGCGTGTTTCGAGTGCCGAGATATTGTCGTCCGCGTCGCCGATGATTCGATGTTCCGGCAGTAACTGTCCGTTGATAAAAACCTGATTGTTGCGAAATTCGACCGTTTCTCCCGGCAGACCGATGACGCGCTTAACGTAATTTATCTGATACGGAATAATCGGCGGATTACGCCGCGCATCGTTTTCGGGATGAACTTTATTGCCCGGATATTTGAAGACGATGATGTCGCCGCGCTCGATGTCGCGCTGCGGCAGAAACGGAACGGGATTGCCGCTCGGCGCGAAGATGAATTTGTTGACGAGCAGATAATCGCCGATGAGAATCGTGTTCTGCATCGAGCCGGTCGGAACGGTAACGGCTTGCAGAATAAACGTCATTCCGAAAATCGCCATAATCAGCGTTACGACGAACGATTCAAAATACTCACGCGCCGTTGATTTCGGCGGTCCGAGAAATTTCTTCTCTTCTTTTGGGGTAACTTCCGTTTCTTTTTTGCTCATAATTCGGTGGTCGAAACTTTCGCCGATTCGGACTCGTTCGGCGCGTCAACTTCGCATTTGGTAATGTTACGTTCTTCGCTGTCGTGATGTTTTACTTTCTTCATTTTGCCTTTGCCCAACTGTTTTAGTGCCAGATTTGCCGCCGACATTTCGGCGGATTTGATCGAAGTCCCGATTGCCTGCACCGTGCCGGTTTCCCAGACGGCTTCGACCAGAAATTGTCTTTCGTGCGGCGGACCTTCGATTTTGACGACGCTGTAATTCGGCGCGGCGAGCTTTTCCGCCTGCAAAGTTTCCTGCAGCAAAGTTTTGTAATCAATCGAAGTTTTCGGCGTGGCGTTTCGCAGTTCTTCGGCGTAGATTCTGGCGACGAACGCCCGCGCCGGAATATAGCCGGTATCGAAAAAAATCGCGCCGATAATCGCTTCCAGAGTGTCGGCGAGCAGTGCCTGTTTGCGCCGACCGCCGGTTTTTTCCTCGCCGCGCCCGACGCGCATAAAATCGCCGAGACAGACTGATTTGGAAACTTTGGCGAGCGTCGCCGCGCTTACCAAGCTGTGCTTCATTAAAGTCAAATCGCCTTCGCTCGCTTTCGGGTGCAAATTGTAAAGCTGTTCGGCAATCGCCAATCCCAAAACCGAATCGCCGACGAATTCGAGCGATTCGTTCTGCAAGCTGCGGGCTTCTTCGTCCTCGCCGAGCGCGACCTGCTCGAACGCCCACGAACGATGCGTAACGGCGCGTTCGAGCAACGCCAGATTTTGAAATTTATAACCGATGAGTTGTTCGAGATTGGCAAGATTTTTCGGCATACGACGCTAATTCTAAAAGGATTGCTCAAAAAAAGAAAGCCGGACGCGAAATAATTATGCGTCCGGCTTTCAGTCAAACCATTTTTATTAAAGGAAATTTAGCGCGTTCCTTTTTTCTTCGGAGTCGGTTTTTTGACGGCATTCTTATTGTCCGTCGTCGTCGCGTCGGTGTTCGACGTTCCCGCCGGTTTCGTTGCGCCCGTCGTCGGCGTGGTTGCCGGTTTCGGAGTCGCCGCCGGTTTCGTGGTCGTAGCCGGCTTGGTCGTCGTGCCGGTCGCCGGTTTTGCCGGATCAGTTGCCGGAGTGGTCGTCGTGCCGGTCGTCGCCGGAATCGTCGTCGGTTCGGTCGGTTCAACCTTTACCGGCGTAATCGCGGTAGTCGGATCAGGAAACGGTTTGCTGTCCACAGTAGCGACGAACGCATCAATGCCGTCAATTTTGCCGTCGTAACGAAATTTATAGAGATCGGTCAATCTTGCATAAAGATTATCAGTATAGGCTTTGTCCGTTTTCGGATTAGCTTTCGCTAATTTGTAGGCTCTCGAATAAGCGTCAATCGCACGGTCGGCATAACCTTTCTGCTCGCCAACCATTGCCAGCGTTTGTTCATTGTCTTTGTTGCCGTTAGCGGTCAGAATAGCGTTGCGTTCCTTATCAATTCTGATTGCCTCGTCCAAATACCACGCGCCGATTGCTTGATACGGAGTCGGATTTTTTTGATTGAGTGAAGTGTATTTCGTTGATTTATAAAAATACGGCAACGCCTCTTTTTTCTTTGCCGGATTGTCTTTACCCTGACGGTAATACATTATCCAACCGATATTATAGTTCATCCAGTTCAGCGCGTTACTTTTGCCGTCAGTATTCTGTGCATTTTTATAAGAGTACTGTGATGCGCCGTAAATTTTCGTTGCCGAAGGCGTATTCGCTTCAAGTTTCTCAATCGCCTGTTTCGCGTAATTGATAGCATCCTCATTGTATGTATCAACCGGAGTTTTTGCCGATGCCTGATCAAAACCGACCGAGCTAAGAACTAAAAGTGCATCAAGCTGCAAATTATCATTCAAGGCGAGAATTTCTTTTCCAGTTGTATATATGTCCGCCGGATTAACTTGATTGTTTGTTCCTTTCAGAGCCGTATCAAAACGAGTAACGAGCGCGTCTCTTTTCTTATTATTTTCAGCATCTACAGCTTTCTGTTTGGCACCGGCAATAGCTTTTTCCAATCGAGTTACTTCGGCGGTGTAGTAAGTAACTTGCTCCTTATCCGCTTCGGATGAACCGAATTTTTGAACATACGTTTTCGCCGCATCGAGCGCAAGCTGTAATTTAGCCGCGTCGGTCGAAGCATAGTTTGCAAGATGCGTATCATACAATGCCTTCTTTTCCGCCGCCGCGTCTTGGGCAAAAGCAGTCGTTACGGTTGCTGCGGAAAATGTCGCCAACAGCATCGCCAATGCTAAAAATCTAAAAATGGTTTTCATAAACTTTCCTCCAAAATTGTGTGCGTAAAACTTTTCTGCAAAAGATTCGGAAATATACGGATATGTTCCGTGTTTTGCGAAACTCTGATGAATCGTTCTAAAAAAGGGTTGCAAGATTATCGGATTTTTTGCAGCCCTCAAACTTCATCTATATTCACCGAATAAATTGCACGGAAAGATAATAATCACGCAACTTTCGCGTTTGTGTCAAGCATAAATGCGGCGTGTAAAAAGTTTATTTGACGCTGCCGAATTTTATTTCTTATTCGGCACGATGCGCGGGCGCGTCAGTTGTTCTGATTTTTTGACTTTGATGACAACATCGGGGAAATTTTCGACCGGGTTGCCGCCTTTTTTGCCGATGGCTTTCGGCACGGAATGATTATTGCCGACATTGACGGCGGCATCGTTATCTTCCGATTCTTCGCCTTCGGCATCGTCAATCTTCGCCGAAGTTTTGGCGTTGACTTTCGTCTGCGGTTTTAATTCGAGCGGGATTTTAGCCAGATTTTCCGTGCCGTTTTCAGTCAGGCGGCTTCTCAAAGAAGAATAAATTTTCCCGGCAATCGCCGCCGCATATTTGCCGCGTTCCGACTGTCCGCGTGTGATGACGACGACGGCATACTTCGGATTTCTGACCGGCGCGACCGACGCGAAAAGTCCGAGCCAACTGCCGCCGCCCGTACACGAGCCGGTTTTTCCGGCAACGCCGAGCGACGAATCAATGCCGCGCCGCGCCGTTCCATACTGCGCCGCGCCGATCATTCCCGGCAGCACGTTTTTGAAATTATCGTTCGGCAAGGCGAGTTGATAACGCATCGTGCCGCGAAAATCCGCTTTTTCGCGGCGCGTTTTCGGGATGCGCGGGACGACGATTTTGCCGCCGTTCGACAACGCCGAAACGACGACACCGAGCTGCAAAGGCGTAACTTCAAAATCGTCGCCGTGCGAATAAATTCTGGCGTTGTTATTGCCGAAAGCGAGTTTTCCGCCCGTTTCTTTATCGGCGTTGATGCCGGTCGGCTGTCCGAGTCCGAGCATCTGCGCGTAGGAAATCATTTTCGTATTGCCCATTCCCGCGCCAACCGCCTGAAAGTAACTGTTGTTGGAATAAGCGAGCGCGTCGTCCAAATTCATCGGAAAACGGCGGTTGCTGATTTTGCCGTCGGCGGTAATGCGGTCTTCGTTGATTCCGGCGACCGCCGTAACGAGTTTGATCGTCGAACACGGCTTGAAGCTGTGGCGAATCGCCCAGTCCTGATTAACGATTGATAAGACTTTGCCCGTCTGCGCTTCCATCACGAGAATCGTTCCGGCGTGATTGCCGAGCGCGTTGACGGCGGCGGCGCGAACTTCCAAATCTTCACCTTCGATGTTATCTTTCGAGATATTTTCGATGGTTTCCGTCCGCAGTCCACGCTCGAAAGCGATGCGCCGCAGTTGTGCTTCGCGGGCGAGTTGGGCGCGTCTTTGCTGTTCAGCCAAAATCCGGCGGCGGCGTTCTTCTTCGGCGGCGCGGCGACTCGCTTCTTCGATGGCGCGGCGGCGATTTTCTTCGGCGGCGCGTTTTTTGTCTATCGGTTTGGTTTTATCCGATTTTTTCGCCTCGCTCGATTTTGATTTGGAATTTTTGTCCGCTTTGCTTTGAGCTTCCTTTTTCTGCTTTTCCTTTTCAGCGCGTTCTTCTTTTGCCGAAAGTTTTTTCGGCGATTTGGCGGACGATTTGTTTTTATCGGCAGATTTTTTATCGTTCGTTTTCGATGCGGCGGATTTTTTGTCGTCTTTGCCGGTTGTCTTTTTCTTAGTTTGCGCCATCAGATTGGCGGAGAATAAAAGAAAAAATAAAATGGCGGCGGAATAAATTTTCGGGAGATACGTTTGGGGCGCGTGATACATCGTAATAACCTCTTTTTACTTAAATCTCAGGAGAGTTATCCGAAAGCAAAAGTTTGAAGACAAAAGACGAAAGTATAAAATATAATCGCTTTGACGTTATATCGAACTAAGTTATGTGAAACTCTTACTTTTTGATTTTTGAAGAAACGGAATTTTTATAAACCGCGCTAAAGGGCGGTCGTCGTATTTGCTTTAACAGCTAAAAATCAATATAACATCCGCTTTCAGCCGACGGCAAGAATTAAAAAGTAGAAATTTAGAATGCAGCCGCTAAACAGATGAACTTTTTCAACACATTTCGCGCCCGACTTTTAATTATTCTCGCTTTCCTCCTCGTCGCCACGCTCGGCGTGCAGCTTTACGTCAACTTGTCGAACCGCCGCGAAAATACGCGAATGCGTGAATTGCAGGAACAGGCATTGGTCGCCGGCATCGCGCTCGGTTTTAACAGTATGCAGTCCACCGACCGTCTGACCGATTTGGTGAACCGCGAAGGACAAACTTTTTTCGACGAACGAACGCTCGAACGCATTCAGGACATTATCGTCATTAACGACAAATGGCAGGTTTCCGACAGTTTGACCCCGAATTATCTGCCGACGACCGGCGCAGACGGCAATCTGAAATATCGTCAGCTAAAAGAGTTGACCGATTTGCCGCCGCTGCTCGAAGGCAGCCGTCTGGGTGAAGATTTGGATAAATTTCCGAACGCCAAAACGACTGCCGCCGATGATGTTGACGGCGAAGCACACGCGATTCCGATTGAAACTAATCAAGGTCGCTGGTATGTGATGGTGATTCTCAAAACCGACAAACGGCAGATTTTTCAGAAGGCGACGCGCCCTTTGGTTTACACGCTGTTCATTCTTTTGCTTTCGACCGCGACGACATTTTTTCTCGTCTGGCGATTTACGCGCCCGATTGCGAATCTTTCCAGAGCCGCCCAGCGCGTCGCCGCCGGAGATTTGAGCGTCCGCGTCAAAGAGGCGACGCGCAGCGACGAAATCGGGCAGCTCGCTTTGCAGTTTAACGAGATGACCGCCGGACTCGAAAAAACGCGCCAGCTCGAAACACAGTTACAGGAAGCCGAAAAATCAGCGGTCGTCGGGCGATTAGCGTCGGCAATCGCACACGAAATCCGCAATCCTTTGAACTACATCAACCTGACGCTCGACCATCTGCGGGCTAAATTCGCGCCGTCGGAAGAAAAACAGCGCGGCGATTTTGAAAAATTGACCGCACAGTTAAAAACCGAAGTCGGCAGAATCAACCGCCAGATTTCCGATTTTCTGCGCTACTCGCGCCCTGCGAAATTAAATTTACAGCCGATTGCGCCGCGTTCGGTTGTCGAAGATTCTCTGCGAATCGTCGAACCGCAAGCCGTCGAACAGAATATAAAAATTCATTTCGTCGAACGCGAAAACGTCCCGAAAATACTCGGTGACGCGGAAGTTCTGCATTCGGTTTTCAGCAATCTTTTTATCAACGCGGTACAGGCGATGGAAAAAAACGGCGGCGAGTTGAACGTAACGATTACGCCCGAAAACGAATCGGTCGTCATCGAAATCAAAGACACGGGCGACGGCATTCCGCCGAAAAATCTCGACAAAATTTTCGAGCCTTATTTTTCGACCAAAGAAACCGGCACGGGTTTGGGTTTGGCGATTGTCAAAAAAATAATTGACGACCACAATGGCGCGATTGCGGTCGAATCTGAATTAAACGAAGGCACGAAATTTACCGTGAAATTACCGAACGCGAAAAGTTAGATTTTCGACGAATTCAAAGCGTCGAAACTCTGCGTGAAAAAAAAATTCGAGTTGCGAAAGTATTTTCAAAGTGCAATGATTTTTGTTTGCCAAAGCGGGTTGGAAAGCATCGAATTTTCAAACAGGAGACGAAATAAATGGAAGCGGTCATAGATAAGGAAAGAGTCGGCGCGGAAGATGTAAATAACGCTTTTTTGTTGGAAAATTATCTGCGAATGTCGGATGAGCAGATCAGCGAACGCATCGAAAAAGCCAGAAAAGATTTAGGTTCGCGCGTCGTAATTCTCGGTCATCATTACCAGCGCGAGGACGTGATTTCACACGCCGATTTGACGGGCGATTCTTACCAGTTATCGGTGATGGCGGCGCAGCGGAAAGATGCCGAGTTTATCGTTTTCTGCGGCGTTCATTTTATGGCTGAATCGGCTGATATTTTGGGTCAGCCGCATCAGAAAGTCGTGCTGCCGGATTTGGGCGCGGGCTGTTCGATGGCTGATATGGCGACGGTCGAACAGGTCGAAGACGCTTGGGAGCAGCTGCGCGACATCGGCGTTTTGAAATCAAAGGTCGCGCCGATTACTTATATGAATTCGAGCGCGGCGATTAAAGCCTTTTGCGGTCGCAATGAAGGTGTCGTCTGCACCTCGTCGAACGCCGTTCCGTTGTTTGACGTTTATCTCAAGAATTTCGACAAAATGATGTTTTTCCCCGATCAGCATTTGGGCAGAAACACGGGCGCGAAATTCGGGATTCCGGCAGAACAGATGGTTTTATGGAATCCGTTTGAAGAACTCGGCGGCAACACGGAAGAAGAACTTCACAACGCGAAATTAATTTTATGGCGCGGACATTGTTCGGTTCACGGACGATTCAAACCGTGGCACGTTGATAAAATCCGCAAAGATATTCCCGACGTGAAAGTTTTAGTTCACCCGGAATGTATGCGCGAAGTCGTGGACATTTCCGACTTAAACGGCTCGACTTCATTCATTATCAACACGGTCGAAAATGCGCCGTCAGGCTCGAAATGGGCAATCGGCACGGAACTAAATTTAGTTCTGCGATTGCAGAAAAAGTTTCCCGATAAAGAAATTCATCTGCTCGCGCCCGACCTTTGTATGTGCGCGACGATGTACCGCATCGCGCCGCCGAATCTCGCGTGGGCGATGGACAATTTGGTGGCAGGAAACGTCGTCAATCAAATCAAAGTTGACGACGAAACGAAACATTACGCGCTGATTGCTTTGCAGCGAATGATAGATTTTACTGAGCAGAATCAGAAATAATGGTAAATGGTAAATGGTGAACGGTGAATTTAAGAATCTCTTGATTAACCATTCACCATTTACCATTTACCATTCAAAAAGATGGCTGAAATCAAAGACAAATTATCGGAAAACGCTCGCGGCAAATACTACGTTGACCGGATGTGTATTGACTGTGATGTCTGCCGCGATACATCGCCGAAAAATTTTACGCGCTATGATGAAAACGGTTATTCCTACGTTTACAAACAGCCGGAAACGCCCGCCGAAATCGAACTGTGCGAGGAAGCGTTGCTGGCGTGTCCCGTAGATGCGATTGGCGACGACGGCGATTAGATTATGATTACAGCATTTATTTTCGACATTGACGGAACTTTGATTGATTCCAACGATTTTCACGCGCAGGCTTGGCAAAAGGCGTTTGCCGAAAAGGGATTTGAAATTGCGTTTGAAAAAATCCGTCCGCAAATCGGTAAAGGTGCGGACACGCTTTTGCCCGTTTTTCTGACGAAAGCGGAAATCGAAAAAGACGGCGATGAGATTGCCGAACGGCGCGGCGAAATCTTCAAAGATAAATATCTAAATCGCGTCAAACCGTTTGCGAAAGTACGCGAGCTTTTCCAAAAAATCAAAGCCGACGGAATGAAAATCGCGCTCGCGTCTTCATCGAACGAAGATGAAGTCGAAGCGTATAAAAAGATTGCGAACATCGAAGATTTAGTCGAAAAAGCGACTTCGGCGGACGACGCGGAACAATCGAAACCCGAACCCGACATTTTTCACGCCGCGCTCAAACTGCTCGGCAATCCGTCGCCGGAAACGGTTCTAGTCGTCGGCGACACGCCTTACGACGCGGAAGCCGCCGGAAAAGCAAATTTGAAAACAATCGGTGTTTTGTGCGGCGGTTTTGCGAAGGCGGATTTAGAAAAAGCGGGCTGCATTGCGATTTATGACGATCCGGCGGATTTATTAGAGAATTATAAAAATTTAAGCAGTCACACAAAATAGATTTTATCTTTTAGTTCTTTGAAATTCACTT
>CAXTKJ010000045.1:0-42592 GCA_964244835.1 uncultured Pyrinomonadaceae bacterium
CCGTCTTCGATCTGCGCTGAGCGCAGATGATTTTTGAGCGTCGAATTTTGGATGTCGAGCGGCGGCGCGGTCGAGATGACTTCCGGCGTGGAGAAAAAACCGAGCGCGAAATAAACGACTGCCGCCAGCACGAACGCCCCGACTATCGTAAAAATCCATTGGGCATATTTGGTGTTTTTCTCGGCGGTTTTCTCGGCTTCCGTTACCACGACCGGCGGCTTTGACACTGGCGGCGGTTCGAAAAACTCTTCCACTTCCTCTTCCGGTTCGGGCGGTGCCTGTTTTTGACTGAGCAGTTCGACGAGCGACATCGTTTTGCTCATCGTTTCCGAAACCGCGCTGTCGTTGATCAAACCGTAACGGTTTTCGACGGCTTCGATGCCGTCCCGCGCTTTTTCCCGTTCGAGCAGTTCGATATAACGATTGCCGATCTGGACGTTCATCTCGACGGCGGCGGCGGCAACCGGCGGTGCGTAAAAATCTTCGTTCGTGCTTTCCTTGAACTGGCGCAGGCGAAGGAAGAAATTGCCGTTAATCAGCGCGTCGAAATGCCCGACTTCTTGCGCCTCTTTGACAAAATCGTCGAACTGCGCGACGGTTCGCAAGATTCCTTCGTCGTCTTCTTCGGTCGAGTACATCGGAACGCTCGACCATTCGGCGTAGAGTTCCTTGATATGACCGATCAATTCGCTGCGCTCGAAGGTGAGTTCCCTTTTTCCAGTGTAATCTTCGTGCGAGAAAATCCGTGTCAGCATCAAATCGAACTTGCAGCGAATCTGTTCCGCATACGGCGCGTTGCGATAAAATCTGGCGAGCGCGATCAGGGCTGGCATACTGAGCGGCGGGCGCGAGGTTTCGCAGTAGCGGCGCAGATGAGCCGCCATTATTCGCTGGTCGCGGACGGCGAGCGACGAATACCAGTTTTCGGTTGCCTGCATCAACTTGAATTCTTCCTGCGAACGCTCCGACTGCGTGGCTTTCGGCAGAATCTGCAAATACGAATGCAGAACTTTTTTGACTTCCAGATCGTCGTATAAAGTCGGCACGATTTTGAGCTGGTCGCGCTCGACACCGGCAAACGCCGATTCGACCATTTGCAGAAAAGAGACTTCTTCCATCGCCCGTTTGCGATAGAATTCCAGTTCGTCGGAGTTGTCCTTTTTTTCGTTTTGTGTGGACGCGGGTTCGCCGGGTTCGGAATCGGCGGTTACAAAAACTTCTTCGGAAACGGTTTCAATCGTCGGCAGTTCGACCGCTTCCGCCGTCATCGGTTCCGTCATCAATTCCGCCGCTTCGTAAATCTCCTCTTCTTCCGCTTTCACACTTTCTTCCGGCGGCGGATTTTCCTGACGGCGTGAAACCGCTTCCTGCCGGTTGGCTTTTTCAGCGGCTTTAGAGGTTTTGACAACCGTTTCCTCGATTAAGTTTTCTTCCTTTAATTCATCTATTAAATCTTCAAAGACGTTCATATTTTTTGCCGGTTCTTTCATAAATTAAATTTGACGGTCGGAAAGCGCGGAGAGTTTTAAATCGGGATAATGACAAATTACGGCACTCGGTCGCTGACAAATTTCGACACTGCGGTTATCGGAATTGACAGGGCGTGAAACTCTTTGGTGCTGTATTTATCGGTAGATTCATTGGTGAAGCGACTTATGCAGTGCTTCTCGGACGATTGTCTTCGAGCAAAATTTATGCCATTTGAAAGACGGTAGAATCCTGTTCAGGTCTCGCGTTTCGGCTCGGATAAATATCCGCCGGAAAGTTTTTTCAACTTTTTTTTGAAAATGTAAATTTTTCGTTACTTTTTCGGTTATACTGAATTTCAGACACTTAACTTTGGAGACAAGAGATTTGAGCGCAGTCATCGAGCAGACGGTTGAAACTTACGGTATTGAGAATTGGGGCGCAGGATATTTCGGCGTTAATCGTAAAGGAAATCTCATTGTCCGCGCCGCCGAAAACGACACGCTTTCGGCGGATGTCAAAGAGATTATCGAAGATTTAAAGAAGCGCGGCATCAACACGCCGATTCTCCTTCGTTTTCCGCAGCTGCTCGCCGGACAGGTTCGCAAACTTCAGAAAGCCTTTAAAAATTCGATCAAAGAATTCGACTATAACGCCGGACATATGTGCGTTTATCCGATGAAGGTCAACCAGAATCGCGCCGTCGTCGAAGAATATCTGCGCGAAGGCAAACGCTACAACTTCGGACTCGAAGCCGGTTCAAAAGCCGAGCTTTACGCGGCGTTGGCGCAGGAACATTCGGAAGAAAGCCTTCTGGTTTTGAATGGTTTCAAAGACCGCGAATTTATTCAGCTCGCCTTTGCCGGAGCGCAAGCCGGAAAGAATGTCGTTATCGTCATCGAAAAATTAAGCGAACTCGAAAACACGATAAAAATCGCCGACGAAACGATTGCCGAAAATCCCGAAACGAAATTGCCGATGGTCGGCGTGCGCGTCAAACTTTACTCGAAAGGTTCGGGCAAATGGGAAAAATCCGGCGGCGAAGCGGCAAAATTCGGGCTGACGACGACCGAGATTCTAGAGTGTATTCGACGGCTGAACGAGACGGGCAAAACGGATATGCTGAAACTTCTGCATTTCCACATCGGCTCGCAGTTGACAGACATCAAGCGAATTAAGGGAGCGATGCGCGAGGCGGCGCGCACTTACGCGAAGATTCGGCAGTTGAATATCCCGATTCAATATCTCGATGTCGGCGGCGGAATGGCGGTTGATTACGACGGCTCGAAAACCTCGTTTGAATCGTCGGCGAATTACAACGCGCAGGAATTTGCGAACGATGTCGTCTATGTCATCAAAACCGTCTGCGACGACGAAGACGTTCCGCATCCGACTTTGATTCAGGAATCGGGCAGATATTTGTCGGCTTATCACGCGATCTTAGTGACGAACGTGCAGGACGAAATCGAAACTATCGTTGAAGATTTAACGCCGATTACGATTACGATTGACGATCCGCCGGTTGTTCGGGAACTGCACGATTTGCGCGAAAGCATCAACGGGAAAAATTACGGCGAATACTATCACGACGCACTGGAAAACCGCGAAGAACTGTTCACGATGTTCAATCTCGGCTTGATTTCGCTGGAAGCGAAAGGCAAAGGCGAAGTGCTTTTCTGGGACGTTTGCGAACGCGCCGACGAGTTTGCCCAGCAGAAAAAATACGTCGCGGAAGAGTTTGACGATTTAAGAAAATTGTTGTGCGCGAAATATCTGGCGAACTTTTCGGTGTTTCGTTCGATGCCCGATAACTGGGCGTTGGAACAGCTTTTTCCGATTGTTCCGATTCACAAATTGAATAAAAAACCGACCGAATACGCGACGCTTTGCGACATCACTTGCGATTCGGACGGCATTGTTGATAAATTCGTTGACCTGCACGATGTCAAAACGGTTCTGCCGCTGCACAAGCTCGAAAAAGGCGAGCCTTATTATTTAGCGATGATGCTCGTCGGCGCGTATCAGGAAGTGATGGGCAACAATCACAACCTTTTCGGCGTGCCGCACGAAGCGCACATACACATCGGCGAAGACGGTTATATTATTAAAAAAGTGATTCAGGGCGCGACGCTCGGCGATTCGCTGGCGACCGTTCGATTCGATACGGCAACGCTGCACGATCAATTCAGAAAAATCGTAATGCAGAGAATCAAGGACGGCGAAATTTCGTCGAAAGAAGGCGATAAGTTAATCGAATTTTACGAAACGCAGTCTGACGGTTACACCTATTTATCGCCAAACGGCAGTGAAAAATAGGCAGTCGGCAGAAACAGTCGGCGGTTAGATTAATCTCAAAACTGCCGACTGCTCCTGCCGACTGCCGCAAAATTAAAATAATTATATTAAGGAAAACTTTATGGTAGCTCAAAAGAAATCGAAGGCTTCAAAATTTCTGACCGTTCCGACTCGACCGATTCCGGTTGATCGTGATCGTTCGGTCGCAGGACTTTTGGAGAAAATGGAAGGCGCAGGATTCGGCGCGAAACAACTGGCGGAAGCGCATCGCATCTGGCTCGATATGCTCGACGATAATTCGACGATTTATCTGTGCGGTTCGGGAAATTTGATTCCGTCGGGAATGCGGCGACTGCTGGCTTACGTCATCAAGAACCGTTTCGTTGATGTCATCGTAATGTCGGGAACGGTTTTGTTTCACGATATTCACGAGATTCTGGGACGCAATCATTATCAAGCGCATCCTTCGATGTCGGACGAAGAATTGGAAAGTTCGGATGTGGCGCGAGTCGGCGATTTGCTTGCCAACATTGACGAGTATCACGAAGCCGACGAATGGGTCGGCAGCGTCATCAACCAGCTCGATTTGACGCGCTCTTATTCGATCCGCGAATTTCTGCATCTTCTGGGACGCGAACTCGCGGAAATCGCGCACGAAGACGGCATTTTAACCGCCGCTTACAAATCGCGCATTCCGGTTTATTGTCCTGATATTCTGTCGAGTCCGCTGTCGGTCGGCATTGCCCGCAGTCGTTTTGAAAAGAAAAATCAATTCAATTTCGATATGACGCAGGACACGATGGAAATGATGATGATCGCGCAGAAAACGCGCAATTCCGGCATCATCACTTTGGGCAGCGTATGCAGTCAGAATATGGTCAATATGGCGGAAATTTCGTCGTATATTACACGAACCACACCGCGCGGACACAAATACGCCGTTTCGATTACGACCGATTCGACACCGCTCGAAATTCGTACGCCGTCGTTCAGCGGAACGCACACGGGAACTTTCGGAAAACTTCTAAAAACCGCGACGACCGCCTATGTGCCGTCTGATCCGTCTATCGCCCTGCCGATGATCGTAACGGCTCTGTCGCAGACCGCCGCCAAATTTATGAAAGGCAGAAAACGCCCGACGTTCAGTTTTCAGGGAAGAGATTTGGCGATTGATGTTCCTTAAAACAGTGGTGAGTGGTGAGTGGTGAGTGGTGAGTGAAAACCAAAAATGGTTCAAACTCTTCTACTCACCACTCACCACTCACCACTCACCACTAGAAAATGAGTGAGTCATCTAATTTGCCGATGAATTTCGGCGGCATCGAAGAGAAAGAATTTTCCGATTACGAATCTTCGCAGGTTTTGATTTTTCCGGTCGCCTACGAAGGAACTGTTTCCTACGGCGCGGGAACGGGCGCGGGCGCGTCGGCGATCATTGAGGCTTCGCGCAATATGGAGCTTTACGAAGAGGAGACCGACGCGGAAGTTTATAAAATCGGGATTCACACGCTGCCGGAATTCACGTCGCGCCCGTCGCCGGAGGCGATGATGAACGCGCTTTATGAAGAAACGAAGAAACTTCTGAAATCGGAAAAATTCGTTTGTATGCTCGGCGGCGAGCATTCGGTTTCCGCTCCCGTCATTCGCGCTCACGCGGAAAAATTTCACAACATTTCGATTCTGCAAATTGACGCGCACGCCGATCTGCGCGACGAATACGACGGCACAATCCATTCGCACGCTTCGATAATGGCGCGGTCGGTCAAGGACTTAAAAATTCCCGCCGTTCAGGTCGGCATTCGTTCTTTATCTTCGGACGAAGCGCGAAGTCTGAGCGAAATCCCGACGAAAATTTACTGGGCGCGGGATATTGTCGGGCGCACGGATTGGATTGATTCGGCGATTGAGAATCTGACCGAAAATGTTTATCTGACGATTGATATTGACGGACTCGACCCGTCGCTCGTGCCGACGACCGGAACGCCCGAACCGGGCGGTTTGGGCTGGTATGAAGTTTTGACTTTACTTAGAAAATTGGCGGAAAAACGCCGCGTCGTCGGAATGGATTTGGTCGAATTTGCGGCAACCGACAATTCCGACGCGCCCGCTTTTCTCTGCGCTAAACTCGTCTATAAAACGCTCGGATATATTTATCGAAACGACACACCGAAAGTTATCGGAAATAATTAAATGGCGATAATTGTTCTGAGTCCCGCCTTTAGGCGGCTTTGCGTGGAAACAGCAGAAGCCACCTAAAGGCGGGACTCAAAACTTTTAAACTGAATTTTTCCGAACATCTTTCTTGATCGAAACGTAAACTAAACGCTAACATCTGAAAATGCCCTTAACAGACAACGGCGAATTTTAAATTAAAAAACGCGAGATAAATTTTTGGAGAGATAAATGTTAAGTAAATTGATTGTGCAAATTTCAAATCACAGATTTTTGAGTTTATTTTTGGTTTTAACCCTTATCGCGGGCGCGGCGGGTTGTCAGTCAGGCTTTCTCGGTCAACAGAAACTGCCGACCGTCGAAGGTGCGCCGCCTGCGCCGCCCGCGCCGGTCGTGGTTGACGGGATGCGGACTTCTTACGCCGATGTCGTCGAAAAAACTTCGCCCGCCGTGGTGCGAATCGAATCGGAAATTAAGGAAAAACAGTCGCCGCAACAGCAAATGGGATCGCCGTTCGACGACTTTTTCGGTCTTCCGCAATCGCCGCAGGGACAGCAGCAGCAACAGCGTCCGCAAATTCAGCGCGGACTCGGTTCGGGTGTCATCGTCAGCGCGGACGGTTATATTTTGACGAACAATCACGTCGTCGAAGGCGCGGAAAAAATCACCGTGCTGATGAGCGACAATAAATCTTACGACGCGAAAGCCATCGGTTTAGACAAGCCTTCGGATTTGGCGGTTTTGAAAATCGAAGCGGCGAATCTTCCCTTTTTGAATCTCGGCAATTCCGACAATGTGCGAATCGGCGACATCGTTCTCGCCATCGGCAACCCGCTCGGCATCGGGCAGACGGTAACGGCGGGAATCATTTCCGCCAAAGGTCGCCGCACGGGTTTGAGCGACGGCAGTTTTGAAGATTTTCTGCAAACCGACGCGCCGATTAATCGCGGCAATTCCGGCGGCGCGCTGGTCAATTTAACCGGCGAATTAATCGGTATCAATTCACAGATTGCAACGGAAAGAGGCAGCGCGGGAAGCATCGGCATCGGCTTTTCGATTCCGTCAAATATGGCGAAATCGGTGATGGAACAACTGATTCAAAACGGCAAAGTCCGGCGCGGAATGCTCGGCGTTGGTATTCAGGCGGTAACTGAAGATAATAAAGAGCAGTTCAAACTCAAAGATACAAAAGGGGTTTTAATCAATGAAGTCAAAAAAGGCGGCGCGGCGGAAAAAGCCGGAATGAAGCGCGGCGATGTCGTCGTTGCCATCAACGGTGAACCGACTGACGATTTGAATATTCTTCGCAATAAAGTTGCCGGAATGCTGCCCGGTACAGAAGTTAAAATCAAAATTTTACGAGACGGCAGCGAACAGGAACTTTCTGCGGTATTAGATGAACTGAACGCCGGAGGAACGAAAGAGGAAACACCCGACGGAAATAACAACGGCGAAAATCAACAGCGGCAATCCGAAAGCGGAAAATTAGGTTTGAACTTACAGCCGCTGACTCCGCAGATTGCGCGGCAGTTGGAATTGCCCGCCGACACGACCGGCGTGGTCGTTACCGAAGTTGACCCGAACGGCGCGGCAGCATCGCAGGGCATTAATCGCGGCGACGTGATTATGGAAATCAACCGCCAGCCGGTCGCGTCTTTGGACGATGTAAAATCCGCGCTCGACAAATCGGGCGACAACCCGATTTTACTTTTGATTTCGAGAAAAGGTCAGACGATTTTCCTGACGGTTAAGCCGAACAAATAGGGTAAAAAGACAAACAAAAAAAAGGCTAATCGAATTCGATTAGCCTTTTTCTTTTGGAGTATCGAACAGTCAGAACCGCAAGCGTGAGCGCGCGGCTTACCGCTGAAAAAGCCGCGCGCTCACGCTTGCGGTTCTGACTGTTTCTAATCGCTCTCGATTTCCCGGTCAATAATTTCATTGACCAATAGCAGATTGTAGGCTTTGGAAAATCCGGTGTTCATATTTTCGACGTTCGGATTTTTCTGATCGTATTCGTTCAAACGCGCATACATCGTCGTGTTGAATTCTTTGAACGCGGTTTTGAACGCTTCGATTTGTTTGTCCTGATCGGCTTCGGCTTTGGAATCGAGCATTTTCTGGACGAATTCGAGCGGCTTGTCAACGACCGCGCCGGGAACGCCGAATTTGTCGGCGATCTTGCCGAGACCAAACGAAAGCGTGTTGATCGTAAATTCGCGGAATTCTTTTTCTTCCTTCCACTGCTCTTTATGGCGGTCAACCGAAGTCAAAAATCCCTTCGACATACTGCCCCACAAAACGCCGATGCGCTGTCCGAGAATGTCGTCTTTTTCGCCGTCGTTCGGAACTCTGTTCGCCTGGTCGAGATACGCCTGCACGACATCGCCGACCACGCCGCCTTCGCCTTTTTCGTTGCCCATAATGGCTTCGGTCAAAGGCTTGCCGTTGTATTTCGTCAGGTTGCTCAACGGATGATAAACCACATCGGCGAAGAAGTTTTGCAGCACCGTCGAGTTCAGCGCATCGGGATTAGTCGGGTCGGTGTATTTATCAACCAATTGCTGCGCGTGTTCGATGAAAAACGCGCCCAAACCTTCCTTCGTCGCCACATTGTCGCCGGAATGTTCGACGGCGTGTTCAAATAATTTGATCGCTTCGGGTGTCGCGTTGCCGTTCGCGTCTTTGATCTGCGAAGCCGTTTTCAGAAGATTTCCCAAGCCCGGTTCAAAAACATTTGGGTCTAAAAATCCGGCATTATTGCCTGCCGCGTCGAGAATTTTTCCGGCTTCGTCAACCGCTTTGAAGAAATCGGGATTGTTCTTCATCACGTCCTGCAACGCTTCGGGCGAAAGTCCGGCGTAGGCGGTAACGGCGTTGATATAGCCGCGCACTTCGTCCGGGCTGCCTTTGGCGCGGTTGATTTCGTTTTGCGCGAACGACTTAATCAAACCGTCGTTGCCGGATTTGCCGATGACTTCGGCAAGTCCTGACTGAAGTGAAACGGGATATAAACTGCCGTTCGGCGCGTCGGTGATATTTTTCAATAGCTGCGCGGTTTCCGTCGGATTTTGCCTGTAAAGTTCGCCGAGAGCAGTGCCGAGCATCTGCTGTCCTTCGGGCGACATTTCCAGCGCGTATTTCACGGCTTCGCCATACGGATGTTCGAGAACCTGTTTTATATAGTCGTCGCGCATATCAGGCGGCAGTTTTTTCAACTGCTCATCAATCGTCTTCGCATCTTTTTCAGGATCGCCCGTCAAACTTTGCTGATTAAATCCGGTAATCGCTTCGTCAATTTTGTCCGACTGTTTGTATTCACCTTCGTGAACATCGCCTGAGGTCAAATGTTTTTGCAAATCTCGCAAAACCGCCTCGCCGCCCTTTTGCGAAAACGCGCGCAGTTCTTCGATTGACGAACTATCCACAAAACCACTGGCGACGTTATCGCCGTAAGTCGTGCCGTTCAGTTTTTCCTGAACCTTCGCCATTATCGCCGCCGCGCCTTCCGGGTCGGTTTTAGCGAGCGCGGCGACATCTTTGCCAACGCCGTAAGCGTCGTCTTCATTTTTCACGCCGTTGTGATTTTGAATATATTTGTCCGCCGCCGCGTTCACTTCCGCATCGGTCATCGCCGGCAGAGCGGTCGTACCGCCCGCGCTCGAATCTTCCTTGAGCTGCGCGACCGTTGAATTATAACCGTTCAAAGCCTGCTGATATTCGTAATTGCCGGTCGCTCCGGGCAGCGATTTGAAATCTTCGCGCGTCGGCGGTTTCGCATAAATCAAAGCGGAATCGGCAATTTCGGCGCGTTTATTGTTGTAGTCCAAAACCGCCTGCGGATCGTTGCGGTCGGGACGCGGCAGATTGTTAATTTCCTGCTGCGCTTCATACGGCGTTAGAATTTTGTCGGGATATTTTTCCGCATCGGCGGAGATTTTCTTCAAATCGCGGATTTGCGAATCGTAGGAATTTTTCGCGTCTTGATACTCCATCTGCGCCGTCGGACCGTTCAAGCCGGAATTGCGGAAATCTTCGATCTTCGGCGGCTGTGAATTTACAATCGCATTGTCGGCAATCTGTTTGCGCTGTTCTTTGTAAGTCTTGACCGCCGCCGCGTCGGTCGGGTTGGGCTGCGGCAGATTGTTGATCTGCTTCAAAGCCTTATACGGCGACGGCTGATCTGCCGCAAACTGTTTTTCGAGTTTCGCTTTGTTCGCCGCGCCGAAATACTGCGCGTCGGCGATGCGGGCGGTCGCGCTGCCATTGTTCTGCTGAACCGTCGTGGTTGCGGTGTTGACCGGCGGATTAGTAACCGTTCGCGGTTCGACCGGTCTCGAATAATTTCCGTCTGCTCTGAATACCATTTTGAATGCCTCCGATTTTTCGCTGAAAAATTTTGTTTTGAAAATCTTTTACAGTTATCGGCGAAACGCGGAAAAGTTTCCTTCAAAAAATCTAAAACCGTTTTCTTTTTAGACAGAATTTTTCAAATCAAATAAAATCGAATTCAATGATTATCGCTATTGACGGACCTTCGGGCGCGGGCAAATCCACGCTCGGCAAAATGCTGGCAGAAAGTTTGAATCTGTTGTATCTCGACACGGGCGCGATGTACCGCGCCGTCGGGCTGGCGGTTTTTGAAAGCGGCAAAGATTTCTATGACGCGGAAACGGTCGTCGAAATCGCCCGCCATTCAAAAATCGAACTCGTCGGCGAACCGGATTCACTGCAAATCAAACTCGACGGGCGCGACGTTTCCGAAGCGATTCGCACGAACGAAGTCGGGCAGATGGCTTCGATTGTTTCAACCGTTTCGGAAGTCCGCAAAATTTTAGTCGAACATCAGCGAACGCTCGGACAAAATTCCCAAACCGGCGCGGTTCTCGACGGGCGCGACATCGGCACAGTCGTTTTCCCTCACGCCGACATCAAATTTTTCCTGACCGCCAAGCCAGAAGCCCGCGCCCGCCGCCGCTATGAAGAAGACAAACAGCGCGGACGCATCACGACTTACGAAGAAACTTTGACGGAGATAAACTTACGCGACGAGCGCGACGTTTCCCGCGAAGACTCGCCGCTGTCCATTGCCGAAGGCGCAGTCGTTATTGACACGAGCGAACTCGATCTGCACGAAGTTTACGAACAAATGCTGATGATCGTGCGTGAAAAGCAAAATGAGACCGCCCAAATTGCACTTCAAAAATGAAGCCGATTGGCTTTTGATTTTATTGGCAACGCCTTTAATCCTCGGATTTTTAATAACCCTGTTTTTGTTTATTATTAGGCGAATTGACTAAACCTTTTTCAATCGCTAAGATTTTCATTCGTTCTTTTTATGCTCCCGTAGCTCAGTTGGATAGAGCAACAGCCTTTAAATGAAGGAGCCTGTATGAGGAATTAGTAACTTATACAGTGGAGAGTGCTATATCGGTGAATATCTAAGGGAAATGAAAATTTCCTATGACAACACCGAGGGAACTCTGTGAAAACCTTTGGATTCAAGTAAAAATGATTAATCATCATACGAAAAACAAAGGCGATTTAGGAGTTGCGAAGGCTTTCTGTGATTTGGTTGAAAAAGGATTCGTAGTTTTGTTTCCGGCAACCGAACACGCGCCGTTTGATTTGGTCGCTTATAAAGACAATCGTTTTATAAGAATCCAAGTCAAATATCGCCGAGCCGTTAATGGTACAGTTCAGATACCAATGAAAAGTTGGTGGGCTGACATAAACGGTTCTCACGGAAAGCAGATTGATAAATCACAGATTGACGTTTTTTGCGTTTATTGTCCTGACACCGATAAGTGTTACTACTTTAAGCCGGAAAATGTCGGAAAGTGTTTTACGATTCGTATCGCAGCAACTAAAAACAATCAGGCAAAAGGAATTAATTTTGCCGAAGATTACACAGAGACACCGTAGAGACTAAACGCACTCAGACTGAAATGTCTAAGATATAGTCCAGACTTTCAACCATTTTCTTCGGAAAATGTGGCTTGGGAAACCAAGTGAGGTAAGCTAAGCTGTGGGTCGCACGTTCAAGTCGTGCCGGGGGTATTTTATTTGTAAAAGTCGAAAGTTTGTGTAAACATTTGTTTTACGATATTTCGATTTATGGCGGCTATAGTTCAGGGGTTAGAACGTCGGTTTGTGGTACCGAATGTCGAGGGTTCAATTCCCTCTAGCCGCCCCACTTTTTAACACGTCAATCCAAATCAGCAAGTAACTTTCGATTCTCACATCGAATCCGTTTGTTTCCGTTTATCGAAAGTCATACAATAGCAAAATCAATTTTCAATCTAATTCGTTCGAGGTTTATTGCAATGATGAAAGCCGTTAAGTTTTTTTTAGGTTTAGTATTTGCCGTTTCACTTTCAGTAAGTTTTTCGTATGCAGAAGGTAAATCGAAAATTTATGCCGATGGTGAACTGCTGGTCAAATATAAGGACGGAACGGCTTCGAGGGCGGCTCTGACGATCAACTCGCAGTTGCATTCAACCGTGCTGGAAGAATTTCCCGATTTAGGCTGGCAGCGAGTGAAAATCGCCGACGGGCTTTCAATCGAAGCGGCAACGGCGCGTTACGCGGCTTTCGGCGATGAAGTTGCGGCGGTACAGCCGAATTATTATTATCATCTGCTCGCCACGCCGAACGACCCGCAATTTACGGCTTCGGGAATGTATGGATTGACGAAAATTTCCGCGCCTGCCGCCTGGGATTTGACGACGGGCAGTTCGGCGGTCGTGGTTGCCGATATTGACACGGGTTTGCGTTATACGCACGAAGATTTGGAGGCAAACGCCTGGATCAATCAGGGCGAAACGGCGGGCGACGGCATTGATAACGACGGCAATGGTTTCGCCGACGACGTTTACGGCTGGGATTTTTTCTTTAACGATTCCAACCCGTTTGACGATCCGGGCGGAGTGGGAGGACACGGTACGCACACCGCCGGAACCATCGGCGCGGTCGGCAACAACGCGAAGGGTGTCGTCGGTGTCAACTGGAACGTCAAAATTATGGCGATTAAAATCTACGACCCAAACAACGGTGCTGCCTCGACTTCAGCGATGCTGATTAACGCTTACAATTACATTCGGATGATGAAAAATCGCGGCGTGAATATCCGCGTTACGAATAATTCCTACGGCGGCTGCGGCGAGGCTTGCGGTTACGATCAGGCGACGAAAGACGCGCTCGACGCGATGGGCAATGCCGGAATTTTGAATGTCTTTGCCGCCGGAAACGACAATATCAACAACGACGTTACGCCGAGTTATCCGGTCAGTTATTCATCGCCGACCGTTCTGGGCGTGGCGGCTTCGACTTCGACCGATGCGCGGGCGGGTTTTTCCAGCTACGGTGTCAATACGGTTGATCTGGCGGCTCCCGGTCAGGGAGTTTTAAGTACTTATAATACGTCAAACACGGCAACGGCGACTCTGAACGGAACTTCGATGGCGACTCCGCACGTCGCGGGAGCGGCGGCTTTGCTGTCCGCCTATAATCCGAATCTTTCCGCCGCTTCCTTGAAAGCGACTTTGATGAATACGGTTGACGTTCTGCCGGCGTGGAACGGATTGGTCAAAACCGGCGGACGGTTGAATGTTTCCCGCGCTTTGCTGAATCAAACCGTCTGCAATTTTGTTCTTTCGCAGACTGAATTAACGGCGAACAATTCGAGCGGAAGTTACACGGTGAACGTCAGCGCGGCGACCAACTGCGATTTTTCGGCGACCAGCAATGTTAATTGGATTACGGTTACGAACGGCAATCCGGGCAGCGGCAACAGCACGGTCAGTTTTACAGTCCAAAACAACCCGATTGCTGACGCGCAGCGCATCGGCATTATTACTATCGGCGGTCAAAACTTCGTCGTTTCGCAGGGACAAAATTTTACTTTCCGCCGAGCAGTCGTAGATTTCGACGGCGACGGCAAATCCGATTTCTCCGCGATTCAAAATAACAACGGCGTGATGGTCTGGCAGAATCAGCGCACCGCAGCCGGATATTCGGCATTCAGTTTCGGCTCATTCACCGACGACGTTCCCGTGCCGAACGACTTCGACGGCGACAACAAAACCGATGTCGCGGTTTGGCGCAGATCGAACGGGACTTTCTACGTTTTCCGAAGCGGAAACAATACCGTGCAGTCTTTTCAATTCGGACAGGACGGCGATGACCCGAATATCTCGCAGGATTTCGATTTCGACGGCAAAGCCGATTTCGCCGTTACGCGCGTTCAGAACGGCGTTCTTTTCTGGTATATTTACGGCTCAACCAACGGTTTCAGCGGCACTCAATTCGGCAGCGCGGGAGATAAACCCGTGCGCGGAGACTTCAACGGCGACGGCAGAGCCGACATCGCGGTTTTCCGTCCGTCAAACGGCTATTGGTACACTTCGACCAACGCCGCAATCAATTTCGGCGCAGTCAAATTCGGCGAGGCAGCCGATAAAACAGTTCCCGGCGATTATGACGGCGACGGCAAAACCGATGTCGCGGTTTTCCGACCGTCAAACGGCACCTGGTATTATCTGCGAAGCTCGAATGGCGTGGTCGGCGCATTGGCTTTCGGAGTTTCGAGCGATTTGCCGACTCCCGGAGATTACGACGGCGACGGCAAAACTGACATCGCCGTCTGGCGACCGAATGCCGCCCAGAATGAAGCAGGTGTTTTCTATATCCAAAGAAGTGCCGCCGGATTTTCGGCTTTCGGTTGGGGAAATTCGACGATGAAAATTCCCGCCAATTCGATATTGGGTCAATAATTTTTAGATTATTGTCGAGACGCGCAAACTTTTACGGAAGTTTGCGCGTCTAACTTTTCAAATCGTTTAAGCGAGTGTGAAGTCTGATACTTTTGGAAAACTTCTAATTGGTCAAATAAACTAAATGCCGACCCTTACAAAACAGGGTTAAACTTTTATGAAAAAGTTCCTTGCATTTAGGGCTTTTCGTAAGGTATATTTGACTTTCTATCTGGTTTGGCATAAATTTTTGACCAACACCCTTTTGTAATAAGTTCTAAAATTAAGGATATAAAGAGATGAATAGTTTTTTGACCAAAATCGGCAAAATTAGTGTGATTTGTTCGTGTTTTTTGATCTTAGTCGCTTCGGCTTCCGCCCAGCTCAGCCTGCGTAAAGCTCTCGACTTTGACGGCGACGGCAAAGCGGATTTTTCGATTTTCCGTCCGGCGGACAATGCCTGGTATATGAAAAACAGCAACGGGAGTTTTATTTCTCAGCGGTTCGGTTCCGCCAACAGCGACTATCAAACTCCCGGTGATTTCGACGGCGACGGCAAAACCGATATTTGTGTCTGGCGTGATACGGACGGTGTTTGGTACCGCCTGAACAGTTCTAATAATGCTTTTGTCGCCATTCCGTTCGGCGTATCGGGCGATGAGCCGGTGGCGCGTGATTTCGACGGCGACGGCAAAACCGATCAGGCGGTCATTCGTCACAGCGGCGGAGTATTAAACTGGTATGTTCTGAAAAGTACTACCGGCACGCTTTCGGGGACCCAATTCGGCGCGGAGACCGATTATTCCGCTCCCGGCGATTATGACGGCGACGGTAAAATTGATATTGCCGTGCAGCGTCCCGGCGCAAATCCTACCGATCAAGCAGTTTTTTATATCCTTCAATCAACAAATTCGGCGGTCATCGGCATCGCCTGGGGTTATAGTAACGATTCCATCGTTCCCGGCGATTATGATTTCGACGGTAAAACCGACATCGCCGTCGTTCACGAAGGCACAACCCCGAACTCGCCTCTCAACTGGTATATCCGTCGAAGCTCAAACGGCACCTTTTACGGAGTAGCCTTCGGCGCGACCGGCACTGACCTGAATGTTCAGGGCGATTATGACGGCGACGGTAAAACCGACGTTGCCGTTTGGCGCGAAACTAATGGAACTTACTATGTTCTGAGAAGTAGCGATGGAGTTGTTTCAGGAACGGCGTGGGGACAAACCAACGACTTCCCGGTTGCCAGCTACGATACCCACTAAGTTTGTTTTATCGGTTAGTTTTTAAGGTTGAAGGTTTTTCAAAAGCCTTCAACCTTTTTGTTTATTCATCATTTTGTAATAATCTGTTGTTTCCAAATGATAAATCTTTCCGACATTACCCGCGAAAATTTTTCAAAAAAGAAGATTGTCATCGTCGGCGATTTGGTTGCCGACCAATTTTTGCGCGGCACTATCGTCCGCGTTTCACGCGAAGCCCCGGTTTTCATTCTCAAGCACGATGAAACCGAAACTTTACCCGGCGGCGCGGCGAACGCGGCGGTCAATGTAGCGACGCTCGGCGGCAAGGCAGTTTTGATTGGCATCATCGGCGACGATTCAAACGGCGACGTACTTCTGGAAAAGTTGGAACAGTCGAAGGTTATTTGCGAGAAAGTTATTCGTACCGCGTCCCATCGCACGACGACTAAAGTTCGCGTTCTAGCCGGTCAGCATTATGCGCCGCGTCAACAGGTGATTCGCATTGATTACGAAAACAGCGCGGGAATCGCCAATGATTTGCAAAGTAAATTAAAGGAAAACCTTATCGCCGCCGCAACGGATGCCGACGCGATTATTATTTCCGATTACAACTACGGCGTAGCAAGTGAAAAAATCGCCGAAACTGCGCGGCAGATCGCCGTCGAAAATAAAATTCCTTTATTGGTTGATTCGCGTTTTAATTTGCGAAATTTTAAGGGCGCGACGACGGCGACTCCGAATTACGATGAAGTCGAGCAAATTCTCGGCGAAAATTTTTCCGAAAAAGATTGCGTTCAGCTTTGCGAAACGCTCCAGTACGAATCGCTTTTGATGACGCGCGGCAATCAGGGAATGCTTTTGATCGAGAGAAACAAACCGCCGCTGCACATCAAAGCCGTCGGTTCGGAGGAGCCGGTTGACGTAACCGGCGCGGGTGATACGGTGATCGCCACTTACGCGCTCGCGCTCGCTTCGGGTTTGAGTTTCGCGGACGCGGCGCACACGGCGAACCACGCGGGCGGCATCGTCGTGATGAAAAAAGGCACGGCGGCGGTTATTTTAGACGAACTGCTTTCGTCTCTGAAAAGTACTCATTCGGAACAAAAAGCGCAAACGGGAATATGAAGCCAGAGAACTTTTTTGCGCCCGTTTTAGACCGCCTGCGCCTGACGGCTCGCGTGGCGATTGAACGGCAGAGCGGAAAAAAAATCGTGCTGGCAAACGGCTGTTTCGATTTTTTTCACGTCGGACATATTCGTTATTTAGCGGGAGCAAAAGAACTGGGCGACTGTTTAATCGTCGCCGTCAATTCCGATGAACAGGTTAAAAAATTAAAAGGCGAAAACCGCCCGCTGATTTCCGAAACGGAACGCGCCGAAATCATTTCCGCGCTGCGGTTTGTTGATTATGTAACGATTTTCCCTGAACCGACCGTCGAAGAACTGCTCCGTGCCGTGCGTCCCGATTTTCACGCTAAAGGCACTGATTACACCGTCGAATCAGTTCCCGAACGCGCCATCGTCCTCGAATACGGCGGACAGACGGCAATCGTCGGCGACCCGAAAGATCATTCTTCGACGGAACTAATAACTAATAACGAATTTCAAATTACGAATTACGAATGATAAATTCGTTCTAAATAAACTTCTTAATTTGAAATTCGTAATTGAAATAAATGTGGCAATCGCGCACTAAAAACGACCTGATTATCGAAGTTTGGGAAAAGCTCGACTGCGAATCAATCGGCAGAGAGGAAATCGAAGCGGTTGAAACGGCGGTCGGCGATAAGTTCGGCGCGAGCGCGGTCGAATCGCCGATGATTATTGCGCGTCTGCTTGCTGACGAAGGCGCGGAACTGCGCCACGCAGAGATTTTGGAACTCGACGTTCAGCGGCGCACCGAATCACCGTATGACGCGATGTTTCGTAATGTTTTGAAATTTTCCGATTTTAAGGAAACGATCACTTCCCTGCGCCGCCTGGAAAACTTACGCAAAAAATTCACCGCCGAAAAAGACCGCGAAGGGTTGCGGCTGATGCGCGAGATCGCCATCAAAGGCAAAAACCGCGCTTCGATGATTTCCAAAAATCCGAAAGTCGCGCCGGAGAAGCGCGATGAAAAAGAGGAAATCGCCGAGTGGTTCAGAATCTGGCTGCAAACGCCGGAAGTTTTTGAAAACTGGATTGCTTTGCGGCAAAACTCGCCGGACTTTAAAAAGCGTTTTGCCGAAGAATAAAATCGCGTCGGTTTTCGACAAAAATTTGAAATACTTTACAGTTTTTCAAGATAGCGATAGCATATGAATATCGTTTTTTTTTTAATCAGAATCTTTTAAAATCCGCTACCGTAGAAATTTATTCGGCAAAGCCGCAATCTTTTAGCAGTCTAGGAATTTACCGTTTTACTATTTGCGCTTTCCGATTTACTATAATTCTCAATCAATTATGAGCAAATATCGCAAAATTGTCTGGAATGAAGGAATGCTTCTAACGCCGCATCATTTCCAGCAATGGGATAATTATTACGAGGACCTGGTTACTGCGCGTGTCCGTTCGGTACTGCCTTTTGAATACGGCGTACTGGATTTGCAGGTCAATCGTGAAGCGATTGCCAACGGCAATTTTCAGGTAACGCAGTGCCACGCCGTTATGCCGGACGGTTTGGTCATCAATATTCCCGACACCGATTCGATTCCCGATCTGCGTCCCGTCGGCGATCATTTCAAACCGGAAGCGGAAAAGCTCGGAGTGCATTTAGCAATTCCGGCAAAGAAATTCGGCGAAGCGAACTTTCAGGCGAACGGTATCAAAGGCGGCGGCAATCTCAGATTTTTGCAGGAAGGTGCGCTCGTCAAAGACGAAACCAGCGGCACGAACGAGCAGCCGCTCGCGCTCGCCAAAAGCAATCTGCGAATCATTTTCGACGATGAATTGCGCGACGGTTTCACGAGCCTCAAAGTCGCCGAACTCGAACGCACACCGACCGGACAGTTAAAAATTTCCGACGATTTTATTCCGCCGACTTTGAAAACCGCATCTTCGCAGTGGCTCGCCAATATGCTTCGGCAGATGATCGAAATTTTGATTACCAAAAGCGGCAGTTTGGGCGAACAAAGGCGACAGCGAAACGCCTCTTTAGCCGATTTTACGACCGCCGAAGTCGCCATTTTCTGGCTTTTGCACACGATTAACACTTCTATTCCGATGATGGCGCATTTTTTTCGCTCGCCGCTGCTGCATCCCGAACGGCTGTATGTGGAAATGGCGAAACTCGTCGGACAGTTAATGACGTTTTCCATCGAACATAATCCGAAGGACATCGTAAAATACGATCACGACGATTTATATTTTACGTTCTATAATCTTTCGACGATTTTAAAGGAACTGCTCGAAACCGTGATTCCGAGCCGCTGCGTTCCGATTCCGCTGGAGAAAACCCGCGACACTTTGTATGTCGGGCGCGTCGAGGACGAACGACTGCTCAAGGAAGCCGGATTTTATCTGGCGGTTCGCGCTCAGATGCCCGAATCGAAACTTATCGAAGGCGTACCGCGTGTCGTCAAAATCGCTTCACGCGATGTCATTGATACGGTCATCGGGTCGGCACTTCCCGGCGTAGTTTTAACGCACGCCAATCCGCCGCCCGCGCCGATTCCGGCGCGCGTCGGTTTTCGCTATTTTATGCTCGACACGATTGGTCCGTATTGGAACGGAATTAAAGGTTCAAAAGTCATCGCCGTTTATGTGCCGGACGAAATTCCCGACGAAAAACTGGAAATGTACGCCGTCAAGCCATAAAAAATGACCGAAATACTTTGCAAATTACGCCTTATATATTTGAGCGGAAAAATTTATGAGTGAACGCACGACCAAAAATGATTTAGTGGCTTTTGCCGCTCCGGTTTTCGATCTGATTCTGCGAATCAAATCCGGCATCGTTACGCCGTCCAACGAACTGCGTCCGAAGGTCGCCGCGCTTTTGACGGATTTCGAGAAACGTGCCGAGCGTTATCGTTTCAATCATAAAATCATTCAGGTTTCCAAATTCGCGCTCGCGTCGTTTTTTGACGAAACGATTTTAACGAACAATTTCCCGCTGAAGGACGAATGGGAAAAAAACCCTTTGCAGCTCGAATACTTCGGCGAACAACTGGCGGGCAACAAATTCTTTGACAAACTTTCGTCAATGGTCAAACAGGTCGAACAGACGGCGGACGCGGTGGAAATTTATTATTATTGTATGCTTTTGGGTTTCAAGGGCAGATACGCCGTCTATGAGCAGGACAAACTTTTGGCGATTATGCAGCAGACGGCGAACGCGCTCGTCAAAGTCGGTAAAATCAAACCGACCGAGCTTTCGCCGCACTGGTTGGCGAACGACCAGCCGAAGCCGCCCGAAAAACGCGGAATGCCGGTTTGGGCAAAAATCGGCGCGGTCAGCGGTCTTGGATTAGCTTTTATAGTTTATCTCGTGATGTTTCTGCTGTCGTCGAAGTTCGTCAACGAGGCGATGGAAAAATTGGTGATGTAATCGCCGAACATCGGCAGACATTTTTTTTTGTTTTTCCCGGAAGTTAAAATAAATCATTTATGAATTCGTGGCATACTTCTCAACTTAAATATGCGTTCGGAATCGGCGGTTTTATGTCGTTCTACGGCATTGTCGGACTGATTGTTTATGCGATGCCGGCTTCGACCGCTTCTTATAATCAGAAGATAATCGTCATTCTGCTGGTTGTGCTGACAATGCCGTTCGCTTTGATCGTCGGCTACCTCGCCAACCGCAGCAGCAAGAAAAAAGAGGAAAAAGCCAAAGCCGAAGCCGAAGCTAAAACCGGCGAGAAAGCCGACGACACGGCGGCAAAAACCGTTGCGCCGGTCGGTGATTTCACCGACATCAACAGCAGCACGGAAGAAGTCGTGCAGTTTCTGAAAACCTCAAATCTCGGCGAATCCGGCAAAGACGCGGTTTATTCGCTGCCCTGGTATCTGGTCGCCGGAACGCCGAAAGCCGGAAAATCTTCGCTCGTGATGGGTTCAAATCTGAACTTTCAAAATCTACCGAGCCAGCGGCAATCCGAACAAAAATTCGTGCGTTCGACGCAGAACATTGACTGGCGCGTAACGAGCGATGCGGTTTTTGTGGACACCGCCGGACGTTATCAATCCGAAGGCGCGGACGGCGACGAATGGGCAGGCATCATCGAATCCATCAAAAAATATCGCAAAGCGCGTCCGATTGACGGATTTTTGCTGGTCGCAAATGCGGAAAAAATTCTGAGTTCGAGCGAGCAGGAAGTCGAGCAGATGGCGAAAGTTTTGCGAACGCGGCTCGACGACGTGATGGCGCGGACGAAACTTCGTTTTCCTGTTTATTTGATTTTCACGAACGCCGATTCGATTGAAGGTTTCCGCGATTCGTTTTCGACTTCCAAAGGCGAAGCGAAAAATCTCGTCTGGGGCGCGACGATTCCGATTGAAAAAGCGGATAATTCGCAGGCTCTTTTTGACGGCGAATATGAAATTCTGCACGACTCTTTAATGAAGCGTCGTTTGATGCGTTTGAGTGCGCCGTTTCCGCCGGTGCGCCAGCTTCGCATTTTCAACTTCCCTCTGCATTTCGGTTCGGCGCGGCGCAAAATCGGCGCGTTCGTTTCGACGATGTTCCGTCCGAATCCGTTCAGCGAAAATCCATTCTTGCGCGGCTTCTATTTCACCGCCGCGCCGGTCGCCCGTCCGCAAATGCCGCAGGACGGCAAAACGATGGCACCGAACCAGCCGCAGACCATCGGCAGCACTTATTTTACCGAACGCCTGTTCCGCGATGTCGTTCTGCGCGACAAAGATTTGGTTCGCACGATGCAGGAACAAAAACAGCGTCCGCCGATTCTCGGCTGGGTTCTGACGATATTGGGCGCGTTGATCGTTTTGAGCATTCTGGCTCTCGCCGGAATTTCGCTTCTCAATAATAAGAAGATGTTGGACGAAGCGAGCGTACGGGGCGAAGAAGTTTTGAACATCGTCAAAGCCGACGGCGGCAACAGTCCGCTCGGCAAGAATCCCGAACAGGCGATGCGCGAGATTAACGCGACGGAAGATTTGCGCGAGACGATGGTGAAGATGGACGAGTACAATCGCAATGGCGCACCGTTTTATATGGGTCTCGGACTTTATTCGGGCGACAAAGTTTATCAGGAAAACCTTCTGCCGATTTACTTCAGCGTCGTCGAGCAGCGTTTCAAAAACCCGACCGTGGCGAGAGTACAGAACGAATTGAAAAAATTTGCCGCGAGTCCGGCGGTTACGAATCCGAATCAGTTGAGTCCGCAGGAAGAAGAAACGCTCGGCAAAAATTATGATTTACTGAAAGCCTATCTGATGTTGTCGGGCGAATATAAAGATAAAGCCAACGCCACCGACATTACGAACGCGCTGAAAGATTATTGGGTCAGCGAATCGAAACTTCCCTCCGATCAGGGACTGGTCGCGCAGCAGCAACTCGAATTCTGGGCGAAACAAGCCGACCGACCGAATTTCCCGCGCATTCAGCTCGATGCGACTTTAGTTAAAGCGTCGCGTGAAAAATTAAAAGCGTTTCCGCCGGTCTCGCGTTATTACAAACGCAAAGTCGCGGAGATTTCCAAAGAAATTGACGAAAAATTCGGGGCGACAAGTGCCGAAAATCTGCTGACGAACAACGGCGCGGACGCGGGTTTTATCGAAGGTTCATATACCGTTCCGGGCGCGTACACTCTGGAAGGTTACAAGCTGATGGAAATTGCGATTGCCGGAGCGATTACGGAGTTAGGGACTGACGACTGGGTTCTCGGCGAACAGGGCAAATCAGCCATCGCGCAGACGACCGATGTCGGAAAGGTCAAAGAATTTTATCTGCGTGATTACGCCCAGAAGTGGCGCGATTTCGTCAAAGGCATTACCGTCAAACCCTATAAAAACGCTGATGTGGCGAAGGAATCTTTGCAGGCGTTTTCGTCGGTCAGCTCGCCGATGAAAATTCTGGTCAAGCAGATCGCTCTGAATACGAACTTTTCCGCTAAACCGAAAACCGGCTGGTGGGATTGGATTACGAGTATTTTCAGTAAGAAAACCGGGGTCAGCACGGGCGGCAACACGCCGGTCGAGAAGGAATTTCTGCCGCTGCATACGTTCGTCGGCGACGACAGCAAGCCGACCGCGCCGATTGACGCTTACCAAGCCGAAATCGGTAAAGTGGCAAATAAATTCAGCGGATTTTCGACGACTCAAATCAATCAACTTTCGGTGGATTTGGCGAATGACGACGATAAGAAATTCCCTGAACTGCGTGCCGCCAACACTAAGATGAACGGAGTTCTCGGTACGAATCTGACTGGAACGGGACAGGATTTACTGTCGCTTTTGAAGAAGCCGATAGACAACCTGAACACTCTACTCGGCGCGGGCGGACGAGAATCGCTCGAAGCGACGTGGAAGGATCAGATTCTGCCGCAGGCGAAGGAACTGGAAAAAGGCTTCCCGTTCACGGACGGACAGATCGAAACTGATTTGACAAAACTGACGGCTTATCTGAATCCCGAATCGGGCAGTTTCTCGAAATTCTACAAAGATAATAATTTGCAGAAATACTTCGACGGCAATCCGGGACAGATGAAATTAAAAGATTCGAGTCAAGTTAAATTCAGCCCTGAATTCGTTGACTATGTAAATAAAATGCTGCTGCTGCGCGAGGCGATGTTCGGCAAAGGCGCGGTGCCGAATTTTGAATACGAATTCAAATTGTCGCCGATTGCCGACGGTATTCTCGAAGGCACGATTGACGGTCAGGCGGTTAAGTCCGACGCGCCGATAAAACTGAAATTCCCGGCTTCGGGCGGCGCGGAATTGGGTGTGAATATCACTTATTCGTCAAGCGGCGGAACGGTTTCGACTTCGGGAACGACTCCGGCGGCACCGGCGAACACGGCGACGAATACGGCAGCCGGCAACACGAACACCGCGCCGGTTGCGCGCCCGACACCGAAGAAGACGGAGGCGAACAGCAGTAGTTCGTCCGGCGCGTCGTCAATCAAAAAACCCGGAACGTGGGGTTTGTTCCGATTCTTCAACGACGGGTCGCCGACCAAAGAGGCGACAGGCGGATACAATTTGACTTACACGCTCGGCGGCAAATCCGTAACGGCGTTCGTCAAACCGAGCGGCGGCGATTTGTTCGACAGCAGTCTGTTCAAATCGGCTCGTGCGCCGGAAAAACTTTTGCAGTAGTTTTCAAGCAGTTCATTGAAAGCAAATCAAAAATCGCGGTTAGCGAAAATTTATAAATTAGAGAAGAAAAATGAACGAAGCAAAAACACAACTCGATGCGGGAAATTTAAGCGGCGCGGTGGAAGCGGCGTTAAATGCCGTCAAGAAAAACCCGACCGACGTACCAACGCGGACGTTTCTTTTTGAACTCGCCTGTTTTACCGGCGAATGGGAACGCGCTGAAAAGCAGTTGGATGTCATCGGTCATCAGGACAACAACGCGATGATCGGGTCGCTGATTTTCCGGCAGAATTTTCACGCCGAGCGCAACCGTCTGAAACTTTTTTCCGACAGTCAGAAGCCGGAATTTCTGATGGAACCGCCCGATTACGTCATCGGACTGCTGACGGCGAACAATCGCCTGCGCGAAGGCAACGCGGCGGAAGCCAGAACGATTCTCGATCAAATCGAAGAACAGCGTCCGGCGTTCGCCTGCAAAGTCAACGGTGTCGAAGCCGAAGATTTCCGCGATTATAACGATTTGACGAGCTGCATTTTTGAAGTCATCGTCAAAGACACATACATTTGGCTGCCGATGGAACAGGTCGAAAAAATCGAATTCATCGCGCCGAAGTCATTGCGCGATCTCTATTGGATTCAAGCGAAGGTCGAAACCATTAACGGCACGAACGGCGAAATGTTCTTCCCTTCGCTCTACGCCAATTCTTTCAAAAGCGATAACGATCAGGTGAGGCTCGGCAGAATGACCGACTGGAAGGATATGGGCGAAGAAATTTACATCGGCGAAGGAATGCGAATGTTCTGGTCGGACGGCAACGATAAACCGATTCTGGAGTTGAACGAAATCGAATTTATTCACGCCGAGGACGTGGAAGAAACGACGGAAGAAGTTAAAGAGGTCGAAGCAGTCGGGGAAGCTGAGGAACCGGCAAGTTAAAATCGAATTTGCTCCCACGCAAAATAAAAACTGAAGGAGAAAAGCAATGGCGATTTATAATATCTATCTTGGTGAAATCGGCAAGACGGGTTTGAGCGATACGGATAAAATCGGCGTTAAATCCAAGATCGAAAATTGGTTCGGAAAAATTACGGCGGACGGCGATACTGCGCTCGCCACCTGGATTACAACCGCGCCGGCAGCTATTCAGGATCACGAATTATTGATCTATTACGTCAGCAGTTCGAGCAGCAGCATTTTGAAGTTTATGCCGGGAAATACCAACAGCGGCAGTGGCAACGGTATGACGGTCATCGGAAGTTCGAGTGCTTCGGAAGTTTATGTATCATCAAGCAAAAGCGGTTTAGCCGAACTGACTTTTCACGAGTTGATGCACAATAAATTGAAGTTGGACGACGCTAAACTGCACAAAAAGGATGGATTAGCGGTAAAGGAAGTCCCGCTCGGCGGCGTTCCTTCGACCGCTAACACCAGTGAGATGAAAGCGGCTTTGAAAAATAGTAACAAACAATGGACGGGCGGTTGGATGGCGGCTCTTGACCCAAACAACGGCTATCTTTAATTTCAAACAATTTAAGGAGATTTTTCGATGGCAGAGGTTGAATCGGTTCCTCCGATATTAAATTTTGAAGCGTTGATGCAGCCGATTTCCGAAGAGAAACCGGCGGGCGAAAGTCAGCAATATTCGGGACTCTATGACGAAATCCGCGAAGCGCGGCGGGCGGACGATAATTTATCGCAGGGACAATGGCAGACTGATTTGAAGATCGCCGACTTTAGAAGAGTCGTTTCATTAGCCGTTCCTGCGCTCGAAACGCAGACCAAGGATTTGCAGGTCGCCGCGTGGCTTTCCGAAGCACTCATCAAAGAAAATGGTTTTACGGGTTTGCGCGACAGCCTGAAAATGCTCAATGGTTTGCAGGAAACTTTTTGGGAAACGATGTTTCCCGAAATTGACGAAGGCGATATGGAAGGTCGCGCCAACGCGCTCGAATGGCTGGACGGACAGGCGGCTTTCGCCATTAAGGAAGCCAAAATCACCAGCGGCGCAGGCTATAATTATTTAGACTTTGAAGACTCGAAAAAATTTGACATTCCTGAAAACATTGATACTCTTGATTCAACCGACCAACAGAGATACCGAGACCTTCAGGCACAAGCCGAAAAGGAGAACCGCGCCACTGCCGATAAATGGCGGAAAGCGAAAGCCGCTTCGCGTCGGGCTTTCTATGAACAGTTGAATTTTGATCTCGAAGAATGTTTTGCGGAACACAAAGAATTAAATCGCGTTATCGAGGAAAAATTCGACCGCAATCAAATGCCCGGAACGAGCCAGCTCAAGAAAGCACTCGAAGATATTAAAACGCTGGTCAAAAGATTACTCGAAGAAAAACGCGCCGAAGAACCTGACGCGGAAGCAGAAGCATCGGCTGAAACCGAGGATCAAACCGAAGACGGCGCAACCGTCGCGGCAGTCGGCGGAAAGACCGTGATGGTCGCCGCCGGAGCGATTCAAAATCGCAAGGACGCGCTGAAGCGTTTGAACGAGCTTGCCGAGTTTTTCCGCAAAACGGAACCGCATTCGCCGCTTTCCTATTTAATCGGAAGAGCCGTCAAATGGGGCGAAATGCCGCTCGAATCGTGGCTTCAGGATGTCATTAAAGACGAAGCGGTTCTTTTCCAGCTTCGTCAAACGCTCGGATTTAATACCAATGCCCCCGCTGCCGGCGGCGCGGTAGATACATCGGGCGTGGTCGTGTACGAATAAAAATTTTTCCAACAAAAACAACCCAAATAAATAATAAAGGAGATAAACAATGCCAACAAAAGAAAGTCTGCAACATAAACTTGACCGCGTGCGACCGCCGCGCGTTCAGATCACCTATGACGTGGAAGTCGGCGGTGCGATTGAATTAAAGGAATTACCATTCGTCGTCGGGGTTTTAGGCGATTTCACCGGCAAACCGGAAGAACCGCTGCCCGCGCTGAAGAATCGTAAATTCGTCGAAATTGACCCGGACAATTTCAACCAGGTAATGGCTGGAATGAAGCCGCGTCTCGCTTTTTCGACCGACAATAAATTACAGGACGACGGCAGTAAGATCGGCGTTGAACTGAAATTTAACAGCATCGAGGACTTCGAGCCGGATCAGATCGTGCAGCAAGTTGATCCGCTTCGCAAACTCGTCGAAGCACGTCAGAAACTCTCCGATTTACGCTCGAAAATGGACGGCAACGATAAGCTGGAAGCGATGCTGAATGACGTTATTTCGAGTCAGGACAAACAGAAAGAATTGAGCGATGCGCTCGGTTTGGGAAATAAGGAGGAATAAATTATGGCTGAAAAGGCACAACAACAAGAAGCTCAAGTTCAAGAGCAAACGCAGGAAGTCGGTCTGCTCGACCAAATTTTAACCGAGGGCAGAATGGCGCGGGACGATTTTCAAAAAGAGCGCGCCAAGGATATGATCGGCGAATTCGTCGGTCAGGTTATGTCGGGAACTTTAACGCTGTCCAAAAATATGGACGTGGCGATCAATTCGCGCATCGCGGAAATTGACCGTCTGATTACGGCGCAGATGAACGAAATTATGCACAACGAAGACTTCCAGAAATTGGAAGGTTCGTGGCGCGGACTTCATCATCTCGTCAAAAATTCTCTGACTTCGACGCAGTTGAAAATCCGCGTGATGTCGGTAACGAAAAAAGATTTGCTGAAGGATTTTGAACGCGCCCTTGAATTTGACCAATCGGCGTTGTTCAAAAAAATCTACGAAGAAGAATACGGCACGTTCGGCGGTGCGCCTTACGGTGCATTAATCGGCGATTACGAATTCGGCAATCATCCGCAGGATATGGCTCTGCTCGAAAGTATGTCGCAGGTGGCGGCGGCAGCGCACGCTCCGTTTTTGAGCGCGGCTTCGTCAGAACTTTTCGGCTGGGATACATTCTCGGAAATGAACGAAGTCCGCGACGTTTCAAAAATCTTCGACCGCACGGAATACGCCAAATGGCGCAGCTTCCGTGAATCGGAAGATTCGCGTTACGTCGGGTTGACCTTGCCGCACGTTTTAGGGCGCGAGCCTTACGGCGCGATGACGAGACCGACCGAGACTTTTAATTTTGAAGAAGACGTTGACGGCAAAGACCACAAAAAATATCTGTGGAGCAATGCCGCTTACGCACTCGGCACACGCCTGACCGAAGCATTTTCGATGCACGGATGGTGCGTCGCCATTCGCGGCGTGGAAGGCGGCGGTCTTGTTGACGGCTTGCCGACACATACTTTTGAAACGGACGAAGGCGAAGTCGCAATGAAATGCCCGACCGAAGTGGCAATCACCGACCGTCGTGAAAAGGAATTTTCCGACAACGGATTTATTCCGCTCGTTCACTGCAAAGGTTCGGACTATGCCGCGTTTTTTGCCACGCAGTCGGCGAATAAAGCGAAGAAATACGATACCGACGATGCGAACGCCAATGCGCGTCTTTCGTCGCAGTTGCAGTATATCTTTGCCGTGTCGCGTTTCGCACATTATTTGAAATCAATGATGCGCGATAAAATCGGTTCGTTTATGTCCAGACAGGAAGCGCAAATCTTTTTGAATCGCTGGATCAGCGGCTATGTTTTGGAAAACGATGTCGCTCCGGCGGCACAGAAAGCCAAGTATCCGCTTCGTGAAGCGAGGATTGACGTAGCAGAAGTTCCGGGCAAGCCGGGAGCATATCGCGCCGTCGCGTTTTTACGCCCGCATTTCCAGCTTGACGAGCTTTCCGTGTCCTTGCGTTTGGTCGCTAATTTGCCGCCGCCGGCTGGTAAATAAAGGCTGATAAAAAATTTGCGAAAAATTTTCAGAAAGTTTCGCAAAAGAATGTTTTCGCCTCGTCTCCAATACATAGCGCGAGTAGCGAAACTCGTAAAAGAGAGGCGAAAACTTAAAATTTACTCGTTTTGCTATAAAGCGAAACTAAAATCAAACAGATAAATATTCTGCAAAGGAGAAAATTAAAATTATGGCACAAGCTGATTACTACTTAAAAATTGATACTATCGAAGGTGAATCCGAAGCGGTCGGATTTGAAAAACAAATGCAAATCGAATCGTGGACGTTTGGCTGCACCAACGCCGGTTCGTCGGGTCTCGGAACCGGTGCCGGTACCGGTAAAGTTTCAATGCAGGACTTCCATTTCGTAATTCAGAATGGTAAAGCGAGCGTTCAACTTTTCTTGGCAACCTGTAAAGGTAATCATATTCCGCAGGCTGTGTTAAGCTGCCGCAAAACGGGCGGCGACGGAACGCCTTATACTTACTACAAAGTTACGTTCCAAGACATCGTTGTTTCGAGCTTTAACACCGGTGGCAGCAACGGCAGCGGCGCACTTCCGATGGAATCAATTTCCTTCAACTTTACGAAAATTACGCACGAATATTCGCAGCAGAAACCGGATGGAACGGTTGCTTTGACCAACACTGTCAGCTATGACACGAAGAAAGTCGAAGGCAGCGGTGCTTAATTTCAAATTTCATAAATTTTACGGTCTGTCGCTTTACCAAAAGCGACAGACTTTTTTTTGGAAATTATATTGGTAAAGTACCGTTTTATTTTTCACGTTTTTGTGATTTAATTTCACTCAATGGCACGAACTGACAACGAGATCAGGATTACACCGTCGGTGCTTGACCGGTTGCTCGACTTTGAGCCGTCGGAATCGCAGGAAGCCCCAAAATCACGCTCGAAATCTCTGCGTGAATTAAAGCAGTCCGTCCGGCGTGATTTGGAATGGCTTTTAAATACGCGCTGTTACCCGGAAAATGTTGACGAAGGTCTCGAAGAAGTTTTGAAATCGGTGGTTTTTTTCGGATTGCCGGATTTTACCGGCGTGAGCGCGAAAAGTCATATTGAGCAAAAGAAGCTGACATTAGCGGTTGAAACGGCTCTCAAACATTTTGAGCCGCGCTTTATAGACTTAAAGGTCAGACTCGAACCGATTGATAATGTTGACCGCGTTTTGAGGTTTCGCATCGAAGCCAATCTCGACATTGACCCAACGCCTGAGCCGGTCGCTTTCGATACGGTTTTGCAGCTCGGCAGCGGCGATTTTCAGGTGAGAGAAAAATAATTTCAGTCGCATTATTAAATGATTGAAACGGCTTTTCGACAGCCGCTTTTTTTATCTGCAAAATTGATTTATAATCAACGCTCTCAATATTTATTTCGCTGAACTAAAAAATGCGCGACGAACTTTTAGGCTATTACGAACGGGAACTTATTTTCCTGCGCCGGATGGGAGCAGAGTTTGCTCAAAAATATCCGAAAATCGCGGCACGGTTGCTGCTTGAAGAAGAAAAAGTCGAGGACCCGCACGTCGAACGAATGATCGAAGCGTTCGCTTTTTTGAGCGGGCGCGTGTCCTTGAAACTCGACGACGAACTGCCGGAAATCACCGAATCCTTCATTAATGTTCTCTACCCGCATTATCTCGCGCCGATTCCTTCGATGGCGATTGCCCAATTCACTTTCGGAACGCCGAACGATAAGTTGACGGCGGTGCAGAAACTCGACCGTGGAGCCAGACTTTATTCGCGCCCGGTTGACGGAACGCCGTGCCGTTTTCAGACGAATTACGATGTGCAGCTCGTCCCCATCGAACTCGAATCAGCCGCGCTCGAATCGAATGCGCCGAAGGATGCTCGCGGAAAATACGCCGACAGCTACATTCGCCTGAGTATGCGCTGTTACGGCAATTCAAATTTGTCCGAGTTCAAAATGGGCGATTCGGACAAACCGCCGGAATTTTTGCGCTTTTATCTGAACGGTGATCCGCAGCTTGTTTTTCCGCTTTATGAAATGATTTTCAATCAGGCATCAGCGGTCGAATTTCGTCCGAAGGAAGCTCCGATTGGCACCAAAACCCTGATGACCTTTGCCAACATTCAGCTTAAAATGCCTGACCCAATTATCATTCCCGCCGCCGAAAGCATTAGACAAGTCGGGTTTGAAGAAAACGAAGGAATTCTGCCTTACACCAAACGCTCGTTCACGGGCTATCGTCTTTTAACCGAGTATTTCGCGTTTCCCTATAAATTTTTGTTCTTCGACATTTACGGACTCGACCAAGCCGTGATGGGGAAATTCGGCAGTCATTTCGATATTTTAATTCATTTGAAGGACGTTACGCCGCCGCGTGCGCCGATCACGGCGGAAACTTTTCGGATGGGCTGCACACCGATTGTCAATCTGTTTTCGCGGATGGCTGACCCGATTTATCTTTCGCAGCAGAAATACGAATATCACGTTATCCCGGACGTTCACCGGCAAATGACGACCGAAATTTATTCGATTGATGAAGTCGTCGCCACCGACCCGCGCACGAATACTTCACGCGAATTTTCGCCGTTTTATTCGCTGCGCCACGCTTACGGCGAGCAGATGGAAAAGGCGTTCTGGTATGCCAATCGCCGACAATCACAGCGTCCCGAAGACGATGGAACGGAAATATATATGTCAATGGTTGATATGAATTTCAACCCGCGTGTTCCGTCCGCCGAAGTCATCAGCGTTCAGACGACCTGCACGAACCGCGATCTGCCGGCGAAACTTCCCTTCGGCGGACGCGAAGGCGATTTTGAAGTCGAAGGAACAGCACTTCTTTCCCGCGTTCACTGTCTGACCAAACCGACGGAAACGATTCGTCCGCCTCAGCGTCGTTCGCTGCAATGGCGACTTATTTCGCATCTGAATTTGAATTATTTATCGCTCGTCGGTGAAAACGGAACACCCGAAGCGTTGCAGGAAATATTACAGCTTTATAATTTTGATGATTCAAACGTAACGCGCAAACAGATTTTGGGAATCACGAATATTTCCAGCCGCAAAGTCGTCCGGCAAATCGGCGGACACATCGGCGCGGGTTTCGTGCGCGGTTTGGAAACGACCCTGACTTTTGACGAGACGGAATTCGTCGGCAGCGGAATGTTTCTGTTCGCCTGCGTTCTGGAAAGATTTTTCGGGCTTTACGCATCTTTGAATTCTTTTAATCAACTCGTTCTGCGAACCGTCCAGCGCGAAGAAATCGTCAAACGGTTTCCGGCGCGAACGGGCGAGCAAATGCTTTTGTAAGTTGCAGATTCCAAATTCCAAATTGAAGGCACTTGCGGCGTTAATCTGGAATCTGGAATCTGGAATCTGGAATTTCCAATGCCACAAAAAAATCTCAACGAAAAATTATTCGATGAGCCGTATCAGTTTGAATTTTTTCAAGCCGTCCGGCTGCTCGAAAAGATATTTCCCGAAAAACGCGCCGTCGGGCGTGAAGCGACGATTACGCCTGAAATCGTCCGTTTTCGCTCACGCCTCGGACTTGATTTTCCTGCCAGCGAAGTTCACGAATTAAAAGAAACCAACGACCCGAAATTTACCGAACAGCGTCTGGAGATGTTCGTTAATTTTATGGGAATGCTCGGCATTAACGGCGTAATGCCGACACATTACACCGAATTGGCGATGGAACGGCGGCGTTATCAGGACACGACGATGTGGTCTTTTATGGACATCTTCACGCATCGTTCCGTCTCGATGTTTTTTCGCGCTTGGGAAAAATACCGTTTTCCGGTCGCTTACGAACGCGGGAACGACGATTTTACGGCGTTTCTTTTCGATTTCGCCGGACTCGGAACGCACGGTTTGCGCGGCAGAATGGATTTGCCGGATGAGTCATTGCTTCCATATACCGGAATAATCGCGCAAAAACCGCATTCGGCGGTTGCGTTGGCGAACATTTTGAGCGATTATTTTGGCGTAAAAGCAAAAATCGAACAGTTTTTCGGTCAATGGTTAGATTTAGACGCGGAAAGTATCACGAGACTCGGACAAGCGAACAGTTCGCTCGGCACGAGTGCAATTCTCGGTTCCCGCATCTGGGAACAGCAGTCGAAATTTCGCGTTCGCCTCGGCGCAATGTCCTTTAAGGAATTTCAGGACTTTCTGCCGAACGGCGCGGCGCATAAATCTCTAAAATCAATCGCCCGTTTTATGGTCGGGATGGAATTCGATTTTGACGTGAAACTCGTTTTGCTGGCAAAACAAGTTCCCGGCACGATTTTAACGACCCGCGCCAAACGCCGCCCGATGCTCGGCTGGACTTCGTTTTTAAAGACCAAACCGTTCACAGAGGACGACGAACAAGTTATCATTCAATAATTTTTTTTAACCCGTTACAGTCAAAATAAGGAGAAAAACAATGAACGTAAATTTAAAATCTTTGGTCGGCAGGTTAAACGATACTTGTCGCGGCGCACTCGAAGGCGGAGCCGGACTGTGTATGTCGCGCACCAATTACGATGTCGAAATCGAGCATATTTTAGCGAAACTGCTCGGTGAAGACGATACCGATTTGCACAAAATCGCTCATCATTACGAAGTTAATGTTGATCGTTTAACGAAAGACGTTTCGACTGCGCTCGACCGTCTGAAAACCGGAAATTCGCGCACGCCGGGATTATCCGACCGTTTGCCCGATTGGTTTCAAAATGCGTGGCTGCTGGCTTCGGTAGATTACGGCGCGGCGCGTGTTCGTTCGGGACATCTGCTTTTAGCTCTGCTTTCCAACGACGGCACGGCGCGGCTCGCCCGCGATATTTCGAGAGAATTCAGCCACGTTTCAGTCGAATCGCTTCAAAAAGAATTGCCTGATATTATCGCAAATTCGGCGGAAGCGCGGGATGCGATGTCGCTCGGCGAATCCGGCGGCGTGTCGAACGGTGCGCCAATCGCCACCGGCGTTCCGGGAAAAACCAAAGCTCTCGACCAATACACCGAAGATTTAACGGCGAAAGCGGCGGCGGGAAAAATTGATCCGATTCTGGGACGCGATTTCGAGATTCGGCAAATCATTGATATTTTAACGCGCCGTCGTCAAAACAATCCGATTCTGACCGGCGAAGCGGGCGTTGGTAAAACGGCGGTCGTCGAAGGTTTCGCGCTCAGAATTTCGCAGGGCGACGTTCCCGATCCGTTGAAAAACGTCGCGGTTCGCACTTTGGATTTAGGACTTCTGCAAGCCGGCGCGGGCGTGAAAGGCGAATTTGAAAGTCGTCTGAAATCGGTGATTGACGAAGTGAAGGCTTCGCCGCAGCCGATTATTATGTTCATTGACGAAGCCCACACGATGATCGGCGCGGGCGGCGCGGCGGGACAAAACGACGCGGCGAATCTTTTGAAACCGGCGTTGGCTCGCGGCGAATTGCGGACGATTGCGGCAACGACGTGGGCGGAATATAAAAAGTATTTTGAAAAAGACGCGGCTCTGGCGAGACGTTTTCAAGTCGTCAAAGTCGAAGAACCCGACGAAGACAAAGCTATCGGAATGATGCGCGGTCTTTTGGCTAAAATGGAAGAACATCATAATGTTCGCATCTTAGACGAAGCGATTGTCGAAAGCGTCAAACTTTCAGCGCGCTACATTACTGGTCGCCAACTGCCCGACAAATCGGTTTCGGTTCTCGATACGGCGTGCGCGAAAGTCGCCATCGGACAAGGCGCAACTCCGGCTTCAGTCGAAGACGCGACGCGACGCATTCAGCATTTGACAACAGAAATTGATTCGCTCGAACGCGAACAAGTTACGGGCGCGTCGCACGATGAAAGATTGGACGATCTAAAGAAAAAGCGCGGCACGACTGAAGAAGAACTCGCCAAACTCAATGAACAGTGGACGAAGGAAAAAGATTTGACCAATCAAATCAAAGCTTTGCGAACTAAGCTGGAAATGTCGAGGCTTGACGGAAAACTTTCGGAGAAATTAAACGGCGACAACCAATCGTCAACCGATGCCGTTTCCGAAACTTCGACAGATTCCGCTTCCGAACAACCAGAAGTTTTGACGCAGGCGGCAACTGCCGAAGCAGATTCGACCGTTTCCGGTGAATCTTCCGGCACTGCTGCCGCAACTGCACCGGAAACCACGCAGCCGCTCGACATTCAAGCAGCGCGTGAGGAATTAAAAAGAGTAACCGCCGAACTGAAAGCGGTGCAGGGCGAAGACCCGCTGATGCAGCCGGTCGTCAACGGTCAGTCAGTCGCCGAAGTCATTTCCGGCTGGACGGGAATTCCCATCGGAAAAATGGTCGCAGACGAAATTAACGCGGTTCTGCAACTGCATAAAACGATGGGCGAACGGGTTCTGGGGCAAAGTCATGCGCTCGAAGCGATCACGCAGAGAATCCGCACCGCCCGCGCCGGTTTGACTGATCCGAAACGTCCGATTGGCGTATTTTTACTGGTCGGAACTTCCGGTGTCGGTAAAACCGAAACCGCGCTGGCGTTAGCCGATTCGCTTTACGGCGGCGAGCGCAATTTGATTTCGATCAATATGAGTGAATATCAGGAAGCGCATACGGTTTCGAGTTTGAAAGGTTCGCCTCCGGGCTACGTCGGTTATGGCGAAGGCGGTGTTTTGACTGAAGCCGTTCGCAAAAAACCGTATTCGGTTGTCTTGCTCGATGAAGTCGAAAAAGCGCACCCGGACGTGATGGAATTGTTCTTTCAGGTTTTCGATAAAGGCATTTTGGAAGACGGTGAAGGGCGTGAAATTGATTTCAAAAACTGCGTCATTCTTTTAACTTCCAACGTCGGCACGGACACGATTATGAAATTGTGCGCCGATCCCGATACGAAACCCGAACCGGAACCGCTGCTCGAAGCAATTCGTCCCGAACTCGTTAAAGCATTTAAGCCCGCGCTTTTAGGTCGAATGGTAACGGTTCCATTCTACCCGATTTCCGACGATATTCTGCGCTTGATCATCAGATTGCAGCTCGGCAAAATCAAAAATCGCATTTCCGATAATCACGGCGCACAGTTTTCCTATGACGATTCCGTTATCGAGACAGTCGCCAGTCGTTGTACCGACGTTGATTCGGGCGCGAGAAATGTTTATAACATTTTGACGGGAACTCTTCTGCCGGAAATGTCGGGCGAAGTTCTATCGAGAATGGCAAGCGGCGAAGGCATTAAAAACGTCCACGTCGCCGTTGGCGAAACCGGAAATTTCGTCTATGACATTAAGTAAAAATGTCGTTTGCCTGATTTCCGTCTAGCGGCAAATCGAACTGACGGACTTGGTTGTTTCAGCCGTATTTTTAACGACGACGAAATGGTAATGCCCGTTCGCCGCACTTCGAGTCGAAGGTTAAAAATACGGCTGAAAACATTTCGGTTGAAATACTGAAGCCGTTAATATTTTTCTCTAATTTCACTTTGTCCGGGTAGTCTTTTTGGAAATCCGGGCTGATTTTATTTAAAAAATTATTCGCCAACGACGCAAAATCTTCTATTTTTCTTGTCTAGGATAAAAGGTGTTAATTGCGAGCCGAATTTTGCCTCACCGAGCTGCATAAATAAATATGAGTACGACACAACGAAACAGACTGTTGAGCATTTCGACTCCTTTGGGAGAAGATTTCCTGATGATTAACCGTTTAACGGCGACCGAAGAAATTTCCGCGCTTTTCGAGTACGAAGTCGAACTTTTGCACGAAGAAGAAAAGCCCGGTTTTGAAGCAACATCGGTTGACGCGAAAAAAATACTCGGTCAGGCGGTCGCCATCGAAATTACTCAGCGCGACGGAACTAAGCGAATGATGAGCGGAATGGTCAATCGTTTTTCGCAGGGACACCGCGATATTCGTTTTTCATATTATTATGCGACGGTTGTTCCATACGTCTGGCTTCTAACGCAGATCAGCCAGAGCCGTATTTTCCAACATTTGAGCGTTCCCGATATTTTAAAGAAAGTCCTTGTCGGTTTTGAAGTTTCATACGAATTGCAGACTCCTTATAAACCCCGCAACTATTGTGTCCAGTATCGTGAAACCGATTTTGAATTCGCTTCGAGATTAATGGAGGAAGAAGGAATCTTCTACTTTTTCGAGCATACGGACGGCAAAAATAAAATGGTTGTCGCCGACACGCCGCAATCGCATCGTGATTGTCCGGCAAAAAGCAAGATTCCGTTTGCGCTGAAAGTTACCGAAGAAGAAGATTTTATTACCTCCATTAAAAAATGGCAGAATGACCATCAACTGCAAACGGGTAAAGTTTCGTTTTGGGATTTCAACTTTCAACTTCCCGATAAAAAACTCGATGCAACACAGCCGACAGTTTTCAAAGTCGCTGACAACGATAAGTTGGAAGTATATGACTTCCCCGCCGGTTACGCCCGCAAATATGACGGCGTTGATCGCGGCGGCGGCGATCAGCCGAGCGAATTGCAGAACGTCTTTGAAGATAAAACGCGCAAAGCCGAAATCGTGATGCAGTCGCTCGATTCGCAGTATCGAATCATTTCCGGCAGTTCCGATTGCAGTTCTTTGACCAGCGGCTATCGCTTTAACTTTTTCAATCATCCGACCGCTGAACAGAATGGTGAATATATCATCACTTCGATCACGCACGAAGCTGAACAGAATCCGACTTACGCGACTGACGATGACATCGAAAAACCGTATAACAACGGTTTCACCTGTATTGCTTACGGCAAAGGTGCGCCGCCGTTTCGTCCGGCTCGAAAAACTCCCAAGCCGACGATTCAAGGCAGTCAGACGGCGATGGTCGTCGGACCGGCGGGCGAGGAGATTTTTACCGATAAATACGGGCGCGTCAAAGTTCAGCTGCACTGGGATAGAGAAGGACAGGACAATCCCGACAGCTCGTGCTGGGTGCGCGTCGCCCAATCGTGGGCGGGCAACGGCTGGGGTTCGATGTTTATTCCGCGCATCGGAATGGAAGTCGTTCTGCACTTTCTGGAAGGCGACCCGGATCAGCCGATCATTACCGGCTGCGTTTATAATCCGCAGACGATGCCGCCGTATAAACTGCCCGATCATAAAACGATGATGACGATCAAATCCAACTCGACGACGGGCGGCGGCGGATTTAACGAATTTCGTTTTGAAGACAAAAAAGGCAAAGAGCAAATCTTTATGCACGGGCAAAAAGATCAGGACATTCGCATCAAAAATACCCGCCGCGAGTTGATCGGCAATGACCGCCATTTGATCGTCTATCGAGACAAACGCGAACAGGTCAAGCGCGACAAACACGTTATAATCGAACGCGACCAGATCGAATGGATCAAACGCGACTACCATTTAAAAATCAAAGGAAAAGTTGCCACCGAAACGACCGGCTCGGTCTCTAATAAATACTCGCAGGGCGTTACCGAAGAAGTTACCGCAAATTATTCGGTTAAAGCCGGCGGCGTTTACACGATCAAAGCACCGACTATCGTGCTGGATGCGGAGACGGCGATTACGCTGAAAGTCGGCGGCAATTTCGTTACCGTCAACGCCGCCGGTGTGCAGATCAACGGCACGATGGTTCTGATCAACAGCGGCGGCGCAGCAGTTCCGGGCGCACCGGGAACGCTTGTTCCACCACTTGATCCAGATGAAGCGGAAATCGCCGACAACGCCGATCCGGGCAGCAAAGCACCAACGTATCGCAATCAGCGGGCGCAGATTCCGCATCCGAAAATTCCGACTTATACGAAGCCTTCGCATAAACCGGATTCGCCGCAGAACGAGAAGAAAACTTCGTGGATTGAGATCGAACTGCTCGACGAACAGGGTAATCCGGTTGCAGGTGAACGCTATCGGGTAACTTTACCCGACGGTTCGACTTTGTCTGAAGGCACGACTGACGAAAAAGGATTTGCCAGAGTCAGCCATATTGATCCGGGAAGCTGCAAAATCACGTTCCCGAATCTTGACCGCGAAGCGTGGAGACCGAAGTAAAAATTGAGGAGGACTATTTAATTGGCACGTCATACTTGGGTAAATAGAGATTCGCTTTCATCTTTAGCGGCGGCGAACGGCTTGGCGAGTTGGGAACGGATTTGGAACGACGCGGCAAACGCGGCTCTGCGCGAATTGCGCGGCAGCCCTGAAAATATCCGCGAAGGCGACATCGTCGAGATTCCCGCCAAACAACTCGGCGAAGTCAGCCGACCGACTGAAGTGCGTCATCCGTTCGTGCGCGTCGGCATTCCGCCGGCTTCGATTAAAATTATCAATGACGGCGGAAATCCGCGCGTGGCTGTTTCAAACGAGCAGAGGATTCTTCAGGTTAGTACACTTTTGACGACTTCGCGGCTTCCGACTACATTTTTAACGGCTTCAACCGACCCGCGAAACTTCAAGGTTGAAGTTTTTGACGAAGGTGCTAACGGACAAACCATCAACTGTGTGATTGAAGCGCAAAAACCGATTCTTGATGCGCGAAATCGCCCGCAGCGTGACGGCGAAGGTAAATTAACATACGAAAGTTTCGCGCCGCAGCGACAAATTACCAACTTGCAGCTTAAAAAGGTTCCGGGATTAAATCATATTTACCGTTCCAGATACTTACGGCTCGTAACTACTGAGGTTGACGATGCAGCGCGGGCAAATCAGACGCTTTTGGTTGACCACGATCCGAATAATTTGAATATTGAAATTCTCGATCAACAAGTTGTAGCACGTTATACGGCAGTCAGCGGTGAACCGCTGGCAACGGAAGCCGTGGTCGGCGACAGCGAAAAGCGGGTGCGTTGTAAAGTTTTCGTGTGCCGGACGGCTTTCGACCCGACAAATACGAGAGTTGATAACTTGGTTGGCGGTGTGAGTCTGGCTGATGTGAAACTGCATATGCTCAAATGGGTCAGGCGCATTTACGCACAGGCAAATATGTCGCCGCTTTTAGTTGACGGCGAGGTGATCGCTGTTAATCCGGTTGAAAATTTAGTCAGTATCAGCCAATTTGACCGTCGCAATGCCGGTGGAAATCGTGAAATCCGATTTCGTGTCAATACTGCGCCCAATCCGACGATGATTACGGTTACAACGGTCGCCGGTGAAACGCCGCTGCAAATCGCCAATCGTCTGGCAGATGCGGCTCGTGCCGCGCTTCCTGCCGGATTTACCGTCGAGGTTTTTGCTAATCCGTTGGCTTATAATCGAATCGTAATTTCCGACATTATAATCAAAAACGGTAATGAACAAGTTATCATTGATCAGGAACGCAGCCGCGACGGACGAATTCGGATAGTTATCGGTCGAGTTCGCTTAAATTCGACCGCTACTGCCCCAGCCAATCTTTCCAATGTCGGCATTGCCGAAAATCGGGTTTTGATTCGCAATCATCGGACGGACACACCGGCGCATCAAGGCTCGACGGCGATATTTGTCGTTAACAGATTTAATTTGGCAGGTCTTTCCGGCTTTGCGTATGGTAAACAGTTTCGTGAACGTGCCGAATTACAGGGTGTATTTCCGGTTGCCGGTTCGTGTTTCGTGATAGCCAGATCGGTTTCTACGGCGAATCGCGGCATTCAAGTCTTAAGCCACGAGTTGGGACATATTTTAATTGATATGATTCATTTCAATGCGCCAGAAACCGAATTGATGTTCAGGTTTCAGGAGATGTTCGCCGACAGACTGTTTAATACCCGAAGAATTTCCGACCGTGTGCTTTCCTATCAGGAAGTCGTTCACACACCGAACAGTAACTTTCCGATAAATCCGAATTCTGAAATTCGGATTCGTGAAAGTAGATTTATCGAAGGATGGGACGAATTGCTGAGAAGACCTTAAAAGAGGAGAAATTATGGCAGAAGAAAACTACGATGAGGAAAACATACTCACGCCGCAGCCATTTCCATCGGAAATGGTCAGTGATTTGGATAGTAAAACGGTTGCCGAAACGGTACGCGAATACCTTTGGAGTATGGAACCGATTTATTACGAAGATGTTTCCGCGCAATTAAAGCGTGATTTGGTGTCGCGTTTCGTAGATTTTGAAATGCCTGACCTTCCGCCTGAAAATTTTCGACGGGTGCGAATCCTTGCCGACTTATACTATCTGAAAGAAAATTTGAAATTTATCGAATCTCTTCTGAACAAGAACGAATCCACTCCGCCCGAACTGGATCGTTCGATTTATAGCACGATTATCCTGCGGGAAATAGGGGATGATAATCAGAAAAAATACGCTGCTCAGTATTACGAATATATGGTTGCCCATCGTTTCGCCGACAAAAAATTTGACAGCCTTCTTGAATGTTTGGCAGTTTTAGGTAATGATGTCAGACCTAATTCACTTCGTTCGAGAATGAAACAGGAAGCAAAATCGCTTGCCGCCCGCGAAGCTGCGGAACCCGAATCCGGCACTAAAAAACGCCATATCGAAGGGCTTGCCGACAATGAATTTTTCATAATTGAAGAGGCAAACAAAGCGCGGGCGCGAATTTCAAACATCGCCGTAATAGACGAACGGCTGCTCGAATTAATCAAAGTCTATCTGCTGCTGACCGAGGATGAGGGTGGAGAATACTTTGCCCTTTGGACACAACAGCAAATCCGCCGGATTGCTGAAACGGAAGGAAAAGAGAAAGTTATCAAAGCATTTCGCTTTGTTTTAAGCAAGCTAGATAAACTTGAAGCTGAGGACGAGCTGTTTTGCAAAGTTCGCACCTTTAACGCGGTCGAATTTTTCGACGGTGAACTAACTGAAAGCGAAGCCGAATTTATGAAGAAAAATCGTCGCAGGCAAGTTGACCCGCTTCAATTAATCAATGTTGAGCCTCACATCGAACCCCACGAAGAGGAAGAAAAACTTGACGACGACGAAACGGAAGAGGAGAGCGGCAATGAAAATTAAACACACAAGACTTTTCGCGCCGCTCGTGTTGATTACGCTTTTCATCACAGTTTTGACCGGAGGTGAAAAAGCAATGGCAGATACTACTATTTATCGCGCAAGTTTGAAAAGGAACAAAAATCACATTGTCGTTGTAAAAAAACGCGGCGAAAATCTGGTAATTTCCTTGGAAGGGTTTGCCAATAAACCGATTGAGTTGAAAGCCGACAGCGGCGGCACAAGTGGTTGTCGCACAATTATTGAACATAATTCGGCGGAAATAACGGTGTCGCTTTCATTGGGCATACCTGATCCGCGTTCCAGATGTTCGATGACGCAGAGTTTTATTACCATCGAAAGCCCAAAAATTTCAATTAGCGAAGAAACTATTAAAAAAACTTCGGGAAGCGATGTAAACATAAGAAATTCCGTGAAAAAAAGTTTAGGAGTAATTGACGAAGAAGGATAAAAAATTATGCCGCCAGCCGCCAGAATTACAGACGCTGTTGCCCATCCGCTACCGCCCGTTTTAACCGGCGGTCCGACCGCCATAACCGTAATAATCGGTTATCTTCCAGCTTGGCGCGGAGTCGGCGGTGCAGTTGCCGCCGGAATTACCGCCGCCAATAAAACGGCGACGACATCAATTCAAGTGGCGGAAGCAGCGACCAAAGCCGCCGGTGCAACGCCCGCCGCGCCGGGTTTGCTCGCCACCGAACAGGCGTTGAAGGCATCGCTACTGGCTTCGATGTCGAGTATGATT
>CAXTKJ010000046.1:0-11452 GCA_964244835.1 uncultured Pyrinomonadaceae bacterium
ACGGCGACGGCAAAACCGATGTCGCCGTCGTTCGGAATGGGAATTGGTATATTCAGCGCAGTTCGCTAGGATTTTCCGGCACTTTGTTCGGTGATTCAAACGACATTCCCGTTCCCGCCGATTACGACGGCGACGGCAAGGCGGACATCGCCGTTTTCCGTCCGTCGAATGGCACGTGGTATCTGCTGCAATCAACTAACGGTTACACGGCAGTCGCGCTCGGCTTAGGCACGGACAAACCGGTTCCCGGCGATTACAACGGCGACGGACGAGCCGAAGTCGCGGTGTTCCGACCATCGAACGGCTACTGGTATCTGTCCACGAATCCGGCGACCGGCTACGGCGGCATCCCGTTCGGACAGGCGGAAGACAAACCCGTGCCAGCCGATTACGACGGCGACGGCAAGACCGATCTCGCCGTGTTCCGCCCGTCGAATGGTTCGTGGTATCTATTACAGTCAACCAACGGCTTCACGGGAACAGCATTCGGATTCGGGACGGACTTGCCGGTAGCAGCCGACTATGACGGCGACGGCAAAGCGGACATCGCGGTCTTCCGCAATGGCAACTGGTATCTGAACCGCTCGACGCAGGGATTCACGGGCATCCTGTTCGGCAACTCCACCGATCAACCGATTCCCAATTCCTTTGTCCGATAATCTGTAATCATCTGACATAACTGCAAACTAAAAATCCCGTTATCTTTCAAAAGATAACGGGATTTTTATGAATTCAATAAAGTTGACGCGATTCGCGCTTTGTCGGTTTTACGACCGCACCATATTCATATCAACCGGAATGTAGCCGCTGTCAACTTTTTTGCCTTTGCGGTCAACGAAATACTGGCTCGACTGCAAATAAACGCTGTCCATCGAATGGTCGTCGAAATCGGCAATCGGCGAACCGATGTTGCGGTCAATTTCTTCGACCCGTGCGCCGCGCCCCGGTCCGGTCATAATATCGCCCTGCCCGAACAGATTCGGAACCGGGTCCCAGGCGTTGAAAACGTGGCGGTAACGCGGACCGTTCGGAAAAAATCGCCCCGCGCCGCCGAACGTCTGCACCGATACGCAAGCATCCAGCCGCCGCTCGACGACTGGCAAAATTCTTTCCTGCAATAAAACCTGCAGCTGCAATCTTTCGATGTTGTCCAAACCGAGAACCGCTCTGCCGACGCGGGCGAAAAATCCGCGATTGCGTTCGATTTTTTCGATATACGGCATTACCTGACGGTCTTTGCGACCGTAATAATCCAGAAGTTTCCCGATGCCCTGCCGCAGAGCGCGGCTCGTGATAATCGCGCCCTGACTGTGCGCGACGATGTTCAGATATTTTCCGCTGACGCACGAATCGAAAACGCAGGTTGCCAGCGTGTTCGTCGCCGGATTATTGCCGATGCCCATTTTGTCGCCGAGACACTGCACCAGATCGGAAAAAATCGCCGGCTGCTCACCGTCGCCGCTTTGATTATAAATGCCGATGACGACCGCGCCGGTTACGACGCTGACGAGTTTAACCGTGTAGGCGTGAGCTTCACGCGGTGTCCCGATACCGTTGATATAAACGATGCGTTTGTTTAAAACGGGCGTTGCCGGATGACGTTCGCCGACGGCGGGCGTGATGGGCGAAACATTCCAGAATTGATAATTCGGCGGATTAAAACCGCGCACACTGCCCGGAGGCTTTCTGCCGCCGTCCACGCCGTTCGAGCCGGTAAAGTCGCCGTCGCCGAAAACCGAAACGGTCGGCTGTTGTAATGTAATTGCCGGATTTTCCGCCATAAATTTCCCTCTGATCGTTTTGCCGTGTAAAATTTAAAAACTTGTAACCGCTAAAGTTATCCGCAAAAATTACGAGTTGTTTCCTGTAAAATTAGTTTATGATAAATTCGGTTTAAAAGTTCTATTTAATTTTATGAAAATCTTAATTTCCGGCGCGAGCGGGTTGGTCGGCACACATCTGATCCCGACGCTTTTGGCGAAAGGTCATCAAATTTACAAACTCGTCCGCCGTGCGCCGCGCGGCATTGACGAAATCGAATGGGACGCGGAAAAGGGTTTCGGCGACGAAGAAAAGCTGGAAGATTTCGATGCCGTCATTCACCTGGCGGGCGATAACATCGCGTCGGAAAACTGGTCGGAAGAAAAGAAACGAAAAATCCGCGACAGCCGCGTTGTCGGAACGCGCGTTCTGGTTGACGCGCTGAAACGCCGCATCGTTCCGCCGAAACATTTTATTTCCGCTTCGGCAATCGGGTTTTACGGTAACCGCGAAGCCGAATTATTAAACGAGGAAAGCGTAGTAGGAAAAGGTTTTCTGCCGGAAATCTGCGAAGAATGGGAAAGCGAAGCGTTAAAAGCCGTAAACTTCGGAGCGCGGGTTGTGCTTCTGCGAACCGGTGTAGTTTTAGCGAAAGATGGCGGCGCGTTGGCGAAAATGCTCACGCCGTTTAAGTTCGCCGTCGGCGGCGTGGTCGGTTCGGGCAAGCAGTATATGAGTTGGATCGCGCTCGACGACGTGATAAAAATCATTCATTTCGCTTTGGATAATACCGACTTAAGCGGCGCGATTAACGTAACCGCGCCGAATGCGGTAACGAACGAGGAATTTACGCGAACGCTCGGCAAAGTCATCAACCGCCCGACGATACTGCCGATTCCCGAATTCGCCATCAAGCTGCTGTTCGGCGAAATGGGCGAAACGCTGCTTTTGGAAGGCGCACGGGTTTATCCGCAAAAACTTCTCGACGCGAATTTCGCTTTCGACTATACTGATTTGGAAACTGCACTCAGGCAGATTCTCGGCTAATTCGTATTCGCCGCCGTTTCGCGGGCGGTAATAATTTATCAAATTCAAATATAATGCGGTCAAACTCCTGCCTCTGACCGCGCAGAGCCGCCGACTGCCACCGCGACTTTGACAAAAACTCAATGAAAAAAAATGTCCTTCAAATCGTCGGCAGTTTTCATCAGGGCGGCTCGGAACGCCAAGCCGTCCAACTAACAAAACTTTTGCGCGAAGACGGGACACACAAAATCTTTCTCGCCGCGCTGAACGACGAAGGCGTTTTGCGCGGCGAAGTCGAAAGCCTCGGTTTTAACAACATTCCCGAATTTAAATTAAAGTCGTTTTACGATTTGAATTTTCTAAAGCAGATAAAAAACTGCGCTCGTTACATCAAAGAGAATAATATCGAAATCGTTCACACACACGATTTCTACACGAATGTTTTCGGCATCGCGGCGGCGCGTCTGGCGGGCGTGAAACTGAAAATCGCCTCGAAGCGCGAAACTTCGGGAATGCGCTCGAACGCGCAGAAAAAGATTGAAAAGCAAATTTTCAGAATTGCCGACCGCATCGTCGCTAACTCCGAAGCGGTGAAAAATTATTTAATCGCTGAAGAAATCGCGGGCGATAAAATCAGCGTGATTTACAACGGCTTGGACTTGGAACGGCTCAAGCCGAAAGAAACTGATCGCCGCGCAATTTGCGAATCATTAAATTTGCCGCTTGACGGTCGGATAAGATTTGTAACGCTCGTCGCCAACCTGCGCCACGCCGTCAAAAACCAACCGATGTTTCTGCGGGCGGCGAAAAAAACGTCGGAAAAAATTCCCGAAGCGCATTTCGTTCTGGCAGGCGAAGGCGAACTGAAAGCCGAACTCGAAAGTTTGGCAAAAGAATTAAACGTCGCCGACCGCACCCATTTTATCGGGCGATGCGGCGAGATTCCCGAACTGCTCTCGATCTCTTCGGTCGGCGTTCTGACCTCGTTCGCCGAAGGTTTTTCCAACTCGATTCTCGAATATATGGCAGCCGGTTTGCCGGTCGTCGCCACCAATGTCGGCGGCGCGGCGGAAGCGATTGTCGAAAACGAAACGGGGTTTTTAATCGCTTCGGACGACGACGACTCAATGGCAAATCGTTTGATCGAACTTCTGCAAAGCGAAGTCAAAACCGCTAATTTCGGCGAGCGCGGTCGGCATTTGGCTGAAGAAAAGTTTTCTTTAGAATCGCAGTTTGAAAGAACTTTGAAACTTTACGAAAAATGTTAGAATCTGAAATCAGGCTGCTGTGAAATTATCAGTAATTTCACAAATAACGCTTTCGAGAAAGATTAAAAATGCTCAGATAAAATTAATTTTGGGTTAAATTCTCGCTTTCTTTAAGTCAAATATTATTGTTGGGCGTAATTTTCGTTAATGACCATAGTTTGCATTAAAAAAATCTTCCATCTGCCACTGCTTTCCCTCTGCAAATAAAAACTTGTAGGAATATCTCCCCAATATCCGGCTTCTGGTATTCGGCTGCCAAGAATAACAGAGATTCTGGCTTGATTGTCTTTTTGCCAAACTTGAACGATTTCTTTCAAGTATCTTTTTTGCGAAAACATATAAGCCGGACAAATGTCATTAACCAATTCTGCTCTGCTTCTCAAGTCGGACGGGGTGACAAAATCCGATTCGCGGGGACGAGATTCAGAGTTGTTTGACATCTTATATGGGTTGTTTGTTGTATTGTGCTGATCTGAAATTATTGGTCTTTCGTCTGCTTTATTAGCCTTTTCGTAAAGTTGTTTTTTATAAATTTCAGGTGTCGTTGTAACATATCCTTCCAACGCTTTTTTATTTCCTTGTTCCATAAATTTAAAGTAGCTGTTCAAAGTTTCCGTCGGGTTTGTTTGGATGTGAGAAGCGACATAATACGAATTTACAAAATAGATAATAGCAAAAAAGACTGTTAAAACACCGGCTGTTGACATACCAATCAAAAACTTATTTTTCATACAATATATTTCCTGAGAAATCCTAAATTCAACGATGTTATATCTTAACTTAGAAATAACGATTGTTGAGAATTATTGTCAAATTAGGATTGACGAGTGATTTTATTGACAAAAAATCATTAATCGTGAAATTATAGAAACGGTTCAAAAAGCATTTGCTTTCCCGCCTTTTTTTATTCAAATATCGCTTCATCTATAAATTATCAACAATAAATTATGAAACAAGTTATACGTCGTGGTTTGAAGGAAATTATCGTGGACGAAGTTTCCGACCCGCAGGTTACATCGAACAGCGTTCTGGTTCGCCCGTTTTATTCTTTGATCAGCACCGGCACGGAAACGGCTGACATTCATACAGACAGCATCGTTAAAGAAGTCGCTGATAATCCGTCGCATCTGGCGACTGTCTGGAACGTGATGAAAAAAACTGATCCGGTCGCTACTTTCAATGAGGTTCGCGCCAAGTTTAAAGATTACGCCGTTCTCGGTTATTCGGGCGCGGGAATTATCATCGAAAAAGACTCGAAAGTTACCGATTTGCAGATCGGTCAGCGCGTCGCTTACGGCGGCGAAGGCACGGGACACGGCGAAACGATTAACGTCGGGCGCAATTTGATTGCGCGTCTGCCAGACGCGGTTTCGTTTCAGGAAGCGTGTTTTACGACGCTCGGCGCGATTGCGATGAACTCCGTTCGCCTTTCGGAAATCAATATCGGCGATACGGTCGCCGTGATCGGTTTGGGCATCGTCGGGCAGCTTGTTTCGCAGCTTGTTCGCTGTCAGGGCGGCGTGGTGATTGCGATTGATCTGGATAAACGGCGCGTTGAAATGGCGCAGGAAACCGGCGCGGATTACGGCATCGTCGCGGGCAGCACGACGGTTCAGGAAGTCAAAGCCTTGACGAATGGACGCGGCGCGGACTGCGTGATCGTCGCGGCGGCGAGCGCGTCGGCAAAACCTTTGCAGGACGGCGTTTCGATGGCGTGTGATCGCGGTCGCGTGATAATGGTCGGCGCGTGTCCGATTGAGATTCCGCGCAGCGAAATGTATGTCAAGGAATTGAAATTTATGGTTTCCCGCGCTTATGGTCCGGGCAGCTATGATCCGACTTACGAAAAGCAGGGCGTTGATTATCCGATTTCCTATGTTCGCTGGACGGAAAATCGGAATATGGAAGAATTTGCGCGGCTGATGTCGGTCGGCAAAGTGAATGTCAAGCCTCTGATTTCGCACGAATTCGCGCTCGAAGATGCGCCGCGAGCTTACGAAACAATTATGAACGGCAACGGCGGCGGAAGTCTCGCGGTCGTTTTGAAATATCCGATTAACGAACAGATAAACGCGCTCGAAGAGTATCAGCCGAATCGCAAAATCGTCGTCAATGCCGCGCCGGTTAATAAAGACGAAATAAAATTCGCGCTCGTCGGCGCAGGAAACTTGGCGAAATGGGCGCATCTGCCCGCGCCGCAAAAAATCGCGGGCGCGAAACTTCACGCCGTTCACTCCAACAGCGGTGCGCGTGGGAAATCTTATGCGATGCGTTTCGGCGCGAATTACGCGAGTTCTGATTTGCAGGAAATCTTAAACGACCAGGACATTGACGCGGTAATCATTGCCACGCGCCACAACCAACACGCGCAGCAGGCGATTGACGCGCTCAACGCCGGAAAGCACGTTTTTATCGAAAAACCGATGGCGGTGAACCTCGAAGAATGTCGGGCGATTAACGATGCCGTTCAAACTTCCGGCAAACGTCTGATGGTCGGTTTCAATCGCCGTTTCGCGCCGTATTACGTCGAGATGAAAAAGCATCTGCAAGGGCGCACGTCGCCGATGGTCGCGTCTGCCCGGATGAATTCGCCGGGAATCGAAAACGGCTGGGCGGCGGAAAAATCCAACGGCGGCGTGGTTCTGGGCGAAGGCTGTCATTTCATAGATTTGCTGTTCTGGCTGACCGGAACCGAACCCGTTTCGGTGTCGGCGAATGCTATTGGCGAACACAACATCGCCGCGACTTTCAAATTCGCCGACGGTTCAATCGGAACTTTTATTTATACGGTTATCGGAAGTGAAACGTCGGGCGGCGAATCGGTCGAAGTTTTCGCGCCGGGTATCAATGTCTTAAGCGAAGATTTCAAACGTCTCGTCGTCAAAAAATCGAAACGCGAAGCCCGCAGTAAATTCTTCGCCGCCAAAGGTTACACCGAACAATTAGAATCGTTCGTCAATAGTTTAAAAACCGGTAAGGAAACCGAAATCACCGCCGTTGACGGCACACGCGCCACGCTCGGCTGTCTGCTGATGCTCGAAGCGGCGCGAACGGGCGAAGCGCAGGAATTTAATTTGAGCGAGGTGTTGAACAACTAACAGTCATCAGCTATCGGAAAAATCTGATAACTGATGACTGATAACTGATAACTGATGACTGTCTTACAGCTCACGCCGTATCCGCCGCCGGAAGGCGGAATCAGCCGCAATTCGCTGGCGATTCGGGAAGAACTGCGGCGCAGCGGACATCGCTGTTCGATTATTGCGACGGCGAAAAGCGATGTCATCACGGACGAGTCGGACGTTTATCATCCGCAAACGCCGCCGGAATTGATTAAACTTTTACGCGGTTTGGAATACGATATTTTGCACGTTCACGTCGGCGGCGACGTTACTCCGCGCATCCTGGCTTTTTTGGCGACGTGCGCTTTTTTCGGTCGCGGCAAAAGCGTCCTGACGTTTCATTCGGGCGGCTACACGATTGAAAATGCCGCCACCGCGAAGAAAAATTCTTTTGAAGGATTTGTCTTTCGAAAGTTCACAAAAATCATCGGCGTAAATCCGCTGATGATCGAGATGTTTGAACGATTCGGCGTGAAAAAAAATCGTCTGCATTTGATTCCGCCGTTCGTTCAGCGCAATCCCGATGAAACCGTCGAAATTCCTTCAAATCTCAAAGAATTTACTGAAAAATACCAGCCGTTTCTGCTGACCGTCTGCCTTTTGGAAGATACTTATGATTTGTTTATGCAGATTGACGCGATGGAAAAAGTTTTGGAAAAACTGCCGAACGCCGGTTTAATGATTGTTGGTTCAGGATCGCTCGAAGCCGAATTAAAATCGGCAATCGCCGCGAAACCTTACGCCGATAAAATTTTTTTAGCGGGCGATGTCGCTAATCCGGTAACACTTCATTTAATAAATCGCGCCGACGTTCTGCTTCGCACGACGAAGTTCGACGGCGACGCGATTTCCGTGCGCGAGGCGTTATTTTTGGAAACGCCCGTTATAGCGACCGACAATCGAATGCGTCCCGACGGCGTGAATTTAATCCCGATTCACGACGAAAACGCGCTCGTTGAAATGATTGAAAACTTGGCGCGAGAGCCGCGAAAGCCAAAAACGGAAAAGCCCGACGACACGCGCAACATCGAAGCGGTTCTGAATGTTTATGAGGAAATTTTGAAGAGCCAATTCTTGATGAAATCCGATTAGTAAAACAGGCTGACAGCCTGTTTAGCGCGCGGCGACCCAAATCATCGCCGCGCTTCGACGGGCGAAACAGGCTGACAGCCTGTTTTACATTTCAAACTCAAACCGAAATGAGCGACAAAAAATTAAAAATAATCATTCTCACGCACGGCGGCGCGAATCGTCTGCTGGAATTGCTTGCCGCGCTTGAAACGGTTGAAATCGGCGGCGTTTACCTCGAAACGAAAATCACGCCGGAACGCTCGTTCAAGGAAAAAATAACGCGCTCGATTCGTTACGACGGCTATTGGACGACGGCGAAAAAATTCACCTCAAAATTTGTCGGCGGCGAAACTGACGGCGCGGCGGATGTCAAAACAATCAAAGAAAAGCAGAACGATTTAGAAAATTACACCGCCGAAAATAATATCCCGTTTTTCAAAGTCGCGGATTTTCATGACGCGGCGACGATTGATTTAATTAAAAGCGTCAACGCTGATTTGGGCATTCTATACGGCACGAACATTATCAAGGAAACGGTTTTTTCGATTCCGCGTCTCGGTTCGATCAATCTGCATCAGGGACTCGCGCCGCTTTATCGCGGAGGTCCGACGGTTTTCTGGGAACTTTTTAACGGCGAAAAGTCGGTCGGCATTACGATTCATTTCGTTGCCGCCAAGGTTGATACGGGCGATATTATTTTGCAGAAAACCATTCCGCTCGATTACGATTACTCGCGGTATAATCTCGATTGGGAAAGTTTTTTGAAGGACTTTCGTTTTTCGCTGAAACAGCCTTCGATTGAAATGATCGTTGCAGCCGTAAAGCAGATTTCAGAAGGAAAAGAACAGCGCACGAAACAAGATACGACGCTCGGCAAGCGTTATCGTCTGCCGACGAAATCTGAAAAAAACGCGCTTTTGCGAGTATTAAAACAAAGGCGAAAGTCGTCGGAAAATTGAAATTAACCATATAGGAACATAGAACACATAGAAAAATTTATGAGGCAATCGGAGAATTTTTATAATTTACAAAGTAATTTATGAACGAAAATAAGAAATCTATGTGTTCTATGTTCCTATGTGGTTAAAGTTGTTGAGATGAAAAAAACGATACTCAAAACCATCTACAATCTCGGCGGTTTCGCTCCGTTTCACTGGGCGACGCGCGGCGGTTTGGGCGTTTTGATGTATCACCGATTTAGTTTTGAAGCGAACGCGCATAAAATTTCGGCGAAAGATTTTGCGGTGCATCTCGCCTATTTGAAAAAGCATTGCCGCGTTCTATCTTTGACCGAAGCCGTCGAAAGATTGAGCGATGACACGCTGCCGCCGAATGCCGTCGTCATCACGATTGACGACGGTTATGCCGACTCTTTCGAGATTGCTTTCCCCCTTTTAAAACAATTCGATTTGCCGGCGACCGTTTATGCCGTGACGGATTTTCTCGATAATCAGAGTTGGCTTTGGACGGATTTGATGCGGTACGTTTTACTGAACGCGAAAAAAGAATTGATTGAAATCGAATTTGCCGATGGCGAAAAAATCGCCGCGAACTTGTCGGCGATTAATGATAGATATGAACTTGCCGGAAGAATAAATGCACGTTTGAAGAAATTGCCGAACGCCGAAAAAGATGCGAAAATCGCCGAAATCGCCGAAGCGTTAAAAGTTGAAATTCCCGAAGCTCCGACGAAAGATTACGCGCCGATCAGTTGGACGCAGGCGCGGGTAATGGATGCTTGCAGAATCGAAATCGAATCGCACACGGCGACGCATCCGATTTTGACGAACATCAATGAAACCGCGCTCGACTTTGAACTGCAAACGTCGAAAGCGCGGCTTGAAAATCAACTGCAAAAGACAATCAAACATTTTTGTTATCCTAACGGAAATACAAACAAAGCCGTTAAAGCAGCCGTGAAACGCGCCGGTTATCAATCGGCGACGACGACCGAATACGGTTTTAACGATAAAACCACCGATCAATTTTTACTGAGAAGATTCGATGCGCCCGCCGCGATTGAAAATTTCGCCCAAACCACGAGCGGTTTCGAGGCGTTGCGAAAAACAGCCAAAATATAAATGTGCGGAATAAACGGAATCGCTTTTTCGAGCCGTTCCGAAAAACAAATTAATAAGGAATTACTCGCTGCGATGCGCGATGAAATCAGTCATCGCGGTCCTGACGATGCCGGTCTTTTCGTCGAAAAAAATATCGGTCTCGGACATCGCCGCCTGTCAATCGTTGATGTCGCGCACGGCGCACAGCCGATGTTTAGTAACGATGAATCGTGCATCATCGTTTATAACGGCGAAATCTACAATCACGCCGATTACCGCGCTGAACTCGAAGCCGACGGCTACGAATTTCAAACTCATTGCGACACGGAAACGATTTTGCATCTTTACGAAAAGCACGGAGCGAAATGCGTCGAATACCTGCGCGGAATGTTCGCGTTTGCGATTTGGGACAAGCGCAAAAATGAATTATTTATCGCCCGCGACCGCTTCGGCGTAAAGCCGCTTTATTACGTTCACGACGCGCAGGGAAATTTATTTTTCGCGTCGGAAATGAAATCAATTCTGCGTGCAAATGCCGTCAAACCCGAACTGAACTACAACGCCTTGCCCGACCAGATGGCGAATCACGGCACGTCTGCTGATGAGACGCTTTTCAAAAATATCAAGCGACTTTTGCCCGGACACACTTTGAGTTGGTGCGACGGGAAAATAAAAATCGAACGATTTTGGGATTTATCTTTCGAGCCGAAACACGCCGAAAAATCGAAAGCGGAATTCGTCGAAGAATGGCTTGAATTATTCAAAAAATCCGTCGAATTGCGCTTGATGGCTGACGTGCCGCTCGGAATGTTTTTGTCGGGCGGGATTGATTCGAGCGCGATTTGCGCCGTGATGTCGGAATTGGTTGATGAGCCGATCAAAACTTTTTCCGTCGGTTTTGCAGAGCGCGAAGCCAACGAATTTGAGTATGCGCGACTGGTTGCGAAGAAATTTAAAACCGAGCATCACGAAATTACGATTACACCCGACGAATTTTTCGCCGAACTGCCGAACCTCGTCTGGCACGAAGACGAACCGCTCGGATTCATTGCGTCCGTGCCGCTTTATTTCGTTTCAAAACTCGCGCAAAAGCACGTTAAAGTCGTTCTGACAGGCGAAGGAAGCGACGAAATTCTCGGCGGTT
>CAXTKJ010000046.1:11462-37926 GCA_964244835.1 uncultured Pyrinomonadaceae bacterium
GGCGGTTACGGGCGTTATCAGAAAACCTTAAAGCTGATAAAATACGGCGAAAAGTATGAAAGCTACGCGCCGAAATTTCTGCGGAACGCCGTCAAAATGGGCGTATCGGTGGTCGGCGGAAAATTGACGCGCACTTTTCTGACCCGCGACAACGACATCGAAAATTTATACTTCGACAACTTCGCTGTCTTCAATAAAAAGATGCAGGCGAATCTTTTCAGCGAAGAAACGAAAGCGCGAATCGCCGACGAGAATCCGTACACGAATCTGCACGAATGGCTGGCGAATTCCGACGCTGAACAGACGCTCGATAAACTGCTTTACGCCGACACGAAAACTTACCTGCACGAGCTTTTAATGAAGCAGGATCAGATGAGTATGGCGGCTTCCATCGAATCGCGGGTGCCGTTTCTTGATCACAAACTCGTCGAATTCACGGCGAAAATGCCGAACACGATGAAAATCTCCGGCGGCGAAACGAAAGTCGCGCTGCGCGAAGCGATGAAAGATATTTTGCCCGATGAAATTTTAAACCGCCCGAAAATGGGTTTTCCCGTGCCGGTCGGCGCGTGGTTTCGCGGCGAATATCGGCACATCGTTGACGAATACGTTACCGGCGAACGCGCCTTAAATCGCGGAAGTTTTAACGCCGACGCGGTTCGTGAAATCGTCGCCGAACACAACGCCGGAACGAATCACGACGAGCGAATCTGGTTTCTGGTGAATTTTGAAATGTGGCAGCGAAGATTTTTAGACGGCGAAAATTGAGATTTATGAATTGGGAAATAATCAATGAATATCCGAACCCGGAGACGGAAAGTAAATGGCTGGCGTTTTTGCCCGACTCGACTTTTCCGTGTCATTACACTTCGCCCGGATTTTTTCAGGAACCGTTTTTTGAAGATAAAAATCCGTTCGCCGTTTTAGTTCACGATGAAGAAAAAATTGTCGGCGCGTTGACGGGAATTTTTCAGGATAAAAAAATCGTCTGCGGTTTGGAAGTTCGCCCGCAGGTTACGATTGCTAAAAACTTTGAACAGAAAAAAATCGCAGCCGTCTTTGTCCAAGCGTTAAAAGAATTAGCGAAAAACGGCGCGGAAATAATTTCGCTGAACTGCTCGGACACTATCGAAGGCTTCGTCGAATCGGGTTTCACGGTGAAAAAAGCGACCGGAACTTATGAAGTGATTATGCTCGATTTGAGCGCGGGCAAAGATGCCGTTTTCAAAAGTTTTTCGCAGACGCGCCGCTCGGATTTGCGAAAGGCGATGCGCGAAAATCAGGTGCAGATTTCCGAAGTCGAAAATCTGGACGAACTCGCCGAACTGTATAAAATTCATCAGGCGTGGAGTGCGAAAAAAGGCAACGAGCCGAACAGTTGGGAAACGATGAAGCGCGTTTGGGAGATGAAAAATTACCGCCGTATTTTCATCGCCAAACACGAAGGTAAAGTCATCGCGGGTAGTTATTTCCGGTTTTTCGATAAATGTTTTATGGAATACGCCGCCAATAATTCGATGCCCGAATACCAGCGTCTGCGCCCGAACGATCTGCTCGTCTGGCGTTCAATCGAATGGGCTTGCGAGCGCGAAATTCCGCTGTACAGTATGGGCGGCTCGCATCTTTTTCTGCGGCGTTTCGGCGGATTTTTGGTTTCGGGTTATCGTTATCAACTCGACCGTACGTTTATGCAGAGGCACACGAAAAAAGAAGCGGCGACGGAATTTGCGATTAAAACTTATCAGGGATTGCCGGTTGAAACGCGGCAAAAAATTAAAAGAATTTTCGGAAAGGATTGATTGGAATCTATGAGGACTGCCGTTTTAGAAAAAATTGAAAAGCAATCTGCCGATACTATTTTACGCGGGCGTGACATCGTTTGTTTTTCGCACGACTGGACGGGCGATCCGCTGTCGAAAACTCATCTGATGCGCGTGCTTTCAAGGGAGAATCGGATTCTCTGGATCAATTCGCTCGCCAATCGAATGCCGACTGCTTCGAGTAAAGATTTTTCGCGCATCGTCAAAAAACTGAAAAGTTTTGCCGAACCCGTCCGCGAAGTCGAGCCGAATATCTTCGTCTTAAATCCGTTGGCGATTCCGGCTTACGGCACGGAAGCGGTGCGGCAATTTAATGAAAAATTTTTACTGCGGCAGGTGAAAAAGGCGATGAAAAATTTAGATTTCGTATCGCCGATCAATATGGTTTTCAATCCCGCCGCCGGACTTCTTGCCGGAAAAATCGGCGAATCGGAATTGATTTATTATTGCGTTGACGAATACACGGCGTTCACCGGCGCGGCGAAAGGGCTGCGGGAAATTGAAGAAAATTTGTTTAGAAAATCCAATTTGGTCATCGTCTCGGCGGAGAAACTTTACGAATCGAAAAAGCATTTCAACGAAAATACTTTCGTCATTCGGCACGGCGTTGATTTCAAACACTTCCGAAAGGCTTTAGATGAAACAACGGGAATTCCCGACGAAATTAAAAATCTGCCGAAGCCGATTATCGGTTTTCACGGCTTGCTCGCCGATTGGGTTGATTTTGAATTAATCAAGAAAACGGCTGAACATTTTCCAAACGGTTCAGTTGTTTTAATCGGCAAAATCACGGTTGACGCGGAACGTAAAATTAAAATTTTGGACGGCGTGAAGAATATTCATTTTCTCGGTCGCAAACCTTACGCGGAATTGCCCGCGTTTTGCAAAGGCTTCGATGTCGCGCTCAACCCGTTTGAAATCAGCGAACTAACGCTTGCCGCCAATCCTTTAAAAGTGCGCGAATATCTCGCCGCCGGTCTCGAAGTCGTCTCGACCGACATTCCTGAAGTCAGAATTTTAGATTACTGCCGCATCGGTGAAACGCACGAAGATTTTATCAAGCAAATCGAAGAATCGCTGGCAAATCCGCTTTCCAAGATCGAAATCAGCGATTCGATCAAAGCGGAAAGTTGGGAAGCCAGAATTGACGAACTGCGCGAGATAATGGCGCAAAGTGAAAGCGTGAAAAAGTGAAAAAGGGAAGTCGGGCGTTTAAGATTTTAACAGTTTTAATTTTGCTTTTAGCAGCGTGGATTTTTACCGCGCCGTTTTTGGCAAAATGGCTGATCGTCGAAAAGCCTCTTGCTCAAGCCGATGTGATTTTGGTTCTCGCCGGTTCGTCCGTTTTTCAGGAGCGCACAAACAAAGCCGCCGATTTATACAAACAGGGAATTGCGCCGAAAATCATTTTAACCGACGACGGCGAGAAAGGCGGCTGGTCGAAAATCGAACAAAGAAATCCGCCGTTCGTCGAAATGGCGCGAAAAAATCTCATCAACGAAGGCGTTCCCGCCGAAGCGATTGAGATTATCAAACCAAACGGTTCGGGAACGATTTACGAAGCGCGGATTTTTGCGGAAACGGCGAAACAAACCAACTGGAAATCCGTTCTGCTCGTAACTTCCGCTTACCACACGCGCCGGACTTGGCGGACGTTTGAAAGAGAATTAAAAGATGAAAAAATCAATGTCGGTATCATCGCCGCGCCGCCCGGACAGCAAACGCCTTTGCCCGATTTCTGGTGGCTCGCGCCGCGCGGCTGGAGCGCGGTCGCGGGCGAATATGTGAAAAACATTTATTATTGGGTATATTATTAGGTTTCTAGTTTCTGGTTTCTGGTTTCTGGTCAAGTATGCAAAATCTAAGGTTCAACCTTAACCAATTCCAACCAGAAACCAGAAACCAGAAACCAGAAACCTAATTTTATGAAACATCTCGAAAAACCGAACTGGAAGAGAAAGGGCGAGCGTAAAAAAAATCTGTGGCTGATTTTTTTCGGCGCATTGGTTTTAGTTCCGCTCATCGGCGGCGCGGCGTTTGTTTTAAGAAACTTCGTCTCCGAAGGCAGCGCGGCAGTCTTCACGTCCGAACTGGAATTTAGCGGCAATCAGATTCTCGTCAAAGCGGGCGGCGATTTTCAAGCCGCGCTCGACCGCGCCAAACCGGGCGATACGATTATTTTGCAGGCGGGCGCGAAATTCACGGGCGCGTTCAAACTGCCGAAAAAAACGGGCGATGAATACATTACGATTCGCACATCGGCGACCGACGCGCAGCTGCCGCCGAATGACACGCGCCTCGACCCGAAAAAATACGCCGCCGTTCTGCCCAAACTTTCTTCGCCGACGACCGAACCCGTGATTTTGGCTAAAGACGGAGCGCATCATTACCGCTTTCTGGGCATCGAGTTCGGCGGCACGAAAGAAGGTTTTTACAACATTATTCAACTCGGCACGGGCGAAGAAAAAAACATTGCCGAACTGCCGCACCACATCGAATTCGACCGCGTTTATATTCATTCGACCGCGCCCGAAGGTCAGCGGCGCGGCATCGCGGCGAACGGGAAATACGTCAAAATCGTCAACAGCTATATTGCCGACATCAAACGCAAAGGCGAAGAAAGTCAGGCGATTGCAGCGTGGGCGACCGACGGACCGATTGAAATCGTCAACAATTATCTCGAAGCGGCGGCGGAAGGAATCCTTTTCGGCGGCGCAGTTTCGGCTCTTGAATTAACGCCGACCGATTGCATCGTGCGTTCCAATCACATCAGCAAACCTCTGAACTGGCGCGGAGAAGGCTGGGCGGTCAAAAACTTTTTTGAAATTAAAGACGGCAGGCGCATCAAGGTCGAATACAATTTGATGACCAACAACTGGACTCACGCGCAGGACGGTTCGGGCGTTTTGTTCACCGTCCGCACCGACAGCGGTCAGGAAGCGACGATTGAGGACATCGAATTTTCCAACAACATCGTGCGCGGTTCGGGCAATGCCGTTAACATTCTCGGCTACGAAGGCAAAGGCGGTCGGCGGCTGACGATTCGCAACAACATTTTCGCTGACATTGACGGCAAAAAATGGGACAGTTCCGGCTTGTTCTTCAAGGCGACATCCTGGGAAAATTTGGTTATCGAAAACAACACGATTATCAATTCGGGCAGTATCGCCAGCGCGTACGGCGATCCGATCAACGGCTTGATTTTTCGCAACAATATCGTTTTTGAAAACGAATACGGCTTCAAAGGCGACGGCGTAAATTCGGGCAAACCGACGCTCGATAAATATTTCCCGCGCGGCGACATCTCCTTTAACGCGATTATCGGCGGCGATGCCGCGCTCTATAACGGTAAGAATATCTACCCGGTTTCGATCAAACAAATCGGCTTCGTCAACGAACAGTCGGGCGATTATCGCCTGCGTCCCGACAGTCCTCTGCGGTCAAAAGGTTTTGAAGGCAAACTGATCGGCGCGGATTTAGACCCGGCAAAAGTCGGCGGAAAATAAACAAGCGAAAATTCGAATAAAAAAAGGCGCGAGTGAATTTCACTCGCGCCTTTTTTTATTCGAATTTTTTCAGTTTGCAGAGCAAACTACCCGATAATGCTACACGCGAACAGCGTGTAGCATTATCGGGTAGAAAATTTCAAGCCCGTTTGCGGGCGATAGAAAATCTGTCGCCGATAAATCGGCTTAATGGATTTTGTTCGCCGTTTCTACACGCTGTCGCGTGTAGCTTAATTCTGTCGTCGGCAAGCCGATTTTTATGACATTTAGTTTTTCAAAAATCCACCAATGAATAGTTTCAACTATTACCCGCCTTATTTAATAGCGAACGCTCAAAGGAACATCGTCCGGCAAGCCCCATTGAACGGCGCGGAAACCGTCGCGGCTTCCCAAAATATACCAAATTCCGGCGCGGAAAACGGCTTGATCGTGTCGCCCGTCGCCGTCATAATCGCCCGGAACGGGAATATCGGTCGCCGTGCCGAACGCGACGGCACTAAAACCTTCGCGGCTTTTCAGCGAATACCAAACGCCGTTTGACGGGCGAAAAACCGTAAAGTCGGCGCGTCCGTCGCCGTCGAAGTCGCCGGTGATCGGAACGTCGCCGTTTTGCCCGAACTGCACGCCGACAAATCCGCCGTCGGAACTGCGCGAAACGTACCAAGCACCATTTGACGGACGAAAAACTGCAAAATCCGTGATGCCGTCGTTATCGTAATCAGCCGGAACGAGCTTGTCGCCCGCCTGCCCGAACGCGAAAGCGCGAAACTGATTGTCGGAACTTTGGGCAACGTACCAAACGCCGTTTGACGGACGAAAGACGGCATAATCGGTAAAGTTGTCGCCGTCATAATCGCCGCCGACCGGAATATCGCCGCTTGCGCCCCATTGGAAACTCGTGGAACCGCCGGCATACCTAAAATAACCCGGCGCACCGTTTTGCGGTTCGGCTTGCCAGTAACTAATACTTCTTTCGGGAATACTTTGCGTCGGATTTCCGACGGCTTGATATGTTCTGACCAAACCGAAACTCAGCAGCGAATAAAACGTCCGGTTAGAAGGACGATAAACGGCAAAATCGGTTTTACGGTCATAAAATTCATCTTCAAAATTAGCGATGCGTGTTCCATTGGAAGTTACACCGTGTAAGCGAAGCAAAGTGTTGTCTTTCAGAATTAGAATTTTGTCGTTTGATTGAACTTTGACGGCTGTCCCGGAGAATTCACTAATTCCCAAATCCTTTTCGTCGTTTCCGACTCTTCTAAAGTTTTTATTGAGGACGAGAATTCCATTAACATTCAAATACGGACTCGTCTGACTCAGAACGACAAAATTACCGTTTGAAAGAAAACCGATGTCTTCGACTTCTCTGCGGGCAATTTCCGATATATAAACGCCGTCGTTTGTGTATCTCGATGGATTCCAGCTTCCGGCGACGAAATTGCCGTTCGGTAAAATTTTTACGAATGTTCGTAAGGTATAAAAGGGCAAATCCGTTTGTAGAAAACCGCTGTTGCCAAATTTCTGCACAATCGCGCCGTTTGTTTCGAGAAGCGTAACCATTCCGCCTCTTGAACTCGGATCGTTTCCGTTATTGAATTGACCGCCAGCTAAAACTCGACCGTTCAAGTAAACATCTACCGAAGTGAAAAGTTCATTTGTCGGATATGACCGATTGATGAAAACTATTCCGCCGCTGAAACTCGTGTCGAAAGAACCGTTTGGATTCAGGCGAATAATCGCGCCGCGTCCGCCTTCGTCGGACGTTCCGCCGACAGCGACGATTTTGCCGTCCGGTTGTATTTTGACGGCGCGGAGCGAATCCTGACCGCTCTGGTTGACGGTAACAATGCCGCCGTTTCCGAAGCCGCCGTCGAGACTGCCGTTCGGGTTGAGCCGCAAAATCAAAAAATCGGTTACGGTCGAACCGGCAACCGGCGAAACGCTGCCGACGACGACGATTTTGCCATCCGTCTGCACCGCCGTTCCGTAAAATAAATCGTCGCCCGACGTGATCGGTAAAACTACTTTACCGTCGTTTCCGAAATTCGCGTCGAGCGTTCCGTTCGCGTTGTAACGAACGACCACGCCGTCGCGTCCGGCATTACCCTGTATATTTCCGATGGCAACGATTTTGTCGTCGTTTTGCAGAGCGAAACCGGAAACGTACTGTGATTCGCCCAACGAAATCGTTACTCTGCCGTTCGTTCCGAAAGTCGCGTCAATCGCCGCCGTCGCCGATGCGTTCGTTGATGCCGTCAAACAAAAGACGGCGAGTAAAAATACTTTAAGCGCGGAACTGCGCGGTGTCCGAGATGTGAAATTTTTCATATTTAGTTCTCCGTCTGGGCGGCAAAACTTTATCCGCAGATAAGGCTGTCGCCGGTGTGTTTCGTTATTTGATTCGTGTATTTGAAAATCGCTCAAAATATAACAGAGGAAAAAATCTAAATCAATCATTTTCTCTACTTCCGCCGATAAATTTTATACGCCGCGTTTTCATAGACAACTTCGTATTCCTGCAAAAGACGCGGCAGATGTTCGTATAACTGCGGCGAAAGTTCTTTCGCGCCGCGCCACGAATCTTCGACGGCACTGTCGTAAATAATGAATTTCGGGCGTTTGCCGGTGAAATAACCGAAACGCCCGTCGGAGACGTGATTTTCGGGAAATCCCAAATCGAACGCGACATCCGCGCCGCCCATTATCAATTCGTTTTCGGCGGTGTTTTCCTTTAAAAACTTCGCCATCGGCAGATAATAATTGCCGTAAGTATTCTGCTTGATTCGCATTGCCATTCCGCCGGTTTGCAGAAGCATCAATCCGGCGACTGCCGCGATTAACAGCGGTCGCGGAACGATTCGACCGCGCCAAATCCATTCTAGCCAAACGGCGCACAGCGCACAGTAAAACGGGATAATGTGAACGAGATAAGGCGTTTGTTTCTGACCGTCAATCAAAGACATCAGCACGAAATAAATTCCAGTCAGCACTAGCAAAATAAAATAGTTGCGATTGCGCCGCAGGCTTTTCGTGAAAATTACGCCGAACACGCCCGCGATATAACTCAGAATAATGAGGCTTTTCAAATAAATCGGACCCGAATGCCCGCCGGAGTTCGCGCCGAGACCGTAGGCGTGCGGATATTTTTCCGTGAATTCGCGGACGATGCCGCTGAACGGCGAACTCGCGCCGCTCATTCGTCCGCCCATCAAAGCATTATCTATAAACTGCGATTTGAAAGCCTCGAAGTCCTGAAAAATCCAGATTCCGAAAGCCGTCCCGCCGACGAGATAAGGCAGTAAAGCGACGGCAAAGATTTTTAAATTCAGGCGGCGAAAGTCGAGATAAATGATTAAGAAAAGCAGCCCGAAAAAAGCGAAAACTCCGTTCGGATGAGTCAAACCCGACAACACGACCGCACATTGACTGAATAAAACGGCGTAAGTTAAATTTTCTTCGCGCCGGTAGAGGTAAATCGCCAGCGCGGAAAATCCCAGAGCCGCGCTCATTACATCCATTCGACCGAGCGAAGCCGTGTCTGTAATCGTGTAATTTCCGGCGATCAAAAACAGCGATAAAAGCGCGATGTTTCGATTGCCGGAAAGTTTCAGAACAATGAAATACCACGCGGCGAGCAAAACCAATCCCCAAAAAACGGAGACCAGACGCATCGTGAACAAACTCATTCCGAACGCTTTGAATGACGCGGCGACGTTCAGCAGAAAAAGCGGCATCACCCAATAAGTGCGCTCTTCGATGCGCGTCAAAGGCGACTGTTCGTTTTCCAAAACCGTCGTGCCGAGAAAACCATCAGTTGCTAAATTCAAAGCCGGACTCGCAAACATTCCTTCGTCAATCTGCGGACGATTGGTTATCGAACTGCCGATTGTCAAAATGAGAAACAACAGAATAGCGGCGAAAATCAAAATGGAATGGCGACGAAATTTGAAAGATGAATTTGTCATATTTTACTTGCCGGGAAAGCCGTTCAGGGTTAACGCATTTATGCGTGAAGTCGCCCGCAATAGTCGAGGCGACCGCACGACTAAAATCGTTACTCTGAACGCTCTGAACGCGACCAAAATACCTGATTACTTTTGCTTATCTGCTTAGTAAATGACAATTAGCGTGAAAATTTTACAAACGAGGCGAGAAAATCAATTTCTAGTGTTCGATTTTATTCATCAGTTCCTGAAAACGAGCATCGCGGCGGAGCGGCGCGAGGGTTTTGTCGGTTTCAAACCACGGGCGATTTTCATTGCCCAGTTTGATGGCTTTTCCGAGCCATTTGAAGGCATCGTCAGTGTCGCCTAAAACCGACAACGCTTCGCACATCCAGTAAGCCATATCGTGATCGGCTTTTGCCAACCCGCGCGCTTCGTCGGTGATTTGCGCCCGCGCCTGTTCGATTTTGCCCTGACTCGCTAAAAAGGTCGCTAACAATAATCGAATGCCGTCCATTTGCGGGTTGTTGTCGAGGACGTTTTCGATGATTTCGACGGCTTTTTCCGTCTGGTCGTCGTGGAACAGAACGACCGAGCGGAAAATTCTGACCATCGGGTGATTCGGTTCGATGCGCGCTCCCTTATCGAGTTCGGCGTAGGCTTCGGGGAACATATTTTTGTAGAGGAAAATACGGGCGCGGTTGTAGCTCGAAATCACGCCCGCCGCCGGGTCGAGCCGCGTTAATTTAGCGAAACTTTTCAGGCAGGCATCGTATTCGCCGTCGAGCCGGTGCATCGTTCCTTTGACGAAATACAGCGCGGCATCGTTCGGAAACTGTTCTTCGAGCGTGTGAATTTCCGCCCGCGCTTTTTTCTTTTCGCCGCGTGAAAGATAAATCAAAACCATTAAAACTCTGGCTTCGACGACGTTTTCGTCGTATTTGAAGGCTTTGGAAAAAGCGGCTTCGGCGTAGGTGTAATCTTCGGCTTCGCCCATTCCTTTGAAAACGCGGTTGGCGTAACACGCGCCCAAACCGCTGTAAGCAAGCGCGAAATCAGCGTCGAGCGCGATGGCGCGTTTGAAGTTGGCGATGGCGGCTTCGCAGTCTTCGGCGGCGACGGTGCGAAAGATAAATCTGCCGAAATTGTCGCGTCCGCGCAGATATTCTTCGTAGGCTTCGGTGTTTTCCGTTGTCAGACGACCGCGTTTTTCCTGTTCGCTCGCCGTCAATTCCAGCTTTAATCCTTTTAAGATGCGCTCGGCGATCATATCCTGAAGGGCGAGAATGTCGCTGCCTTCCGCGTCAATGCGGTCGCTCCATAAAAGCTCGCCCGATTCGACATCCAAAAGCTGCGCCGTAACGCGCATCCGGCTGCCCGAACGAATAAATCCGGCGGATAAAACCGCGCTCGTTTTTAATTCGCGTCCGGCTTGTCGCGGGTCAATTTCGATGCCCTGATATTTGGCGATCACCGACGACGGGCGCACGATTAAAGATTTCAAACCGGCGAGTTCGGTAATTACCGCGTCGGCTAATGAAAATTCGTAAAAGTTGGAATTCGGGTCCTGGCTGAGATTTTTGAACGGCAGAATCGCTACGCTTTTCTTTTCCTGTCCGCCGCTGGTAATGGTCGTATCAGGCGAAATCGTCGGCGGATTGGAAATGGAATTGTACGGGCGCGGCATCGAAGTCGCTTCGGCGTTCGATTTTCCGGTCAGCCAATTCCAGGCGCGTTTGACCGGATTTTCGTCCAGATGGCGCGGCGTGAACATTTCGCCTTGAAACATCGGCATTCCTGAAATCTCCTGCAAAACGCCGCGCAGTTCGTCGCGCATCTGCGAAATCTGTTGATAACGGTCTTTCGGTTCTTTCTGAAGTGCGCGGTCGAGAATCGCCTGAAGTTGCGGCGGGGTCGGTTCGGGACGCATCACGCTCAGAGGTTTCGGCGTTCCGTAAAGCACCTGATGACGCACGTCAATCACGGTTTTCCCCTGAAAAGCCCAGATGCCGGTCAGCATTTCATATAGTAAAACGCCAGTCGAAAAGATGTCGGCGCGATGGTCGGTTTTCTCGCCTTTGGCTTGTTCGGGCGCGGCGTAAGTCGCCGTGCCGTAGGGAATGCCGAGTTCGGTGATGTCGTTGCGGTCAACGCCGTTGACGTTTTGCGGCGGTTCGTTTTCCATCAATTTCGCCAAACCGAAATCGAGAACCTTAACCTGCCCGCCGCTCGTAACCATTATGTTTCCGGCTTTGATGTCGCGGTGGATAATGCCGCGTGAATGCGTGTAGGCGAGCGCGTCGCAGACCTGGACGGCGATTGATAACGCACTTTTCATATCGAGCGGGCGACCGGCGACGAGTTGGCGGACGTTTTTGCCCGTAACATACTGCATCGCAATATAGAACACCCCGTCGGCGTTATGAAAATCGTAAATCGTGCAGATGTTCGGATGGTCGAGTTGCGAGCAAAGCTGCGCCTCGCGCTCGAAGCGGCGAAAGTTGGCGGTTTTCTGCGTTAGTTCCGGCGGCAGAACTTTGATGACGACCGTGCGGTCGAGTTTGGTATCCTGCGCTTTATAGACGGTTCCCTGTCCGCCCGCGCCGATTTTTTCCAGAATTTTATATTGGTTGATTCTTTCGCCAATCATAAAGCGATTTTGGATTTTAGATTTTGGATTTTAGATTGTCGCAAGTCAACTTGCAATCTTAAATTGAACGAAAAATTAAGTAAAGCCTGCGGAAATGAAATTACATTTCGCCGGTCGAAAATCCGAAATCCGAAATCTGAAATCTAAAATTAAGTTCCGGCAAACTGCCGTTTAATCAGGGATAATCGTTCAGCCGCGCAGGGGACTTCCCCAACCCGATTGAATATATTCGCCGTTTTCGACGATGCACGGCACGACTAAATCGCCGCCGGAAAGTTCGAGCATTTCGCGCTGTCGCGTCTGATCGTTCTGCGCGTCGTATTCGACGAACGAGATATTATTTTCGTTGTAATAATCGCGGGCTTTCTGACAATACGGACAGCCGGGTTTGACGTAGATTTCCAAAGCCATAATTTCTGTTTCTTAATTTTTGTTTACTTCTGAAATTCTAACGCGCAGAGATTTTTTAATCAAAGGATAAAAGGCGGAAACCCGCGCGTGAGCAAGGGTGCTAAAGGCTCAATTAGCATCCTTGCTCACGCGCGGGTTTCCGCCTTTGTAAAACGCAAAGCGCAGTCGAAACGAGTTCGACCGCGCCCTTTAAAAATTGATTTTCGTAAATTATAAACTCGACAGCATTTTGCTTTTCGCCACGAAATAACTGCGCGTCAGATTGGAAAGCGGACGAGCGATGCGACTGAAAATGTTGGTCGGCTTATGTTTCTTGCGAAAGATCGCCGGATTGTAGAAATTCTCGACGTAATCAACCGCCGCGACGCGCAGACCGACATCGCGTTTTAAGCGTTCGCCGATATACCATTTGTGGTCAATCACGCGACCCCAGATATATTTCGCTTCTTCCTTCGTGTAATTTGCGCCGACGAGATTTTTTAGCTTAATCTGCTCGGCGGTCGGGGCGTTTTTTATAACTTCTTCGACGACGTAATCTAATTGGTAATGAATCATATCTTGTAACCTCTTCAATAAAAACTATCTATAAATGCGTTGTATAAGTTGAACAGTTGACACTTTTATCAACTGACAATATAAGTATAAAGCGAACGGGCGTTCGCTTTCCAACGCTTTTTTTTCATCTGAGAGATGAATAAGATTAATGTCTGAACGGTAAAAAAATGGAACTCTGGCAATTAAGAACTTTCCGCGCCGTCGCCGAAAATCTGAATTTTACGAAAGCCGCCGAACAGCTTTTTTTAACGCAGTCGGCGGTCAGTCATCAGATCAAAGCCCTCGAATCAGAATTCGGCGTGCCGCTTTTTATACGCGGCAAACGCGGCGTAACTTTGACTGATGCAGGGAAAAACGCGCTCCAATATGCGATTAAAATTTTGGACGAAGCCGAAGCAATGCGCGAGAAAGTTGCCGGACGCGAACGCGCCGTCGCCGGACGAGTGCGCGTGGCGGCGGCGACGCAGGCTTTAGTTTATTTGTTCGCGCCGTTGTTTGAAGATTTCATGGACGCTTTTGAATCGGTCGAACTGGTTTTTCGCACGACCGTTTCGACCGAGCAAACCGTCGAAGATATTTTAAATGGCAAAGCCGATGTCGGTTTCGCGTCGCTGGCGGTTTATTCGCCGAATCTCGAAGTCGAAGAATTATTTTCCGACGAATTAGTTTTGGTCGTCGGCAAAAAACACAAACTGGCGCAGACCAAAGAAATCTCGATTAAAAATCTCGAACGCGAACGCTGGATTTTGTTCGAGCGCGGTTCTTCGATTCGCCGCACGACTGACGATTTTTTCAAGCGCAAACGAATTGAACCGGAAACCGCGCTCGAATCGAACGATGTCTATTTCATCAAAATTATGATCGAACACGGCTTGGGCGTTTCTTTGCTTCCGGCGTGGTCTGTCCGCGAGGAAATGACGCGCGGCGATCTGGCGTTCGTCGCGGTTAAAAATTTAAATCTCAAACGCGATGTCGCAATGCTTTCGATCAAAGGTCAGCAATCCGCGCCGATTCGCGCTTTTATTAATTACATCGGCGAGAAAAAGGAAAAACTGCAAATAATGGCTTCGACTGATAAATAAAATTCCGCTTAAATCTTTCTTTAAAGGCTCATCGAAAATTTTTTTATTCAAAGTGTCCGAATTCGGCTCGCCCAAATGAATAAAGGGAAAGGAGATAATTTGAAATTGCCGAACGCTCAACTGAAAACTTTACCTTCCGACGCAAATGACCAACGGCAGCAGCAAATAATCGCGTCTGCTTTAAATGCCGAACAATCTCGAATCAAACGCTTTATCCGAATTTCTTTAATCGAATTGAAAGCCTTTTATTCGCCGCAAATCGAAGAACAAACAGAAGAGATTTTCCAGCAAACGGCGGCGAAGGCTTTGGAGAAATCCTTTGATTATGACGAAAATCGCTCGGCTTTCAGTTGGCTCAACGGCTTTGCCGCCAATCTGATTAAACAAACGCGAGACCGCACTTTTAAGGAGAGAAAAAAAATTGAAGACGGTTCTGAAGATTTGGAAAAAATCGAGCAATTACGGCGGAAAATTGAAACGACCCGATTGCCCGAAGAAACTTTTTGGGAAAAATCGGAGCGCGGCGAAGATGAAAAATTTAGATTCGAGCGGCTGATTTCAAATTTAAATGCAGATTATCAAACGATTCTGCGGCTGCATTATTTTGAAGAATTAAACATTACTGAAATCGCCGCGCATTTGGGCAAAACCGAAGGCGCGGCGCAGCGGCAGTTGAATCGCGCCGAAACGAAACTGCGGGAACTTTTAGGCACAGAAAGAAAAACGAAATGAAGAAGTTTTACCAAACGGAAGAATTTTTACGACGCAAACGCCTGATTGCCGCCTATCTCAAAGGACTGGAAACCGGCGACACGGATTTGACGGCGGCGGTTTGGCTGGCGGCGGAAACCGACGTGCAGCTTGAACGGATTTTGGACGAAATAAATTTTGAATATGAGGCAGAATTACAGTTCGCGCCGTTTGCCGCCGATGCCAAACTTGTCTGCGAACTTGCCGACGAACATTTGCAGACGAGATACGAAGAAATCGAATTTGAAGAAAAAATATTGACTTTCGGCGACGTGGCGAAAAAATTGGAAGCGAAAAACCGCGTTCCCAGCGGCGAAGAAGAAAAAAATCGGTGGCTTATCGAGAACAAAACACCTTTGCCCAATTATTTGACTCTAGCGGAAATTAAACGAATCGCGGCGCAGCTAAAATTAAATTTTAAGGAAAAATACTGGACACCGTTTTTCAAAGAAGCGATGTTTTTGAATCTGCGCCAAAGCCAACAGCAGGCGTTTGCGACACGCGCCAAACGCGAAATTAAAAAGAAAAATGAATCAAACGAGAAAACAACAGATAAGTGAAACTGCACAGTCGGTTTTTGCGCGAAACAATCTCGACTATGAAAAGTTTTCGCCGCAAATCGTGCCGCTTAACCGGATGTTTGCCGAATATCCATTGATGATTGCGGAATTGCCGACCGATAAACCGCTTTCTACTAAAAATGCCGTGAAGTTTCTCGAAATTGAAATCGGTTTCGAGATGCCGGAACTAAAAACGGACGAGCGAAAACTTTCGGGTTTTCTCTACACGGCGAAATCAAGCGAACATCTGCAAGGCTGCGTTTTTACCGACAAATGCGAGCCGACGGCGCGGCGGCGTTTCAGCGCGGCGCACGAACTCGGTCATTACCTGCTCCATTTTTTGCCGCTTTCAAAACACGCGGAAAATCTTTTTTTGACCGAAAGTTTGGCATTCGGCGAAGCGGATGAAAATATCGCCGAAATCGAGATGGCGGACGATTTCGATTTTCGCAAGCTCGGCGTGGAAGACAAAAAACAAATGGAAGCCGAAGCCGATTTTTTCGCCGCTGAACTGCTGATGCCGCGTAACGCCTGTTGGCAGGCAAACGAATTTTTGAAAGGCTTTGCCGGGAAAAACAAACGCGCCGTAATCAATTATTTTGCGACCGAATTTTTGGTTAGTTTTGAGGCGATGCGGCGGCGGCTGGAGGATTTGAATGTGTTCGAGCCGGGAATGTGAAAGTTTATGAACGGATTGAAATTTATTCAAAATTACGAAGGCAAAAGAGTCGAACGCGAATCAGGCGCGAAACAGTTTTGGGCTGAAGACGACGCTGACGAAACCGATGAAACGCCGGAAGAAACCGCCATCAATCTGAGTTTGGAACAGGAAGCGGGCGCGTGGCAAATCGTCAATCCGCAGTTGCCGAAAGCGTGGCGCGTTCAGGATTTTGCGTCGCGTCCTGTGCGGTTCGTTGACGGCAAAGATGTCGGGCAGACGGTCGCGTGGCTGCGCGGCACGGACGGCAGTTTCGTAGCGATTCGACTGGCGGAAATCGGCAGTGTCGTGATGAGCGTCGTAGGCGGCGAACTGCGCCGTGAGTTTGCACAAGTCGAAAGAGTTTTGGCGATGAACACGGCGGTTTTCCCTTGGGAAGAAGTCGAAAGTTTCGCGCTCGCCCTGCGCGAACACGACATCTTTCTGCTTCCGACAAAGCGCACACCCGAAGAATTTCAGATGAATTTCGAGAAAATCCGCAAGTTCACGCAGCGGCGTTCGGCGCAGGAAATGATGACTTTGGAAGAATTCGCCTTAGCGCAGAGAAGCGATGTGCCGACGATTGTGGACGGAACTTTGAAAGACCACGAGAGCGGTTTCGACATTGACGAATCGCCTGTTTTCGGCGTAGTCAAAACACAGCAGAGAATCTACGTTGACCGGCAAGGGCAGGAAATTTTATTCACGCTGCCCGAAGCGCAGCGAACTCCGGCGTTCAGTTTTTCTTACGACACTTCGCGCGTTGGCGACAGCGTGAAAACGCGCCTGCCGATTGTCGCGTGGTATATGCGTCTGTGCGACGGCGCATCGGTCGAGCCGAATGTCGGCATCGTGCGCGTCGAAGTTTCGCAAAAATGGTTTGCCAACAAAGGCTACGGCGAAACGGAAATCAATTCGGCGGGTAAAGATTTCATCAACCAACTGACCAGAACGATTTATGAATATCGTTGTCGCCAAAAGAATTATCGAAGAATGAAAATCAGTCTCGAACCGATTGTCCGTGCCGAAGAATCTTTGGGCGCACTGTTTTGTCCGCCGAATTATTTGAAAAATAAATTTTACCTTTTGACCGAATTATAGTTTTGAGTCCCGCCTTCAGGCGGCTTAACGCTAAAAATAGCTCGACCTAAAAGACTAAAGACTGACGAATTGCCGCTTAAAAGCGGGACTCAAAACGCGAAGAAAAATTATGAAAGACGCAATTTTTGAAGAAGCAGTAAATGAAGACATCAGCGACACTAATCGCAACGACCAACGCCGTTGGCAGAATCGCTGCGCCGAATCGTTTTGAAGCGACTTCGAGCGAGTTTTACTTTTGGATAAAACGCGGCGAAACCTTGGAAGAAAATCAAACCGTTTTCTCCGAAAGCAATATCAACGGCGAAGAAGTTAGATTTTACGCCCTGATTGATGAAATCAAACGAACCAGCCGCCGCGCCGATATGACCGAAGAATATGACATCGGCGACGGCGACGTAAATTACGAGCCGCCTTTTTCAAACGAGGGGTTTTCTTACGCCCACGCGCAGGTTTTGCGAATTCAGCCGGAACTTGCCACGCCGCCGATTGAACGCAGTATGGTCAGTTTAGGTGAAGAAAAAGAGGCGCAGATTGCATACGGTTTTGACGAAATTTCGCGCCCGATGCCGGTTGGACTGCTCAAAAATGGCGCGAAGAAGTACGCCGGAAAAGGTTTGATTGACCTTGATTATCTACTGGGTGAAAACGGCGGGCATTTAAACGTCAACGGAATGGCTGGAGTCGGAACGAAAACGACATTTATTCTGACCGTTATAAAGTCTTTGCAAAAACAAGCCGAAATCGCGCGGGAAACCGGCAAGCCGTTTTTCGTCGTGCCGATTATTTTGAACGTCAAAGGCGAAGATTTGATGTGGCTTGATCGGAAAAATACTCGTTTCAAATCCGAACACGAAACTGAATGGCAAAAGCTCGGCATCGAAGCCGAACCTTTCACTGATGCCAAATTTTACACGGCTAAGGATTTGAAAGTTGACGGCTGCCGTTCAACCGAATATTCGTGGTCGTTTCACGATGTTTTGAAGGAAGAATCTTTGCTTTATATTTTTTCTGAAGACGATGATTTAAAGGTAAATATGGTCAGTCTGATTCGTGATTTGATTGACCGCTGGCTTGATAATAAAGGAAATATCAAGCCCGACGCGCCGAAAACTTGGCGCGATTTACTCACTTGGCTCGGAAACGACGCTAATCGTCAGGGCAGTATGTATGGCGCGGGAACTTGGCGGGCGATTTACAGTCGTTTGTGGAAAGTTTTGGACGAAGGCAAAAGTATTTTTCCGAAAGGTGAACAAAACGGCAAGCCTTTGGAAATTGCCCGAAACAGAACTTCGCCGCCGCAGGTCGTTGATATTTCGCAACTGCCTTACAGTTTGCAAAGATTCGTCGTCGGCTCGATTTTAAAACAAGCCGTGCAAGCCAGAAAATCTTCGGGCGCGATTCCTAATTTGCGCTATGTGATTATGCTCGACGAACTCAACCGCTTTGCTCCGCGCGGCGCGAAAGACGAGTTGACGCAGTTGCTCGAACAAGTCGCCACTGAAATGCGAAGTCAGGGCGTTATTTTGCTCGGAGCGCAGCAAATGGCTTCACAGGTTTCAAACAAAGTCGTCGAAATGGCTTCGATTCGCGCTCTTGGCAGAACCGGCTCGGCGGAATTAACCGACAAAATCTGGTCGGTTTTGGAGAAAACGACCAAAGATAAAGCGTCGAAACTGACCAACGCCGAAAAACTCGTCTGGCAGCCGACTTTTCGCCAGCCGATGCTCGTCAAATTGCCGATGAATCCTTGGGCGGACAAACGCGATCACATCGCCTACGACGAACGCAGTGACGACGATTTGAAAGGAGGAATATGAAAATAATTCACACCGCTGATTGGCATCTGGGCGCGAGTTGGAACGGCATTGACCGCACCGATGAATTGTTCGCGCAGCTCGACTGCGTTTTCAAAGTCGTGCGTGAAAAACGAGCCGATGTTTTGCTCGTTGCCGGAGATATTTTTGAAAGAGTTTCGCGCGACAAACTATACATTATCAGCAAGCGTCTGGCGGAGAAATTAAAAGATTTGACGGCGAGCGGCTGCCACGCTGTTTTAGTTCCGGGCAATCACGATTTGCGCGAGCATTTTGCGATGATGAAAACTTTTCTCGAACTCGAAAGCGGAAAAGCGGAACGAATACACATCGCTGAAGGCTATGAGAATTTTGAGATTAACGGCGTGCAGTTCATTTGCCTGCCATATCCCGACCCGGAAAGATTAGAGGCGTTCGGCAAATTTCGCTCGGCGGAAAAAATCGGCAAAGCCGAACGCAACAAAAGTTTGAGCGATGATTTGGCGGAATTCGTCGGCTCGGTCGCCGGCAAAATTGATGCGTCGAAACCGGCGGTTTTCGTTACGCATCTGCAAATCATCGGCGTGAATTATTCGGGAACGCCGAAGGAAGCCATCTATAACGAAGACATCTCGCTCGCCTCAAATTGTCTGCCGCAAAATGTTTCATACATCGCGCTCGGACACATTCACAAATGTCAGGAGATTGAAAAATCCGCCGTGCCGTGTTGGTATAGCGGCAGTTTCGACCGAATGGATTTTGGCGAAAGATCGGATGAAAAATTCGTTTTGTTGGTCGAAATTGACGAGGCGACGAAAAAAGCGACGGTTGAAAAAGTGGTGATTGACTGCAATGAATTTGAAGAAATAAACCTTTCCGCCGAGCAAATCGGCGAGATCGCCGGAAACGGCGCAGAGCCGAAAAAATCTTACGGCAATCTCAATATAAGCTATGCGGCGGACGACGACACGGTTTTATTGACCCGACAAGCGAAGGAATTTTTTCCGTAATTTACAGCGTGAAGACGCGCAGTTAATCGAAGTCGCCGAATTTGAAAATCCGTATAACCCGAAGGAAACCGTGCGTCAATATCTCGAAGCGCAATTCGGCGCGAGCGAAGATTATGCGGAACTCGTCAAACGGGCGGACGAACTGATTTTGGAGGTGGAAAATGCTTTTGAAAAAAATTAGGACGAAGGGATTTCTCGGACATCTAGCAAATGAAGACGACGGTTTTATCGAACTCGATTTCGCCGACAAAAATCTGTGGCTGATTCACGGCAGAAACGGCGCGGGCAAAAGTTCGCTGTTTGACGCGATTACGATGGCTTTCTTCAAACAACATCGCGGCGGTGCGTCGAATTTTACAAATCTCGTTCACGATAAAGCCGACCGCGCCGAAGTTTTCGTCGAATTTGCGCTTCACGGCAACGATTATCAAATCGCGGTTGACATCCCTAAGAAATCAACCATTTCCCGCCGCTTGCAATTTTGGAATGGCGCGGAATGGGAAACGAAAAACGATGCCGTTGACGATTGGGTCGCGGGAAATTTGAAAATGTCGTATGAAACTTTCGTCTCGTCGGTTTTGTTGCGGCAGGGCGAAGCCGATAAATTCATTCTGGCGAAACCGACTCCGCGCCGCGAGATTTTTCTCGAATTATTGCAGCTTGAGTTTTACAAAAAATTGACGGAACGCGCTAGGTTCCGCCAAAAATGCGTCGGCGACCGTGCCAAAGAAATCAAACGAAACCTCGAAGTTTTGGAAAATCCTTCGATGGCTGAAATAAAAGCACGGGAAAAATCCGCCAAAGAATTCGGCAAAGAATTAGAAAATCTCGAACGGAAAAAATCTACCAAACAAAATGAATTGGAGAATGCCAAGCAAGCGCAGCGTTTGAAAAGCGAAATCGAAAAGATCGAAGCGCGGCAAAAACTCGATGCCGCGTTTTTCGCCCGCGCCGTTGAGGTCGAAAAAAGTTACAACTATTACGCCGAACTGAAAGAGAATTTTTTGCGGTTTGAAAACGTCTGGCGCGAGAAAAACGAGATTAAAGAAGTTGAAGAAGTATCTAAAGAAAACGACGGAAAAATTGTAGAATTAAATGACCAACTCGAAGCCGTAACGAAAGAATTGAGTGAAAATTCGTCCGCTCAAGAATCGGCGCGGATCGAATTATCCGCACTCAAAAACGAGTTGTCTTCATTAACGATAGAACGCGACGGATTTAAGCGAAAACTCGATGAAATCAAACAGATTGAAAATCTCGAAAGTCAAATCGGAACGGCAACCGAAGAATTGAAAACGGTTGAAATAAATGTCGCCGAAGCAGACGCGAAAATTGCCGAACTTGACGAACAAATCAGAAAAGAAACATCGGAAAAAGATGATGTTGACGCTCGGCTGCGAAAAAACGCAACCGATCTTCAAATTTGGGAAGACCGATTAGAAAACCGGCGGAAAGTGATTGATAAAGACGAATGTCCAACTTGTGGAAATGAATTAAAGCGAGAGGAAACGCGCCGTAAATTGATTGCCGATTTTGAAGAAGCCGAAGCAGCGGTTAAAGAATTAAAGCAAAAGCAAAACGATTCGGCGACGGATTTTGCTGAAATAAAAAATCGGCTTTCGGCAACCGACGAAAATTTCAGAACCGAGACTGGAAAGCGACAGAAGTTTTTACAAAGGCAAGCCGCGCTCAAAGAGAAAGTCGAAACTTTTCAATCGCAGATAACCGTTTCATATGCGCCTACTGAACGCGAGGAAATCAGCAGCGGCTTTACCGAATCGGAAATTCGAGTTGCAGAGATTGATAGCGGGTTTGGAAAAACGACGGAAAATTTTGAAGCGGTTGAAAAAGTGATAAGAAGGTTGGAAACGTCGAAAATTCAGTTGAGCGCGGGTTTGCAAAACGCGCAACAAAATTTGGGAAATTTGCAAACCCGCAGACAAAAAGCCGAAGCCGATTTGACGCAAGCCGTAAGTCGGATTTCGGAAAAATGGCAATCTCATCAAGCGTTGCGCGACGAAACGGAATTTGAAAACCTGCGTCGGGAAAAAGATGATTTGCGAAACGTCGAAACCGAATATCGGAATTTGGGCGATGCCCGCAATCGAAGAGCTAATCTCGAAGGTCAAAAAGAATCATTTGAAAAACAATTTAACGAAATTCCCGAAAATCACCGGCGCGAAGTCGCAGCAGTAGAAATTGAATTTAATGAACTCGTCGGGAAATTCGGAGCGGTCAAAAAACAGTTTGACGATATTAACAATCTGTGTCGTCAAATGCGCGACGATAAACTCAAATATGACGAGAGAAGCAATGAATGGAAAGCGGTTCAAGAGGATTGTGAAATCTGGAAAAAATTAGCGAAAGCTCTCGGCAAAGACGGCTTGGAAACCAAAGTCGTCCGCGAAGCGCAGCAGAAAATCGAAGATAATGCCAATCGAACTCTGCAAACTCTGAGCGGCGGAAATTTCAGATTGGAATTGACCGACAGCGGTAAGGAAATGAAAGTTTTCGTCCGCGATTACACGACCGGCGAGCAGCGGCAAATCGAATACTTCAGCGGCGGCGAAAAGTTTTTAACGGCGGTCAGTTTAGCCGTCGCCATCGGACAATCGGCGAGCGGGCAGAACATCGCCAACACGCTCATCATTGACGAAGGCTTCGGCGCATTGGACGACAAAAATCGCAGTTTGATGGTCAAAGAATTAGAGCGTTTAAGCGAAGTTTTGCAAAACGGCAGGGTCATTATCGTTTCGCACCAGGACGACGTGCAGGAAAATTTCGCTAACCGTTTCCACCTTGATAAAACCGATAAAGGATTCATTAATGTGCAGATCGGAACGAATTTATGATCAATTCAGACATCTTCGAGCCGTTTGAGCGGCTGATCGAAATCGAAATTTTGGGTGAACGCTATGCTGTTCCCGAAAACAACACGCTGCTGCGCTGTTTTCAGTTTCTTGCGATGGAAAACATTTCGCACGGCGATTTTTGCTGGAACGGCGACTGCGCCAACTGTCAGATTTGGCTGGAAAACGACGGCAGAGAAAAACTCGCGCTGGCGTGTCGCACAAAAGTTTCGGAAAAAATGAAGATTGTGCGGTTAAATGAACAGATAAATTTGAATGAAAACGAATAACGCCGGTTCGGTTTGGAAACCGGCGTTATTTGAATGTCTTAAACCGTCGGCTCGTCCTTTTTGCGCGTCAGCCCCGATTTTCTGAGCGAATCAATGACAAAACCCATCGCGGCGTACAGCGGGCTGTCGCTGCCGAAAGCCGAATCGCCTTCCACGCCTTCGCGGACGTGAACCGATTTTTTCTGCAAAGCGGCGGCTTTGGCGGCGACCGCGACTTTTTTCATCTTAACCGTCGCTTCCAGATCGGCGATTTCCTGTAAATCAGTCTGCACCGCGTCATAATCCGTCTGAAAATCCGTTTGAGTAATGCCCATAAATTTCGTGTTGGGCGCGCCCTGCCGCCACGCATCGAGCATTTTAATAACCCGCGTCATAATATCTTTGATATTGACTCTTGCCATAAGTTTTTCTCCTGTAAATTGTGATTTGATGATTGAAATTGCGGCGTTTATTGATGAACGAGCAAATAAAACAGCCGCTTCTGCACCGTTGCAGACCCTTTCTGCAACGCTTCCGACCCTTTCTGCAAGGTTGCAGAAGGCTTTCTGCAACGCTGCAACACGCTTCTGCAACCTTGCAGAAAGCCATTGCAGGTGTGCAGAAGCCTTCTGCACACCTGCAAAACCCTTTCGCCGCCTTTCCGAACGACTCGAAAAGGCTTAAACTTCGCGCTTTTTATGAGTAAAAGCAGTGAATAATCGTTCAACGGCAGTTGTCGGATGGCGTTTTATGCTCTTACTCCTCAAACATTTCCCGCAAAACTTGCAGCACTTCTTCGCCCGTTTCTTTCTCTAATTCTCCGAGCCGTCTCAGCAGTCGTGATTTGTCAACCGTTCTGATTTGGTCGAGCGCGATTTGACCGGCTTTTCCGTCAAATTCGCATTCGATTCGTGTTTTATAATTCGTTCCCTTCGTGGTCATCGGCGCAATAATCACTGTTCGGACGTGATCGTTCATCTCGTCGGGAGAAACAATCAAACAAGGGCGCGTTTTCTGAATCTCGCTTCCGACAGTCGGGTTTAACGCGATCAAATAAACTTCCAGCCGTTTGATTACCATTGCCATTCGGTTTCGTCCCAGCTTGTCGGGGCGTTCTGCTCGCCGTCAATCAAAACATCATCTTCGTTTTGCGCCATCGTTTTGAACGATTCCGCCCAGCCTTCTCTCGTTTTGCGAACCGCACGAATCACGATTTCACCAAAGTTAGCCTCCATTTCAACCTCGTCGGCTAACCGGCTTTGCTCAAGTAAAAGTTTCGGAATACGAACGCCCAACGAATTACCGATTTTCACGATCCGGGTTTTCATAGCTACAATGTAACCACAAAAATCTTATTTGTCAAAGAATAAATCCAATGAAATGAAATGCGAAGCACCATAAACACTGAGATGACGTGGGGCGAAACCAATTACAAGAGCCACCGAATAAACCGCACAAGTTTGATAACAAAGTCGCTGTTTCGCCCTCTTGTTAAGATGTTTTATTCAGATATTTAAAATCATATTCCCTTTCATAATCTTCATCATCTTCAGATTTTAATAGATTAACAAACTTTCGAAATTGCTCATCTTTTTCACAGTTTGGATTAGGACAACGTACATCAACACCGTCTTTATCAACACATTTTTCACAAACATAAGGCTTGATTATAAAATGCCAATAGTATGAATAAACTTTAGAAAACAGTTTTTCATTTTCTTTTATCAAACCATCCTTTCTAGCTAACTCGACTGACCAGAAGAAATTTGTAATAGCTCTGATATAAAATCTTGCTTCTCTATCTTCTTCTGTTCTCGCTGTTTCACTTAAAAAATTTCTTATGTCATTAACTTTTGGCTTTAGTCCCGTGTACTGCTTTGTTTTATCAACAAAAGGTTTAAGAACTGCAATATATTTCGCGCCATCCGGCAGCAAATAGGATTGACTGATTAGACGTGCTTTAATGAAATACTCATCCGTCATTAATTTAAGAAACAATTCTAAAGCTAATTCTCTTTGCTCTTTTTTACGATTATGAACCTTAGTAATCCACAAACTGACACCGGCAGTTATAAGTGCGCCAAAAAATCCTATAAGCCCTCCAAGAATTCCTATTAGAATTTGCAGTTGTTGGCTTGCATTTATTGATTCCATTTGTTGACCTCATTACTCACGATACTAAAGCTACAGGAGAACTCCAGATTGATTATTGATACCAACGCCGTTGATAATACATCGGTTTTTGAGTGTTATCAAAGAATAAATTTATTGAAAGGCGGCGCGGAATAATTCGGCAATCCGACGTTTATATACGCCTCAGCCAATCTATCGGTTGACGCTTAACATTGAAGACCGCAATGACGACTATCGCCTCGTCGTCAACCAGATAAAACAATGCGTATGGAAAACGCCTGACCATCGCTCTTCTGACATTCGGGATTTTAATAATTGTGTAAGCGAACGGATTTCGCGTGATGCCTGAGAGACAAGCCTCGACGGAGCGCAGAAATTCGAGTCCGAGACCTGCGCTTTGTTCCTGATACCATTCAAATGCCTGTCGAACTTCCGCTTCGGCTTCGGGACGAACGATGATTTGTCTGGTTACATCTGCTTTTGCAATTTTGTTTTCAGGTCGTTCCACGAAATGCCCTCGTTCGGATTGGTTTGATAGGCTTCAAGGCGGCGTTCAAGTTCCGCTTCTTGTTCGGCGGTCAGCGAAACGGCATCGGGAACGACGGCGATGCTGTCCCAAATATCTTCGACAAGCTGAATCCGCTCGGCAACCGAAAGCTGTAAAATTTCAGAAAGCTGTGTATTCATAACTTCAATAGATTAAGCCGCCGCTAAATTTCGCGCAAGATTTTGCTGGTAAGACCGGCGGATGTTTTAATACTTCGGAACTTTCGGGTCAACATCGTTCGACCACGCGGTGATGCCGCCTTTCAGGTTGACCATTGCGCCTTGGTAGCCGGCTTGGGTTAGAAATTGGATGGCGTGTGCGCTGCGTCCGCCGGCTTTGCATTGGAGGACTAATTCTTTTGAATCGTCGAGTTCGTCCATTCGTTTGACGATTTCGCCGAGCGGAATCAGTTTCGCGCCTTCGATTTTGGCGAAGGCGAATTCGTCGGGCTGGCGCACGTCAATCAACTGCACGTCGCCTTGGTCCATTCTTTCTTTTAATTCAGTAGCGGTAATTTCCTGCATAATTTCTCCGTTTATAATTTCAAAAATATATGGCAAAAGATTATCACAAATAGATAAAGTCTGTCAGAACCGCCTGCGTGAGCGGGCGGGTTGCTTCGCAAGGTAAAAGGTAAAAGTAAAAAGGAAAGTTAGATTCGAGCATTTTGCCTTTTACCTTTTACCTTTTGCCTTAAACATCACCCGCCCGCTCACGCAGGCGGTTCTGACATTCTCAGTTCCTTTTCGGTTTCCAAAATCGTATGCGTCGTCTGAATCACCGT
>CAXTKJ010000046.1:37936-40352 GCA_964244835.1 uncultured Pyrinomonadaceae bacterium
CGGGATTGAGGGAAATCGAATTGATGCCCTTTTCGACTAAAAATTTGGCGAATTCCGGGTAATCCGACGGGGCTTGCCCGCAGATGCCGATTTTTTTGCCGCAGCGTTGGGCGGCTTCGATTGCCATTGCGACCATTTTCTCGACCGCGCCGTTGCGCTCGTCGAACAGGTGCGCGACCATCTCCGAATCGCGGTCTAATCCCAAAGCCAACTGCGTCAAATCGTTCGAGCCAATGGAATATCCGTCAAAGATTTGCAGAAATTCGTCGGCGAAAACGACGTTTGCCGGAAGCTCGCACATCGCGTAGATTTCCAGATCGTTTTCGCCTTGCGGCAAACCGAATTCCCTCATCAGCGCAATGACCTTTTCGCCTTCTTCGACCGTGCGGCAGAAGGGAATCATCGCTTTGACGTTAATCAAACCCATATCTTCGCGGACGCGCTGCATCGCCAGACATTCCAGACGGAAACCGGCTTTGTAGCGGTCGTCGTAATAGCGCGACGCGCCGCGAAAACCGATCATCGGATTTTCTTCAATCGGTTCGTATTCCAAACCGCCGATCAAACGGGCGTATTCGTTCGATTTGAAATCGGACATTCGCACGATCACGGGTTTCGGATAAAACGCCGCCGCGATTTTGGCGATGCCTTCCGATAAACTTCTGACAAAAAATTCCTTCGGGTCTTCTTCACCGATTTTTTTCGAGATGATGTCAATATCTTCGCGTTTTTTCAAATTCGGATAATTTACGAGAGCCATCGGATGAATGCCGATATGGTTATTGATGATAAATTCGAGCCGTGCCAAACCAACGCCGTCGTTCGGATAAATCGAGGCGGCGAAAGCGCGGTCGGGGTCGCCGACGTTCATCATCACCTGCGTTTCGGGGCGTTCTTCGTCGGTGATAAAGCGTTTGTCAATTTCAAAATCAACCGTGCCATAATAGATATTGCCGCGCTCGCCTTCGGCGCACGAGACGGTCGCGTTCGTGCCGGATTTCAGGATTTCCGTCGCATTGCCCGTGCCGACGATGCAGGGAAGTCCGAGTTCACGCGAAATAATCGCGCTGTGGCAAGTTCTGCCGCCGCGATCCGTGACAATCGCCGAAGCGCGTTTCATAATCGGCTCCCACGCCGGATCGGTCATCGAAGTAACCAGAATATCGCCCGCCTGAAAATCCTTTAATTTATCGGGATTTAACAAAATGTGAACTTTGCCGTGCGAGATTTTTTCGCCGACCGCCACGCCCGTAACGAGCGGCGCACCGTGATTTGAACTCAGCTTATAGGTTTCGACGAAGTTCTGTTCCTTTTGAGTGTGAACGGTTTCCGGTCGAGCCTGCAAAATAAAAAGCTCGCCGGTAATGCCGTCCTTCGCCCATTCGATGTCCATCGGCTGATGTTTGCCGGCGCGCATCGAGTAATGGTCTTCGATTTTGCAAGCCCAATCCGCCAACTGCAAAACTTCAAATCCGGCGAGACAAAAACGGTTGCGCTGCGACGCGACGACTTCTTTAACCTGCGTTCCGATGCCGTCGTCGGCGAAAACCATTTTCACTTCTTTCACGCCCATCTTGCGCGTAACAATCGGACGGAAACCTAATTTCAAAGTCGGTTTGAAAATCACCCATTCGTCGGGTGTTGCCATTCCCTGTACAACAGCTTCACCTAAGCCCCACGCGCCGTTGATAACGACGGCTTCACGAAAACCGCTTTCGGTGTCGAGCGTGAACATCACGCCCGAACAGGCGATGTCCGAGCGCACCATCGGCTGAATGCCGATTGATAAAGCGACATCGAAATGATCGAAGCCCTTCGCCGTGCGATATGAAATCGCTCGGTCAGTCCACAAGGACGCATAACATTGATGACACGCTTCGATTAACCTTTTTTCGCCGAGAACATTCAAAATTGTGTCCTGCTGTCCGGCAAACGAAGCGTCGGGCAAATCTTCGGCGGTCGCGCTCGAACGAACCGCAACTTCGCACGTTTTCTTGCCGACGCGCTCGCACAATCTCACGTAAGATTTCAAAATCGCCGTTTCGACCGCTTTCGGAAACGGCGTTTCGAGCATCAAACGGCGGGCTTCCGCGCCGACGCGGGCGAGTTCGTCCAAATCGTCAACGTCTAAATCTTTCAAAAGTTTTTGCAGTCTTTTCCGCAAACCGTCGGTTTCAAGCAAGGCGTGATAGGCTTCGCTCGTCGTCGAAAATCCGTCAACCGCTTTTACGCCCTGCGCGGTCAGTTCGCGGAACAGCTCGCCCAAACTCGCGCATTTGCCGCCGACAATCGCCACGTCGTCCGCGCTGACTTCGCTCAAATCGAGAACCAGAGATTTTTCTTTGCTCATTTTATTATTTAAAGTAACGGGACAAAATTATTTAATCAATGGAGCGCGGACGGCTCGTCCGCCAGT
>CAXTKJ010000047.1:0-9711 GCA_964244835.1 uncultured Pyrinomonadaceae bacterium
CGCTGGTTTTGGGAGTTTGTTCGGCGGCTGGCTCGCTAAATTTTTGATCGGTCGCGGTTGGTCGGTTGATAAAGCCAGAAAAGCGATTATCGGCGTGTCGTGCCTTTTGATGCCCGCCGGAATCGTTGCGGCTTACACCGACGATTCGATTATTGCATTGGCAATGATTAGCGTCGTGCTATTCGGTTTTCAGGTTTGGATCAACAACGTCCAGACGCTGCCGTCAGACTTTTTTCCGAAGTCGGCAGTCGGTTCAATCGCCGGTTTGGGCGGAATGGGCGCGGGCATCGGTTCGATCATTTTTACATACACGACCGGATGGGTCGTGGACAATTTTTCATACACGCCGATTTTAGTCGCGGCGGGTTTACTCGCGCCCATCGGCACGATTGTTTTGTTCGCGCTGGCGGGCAAAATTCAAAAAGTTTCATACGTTAGAAACGGTTAATTTGTCAGAACCGCCTGCGTGAGCGGGCGGGCTACTGCTGCAATTAACCCGCCCGCTCACGCAGGCGGTTCTGACAGGAAAATTAAAAAATAATTTCAGATTTGGAGAAAAATAAAATATGCAGAATTTTTTTGATTTCACAGGCAAAGTCGTTCTCGTTACCGGCGCGTCAAGCGGCATCGGGCGGGCGACGGCGGAATTTTTCGGCGAGTGCGGCGCGAAGGTCGCCGTCAGTTATTTGAAAAACAGGGAAGGCGCGGACGCGGCGGTCGCGGCGATTGCGGGCGGACAAATCGGGCGCGGAATGGCGAGCGGCGCGGATGGCGGCGCGACCGAAACGGTTGAAATGACCGGCGCAAGAGCGTTGGCAGTGCAAGCCGATGTTACCAAAAATTCCGAAATCGAACGGATGGTAAAAGAAGTCGAAGAAAACCTGGGCGCGATTGATATTTTGGTCAACAACGCCGGTTCATTGGTCGAAAGATTGAAAACCGCCGAACTGACCGAAGAGCGTTGGGACGAAGTTTTCGCCCTGAACGTCAAATCGGCGTTTTTCGCCGCGCAAGCCGTCATTCCGAAAATGCTGGAAAAAGGCGCGGGCGTGATTATTAATGTTACGTCCATTGCCGGACGCAACGGCGGTGCGCCGGGTTCGATTCATTACTCGGCAGCAAAAGCCGCGATGCTGACGATGAATAAAGGTTTGGCGAAAGAATTTGCTAATCAGGGAATCCGCGTCAACGGCGTGTCGCCGGGAGTGATTGACACGCCGTTTCACGAAACCTTTTCGACACCCGAAGCGATGGCGAATTTTGCGAACAACATTATCCCGATGGGCAGAGTCGGTAAAAGCAGGGAAGTTGCCCAAGTCATCGCGTTTTTAGCGTCTGATGCCGCTTCCTACTTGTGCGGCGAAACAATCGAAATCAACGGCGGAATGCTGATGGACTAACTTTTTTTTAGGAGAATAATAATGAATAAAACAAATCTGAAATCAGCCAAATTTGCCGGTCTGATTTTGTGTCTGATTTTTTTAGCGTCGAGTATTCCGGCGCAGACTTTAAACGCGACCGTTACGGGAAACGTAACCGACAGCAACGGCGCGAACGTCGCGGGCGCGGAAGTGCTGGTTACGCAGAACGGCACGAATCGTGAACAGACGACGACGACGAACGACGACGGCATTTATATCGTGCCGCAGCTTCCGCCGGGCGATTATACGATAAAAGTTTCGGCGGCGAACTTCAAAACCGCCGTCAGCGACATCGTTAATCTGACGACCGACACGACCGTCCGCGTGAACATTTCGCTCGAAGCCGGCAGCGTCAGCGAGACGGTTACGGTCAACGCCGAACCCGCCGTGATCAATACCGATTCGCCCGAAAAAGGCGAAGTCATCGTGCAGAAACAGGTGCAGGATTTGCCGCTCAACGGGCGCGACTTTACCGATCTGGCGAAACTCGTGCCGGGAATTTACCAGCGTCCGACCGACGACGATCAGGGGCAGGGCTTGGCGGCGGCGGGAACGCGCACCGATTCGACGAATTTTATTCTCGACGGCACCACCAACCGTTCGGATCGAAACGGCTCGGTCGGGGTCAATACGTCGGTTGATTCGATTCAGGAATTCAAAGTTTCGACTTCGACTTATTCCGCCGAATTCGGCAGACTCGCCGGAGCGCAAATCAGCGTTATCTCGAAATCCGGCACGAATCGCTATTCGGGAACGGCTTTTGAATTTATTCGCAACAACGCCTTCGATGCCGTCAACACTTTCGCGCCGCCGGACGAAGATAAAATCCTGCGCCGCAATCAGTTCGGCGGCACTATCGGCGGACCTTTGCCGTTTTTGAACTTCGGCGAAGGCGGTCCGGTTTTCAACAGCGGGAAAGACCGCACGTTCTTTTTTGCGAGCTTTGAAAGAACGCTGGAAATCCGCTCGGCATCGGCAAGTTCAATCGCGCCGAACACGAATTGGGCGAACGGTAATTTTAGTGCTTTGCGGGAAGTCAGAACCACCATTCCCGGCACCTGCGTTCCCGGATCGGCGGTGAATACTTCGACCACAAATCCTTGTAACGACGATCTAAACCGCGTTACCTGTATTTCAAGAAATCCGACGACCGGAGTCGGAACCAGAGTGGAATGCCCGGTGTTAAACGTCATTCCGCTGACGGTCAATCCTTTATTTCCGAATATCGTTCCGGCAAGCCCGATTTCTTTGCAGATTTTAAACCGTCTGCCGCGAGCGAATACCGGATTGACGGGCTATCGTTTTTCGACGGTCGGCAATGTTCAGCGCAATCTTTTTTCGGCGAAAATCGACCATAAAATTACCGACAAAAATAACATCTATTTTCGCTTTGCCACCGACAATCCGAACCGCTACACGCCGACTCAGCCGGGCAGAATCAATTACATCGGCTTCGGCAGAGATGTCGCTTTCCGGCAGTATTCGTATGCCGTCGGCGACACGCAAACTTTTTCATCGAACATTATCAACGAATTTCGTTTCGGTTATCTCGATCAGGATAATAAAACCGTGAACGAAAACAGCGACACCGATTATATCGGGCAGCTCGGTATTCCCGGACTGCCGACCGGACAACTGCCGGAACTTCAGGGTTATCCGGCGATTCGGATTGACGGCTTTCCCGACACCGGCGACAGCGCGAACACGCCGTTTAATTACATCTTCAAAAATTTGCAGATTTACGACGCGCTGACGATTGTGGCAGGCAATCACAATATTAAAGTCGGCACGGACATCGTGCGCCCGAATTATATCGAAAACGACATTCGCAACGTGCGCGGCGATTTCCGCTTTCGCGGGCGCAACACGAATCCGTCGAATACGGCGACTACCGGATTTTATTCGTTCGCCGATTTCCTCTACGGTCTGCCCGATTCGACGCAGCGGCAAATCGGCGCGACGGCGGCTGATTTGTCGGCGTGGCAATACGGCTTTTTCGTGCAGGATAATTGGCGCGTCAAACCGTGGCTGACTTTGAATCTGGGTGTGCGTTACGATTACACGCCGTTTTTGTCGGAGAAAGACAACCGGCTGTCGAATTTTATTCCCGAACTCGGCATCAGTGTCTGCGCGGGCGGCGAGATTCGTGATGCGACGGGATTAGTTTGCCGTGATGCGGCATCGCTCGGATTGCCGGACAGTCTGGTAAAGCCCGATAAAAACAATCTCGCGCCGCGTTTCGGTTTCGCGTTCCAGCCTTTTAACGACGGCAAAACCGTGATTCGCGGCGGCGCGGGAATTTTCTACAGCACGGAAACCATCAATCCGGCGCGGCAGCAGCTGGCGAATAATTATCCGTATCTGTTTCGCCAGCAATACAGTCGCAACTCGGCAAATCTTTTGCTGCTTTCATTGAACAGCCCGTTCCCGGATACCGGAGCGGCAGCCACTTTGCAGGGTTTGACGACACCGCAGGGAATTCCGACCGACTCGCGGACACCGGAAATTTACCAGTACAATCTGACGTTTGAGCGTGAATTGACCAAAGATTTAGCCGTCGAAATCGGCTACGTCGGTTCGCAGGGGAGATTTTTGGGAATCCGTTACAACCTGAATCCTGTTTTACCCACCGGGCAGGTAACTTCACAGAATTTGACGCTTCCCAACGGTTCAAATTTCGTTCTTTACACGCCGACGACGGGAACCCGACCTTTCGCCGCGACCAATCCGACACTCGGCGATATTACTTATCAGATTCAGGGCGTAAATTCCAATTATAATGCGCTGCAAACTTCGATTCGCCGTCGTTCGAGAAACGGTTTGACGCTGCTTGCGTCATATACGTTCGGAAAAGCGATGGATCAAAACTCGAACACCAATAACTCGACGACCGGCGCACAGCGCAATCCGCAAAATACGCAGGACTTCAGAAACGAATGGGCGTTGGCTGACTATCACCGGACGCACCAGTTTTCGGGCAGCTTCAACTATGATTTACCGTTCGGACGCGGGCAAACATTCTTCGGTAAATCACGCGGAATCGCCCAGACGCTGCTCGGCGGCTGGCAGTTGAACGGTATCGCCACGATTCTTTCCGGTCGTCCGTTCACGCCGATTTTCAGCACGGTTGACACGGCAAACGGCAGACCCGATTTAGTCGGCGATCCGTATCAGGATATTCCCGAAGGTTTGCTTTTCAATCCGTATGCTTTCGCCCGACCGCGAGTTACGCCGGAAAGACCGAATTTATACGGTAACGCCGGACGCAATATCCTGATCGGACCGGATTTCAAAAACTTCGACGTATCGTTATTCAAGAGCATTCGTTTGACGGAAAAAGCCAGAGTGCAGCTGCGGTGGGAGGTTTTCAATGCGTTCAATCGCCCGAATTACCAGGTTCCGGGCTTTATTCTGCCGCAAAACATCAACCAGTCAATTACTGCGGGAACGACGGTGAACGGTGTAACGCCGGCGGTAATAACTCCGGCGATTTCGCTGTCCGAATTAAGCCAGTCCGATGTCGGACGACCGCGTTTGACCTCGAACGAAGCGCGGGAAATGCAGTTTGCGATCAAGATAATTTTCTAATCCGATAAAGCGAAAATTTCAAAGGCGGATTTATTTTCGCCTTTGAAATTAAAATTTTATGTTCAAACGACTTTTTCTATTGCCGGTTCTTTTTCTTTTACCGGCGTGTTTTCAAATTTTCGCGCAGGAAAGTTTGGGAACGTATCAAATTCGCGTCGCGCCCGACCGCGACGATTGGACTTACGAATTGAATCAAACGGCGAAATTCGCCGTCGCCGTTACTTTGAATAACCGGCAGGTTGCAGGACTGCCGATCAAGTATTCGTGCGGACTCGAAGCATTGCCGCCGCGTCTGGAAAAATCGGTAACGACGACGGCGCAGACTTTGACGATTGAAGCCGGAACGCTGAAAGAGCCGGGATTTCTGCGCTGTGTCGTAACGATGGAAAAAAACGGCACGACTTATAAAGGTTTGGGAACGGCGGCATTTCGTCCCGATTTAATCAAACCGACCGTTTCCGAACCGGCGGATTTCGATAAGTTTTGGGACGACGGCAAAGCAAAACTCGCCGCTTTACCGATTGACCCGAAGATGGAACTGCTGCCGAGTTACGGAACTTCAAAAGTTGACGTTTATCACGTCAGTTTCCAGAACGTCGGCACGGGAATCAGCAAGTTTTCGCGCATTTACGGGATTTTGGCGATGCCGAAAATGACGAATCCGAATCAGAAATTTCCCGCGCTGCTGAATGTTCCGGGCGCGGGCGTGCGACCTTACGCCGGATTTATCACGCTCGCCGAGAAAGGAATTATCACGCTGCAAATCGGGATTCACGGTTTGCCGGTCAATCTGCCGATGTCGGTTTACGACGATTTACGCGCCGGTTCGCTCAATCGTTATATGACTTACAACCTCGACAACAAAGAAGATTATTATTACCGCCGCGTGTTTTTAGGCTGTCTGCGGGCGAACGATTTTTTGACGGGTCTGCCGCAGTTTGACGGCAAAAATCTGGCGGTCTACGGCGGCAGTCAGGGCGGCGCGTTGTCAATAATGACGGCGGCTCTGGATTCGCGGGTGAAAGTTTTGGCGGCGTTTTATCCGGCTCTATCGGATATGACCGGCTACGATTTCGGACGCGCCGGCGGTTGGTTTCAGAACTACAAAGAAGCGAAATACCGGACGAAGGAAAAACTCGAAACTTTGAGTTATTACGACACGGTAAATTTCGCCAAACGGTTAAAAGTTCCCGGAATTTATTCGTGGGGCTACAACGATGAAGTCGTGCCGCCGACTTCTTCCTACGCGGCTTACAACTCGATTTCCGCGCCGAAAACTTTATTGCTCGGTTTGGAAATGGGACACGCGAATTCGATTGAGCAGACCGACCGAATTAACAGTTTGATCGAGAAATTTTTGAAGGAAGGCAAGGCGGAATAAAGGCAAAAGTAAAAAGATAAAAGGCAAAAGTGAAGATTGTTTTTGGAATTTGCAGGTGAAATTTTATGTCGAAAAGAATTATCGCGGTTTTGTTTTTAGTTTTAATGATGGCGGCTGCTGGCTTCGCACAGGATGAAACCGCCGCGAAAAAAGATGAGACAGCCAAACCGAAACCCGACATTGCCGACGGCAAATACGGGAAATTCGACCGCAATGTTTTCGATTTGTGGAAACCGAAATCGAAAAAGCCGACCGCGCTCGTCGTTTATATTCACGGCGGCGGCTTTATTAACGGCAGCAAGGAGAAACTTTCGACGAATCTGCTGAACGAATTGCTGAAAAACGGCATCGCGGTAATGGCGATCAATTACCGACTGTTTCCCGCCGCGAGTTTTCCCGACAATTATTTGGATTGTGCGCGGGCGATTCAGTTTGCGCGTTTCCACGCCAAAGATTTCAACATTGACCCGAAATTAGTCGGCGCGACCGGCAGTTCGGCGGGCGGCATCACTTCGCTGTGGATCGGGTTTCACGACGATTTGGCTGACACAGGAAACGCCGATCCGGTTTTGCGCGAATCAACCCGACTAAAAGCGATGGCGGTTTTTTCGGCGCAAACGACTGTCGAACCGGAAATCGTTCGCACTAGAATCGGCGCGGCGGCGATGAAACACAGCACTTTCAGCGGCAAATTTTTCGGACTGAAAGCCGATGAACTGAACACACCGAAAGCCGCCAAACTTTTCGCGGAAGCCTCGCCGCTTCATTATTTGACGAAAGACGATCCGCCGGTCTGGGCGTTTTACAGCGTTTCAAAAGCACCGCTGACCGATAAATCAACGACGAGCGACGCTATTCACCATCCGAATTTCGGCGTGGTTCTGAAAGAGGGAATGGACAAAGTGAAAATCGAATGCAAACTGCGCCACAAGGACGACGGGCAGAACGTCAACGGCGATATGACGGCATTTTTACTGAAATATCTGAAATAGAGGTTTGAATTTTTATGTCGAAAAAAATTATCACCGTTTTATTTTTAGTTTTAACGATGGCGATTGCCGGTTTCGCGCAGGACGAAGCGGAAGCGAAAAAAGCGGAAATCGCCAAACCAAAACCCGACATTGCCGACGGCAAATACGGCGAGTTTGCGGCAAATACTTTTGATTTATGGAAACCGAAATCGAAAAAGCCGACCGCGCTCGTGGTCTTTATTCACGGCGGCGGTCTGGCTTCGGGAACGAAGGAAAAACTCTCGGCGAACCAGCTTGAAAAAATGCTCGAAGCCGGTTTTGCGGTGATGGCGATCAATTATCGCTTAACGGGCGAAGCCGTTTTTCCGCAGCATTATATGGATTGTGCGCGGGCGATTCAGTTTGCGCGGTATCACGCCAAAGATTTCAATATTGATCCGAAACGAGTCGGCGCGACGGGCGGTTCGGCGGGCGGAATGACTGCGCTGTGGCTCGGTTTTCACGACGATTTGGCGGACAAAAACAACGCCGATCCGGTTTTGCGCGAATCAACGCGGCTCAGAGCGATGGCGGTTTCGTCGGCGCAGACGACGCTCGTGCCGGAAGTCGTAACGAAATACGTCGGCGTTCTCGCCACGCAGTATAACAGCTATTCCAACGGCAAAATGTTCGGTTTGAAAAAGGAAGAAATGACTTCGCCGAAGGCTTTACAGCTTTACAAAGAGATTTCGCCGCTGACTTATCTGACCAAAGACGATCCGCCGGTGTGGGCGTTTTACAGCATTCCGAATGTGCCTTTGAACGAAAAATCAACGACGAGCGAAGCGATTCATCATCCCGGTTTCGGCGCGGTTTTGAAGGAAGAAATGGACAAACTGAAAATCGAATGCAAACTGCGCCACAAAGACGACGGGCAGAACGTAACGGGCGATATGGTGAATTTTTTGGCGAAATATCTGAAATAAATTACGAGCGAAAACCGCTGGCAAACGGAGAAAATTGAAATGAAAAAAACGACGCTTTTCTTGATGACGCTTATTTTTTGGCTGCTGCCGACGGCAGGCAGTGTTCTTTCGACGGCGGCGCAAACTGCCAAGTCCGGCGAAACTTCGGTCGCGCCGCAGGCGACTTTGCTGACGGACGATTTTGAAAGCTATTCGACCGCCGCGCCGTTTCCGGCGGGCAGTTGGGTCAATCACAACAGCAGCACGGCGATTTGGGCGATTATCAATGATGGGACGCAGGTGGCGCGGCAGACTTCGGCGACGACGAACATAATTTCAAACGGCAATCCGGCGTGGACGAATTACAAAGTTTCGGCGCGGGTCAAAGCCTTTGCGCTCGGTTTTCGGCACGGCATTATCGCCCGTTTTACCACGACGAGCAGTTATTATTCACTTTACTTGCGAACCACTTCGACGGGCGGCACGAAGGTTATCGAATTGAATAAACGCACCGCCGCCGGAAATAGCGTGTTGCAGGCGGTTTCGATTCCGATTTCGGCGGGCGTTTATTATAAATTGACGCTCGAAGTCAACGGCAGCAGCATTAAAGGTTATGTGGACGACGTTCTCCGAATAGATACGACCGATGCCGATTACGCGGCGGGAAAAGTCGGATTTTATAATACGGGCGACACTTTTTATGACGATTTAACGGTTGACGATTTTTCGACGCTGCCGACCGCGCCGGCGAATCTCGCGGCGACGGGCGGCAGTTCGCAGATCGGTTTGACGTGGACGGCTTCCAACGGCGCGGCGAGTTATAACGTCAAAAGAAGCACGACCGACGGCGGCGCATATCAAACAATCGCGGCAAATATCACGACGTTAAATTACACCGACACGACGGTTACGAACGGAACGCCGTATTATTACGTCGTTACGGCGAACAATGCGGCGGGCGAAAGTCCGAATTCAAATCAGGCGGGCGCGACGGCGACTTTGGCGATTCCGGGCGTTCCGGGTTCGGTCGAATCCGCGTCGGGCAACGGCGAAGCGCGAATTTACTGGGTCGCGTCAACGGGAACGGTCGCTTATTACAACGTCAAACGCAGTCTGGCGAGCAGCGGAACTTACACGACTGTTGCGACTAATGTAACGGCAGCCGAATACACCGACACCGGATTAACGAACGGCACGGTTTATTACTACCGCATTTCAGCCGTCAACGCGGCGGGCGAAAGCGCGAATTCCGGTCCGCGAAATGCTAATCCGCGACTCGGAGTAGTCGTGAATGTTTCCAATCAAACTCAGTTGGTGAGCGCGTTTAGTATTGCCGTGGCGGGCGACGAAATAATTCTTGCCGACGGAAATTATGCCGGAATCAAAATGCGCCGCCGCTACGGAAC
>CAXTKJ010000047.1:9721-40014 GCA_964244835.1 uncultured Pyrinomonadaceae bacterium
CGGCGGAAAAACCGATTGTCGTCAGAGCGCAAAATCCGCTCGGCGCGATTTTCAACAGTGGGTTATTCGAACTCGACCGCACCGATTATGTAACGATCAAGGATTTCAGATTTACGCTTTCGATGAATATCAAAATGCGCGGCACGGAGTTTAATCGTTTGACGCGCAATTCGTTTGAATTCAACGAAACCGGCTTGACCGATCTCGATTGGATTTCGATGGGAGCGGGCGAAAGCAATCATAATCGGATTGACCACAACGATTTTAAGAATAAATTCACGCTCGGAAATTTTATTACACTGGTCGGCGATAACGGGCAGGTTTCGCAGTATGATTTGATTGACCACAATTATTTTTTCAATCTCGGACCACGCGCCGCGAACGAAAAAGAAGCGATCCGGCTCGGCGACAGCAGCGTTTCGCTCTCGAACGGCGACACGATTGTCGAATATAATTTATTTGAACAATGCGACGGCGACCCGGAAATCGTTTCGATCAAAACGAACGACAATATCGCCCGTTACAACACTTTTCGCCGCTCGAAAGGCGCGTTGACGACGCGGCAGGGCAATCGAAATTCGATGTATGGGAATTTCTTTTTAGGCGAAAACGTCGCCGACACGGGCGGAATTCGCGCTTACGGCAACGACCATAAAATCTACAATAATTATTTTGAAGGTTTGACCGCCTCGGATTCGACGGGAAATTACAGCGCGATTTCCATCACCAACGGCGATGCTGACGGCGCGGAACTTCCCGGCGCGGATCAATCGAAACATTATCGTCCGCAACGCATTTTGATTGCCAATAATACGCTCGTCAATAATCTTTTCAACATCGAAATCGGCGGCAGCTACACGCTCGCGCCGCGCGATATTACTTTCGCCGACAACATCGTCGTCGGCTCGACCAATCCGCTTTATCGAATTTTCACCGCGCCGATTACTTCGACTTTTGCGGGTAACATCGCTTTCCCGACCGGCACGGCGACCGTCGGAATGACGGCGACCGACGCGCAAATCAGAGTCGTCAATCCGCTTTTCGTTACCGAAAATAATTTGCAGAAACTCGGCGCGGGCAGTCCGGCGATTGATGCTTCGGCGAATAATTATTCATTTATCACCGAAGATTTTGAAGGACAAACCCGCGACGCGCTGCACGATATTGGCGCGGACGAATTCGGCGCGTTCGCCGCGCCGCGTCTGCCTTTGACGACGACGAATGCCGGATTGAACGCGGCTGACAATTCGATTTCCGGGCGCGTCGTCGGCAGCAACGGACTGGGCATCGGCGGTGTCAGCGTCGCCTTGACGAACACGGCGCAGGCGTTTATCGCGGCGACCGGAACGGCGACCACGACGACTGACGCGGGCGGATATTTCAATATCACCGATGTCGTGCCGAACGAAAATTACACGCTGACGTTTTCCAAGCCGAATTATATTTTCAATCCGGGTTCGATTGCGATTTCAAGTCTGAATTCTGATTTGAATGTAGCGAGCAGTGCGAATCTCGCTCCGACGGCGGCAGCGGCGACAGTCTCCGGCAGAGTCATAACCGACAAATTATTCGGAGCGAGAGTCTTCATTACATTGACCGCTCAAGACGGCACGGTCATCTCCGTCCGTCCGAATCTGCGCGGTTATTTCAGTTTCGCCGACGTTGAATCCGGGCAAGCGTATATTTTATCGGCGCATTCAAACCGTTACCAATTCGCTTCGCAAATCGTTACGGTCAACGAAAACTTAAATAATTTAGTCGTCGAGCCTTTGCCGTAAAAAGCCAGTAATAAAAATTATCAAAGGGAATAGTTTTATAATGTTGAAAAAAATAACATCTACAATTTTTATCGTTCTGCTCGCGCTGCCGTTCGGCGCGTTCGCGCAGGACAAACAGGAACTCGCCGCCGAGAAATCGGCGAACGCGAAATTAAAAGGCGAGCATCCGCTTTTTGATTTGATGAAGACGAAAACTTCGAGTTTGAAAAAGGAACTCGAAGGCGTTCACCCGCGCGTTTTTTTAACGCAGGGCGAATTAGACGCACTCAAAGTGAAAATGAAAGCCGAGCCGGAACTCTGGCAGACGGCGATTTCGCGTGTTCGCGCTCTGAACGTCGAGCCGCCGAAACCACCTGCCGAAGAAAGGCGCGTCCAAAATGAAGTCGGTTTGGGAATCGCCGAAGCCGCATTTATTTACAAAATGACGGGCGATAAAAAATATCTGGACGCGGCGAAAAAATATCTGGACGCGGCGGTTTCCTACGATGTTTGGGGTTATTCGTATAACAAGCCGAATGTGGATTTAGCCGCCGGACATCTGCTTTACGGAATGGGTTGGGGTTACGATTTGCTCTATAACGATTTCACTCCGCAGGAGCGCGAAAAATATAAAGCGAAACTCGTCAAGCAGGCGAAAATTTTAGCCGATTTCTTCAAACCGAAAAACGGGAAAACTTACGCTTATTCGCAAAATCATACGTTCATCCCGATTTCCGGTCTGGCGGTTGCGGCTTACGCGCTGGAAGGCGAAACGCCCGAAGCCAAAGAATGGGCGGCGATTTCCCGTGCGATTTTCGACCGCGTTTTGGCGACTTATTCTGAAGACGGTTATTACTACGAGGGAATGGAATACTGGATTTTTTCCACGCCGTGGCTCGCGCATTATATGGACGCGCATCTGCACGCGACCGGCGAGAATCTTTACGAAACCACGCCCGGATTGAAAATGGCGCATAAATACGTCGCGCACGCGACTCTGCCGGGAGGCGAATTTAACTTTGATTACGGCGACATCTATGCCGGGAACGTAACCCGTTCGCGCAAAGGCGACGATTATGAGCGCGAGCGCATCAACGGAAAATTTCGCACGAATTACAACATTCTTTACAATCTCGCCAACCGCTATCAGAACGGCGAAGCGCAGGGCGTTGCCGATTGGCTGAAATCGAAAGGACAGGTCAACGCCGAAGAGATTTGGACGTTTATCTGGCACAACCGAAATATAAAATCAGTTCCGATTGAAAGCCAGGAAAAATGGCATTATTTCAAAGATCACGATGTCGTCTATTGGCGCGATTCGTGGAACGACGACGCGACCGCGTTTTCGTTCAAAGCCGGACCGCCGGAAGGACACGCGACGAATGAAAAAGTCAAACAATTTCCCGATTGGCGTTTGTCGAGCGGACACGCGCACCCGGACGCGGGTTCTTTTATTATTTGGTCGAATAAAAAATATCTGACCGGCGATTCCGGCTACGCGGGCGTTCCTCTGACCGAGCATCACAACACGCTCGTTTTCGACGGCAAAGGTCAGGGCAGAGAAGGCAAAGGACACGATGCCTTCGCCGAAATTTCTTATGACCGCTTGAACTCAATTCGTCTGACTGATGTGAAAATGGACAGGCAAAAAGTCTCGATTACGGCGGACATAACGGCGGCGTATGAGCCGGAACTCGGCGTGAAACGATTCGTCAGGCAATTTGAATTTACTGCCCCGAACAGTTTCGTCATTAAAGATGAAGTCGAAACGAACGCGCCGCAAACGATCACGGCTTTTTTTCACGCCGATAATACGATTGAAAAACTCTCTGACGGCAAATTTATTTTCGAGTTGACGGGAACTTCTCTATCAGCGGAAATTGTTGCGCCGAAAACTTTCGACGCGAAAATCGAGAAAAATTTTCTAACCGCGCCGGGTCGTCCCGGTTCGGTTGACAAAGGCGAGCGCGAAGAACGCGGCGTTCGCCTCGCCGTTTCGACACGGGAAAAAACGAATAAATTAAAAATGGAAACGCGCTTGAAAATCGAGCGAAAGTAAAGATGTATCAGAAAAGTTTTGAGTCCCGCCTTCAGGCGGCTTTCCATTTGGAGGAAGCCGCCTGAAGGCGGGACTCAAAACTTTTAATTCAATTTTAACCGTTAATCGCCTGTCGCAGTCTGCCGACCAGCGAACTGTTCGGATTGATCGTTTCCAACTGAGTCAAAATTTTTCCGGCTTCTTCCTTATTGCCTTTTTTGGAATAAGCGATGCCGAGATTGTAGAGCGTCGGTTCGTGTTTCGGATTGGTTTGCAGGGAAGTCTGAAATTCTTTGATGGCGCGGTCGTAATCGGGCGCGGTGCGTTCGACGAAAGTGATTCCCAAATCCGTACGGACATTGATGTCGGCAGGCTTTTTCGCCAAAGCCTGTTCGTACCATTTCTCCGCCTTTTCAAATTGCCGCGCGTCAAAATATGTGTTGCCGATTTTAACGATCAAATCGTAATCTTCCGGTTTGATTTTATTCGCCGCTTCGTAAAAAGCGACGGCTTTGTCAAAACCCTGAATCTTTAGATACAAATCGCCCGCCGCCACTTGAGCGTCGAAATCGTTCGGTTCGTTTTTCGCTTTATCTATGGCGGCGGAAACGTCCGGCAGCATTCCGCCGCCGTTCGGCTGGTCTTTGACGACGATGTTTTGAACTTGCGGATTTGCCGCCGTCGGCGCATTGGTTTGAGTTTGGGAAATAACCGTCGTCGGCGCATCTTTGTTGATTTTATTGGCGACGAGAAATCCGATGAACAAGCCGACCACCAAACCGACGATGCCTAATGTAATACTGTTTTTCATTTATCATTTATCATTTATCATTTATCGCCCACCAGATGTTAAATGGTAAATGATAAATGATAAATGTTATGCGTAGCTGTGCAGTCCGGGCAGCAAATAACTCACGCCCAAATATGTAAAAATTACGAACAGAAACGCGACGATGGCGAAATATGCCGAGCTGCGTCCCGTCCAACCGCGTGAGATTCGGGTGTGCAAGAATCCGGCGTAAGTCAGCCACGCGATTAACGCGCCGGTTTCTTTGGAATCGAAACCCCAAGGTCTGCCCCATGATTCGTTTGCCCAAATCGCGCCCGTGATTAAAAGCATCGCCAAACCCGCAAACGCCAGACACGCCGTTTTATACATCAAGCCGTCGAGCGAATCCAAAGAGGGAAGTCGTTCGCGGAGTTTGTCGGTTCTGAATGCAAATAAAATCACAAAAAATGTTCCGGCGAGCGCGGTTAAAAGTCCGGCGAGTTCGACCGGATTGGTGTTCAGACTCGTGAACATTTTCGCGCTGTTTGCTTGCAGATATTGTTTCGCCGTCAAATCGAACTGCGTCGGTGTCAGCGCGGAAAATTCCTGTGCCGAAAGTCCCTGCCGCGACGCGATTTCTTTGCCGGCGACGACGTATTGATTCGGGTTGGCGGCAAACTGCGCCTGCAATTTCGCCGGAATGTCGGTGGTTGATTTGATTCCCGAAACTAAAAAGACGACGGCTAAAATCTGTGCGACGAAGGCGAGTTTTAGCGCGATTTGTCCGGCTCGTTTCGCCGATTCGTTGTTTTGATAAACGTAAATCGTGAACGCGATGATTGTTACTAAAAGTAAGATTCCGGCGGCGACTAAGGTTGCGCCGACGAACGGAATTTCGACGCGGAACGGCGCGGAAAACGGTTTAGTCGAATTGGCGTTCGGCACGAAAAGTCCGGCGCGATAGACGAATTCCGTAAAGACGGAAAATTTGCTGATCGTCGCAATCACGCTCAACGCGAACAGGCTCGAAAAAATCGCCATCGCTTCAGGACGCACTTTATCCTTCAACAAATAAATCACCGCGACGGCGAAACAAACTAGCGCGACACCGTAACTCAAACTCGCCACGCCGACGTGAATCGGTCGCCAGTATGAATCTAAAACCGGCGGTAAATTGATAAACTCTCCACCGATAAAACGCGCTAAAGTTAAAATTAAAGCGGCGAGCGGAAGCGTGAACGCGCTCAAGAATTGAAAGTTTTTGCGGTTGGCTAAAAGCAGCGTCGAAATGCCCGCGCCAAACGCGAACGCGATGCTTAAATCATAAAGATTGGCAAACGGAATGTAGCGGAAAAACCACGGGTTAATCATATTTCCGCTTTCGTGCAGCTTGGCGATTTCTAAATCGTACGCGCCGACCCAGCGCACCAGCCAACTCGCTAAATTAAAAAACACGCCGAGCGTTCCCGTCCACAAACCGATCTTCTGCGCCATCGCTGACGGCGCGTAGAGATTGGTCAGTTGAAACAGCGCGGCGAAAATATAACAGGCGAGCGCGAGCATCATCAACGCGCCGTCGGAAATAAAATTCGCGCCGATTTCGATGCGCCCGAACAGCATCAGAAACGCGCCGCCAATCGCTAAAATCGCGGGCAGATAGTTTCTCCAAACTGCCGTCGTTTTGGCGGTCGAGTTTTCTTCTCTGCCGATTAAAATTTCGCTTTCGATATTTCTTGCTTCCTGCATAACTTCACGCTACCTTTTTTTGCGGAAAATCTTCCGTCTTGATGTAAGTCAAATTTAATTCCGACATCCATTTCGGAGTGCCGAAAACTCCGCGCATAAACGATTCGACGTAGAAATCAACGTCTAATTTTTCCCAGTGTACGGTCGTTCCTTCAAAAAGTAATTCTACTTCTTCCAAATCTTCGTCCGCCGCGCCGCGCAAACCTTGAACATTTTCAGTCGGGATAATCAGGGTCGCGCCGTTGTATAATTCCAGCATCAGCCGTTTATTGCGCCGCTCATATTTGACTTGCTGCGCTTTCGGGGCTTCGGCGAGAAATTTTTTTCCGCGCTCGGTCGCTTCTTCAAATTGCCGTTCAAATTCCGCGTCAGTCATTTCAATTTTGTTCGGATCGAACTGATCACTCATAAATTTCTCTCCATTTGCCGATTAGAAATTGCCGCTGCTCGCCGACGATATTTACGGCGCGTCGAAGTTGAACGGCATTTAACCCGCGATTTTCCCGAACGGAAACGCCTTCAAATTCGTCTCCCAAAAGAATGACGGCTTCCCGATTTTGATGCCTGACGTGAACGTGCATCGGCGCGTGGTCTTCGGTATAAATTTTGACGCTGAAACCACTCTCTCTAAACACCGTCGGCATCTGCTTTTTCTCCCAACCTGCCGACTATTTTCTTAAACTTATCTTCAAAACCCTGTTCGCCGCGATTGGCGTTGCCGCCTAAAACCACTTCGTAAACGCCGTTTTGCTTTTCGTCAATCATCGCCCAAATTCTGCGGTGCGACACGAAAAACACGAAACACAACGCGCCGATTAAGCCGAAACCGCCGATATACCAGGCGATGAACGCGGCGTTGAACGGGTCGTATTTGATCGAAAGAACGTGCGCCAGCGGCGATTTTTCAAATGTTTTCAAACGCCATTTGTAACCGGCGACCGGCGCACCGATTGGGATGTTGTCGGGCATTTTATTGCCGAAAGCGTAAGCCGTTTTCTTTTCGCCCGCCGGTGTGGTGATATTCAGAACCGCCGCCGTATTATTATAATCAGCCGAGCGCGTGTCGGGTTTTCCCTGATTCAAAACGAAGTCGGGGAAAAACGCTTCGTATTCGATCTTCGTTCCGTCCGGCAGATTCGTCGAACCGTTTCGCATTAGATTGATTTGGAACGGCTCGCCGCCCGTTTGCGGTGTCAACTCCAGAGTCATCTGCCGCGCGCTGCCAACGGTGATCGCGCTCGCCTGGAAAAAACGATAGCCGCGATATTCAAACGGGCGATTCAGGCTGACATCGGCGATGGTTTCGCCATACTGCGGATCGCTGATTTTGATCTGCGTACGCCAGTCGAGCGTGTTGTTGATTTCAATCGAGCCATTCGGGTCAATCAAATTCTGCTGAATGTCGGTGCAGTCAATCGAAAACGGCAGTCCGACGGCGAAGCGTTCCTGCTGGTCGAGGTTGAATTGAATCAACTCGATTTGGTTCGTCGTCTCACCCGGCATCATTCGCACGTCGGCATCAAAGCCGGTTTGGAGGGCGACAAAATGACCGAGAAAAAGAGTCAAAAGAAAAACGTGAACGATATACGCGCCCAGGCGATTCCATTTGCCGCTTTCGCCGAAAACGTAAAGATTCGTTTTACTGACGATGCGCGAATAATCTTTATTTCCTTTATCGTCAATAGCATAAGAACTGTTTCGGCTTTCGGAAGTCTGCGGCTTGAGTCCGTAACTTTTGAACGTCTGATTAATTTCTTCGGCTATTTCTTTTTCTGATTTGCCGGAAATACGCAGAACCGCGTTTTGCTTTTGCTTGAGAAGCCATCCGCGCGTCGCACTGCGTTTCGGATTTGAAATGTAAGTCCAAGCCGTCGGAATATGGTCAATCGAAGCCAGAATAATGTTAAGCGACAAAATCAGAAGCAGAAAATTGAAATACCAGCTATGGTAAATATCAAAAATTCCTAGCGTTCCGTAAACCAATTTTTCGGCGGGCGTTAAAGAAGCGAAATAGGCATCGAAACCGTTGACGTTTTGCTGAACAATCAACATTCCGATAAGCGAAAGCAAAACCAAAAGGCACAGCATTACGACACCGAAACGCACGGAACTTATTAAATCCATCAGGCGTTTCAAAATCGAAGTTGATCGCGGTTTGGAAAAACTTCCGGCTTGCTCTTTGATTGTATCTTCGGCAACAGACATCGTTCTATTTGTTTTTTTGATGCAATAAAAAATCATAACTTAGCGGAATTTATTTGTCATCCTCTAAAAAATAAGCCGCGCTGTTCAGAAATAGAAGATTTATTTGGCGGCGGTTCGTTTGGAAAAACGTCGTCTCGCAAGTTATTCTGTTCAGAACGATTAAGTTGGCACAAATTCAATGGAAGTAATCACGGCGGAAATCGAACAAACAAGAGCGATCAGCGTGCGCGAAAAGTTGGCGGCGTATTTGGAATTGTCCAAACCGCGCATCGCTTTTATGCTGGTTTTGACGGCGGCGGCGGGTTTTTATCTCGGTTCGGCGAAAGGTTTCGATGTCGTGCTTTTCGTCAACACGGTCATCGGAATTACGCTTTTGGCGTTCGGCGTGGCGGCTCTAAATCAGGTTTGGGAACGCAAAACCGACGCGCTGATGGAGCGCACGGCAAACCGCCCGTTGCCGACGAATAAAGTTTCTCTGACCGAGGCGATTGTGTTCGGCGTTTCGCTGTGCGTGGTTTCTGAAATTTATATCGCGGTACTGGTCAATGTTTTAACGGCGATCCTCGGCGCGGTCGTGATTGTCGGCTACAATTTGCTTTACACGCCTTTGAAAACAAAGACTTCGCTCTCGACCGCCATCGGCGCATTGCCGGGTGCGCTGCCGCCTCTGATGGGATTTACGGCTTCGGCGAACGAAATCACTCTGGGCGCGTGGACGCTGTTTGCGATTCTTTTTCTGTGGCAGTTTCCACATTTCTTAGCGATTGCGTGGATGTATAAAGAGCAATACGCCAAAGCCGGAATCAAAATGCTGCCGGTCGTCGAGCCGTCAGGACGCATCACGGCACAGCAAATCGTGGTTTTTACTTTAATGCTCTTGCCCATCAGTCTCGCGCCTTATTTTTTGGGAATGAGCGGTTTGATTTATCTGATCGGCGCGAGCGTTTTGGGAATCTGGTTTTTAGCCGCGAGCATCAAAGCCGCCCGCGCCAAATCCGTCGAGCAGTCGAGAAAACTTCTGCTCGTCTCGGTTCTTTATCTGCCTTTGCTCTTCGCGTTAATGGTTTTTAATCATCAATAAATCAATTCGAGATTTGAAACTTCAAGTCTTGATTCCTGAATCTTGAGTTTTAAGATTATGAAAGTCGGAACAATCGAAACATTAGAAGGAAAAAACCGTCCGGTCGGTTTAAGCGGCATCGGTTCAAGCGGCGGAAACCGTAACAACGGCGGCGGCGATAATGGAGACTGGCGGCACGACGATTACATCGAAGAGGAAAATAACTATCCGTCGAACAAATTTCGCATCGGAATGTGGTTTTTGCTGCTCGTCGTGATGATGACTTTCGGCGGTTTGATGAGCGCGTATATCGTTATTTCGACGAACGGCGTTCTGGAGTGGAAACCGTTCGATTTACCGGCGCAGATTTGGATCAGCACATTTTTGATTTTAGCCAGCAGCGCGACTTATCAAATGGCGCAAAGGGCGTTCAACGCGAGTAACCAGACAAAAGCGAAGAACTTTTTGTTGGCGACGACGGTTTTCGGCGGAATGTTCATCGCTTCGCAACTGCTTGCCTGGGTGCAGCTCGTCCGACAGGGCGTTTATATGGAAAGCAATCCTTACGCGGGATTTTTCTATATTTTAACCGCCGTTCACGCCGTTCACGTCATCGGCGGCATCATCGCGCTCGGCTACATTTTACTGCGAACGTGGCAGCCGACCATCTCTGACGAAGAAATGGTTCAGCGACAGCAAATCTCCGGCACTATTGGTTGGTATTGGCATTTTATGGACGGGTTGTGGATTCTTCTGGTTTTACTGCTTGGATTTTGGAAATAAATATCTTGAAGTTTAGAAACTTCAGATTCGAGGTTTTTATAAAAAATGACGACGATTGCCGCGCAGCAAGAAGCTAAACCAAAACTTTTCATTAACGTCCTGTCAGTCGTCGTGCCGATTGCCGTCGCCATCCTGATTTCGTTTCCCAATAAACTCGACTTGGGCGATTGGACGAAAAATCTGTCGCACGTCATCGGCGGCATCAATACTTTAACCACCCTTGCGCTAATTGCCGGTTTAATTTTCGTCAAACAAAGAAAAGTTCATCTCCACCGAATTGCGATGGCAGTCGCCTTTGCGCTCGGCGGTTTGTTTCTGGTCAGCTACATCATTTATCACAGCACCAATCCCGCAAATGTCTTCAACGGCGAAGGCGCGGCGCGAACCGTTTATTTAATTCTGCTGATTTCACACATCGGACTTTCGCTCGTCGTCCTGCCGCTCGTTCTACGGGCGATGTTTTATGCCATTACTAAACAGTTTGAAAAACATAAACGAATCGTTAAATTCGCTTATCCGATTTGGCTTTATGTTTCGACGACGGGCGTGATCGTCTATGCAATGCTGTATCATCTTTTCCCCGCCAAATAAATTTAAAATAATTCTTGCGGAAACCGGCAACGGGTGATATATTATTCAATGTTGAAAACTTATCGCCGAAGTCATCCAACGCAAGAAGGATGGCACGGGGGAACCAAAAGTTTGGAGAAACGATTTTCCAAACACGGGGCGAAGCGTTTTGCTAAAGAAAACGCGGGGACACTTCTTCTTTCCTAGCCCGTCAGCTAACCTCGTAGGTTTGGTGAAGAAGTCACTAAGAAATTTTTGCCGTAACAAGCTCGATTCTGCGTGTGCTTCGTAGCTTTGATTTTTTTCAACAAATCAAACTAAGACAACTGTCTTCTCAAAGAGAAAAGTTCCGCGTGCGTTGCGCGGAACTTTTTTTTGTGTATTAAAGGCAGAAACCCGCGCGTCAGAAAGGGTGCAGAGATTTTCGTCGTCTGCACCCTTGCTGACGCGCGGGTTTCTGCCTTTAATATTTTCCCTTCGACATTCTTATTTCCTGCATTTTAACTATCTTCAGCGGAATCTTTTCATCTTTATCGAAAACGATTTCGGTCGGTTTGCCGTCAATTTTCAGCGAAAAATTTTCCTCGCGCTTTTTGATTTCGATTCGTTCGGTTTTCGTGCCGTTCGCGGTCGTGATTTCTACATCCATCGGCAAAATGAAAGTTTCGGGCGTTAATTTATCGGCTGACTGTGTTTGCGAGATGTTTAAATTGAGCTGCTTAGTTTTCGGATTATAAATCGGCTTGACGTTTAACTTCGGATAGCCGCCGCCATAAACCCATTGTTTGAAAAACCATTCGAGATTTTTGCCCGAAACTTCCTCCATCGCCTTTTGCAAATCGCCGGTTTCGACGTTCTGAAATTTATGACGATTCAGGTAAATGTTAATCGCCTTCCAAAAATTTTCCGTGCCGACCGTTTCGCGCAAAGTGTGAATGACCGCGCCGCCTTTTTGATAAGTCGTCGTGTCGAAAATCGAATCGTCGGGACGCGCCTGCAAATTATAAAGCCCGTGTTTGTTGTCGCTCACGGCATCGGCAACGATAAACTGCAAAGCGTCTTCGCGCACCTTTCGCAGATAATCGGCACGACCGTAAGCCTTTTCACGATACGCCGCTTCCATATACGTCGCAAAACCTTCGTTCAGCCATAATTCCGCCCAGTTGCGGCAGGTTACGAGGTCGCCGAACCACGAATGCGCGAGTTCGTGAGACACTAAATCTTCGACGATGCTATCGGGATTCATTATAATTTCGATGTCCGCCATCGTCGTCGCCGTGATATTTTCCATTCCGCCGAAATTGAAATCGGCGACTATTGTTTGATCGTATTTATTATATGGAAAAGCCACGCCGGTTAATTCTTCAAACACGCGCATCATATCTTTAGTTTTGCCGTATTTTCTCTGCGCCAAATTTTCCGTTCCCGGATACATATAAAATCCGAGCGGAATATTTTTATAAGAATCGCTGACTTTAATGTAGCTTCCAACTACGAAAGAAGTCAGATAAATCGAATGCGCGACCGGCATTTTAAAATGAAAATTTTTCGTGCCGTCTGGGTTTTCCGTCGTTTCCAACTGCTCGCCGTTGCCGATGGCGACTTCATCTTTTTGAACCGTAATGATCTGCTCGGTCGTCGCTTTGTCGTCGGGAAAATCGTAAGAGGGAATCCAATGATGCGCTTCTTCAGTCTCGCCCTGCGTCCAGATTTGCGCCGGACGAACGAGTTTATCGTCTTCCGTTTTTGCGTCAACGAAATAAACGCCTTTGCTCGGCTTGACGGAATATTTAAAGCGCAGCGAAATCAAATCGTCCGGCGAATAACTTTTATCAAGAGTGACAAGAATTTTTTCATCCGTCTGTTTATACTGCAAATATTTGTTTTCCGATTCGAGCTTGACCGATTCAAATTTCATTTCCGCCGCATCCAGTTCGACGCGGTTGAAATTGCCGTTGAGCGGTTTTAACTGCACGGTCGTGTCGCCAAAAACGATTTTCTTTTCGCGGTCGAAACTGACGCGGATAATATAATGCTGAACGTCGTAAATTCTGGCACGGTTAAAGTTTGTTTTGGAATTTTGCGCCGCCGTCGAAATTACCGACAGCGCGATTAGAAAAAGCGGCAGCAAAGAGCGTAAATAATTTTTAACGAACATATTTTGTTTGATGTTAATTTGTAAAATATCATTGCTGATAAGCCGTAAGCAACGTAAAAAAAGAATCCGAAGATGAATTTATCTTCGGATTCTTTTAGTTTGAGGTTGAAAAGGCTTTGAGTTGTGAATGAGGTGATTTTAGCTCTTGGAGAAAGCTGGACGGTTTTCACAACTCAAAACTCCGCGTGTAACGCTTACTCGTCCGTCGCGTTACAAATCTTAACCGGCGCGGCGCATCGGCTGCGGCTGGGCGGCTTCGCCTGATTTTTGCAAATCCTGCAAATGCTGAATCAAGCCGGAAGCCGCTTTTTTCGATAATTCGTCGGTTTTGCACTGCATCACGTTCTGGCATTCGACATCGGGATCAGCACCGATTTCGCGTGAAATAGCGCGAATCATTCCGAGTTGTTTCGCCGTTACCAAATCCGAAAGGCTTCTGGCAATCGGGTTTGAAGGAAATCCGTCATTAGTCGGATTCGATGGCGGAACTGCGCCTTCGCGTTCGATGGTGTCTGATTCGCGTTTATACAAATCGCGGGCGATGCCGAATTTGACGGCGGCGCGTTTGAGCGCGTCGTGTTCGGCTTTTTTGATTCCCATTTCCGAATCAGCCGTTCCCGTGCCGATTCCTTCACGGGTTACACCGTCAATCGTGATGGCGACGGTGACGGCAAAAATATCGCCGATTTGTCGAATATCTTTGACCGTGTGCATCCAATTCGGCGCGTGTTCGTCCAAGATGTCGGCGACCGTGTGCCATTCGACATAATCAACGTAATGCGTGTTCCCGTTGCGGTCGCGCCAGCCTTCGCGCTGTTTGACCAGTTCCGGGTCAACATTCTTACGCAGTTCGCGCAGTGTCGTCGTAAAATTCAAAACATTATTTGCCGTGTCTTTTTCAACTGTTTCTTCCGCCGCTGCGAACGGCATTTCTCTTAAATTAGCCTGTGTCATTATTTTGTCTCCTTGTGTGTTCGCAAGATGACTCGGTTCAGCAATTTTTGGCGTTTCAGACTGTCCATTTTCCAAAACATCTTCCTGAACCTCGTCTGCCTTCTGTTCGCCATCCTTGGACGTTTCGATTTTGGAATTTGGAATTTGGAATTTGGATTCGTTTTCAAATCCGCGTCCCGCATTCTGAATTCCAAAATCGAGAGATGACTCAGTTGCGCTTTTGTCTTGTGAAACAGCCTGCGCCGGTTGAATTTCAACTTTCACGGGTTGCTTCGTCGCCGATTCGGTATTTTTTGCGACCAAAGCGTATTTCACCGCCAAAATATGCTCGCATCGAAATCCCGCATCGCTGACAGCCGCTTCCTCATACTCCAAACAATTACAACGGATTTTGCCCGAATCATCGCGCCGCACTTCGTAAGAGGTTTGTCTGCCGCGCAAAGAAGGAGTCGAAACGAGAAACTTATCGCCTTCCCGATTGACCAATCCCATCGCCGCGATTGACTTGGCGCGCTTTTCGATTTTTTCCGTCGAATTTTTTTCTACTGCTATTGCTGGCATTTTTCTTTCCTCAACTTCCTTGCAAATTGGTTATAAATCAACTGTTTGCCAATGAAAAATTCCTAAATGTTTCATCTGTGAAACAGTGTATCACAGCATTATTTCTGTTGCAAGCGTGAAACGAAGTGTTGCATCTAAAATTTTTCTGTGCTAAATTCTTTTTGGATAGGACGGGCTTAAAGATGATATACAGGAAAAAGTCTTTAAGAATTTGCAGAAGAAATGGAGAAAAAATTATGGCTTACAAAAGCGAAAGTCTAATCAATACAATCGAACTCGGACGCGCGATTAAACGCCGTCGTGAAGAATTATCAATGAGTTTGCGCGATGTCGCGGACGCGACCGAAGTTTCGGCTTCGACACTTTCGCGCATCGAAAACGGCACGGGCAAACCCGACGCAGACAACATCGCGCGTTTGACCAATTGGCTCGATATGCCGGTTGACCGCGTGATGAAAAAACAGGGCGCGTCGGAAAACGTCGAAGCGGTCGTTTATTACCCGCACGAAGCGATGCCGGAAATTATCGAAGCGCATCTTCGCGCCGACCGCAACTTAACGCCGGAAACCGCGAAGGCTTTGTCGGAACTTTTCCGGGTTGCCTACACGCAGTTCAGCAAACCGGGCGAGAAATAAACGTCGTAAAAATTGAAAAAGCGGTAACTTTCAAAATATAAACAATTATGAAATCAGTATCGCGCCCGAAAAGAGCGCACGTCGAAAACACAGGTGAAAGAGGTTTTGCCGTTGACACATCGTTCGTTCTTTTCTTTTTAGCCGTCGAATTCGGTCGGACGTTCTTTTCGTTAAGTCTGGATAACGTCTTTATGTTTTTGACGCTTTTGGCGGTCGCGGTGCTGCCGTATTTTCTGCTTTCCGACGAAAAATCAAATGTTATCAACTGGCTTTTCGGCAGAAGTTTGATTGCGGGTTTAGGCATTATGCTCGGCGTGATTTTCAAACAATCACTTGGCATCGTTTTACCGGATACATTTCGATTTTTACCGATGACTTTATTGATCGTAACCGCGATGCTGTGTAGTTACGTTCAATTTTATGGCTTCTTAAAACTCCGTTTGGCAAAATAGGCAAAAGGCGAAATCGGAGAAGTAAAAAGACTGCAATGATTACGGGAATAACATTGCAGTCTTTTTTTGTTTGTGAAAGCGTTATAACAGGAGTTATAATCTGCACGGAGAATTATTATGACCAACAAACTAAAAGTCGTTACCATCGGAAACTCGGTTGGAGTTGTCTTATCAAAGGAAATATTAGAGAAATTGCGGGTTCGGAAAGGCGATTCCGTTTTTGCTATCGAAACTTCTAAAGGCATCGAACTTACGCCTTACAATCCCGAATTAGCCGAACAGATGAAACTTGCCGAACAGGTAATGCGCGAAGACCGCGATGCTTTACGAAAATTGGCGGAATAAAATATGAGTGAAATCAAATGGCTTCTCGAAGAAACCGTTTACGCGATTCACAAACGTCAGATTGCGGAACACGGCGGCGGCGATGGTTTACGCGACGAAGGTCTTTTGTTATCGGCACTGGCGCGACCGCAGAATCTTTTGGCTTACAGCGATGAAACGCCTGACGTTTCCGCTCTCGCCGCTTCGTATGGTTTCGGAATTGCGAAAAACCATCCGTTCATTGACGGCAACAAACGCACTGCTTTGGTTGTGGCGCGAACTTTTTTATTGCTGAACGGATTTAACCTCGATGCCGCGCAGGAAGAAAAATATCTGACTTTTCTCAAACTTGCCGAGGGAAATTTAAGCGAGGAAGAATTAGCGGCTTGGATCAGAGAGAAAATCCAAGCCGCATAAATTTCTAAACTGCAATCGGCAATAACGCTTCGTGAATCGCCTGAACTTCCTGAAAAAGTTGCAGATATTGTTTCGGCGTTAAAGCCTGCGCCCCGTCGCACAGAGCTTGTTCTGGATTTGAATGAACTTCGATAATCAATCCGTCCGCGCCGACGGCGACACCGGCGCGAGCCATTGGGTTGACCATATAATTTCTGCCGGTTCCGTGCGACGGGTCAACGATGACGGGCAAATGCGAGACATTGTGGATCGCCGGAACGATTGATAAATCCATCGTATTCCGGGCGTGAGTCCCGAAAGTTCGGATGCCTCGTTCGCACAAAATCACGTCGTAATTTCCTTCCGCCATAATATATTCGGCGGCTAATAATAATTCATCGAGCGTCGCCGAAAGTCCGCGTTTCAACAAAATTGGCTTGCGCGTTTTGCCAACATACTTTAACAGCGAAAAGTTTTGCATATTTCGCGCGCCGATTTGAATGCAGTCGCCGTATTTTTCCACTAAATCAACGCCGTGTTCGTCCATCGCTTCAGTAACTATATTCAAACCGAACTGGTCGCGCACCTGCGCCAAAATCTGCAGTCCTTCCTCGCCTTTGCCTTGAAAAGCATACGGCGATGTGCGCGGTTTGAACGCGCCGCCGCGAAAGAATTTCGCGCCGCTTTCCGCAACGGCTTCGGCAACCGAAAAAACCTGATCGAAACTTTCAATCGCGCACGGTCCGGCGATCATCGCCAATTCGTCGCCGCCGATTTCCGCCGTGCCGACTTTAACGATTGATTTTTCCGGTCGCAAATCTTTGGAAATTAATTTATACGGTTTCGTTACGCGAATCGCGTCCGCCACGCCCGGTAAATTTTCAAAATGCGTCGGGTCAACCGAGCCGTTGTTGCCCGTAATGCCAATCGCCGTGCGATTTGCTCCAGGCAAAGTGTGCGGCTTGTAGCCGAGTTTTTCAATCGTTTCAAGAACGCGCTCGATTTCTGTTTGAGTCGCGTCGGGTTTCATTACAATTAACATAATTTAAATTTTCAGGTTTAATTTTTCGCCGTTGTTTTTGCAAACTGCCAACTGAATCGGCGATTTAACAAAAGATTCGGCGGAAATGTGTCGAATCTCACGGTATAAGTTTTCAAAGTGATTTCTATTGCAAATTGCTCGCCGCAAATTATCGCGCTATTTTTTGATTCTTTTTATCTGAAATTTCAAACTTCAGATTTCAAATTTAACGACGAATCAAAACGACTTAGCCGTTCAAACTGCTCGTTCATCAATTACGGCAGCAAATTTTCGACAAATTCCCGCACCGCTTCGACCGCGTTCGCTGCATCACCGACGCGCCCGATTTCAGCGACAATCGCCGAACCGACAACCGCCGCGTCCGCGTATTTCCAGGTTTCCGTAATCTGCGCCGCCGTCGAAATACCAAAGCCGACCGCAATCGGCAAGTCGGTGAACTTTCGCAGCCTTTCCACCAACTTTTGCGCGTCGCCGCTCGTCTCATTTCTCGCGCCCGTGACACCGGCGCGAGAAACTGCATAAACAAAACCGCTCGCCTTATCGCAGATTTTTTCCAATCTTTCGTCGCTCGAAGTCGGCGCGGCAAGCATTATCAAAGCTAAACTTTTCGCCGCTAAAATCGAGCGAAATTCTTCGGCTTCTTCCGGGACTAAATCCGTAATCAAAATTCCGTCAACGCCGGCTTCAACGGCTTTTGCCGCAAATTTTTCCAATCCGAACTGCAAAATCGGATTGAAATAACTGAACAGTATAATCGGCGTTTCACAATTTTCGTTTCTAATTTCAGCGACCGTCTGCAAAATATCGCCCACCGAAATCGGATTTCGCAAAGCGCGTTCCGCCGCCGCCTGAATCGTTACACCGTCGGCGACCGGATCAGAAAAAGGAACGCCCAATTCGATAACGCTCGCGTTTTGCCGCGCCAGTTCCAAAATCAACTTTTTCGTCGTTTCCAAATTCGGATCGCCCGCGACGATAAACGGAATAAAACCGCCGCGCCGCTCGGACTTTAATTGCCTAAATTTTTCGGTAATTCGATTTTTCATTTCTTTTTAACCACATAGGAACATAGAACACATAGAAAAATAACTTAAAAAACTATGTGTCCTATGTTCCTATGCGGTTAATCATTTTCTAACATTTCCTGCACCTGATTGACATCCTTGTCGCCGCGCCCGGAAAGATTGCAGATAATCGTCTGCGTCGCCGACATTTCCGGCGCGAGTTTCAGCAGATGAGCAATCGCGTGTGAACTTTCCAACGCGGGAATGATGCCTTCGGTCTGCGACAAAATTTGAAACGCTTTCAACGCTTCATCGTCGGTCGCCATCGCGTATTCGACGCGCCCGATTGACTGCAAAAAAGCGTGTTCCGGTCCGACTGAAGCATAATCCAAACCCGCCGAAATCGAATGCGTCAGCGCGATTTGCCCGTCGTCATTTTGCAGTAGATAACTTTTCGTTCCCTGCAAAACGCCGATTTTTCCGCCGCCCGCTTTGTTGAAACGCGCCGCGTGTTCGCCTAAATTATTGCCTTTGCCGCCCGCTTCGACACCGATCATTCGCACCGATTCGTCGTTCAAAAACGGGTGAAAAAGCCCAATCGAATTTGAACCGCCGCCGACGCAGGCGACTAAAGCGTTCGGCAGTTCGCCGGTTGTTTCCAAAATCTGCTCACGCGACTCCTTACCGATGACCGATTGAAAATCGCGCACCATCAACGGATATGGATGCGGACCGAGCGCGGAACCGAGCAGATAATAAGTCGAATCAACATTCGTCACCCAATCGCGCAACGCCTCGTTAATCGCATCCTTTAAAGTCTTCGCGCCCGCATCAACGCCGCGCACTTCCGCGCCTAAAAGCTGCATCCGAAAAACATTCAACGCCTGCCGCCGCATATCTTCGGTTCCCATATAAACCACACATTCTAAACCGAATAGAGCGCAAACCGTCGCCGTCGCCACGCCGTGCTGACCCGCGCCGGTTTCGGCAATGATGCGTTTTTTTCCCATTCGCCGCGCCAGCAAAATCTGCCCGATAGCGTTGTTTATTTTATGCGAGCCGGTATGCCCTAAATCTTCGCGCTTCAAATAAATCTGCGCTCCGCCTAAACTTTCCGACAATCTTTTCGCGTGAAAAAGCGGAGTCGGACGACCGGAAAAATCCTTCAGCAACTGCAAAAACTCGCTCTGAAAATCTGCATCATCGCGCACGGAAAAATATGCGTCCGTCAATTCCTCAATCGGCGACATCAGCGTTTCGGGAACAAACCGCCCGCCGAATTCGCCCCAATAACCGCGTTCGTTTGGTTGGTAATTCATTTGTTTAATTTTGGTCGAAAGGCTTGAGCATTTTCCAGATTTCCGCATCAACTTCGGCTAAATTCGTGTCGGAAAGTGTGCCGATCTTTTTAATGATTCTGCTTTTATCAATCGCCCGCATTTGAAAAATCATCACGATTGAAGTTTGAGTTAAACCGTTTTCTTCGGATGGTTCGATCCTGACTGAAAACGCAAATCGCTGGGCATTCAAGTTTGAAGTAATCGGTGCGACCATTAACATCGGTTCGCCCGCAGCGTCGGTTTGAACGGCAACTGCCGGACGACGACCGCTTTGTTCGCGCCCATCGCTGACGGGCAAATTTATCAGCAAAATATCGCCTTGCGCCATTAAGATTTTCCCTCTAACGATTCTTCAAATTTCTCAAAATCTTCGTCGCTTGCCGCTTCCCACTGCGCGAGTTCGCTTTCTAAATGTTCATCAAATTCGCTTTCGATAATAATTTTCACCCGTTCGTGTTCTTTCAAAAATTTTGGAACGCCCGAAATAGGCTTGAAAATACCGTTTTCATAAATTGCTTCAACTGTGGTCATTTCTTCACCTCGCTAATCTAAAAGTAAAATCGTTACTCGCCTCTGTCCCGAATAATCGTTTCAGAAATTGGTTCGCCTTCAATTTCAAGCGGCTCGAAATCGTCCTCTTCGTCCGTTATCTCTTCGGGAATATGCGAAATAAATCCTTCATCAAAAAGCTGCTGCAAAAATTCTCTTTCGCTGATCTGCGGCTTCGTCTGTCCGTTCGAGTCCGTTTCTTTCAAAAGTTTTTCCTTTAATTCTTGCTGTTCATTGACCGGCAATCTATAAATCTCACTCAAAATTTCAGTCGTCGTCATAATTTTTTCACTTTGCAATAGAGAATTTTAACACACCTCAATTTTCGCCTAAACCTTCTTTTTCCAACTTAAATTCTTCTAAAAGCGCGAAGAAATACTCAAGAGCTTTTTCTTCATCACCGCCAACTTTGCTCAAGATAAAATTACTCCAACCCGTTGCTCCAAAATTTTCGTTAAAGTACTCTGATACGAATCTTTGAAAATCATATTTCTGGTGATCCCAAACTCGATTGAAATTATGAAAACCTCTCCAATCAAAAGGTTTTTCGAGAATTTCTGTAGCCATACTGATTCCGTCTAAATATGCTTTGAGCAACGACAAGGAATACTTTCCTAAATACATAGCCGGAGAAGGTTGAATTACATCAAGTAACTCATAGATATTCGTAATCTTTCCCGTTTTTTCCTGAAAGTTTTTTATCGCTTTGTCGCTGTTTTTAACACGCTTAATTAAATTTATGGTTTTTACTTTATCTTTTTTTCCTTTCTCGCTTTCGATTCCGCTACAAACATCAATAGCGAATGGTTGAAATTGATTAAGTGCAATTCCAACATTTTTAGATGAAATACCACCTGCGACATATAGGTTGGGCAAAGTGTTTTTCATTTTCTCCATTTTTTTCGCAATTTCCCAATCAAAAGTTTCACCCGTTCCGCCGGGTTCTTTTGGATTGTAAGCGTCAAGCAAAATCGCGTCCGTCGAGTATTGCAAAACGTCTTCCGGCTGAAATTCGGGCGAAACGCGAAAGGCTTTGATAATTTCGAGATTCGTTTTCGCTTTTAATTCACGCGCAAATTCGGGCGTTTCTTCGCCGTGCAGTTGGAGCGCGTCGAGTTTGGCAATCGCGGCAATTTCGACGATTTTCTCTAAACTTTCATTGACGAAAACGCCGACTTTCAAGACATTGGCGGGAAGCTGTTCAATAATCTCACGCGCTTTTTCGGGCGTGATGTAGCGCGGGCTTTGCTCATAAAAATTAAAGCCGAGCGCGTCCGCGCCGAACTTTGCCGAAACGAGCGCGTCTTCTAAATTGGTGATGCCGCAAATTTTAACTTTCGTCATTTTTCTTAATTTCGGCGATTTCTTCGGTTAGTTTTTCTGAAATTTCCTTCTTTTCGTCATTCAATCTGGTCGCCAGATACCAGACGACGAATAAATTGACGAACAAAACCGCGAGCCGAACGAACGTGAATTTTTCGTAAATCTCGTAAAGCTCAAGCGGGATCAAAAGCGACGTGGCGACGACGGTTAAAAGTTCCGCCCAACGCTTTTCATACCACAGCCCGATGCCTTCGGTGAGCTGCAAACCCGAATACAGAAACGCGCCGCCGCTCATCGTCATCAGTTGGTTGCGGCTTATGCCCGCGAGCTTTTCCAGAATCGTATGAACATACTGATTTTCCGCGTCAATGCCGTGCCGGTTGACGAAATCCATCGCCCATTCCGCGACATCTTTGTTCAAAAGCGTCAACAGTTTCACGCCGACAATCAACAGCGCGATACCTTTCAAAAACTTGAATCCGGCGATAATATGAATCGTCCAATGACGCTCTTTAGTCGTCTGATCTTTGTAGCGCAGATGCGGTTTGCTCATATTAAATTTCGTAGTTCTTCGACTGGATTTCCCGAACGCATCAAAGTTTCTCCGATCAGAAAACCGGCAAATCCCAAATCTCTTAATTCTGTAATTTCGTCTTTCGTCGAAATTCCGCTTTCGGTAATCAGCAGAGAATCTTTCGGCGCGTGCTTTATCAGTTCACGCGAAACATCGAGCGAAACTTTGAACGAATGCAAATCTCGATTGTTGATGCCGATGATTTTCGCTTTCGTTTTTTTGACCCGTTCCAGTTCTTCCAAAGTGTGAACTTCAACGAGCGCGTCGAGTCCCAAATCGTGTTCAGCCAAATGATAAAGTTCGCGCAAATTTTCGTCATCGAGCATCGCCGCGATCAATAAAATTACGTCCGCGCCCGCTTCGGCGGCTTCGTAAATTTGAAATTCGTCAAAAATAAAATCCTTTCGCAAAACCGGCAAATTGACAGCATTCCGAGCCGTTTTCAAATCTTCCAAACTTCCGCCGAATCTATCTTCTTCCGTCAAAACCGAAATCGCGCCCGCGCCGCCCGTTTCGTAATTTCGCGTAAGTTCGGCGACATCAATTTTATCATTGATAATGCCTTTCGACGGCGAAGCGCGTTTGATTTCGGCAATGATGTTGATTTGATTGCGCCGCAAGTTTTCGCGCAGACGATGTTTTTTCATCGTTTCGCGTTTGGCGATTGCCGCGCGTTTTAATTCGTCAAAATCGCGCGACGCTTTGGCAATTTTGAGACGCTTCTTTTTTAATTCGATAATTTCGGTTAGGAACATTTTATTTTGAAACCACAGATTGACACGGATGAACACGGACAAAAATTAAATCCAAAATCTTAAAAAATCTGTGTCCATCTATGTTCATCTGCGGTTAATTTTCTTCCGTTTTCGCTTTCAAACTTTCCAATTTCTTCAAAGCCTCTCCGCTTTCCAAACTTTCGTTAGCGATGGCAAAAGCCGTTCGCAAACCGTCCGCTTTCCCCGCGACATAAATCGCCGCCGCCGCATTGATTAAAATTATATGGCGGGCGTTTTCGTCAACTGCATTCCCGTTCAGAATGTCCGAAATGATTTTCGCGCTGTCCGTCGCCGAGCATTTTGAAAAACTGAACGTCGCATTTTCTAATCCGAAGTCGGCGGGCGAAATTTCAAAAGTTTGAACTTTTCCATCTGAAATTTCCGCGACAAGAGTTGCGCCGTTCAAAGTAATTTCGTCCAAACCGTCCGAGCCGTGAACGACCCAGGATTTGACTGTTCCCAAACTTGCCAAAACCCGCGCCGTTTGCTCGACCAAATCTTCGCGCCACACGCCGATAACCTGATGCGGCGCGTTTGCCGGATTGCACAGCGGTCCGAGATTGTTAAAAATCGTCGGTCTGCCGAGTTCGCGGCGGACTTTTCCCAAGACCGGCGAAAGCGCGTGAAATTTCGGGGCAAACATAAAACAGATGCCGATTTCGTTCAGACAATTTTCCGCCGCCTGTGCTTCGACTGCCGGATTGACACCGAGTTCCGATAAAACATCCGCGCTGCCGCAGTTGCTCGTCGCGGCACGGTTGCCGTGTTTGGCGACCGCTAATCCTGCACCCGCGACGACGAACGCGGCGGCGGTAGAGACGTTGAAAATTTTCGCACGACTGCCGCCCGTGCCGACAATATCAACGAAAGTTTCGTGTTTTGAATGAACTCTGACGGCGCGGCTTCGCATCAATTTTGCCATCGCCAACAGCTCGTCGTCGGTCGCGCCTTTCGCCTCGAACGCGAGCAGCGCGGCGGCAATCAGGTTTTCGTTCTCCGTCTCCGTCTGCAAAACCCTGAAAAATTCTTCCGCTTCGGTTGCAGATAAATCTTTTCCGTCAGCAAGAGTTTTTTGAAAATTTTCCAACTGCGAATTCATACTTTAAATTGAGGCTTCGGCAATTTCGATTGTTCGCAAAAGTGCCTTTGCCTTGTTGACCGTTTCCTCATATTCGAGCGCGGGAATCGAATCGGCGACGATGCCCGCACCGGCTTGAATTTTCGCCGCGCCGTTTTCCAAAACCAAAGTCCGAATGGCAATACAAACGTCCAAATTTCCAGAATAATCAATGTAACCGACCGCGCCCGCGTAAATTCCGCGCGGTGTCGGTTCGAGTTTTTGAATAATTTCGATAGCGCGAACTTTCGGTGCGCCGGAAACCGTTCCGGCAGGAAAACAGGCGGCGAGCGCGTCAAAACAATCTAGTTCATCACGCAAATCGGCTTTCAAATAACTGACCAGATGCTGAACGTGCGAGTATTTTTCGACGCTCATCAAATTTTCGACTTTGACGCTGCCATATTTCGCCACGCGCCCCAAATCGTTGCGCCCCAAATCAACCAGCATCAAATGTTCGGCGACTTCTTTGGCATCTTCGCGCATTTCTTCGGCTAAAAATTTATCTTCTTCGACGGTCGCGCCGCGTTTGCGAGTTCCAGCAATCGGGCGATATTCCAATTTTCCGCCGATTGATTTGACCAGCATTTCCGGCGACGCGCCGACGATTTCCTGTGCGCCGATTTTCAAAAGGAACATATACGGCGAAGGATTTAATGACCGCAAAGCGCGGTAAATCGAAACCGCGTCAGCGTTTGTCTGGCGCGTGAAACATTGGGATAGAACGACCTGATAACATTCGCCCGCCGCGATCAGTTCTTTGATTTCGAGAACTGCGCGTTCAAAATCTTCGCGCTTCCAGTTGGATTCAACGGCTTTGGAATCTGGAATTTGGAATCTGGAATTTGGAATTTTCAGCGGTTCATTTTCAAGAATATATTTCAATCTCGCGTTTTCCGCGACTGCCGCTTCGTAAAGATTTTTTAATTCGTTTTCGTCTTTCGCTTCGTCGGTGAAGACGAGTGCGATAATTCGGATGATTTGTTTGGCGTGGTCGAAGGCGACGACGTTTTTGTAAAACATCAGTTTTGCATCTTCGCCGTTCGGTTGATTTTGCCGCAAAGATTTTTCAAACCAACCGGCGCAGGCGAAACCGAAAAAGCCGATTGCGCCGCCGGCGAACGCGGGCAAGTCGGCATCATCGGCGATTTTTTTACCGGCAAAATAATTTCTTAGAAAATCGAAAAGAGAAGTTTCAATCGTTTCCGTCGCGCCATTTTTTTCGACGAAAGTTTGATTGTTATTGCCGCTGACGATCATTTCCGCGCCTGCGCCGATGAACGAATAGCGTCCCAAACTTTCTCCGCCTTCGACCGATTCGAGCAGGAAAGAATTTTCCGTATTGTTTGCCAATTTCAAATAAACCGCCAGCGGCGTGAGTAAATCCGCCGTCAGCGTTTCGACAACCGGAATCACATTTGCCGATGCGGTTTGTTTGCTAAAATTCGTGTAATCCATTCGTAATTTTTCGCTCTGTCGCGCTCATTGCAGGCAGGCTGCCTGCGCTCCAAACGCGAACGCCGCCGTTGAAATTTCAACGGCGGCGTTCGCGTAAAAGAATCAAAAACTACTTTCCCAAAAGCAAATTTTTTATTCAACCGTGCTGAACATCGCCGACGCTGTAACGCGCCGCCAATTTTGCCAGCTTGCAGATTGAATCGAATTTGTTTCTGAAAAGTTCATTGATAAAAGTTTTAGCAAACAAAATCGCCAAGCGCAAATGCCCAATCTAAAATCTAAAATCTAAAATCCAAAATTGCCTTACATTCTTTCTGGAACTTCGATGCCCAAAATCTGTAAAGCGGCGGTCAAACTGCGTCTGGCTAAATCGGCGACGTTGATTAGAACGCGGCGTTTGGTTTGATTTTCTTCGACGATGATTTTGTGGTTGTAATAGAACAAATTGAAAGCCTTGGCTAAATTAAAAGTGTATTTAGCCAAAATCGCCGGTTCGTTGGCGTTGACGGCGTTGGTAATGGTTTCTTCGAGTCGCGCGGCTAAAATCGCCATCGCCCAAATATCGTTGCCGTCTTCAGCGTTAAAAATCGCGGAAATTTCCGCCGAATCTGAAACCTGAAACCTGAAACCTGAATCCTGCTCACCCAATTTGCGGAAAATCGAGTTGGCGCGGACAGCGGAATACTGGCAGAAAACGCCGGTTTCGCCTTCAAACGAAAGGGCTTCTTTGAAATCGAAAACGATGACCGTGTTGCGCGTGAATTTCAGAAGAAAATAGCGCAGTGCGCCGACGGCGATTTGGTGCGCGATTGCCGTTTGTTTTTCGACAGGGAAATCCGGGTTGCGTTTGGCGACTTCCGCGAGCGCGTTGGCTTCCATTCGATCCAAAAGGTCATCGGCTTTCACGCCTAAACCCTTGCGCCCGGACATTTCGATAAAAGGTTTTTTCCGGTCTTCGTCGGAAACTTCAAAACCCAATTCTTCCGCCGCCGCCGGAGACAGCGCGACCATTTCGTAGCTGAGGTGAACGCTCGCGGCTTCGCCTTTTTCGGGGAAAATCGTCGCCACGCCTTTTTTGACGACTTCCTGCGGATAAGATTGGCGCGAATCAATCACGTTGTAAACCGTTTCGTTATCGCCGAATTCGGGCGCGGTTTCGCTTTCCGATTCGTTTGCCGTCGTAATCCAAACTTCTTTGCCGTCGGCGTAGGTTTGAAACTTTTTGTAGTAGAAATCCAAACCGAGCAAGCCGAGTTTCCACATTTGATAGGCGATGTCTTTGCCCGTATAAGTTACCGTCCCGTTTGAGCGGACGAGAATTTTGTCGGCTTCGTGTTCGTCGTCGCCGGTGTGCGAATCGGTCGGCATTACCCAGCAGCCTTTGAGTTTGCCTTCGCTGACGAGATGAATTACTTCGCGTTGTTTCATTTCCTCGAACGCTTTCGCCCAGAAATGCAGATGTAAGATTTCCGATTCGCGGGGCAGCAAATCGTATCGAATGTCGAACCGTTCCATCGTGTTCAAAATACATTCGACGTTGCGCGTCGCCACATAATCGGCGAGTTCGGCGGTGGCGTTATTGCCCGCTTCGACGAGATGCAAAACTTCGGCGCGTTTCGACTTTAACTCTTCATTTTTCGCGTATTCCTGCCCGACTTTCGCATATAAATCCCAGCAGTAATAATCGAAAGTTTTATTATTTGCCTTTAATTCCGCGTCGAGATTTACAATATCTTCGAGCGTTTTATTTTCTAAATAAATGAAGCCGACCACGACATCGGCGACCTGCACACCCGTATTATCAATGTAATTCTGCACTTCGACGCGCTTGCCGTTCGCCCGTAAGATTCTGATAAAAGTATCGCCCAAAACCGAATTGCGAACGTGTCCGATGTGCGCCGATTTGTTCGGATTGACCGATGTATGCTCGACGCAAACCTTCTCTAGCGGTGAGTGGTGAGTGATGAGTGGTGAGTGCGTATTTGATTCCGCAGTTTGCGCTGCCGATTCTTCAATCAGATACTTTGCGCGGTTGAAAAAGACGTTCAAATATCCCGCGCCCGCGACTTCGACGCGCTCGACTGATTCGTTTTCTTCAAGCGCGGATTTTAATCGTTCGGCGATTTGGCGCGGGTTCGATTTTTCGCCGGTTTGCTGCTTGATGCGTTTCGCCAATTCAAACGCGACCGGAAACGCGACATCGCCGAGTTCGGTTTTCGGCGGAACTTCCGACGCGACGGTTTCGAGTTCGACGTTAAATTCGCTTTTGGCGGTTTCGATGACCGTTTTGCGTAATTCTTTCTGTAAATTTAATAAATTCATTGCTGTTTTAGGTTGGTTGCGGACGTAATCGCCGCCCGAAACTGCTCGGACGAAGCCCGAAACTCCGCCAGACATTCCCGAAACTTCGTCTGACATTCCCGAAACTCCGTCTGACGTTCCCGAAACTCCGTCTGACATTCCCGAAAGTACTTTTGACGTTCCCGAAACTCCGTACCGGGAATGTCTGACGGAGTTTCGGGAATGGTAAAAACAGTTTCGGGCGTGAAAAATCCTTTCCACGAACACTTCAAAGTTTCAGCCGCGTTCGTTAATGCCGATTTACCGGGCGACTTAATCAAAATCGGCGCGATGCTTGCCGAAGCAAACGAATCACCGATTTTATTCGATTAAACTTTTAAATTTTTCTTTGAAATTTTCCAAATCCGTTTGATTGAGTTCGCCGAGTCTGACAATTACATCCTGCTGTTTCGCTGTGAAAATTCGATCAACTTTGATGACCGAAACGACGCGAAGTTTATTGTTCGTGTCGTTTTGTAATAAAATTTCGTTCACGCTCAAATTTGTCGGAACGACCGAACTAATCGCGCAAACAACTAAATCTTTATATTTATCTCGTGTTTCGCAAATGACAACTGTCGGTCTGACTTTTGTATTGGTGAGTTCCGCAAAGGGAAATGGCAGAAGAACAATGTCGCCGGTTTTCATTGCTGTTTTTCATTTAAGAAATCTTGATAGAGGTCTTCACGCGAATCTGTCCAAAACTCGAACGAATCGTTATTTGCTGAAAAATCGCGCAATTCTTCGCTTTCGTCTAACTCTTCAACGAACGTAATCATCACTTTGAATCGTTTTTCTTTCGGAAATCCTTCCAAAGCCACAAAATTTTTTCCGTCGTAAATTCCTTCAACTGTCAGCATAAAGATTAATTCGGCGTGATGATATTATTTTTGAATCATCACGCCGCACTTATGATTACTAACTAATAAGTCGCGTTTGCCGCCGAGACGACTTTTTCCGCCGCGTCGTTCATTCCGTCAGCGGAAATGATGCCGATGTCGGATTCGCGCAGAACGCGCTTGCCTTCTTCGACGTTCGTGCCTTCGAGCCGCGCCACAATCGGAATCGAAACGCCGAGATTTTTCGCCGCCGCGACGACACCGTTCGCCACCATATCACAGCGCACGATGCCGCCGAAGATGTTGATTAGAACGGCTTTGACGTTTTCATCAGCCAAAAGGATTTTGAACGCCTGTTCGACTCTCTCCTGCGACGCGCCTCCGCCAACATCCAAAAAGTTTGCCGGTTCGCCGCCCGCGAGTTTGATAATGTCCATCGTCGCCATCGCCAACCCCGCGCCGTTGACCATACAACCGATGTTGCCGTCGAGTTTGATGTAGTTCAAATCGTAGTTCGAGGCTTCGATTTCGAGCGGTTCTTCTTCGCCCAAATCACGCATCGCGGCGTAATCTTTATGCCGGTAAAGCGCGTTGTCGTCGAAATTAACCTTCGCGTCGAGCGCGATCAGACGATTGTCTTTCGTCAGCAAAAACGGGTTGATTTCCAAAAGGGAAGCGTCCATTTTGTCGTACGCTTCATACAGCGACAGCATAAATTTCGCTGCCTGATTGACGAGTTCGCCGGGAAGTCCAAGACCGAACGCGAGATTTCTCGCTTGGAAAGCGCGCAAACCGACGGACGGATCAATTTCTTCCTTCAAAATCAATTCGGGCGTTTCCTCGGCGACTTTTTCGATGTCCATTCCGCCCGCTTTGGAAGCCATAAAGACGTTTCTGCCCGTTACGCGGTCGAGCGTGATGGCGAGATAAAATTCTTTATCAATCGGCAAACCTTCTTCGATCAAAAGCGTTTTTACTTCGCGTCCTTCGGGTCCGGTTTGATGCGTAATCAACATCATTCCGAGCATTTCAGACGCAATCTGCTTCGCTTCTTCCGGCGATTTGGCGAGCTTTACGCCGCCGCCTTTGCCGCGTCCGCCGGCGTGAATCTGGGCTTTGACGACTACGATGTCAGTGCCTAATTCCTTCGCCGCGCTTTCGGCTTCTTCCGGCGTAGTCGCCACGATGCCGCGCGGTGTCGGCACACCGTATTTTCTCAACAGTTCTTTTCCTTGATATTCGTGTATTTTCATCGGTTTATATTTTCGAGATTTTAGACGAGTTTAACCGCCGCCAAAAAGAAAAGCAAAGACAAGGTAAATTGTCTTTGCTTTCCGGTTCGCATAAAAATGCCGCTTATTTAAGCTGAACGCCGACTTTCAGCAGTTTCCATTTGCTGTCCTGATAAACATATTCATTGGTGATTTGAACCGGCTGCGGGTCGGAATCAATCGTTCCGTTCGCCACCAGAACGCTGTAACCGTTCTCGTCTTTAACCGATTGCGCGGGCGAGAAAACGATAT
>CAXTKJ010000048.1:0-39683 GCA_964244835.1 uncultured Pyrinomonadaceae bacterium
CGCGTCCGTCTTCGATTCGTTCAAATCGCCGCCGCGAACCGTAATGTTCCTGCGCCCGTTTCACGCTCGGCGTAAAAGCGATGTCATAAAATTTGTTCGCCATCGAAAAATCTACTGCACCAATTTTAATAAAATATTGCTGAATCGCAGAAACCACAGATAAACGCCGATCATCTCCGAAGACAATCGCCAAAGCATCGTCTTCGTTTTCTCGCCGCCGAGAATACAGTTTTGATTTGCGTCTATCTGTGATTTCATTTCAACTTCCCCTGCTCGCATTCTGCCCTCTGTTCGTGAATCAACAGGACAAGGTATTTTGTCCGAGTCCTAAAAATCAAATTCTCTGAATCAATTCGTCTTTCGGAAACCGCACTTTCGGCAGATTCGCCAGCCAATCCGCTTCTGCATTGCGATAACCGACGGCGCAGACGACGACCGCCGAATAATCCGTCAGACCAAGAATCTCGTTAAACTGCGCCGCGTCGAAACCTTCCATCGGAGTCGCGTCAATATTCAAAAGCGCGGCGGTTTCCAATAAAAATCCGAGCGCGATATACGCCTGCCGCGAATTCCAGACTTCGACGTAACCGCCGTCGGTCGCCTGTTTCGCCGAATTTTTCATAATGTTTTCGTAGTCGGTCAAAGTCTCACGCGGAACGCCGCGCACTTCGACGATGCGGTCAACGTAATGCTCGATGTCTGCGTCGCTCAGAGTCTTTTTATGCGCGATAACGACCAGATGCGAACTGTCCGTAATTTGCGATTGCCCCCAAGCCGCCGGTTTTAATTTCTCTTTCGTCGCCTGATCGGTGATGACAATGAATTTATACGGCTGAATGCCGAAACTTGACGGCGCGAGCGTCAGCGAATTCTCCAGAATTTCCCAATCCGCATCGGAAATCTTTTTACTTGTGTCGAAAGTTTTCGTCGCGTAACGCCAGTTTAACTGCTCCAAAACCGTCTGCCCGTTTAATGTGTTGTCTGCCATTTTTTATTTTCTTCCTTATTTTATTTAATACTTTTGTAACGTCTTTTGATACAAATACAATCAAAAAATTTTAACTCAAAATCCTGCCCTTATCACAGCCGACCTGCTCGACCGCTTCCAAAACACTCTTCAAAGTGAACTGTGCTAACTTTGCCTCAACGACATCGCTAATTTCCGACTGCAATTTCTCCAAAACACATTGAATATTCTTCCCAATCGTGCAATCGTCATTCGTCTGCCGGTGCAGCGCAAAAGTATTTCCGCACGAAATCGCTTTGTGAACATCCGCCAGGTTTATTGCATTCGGACATTTCGCCAATCGCGTTCCGCCGTTCGCGCCCGTCTGCGAAACGACCAGTTTCGCCTCGCTCAAATCACCGAGCAGTCGCCTGATAACGACCGGATTCGTTTTCACGCTCGCGGCGATGTAGTCCGACTTCACGTTGTTCCCTTCGCCCGCTTTAGCGAGAACCGTCAAAATGTGAACTGCGATTGCAAATTGACTGTTAGCTGCCATATCTGTAACGAGTTTAGTTACAAATGAAATTGTTGTCAAGCAAGATGGATAGAAAATTGAGGAGATAGGCGACAATGAGGCCCTTTCAAAAACGATAATCTTCCGAATCTTGTGATACTTTCGTAAATTTTCGATATAGTCAAAATAAAAATTTGAGGTTTATCGTGTTAAATATATTCACACAACGGATTTATTTTGAACAATAGCATCATAGCTTTTTGTGAATGTTTCACTAAACTCATCTAATTCTTGCCTATTTTTCAACTTAAAATGATCTAACTGGAGAAACAAAATACCTATCATTATATTAGTAGCCATAACGAAACATCTGTCTGTACATGTTTGCTCAGTTTTATTGTTTAGCTCATTTGGAAAAAATTCGTCGTTTTTTATAACTGTGCTTTCAATAATTTCCGAAATAGATGTATGAATATAAGCATTTGGCAAAGTGTATGCGTGTCTAATCATAAAATCATCCGCGCCAACTTCTTTAGCTCTCGATACCAAATCTTTTTTCGCCCAAGTTCCTTTTGGCGGTTTTTTTCGCTTAAATTTGTCTGTAATAAGATGGAATTTTGGATCTAATTTTTTGGCAAAATCAGTCAATCCCATTTTTTTAAGTTGAACGAATTCATATTCAATAAAACTCATGACCTCATCAGGATTTTTGTTTAGATAAAGGGCATCTGTGTATTTCTCAAATAAACTACGAAGAACCCGCATCGCTGAGTATCCGTGATCGTGTAGGCACAACAAATAGATAGATTCATAATGCCTCTTACACAGTCGAGCGAGCATATAAATTATTGCGTCCCCACTATCATTAAGTTCTGCAACTTGATTCAAAATTGAATTCATCAAGTCTGCAAATTTGGGCAGTAGAACCAAAACCTTCTGATTTCTTTCATTAAAGGCTACAACTTCACCCTCATCCGAATTAAACATAAATTTATTCATCGAATTATTCTTTCACGTCCAGCGTAAAATCCCAAAAATTTGATTATAAGGTAATCTCACAAATCAGCCATTCTGAATTTTACACTCTGCATTTTTAATTTTTATCCGAAAAAAATGAAAAATTTAGAATATATAATGTAAAATTCAGGACGAAAAATATCTTCAAAGTAATTTCTACTGGATTTATTTCGGAAGTTTTCTTAAAGAATCTTCAGCAATCAAGCGAAAAATCCGCACTCGTTCGTCATTGGAAAATTCTTTGGCAGTCGCCGAATCGCAGATAATCATCGAGACATTTTGCAGCCCGCCGTGCCAATTTGATTCGTTAGTCGAGCGCACAACCAGCGTTTCCGGCGCGATGCGGGCAGCGAGCAAAAACATCTTCGCCAGCGTTAGAAATTTACCCCAACCGGAAACGACCGCGATCAAATCGTTTTCCGACGGACGTTGTTTTCCGGTCATCGAATCAGGGACGGAATTGGCTTTCAGACAAAGACAATTTTTGTTCGGCGGCAGCGACTTTTGCAAATTTTCGGCTTTGTCGAAAATCAACCAAATTTCCGCCTCATCGTTGGCGCGTTCGTTCGGCAAATCTTCAAATGAAACTCCTTCGACGCGCAAATCGGTCGCGTTGGAAACCTCTTCGATTAAAATTTTTCGCAATTCCGCGTCGGATTCGATGACGAGAAAATGGGTCAGAGGTTTCGCCGACAGGCGTTTACGCAAACCAGCTTTAATTTCGTCGAACGTAAAGCCCTGCGCGGCGGCTTCCTGAAACAATTTGTTGATTAACTGTTCAAGCGCGGAAATGTTTGACGAATCTTTTGTTTTATCGCGCACATAAACGCCGCTGCCCTTTTTGAATTCGACTAAATGGCATTCGGCGAGTTCGCGGTAAGCGTTGGAAATCGTGTTTTGATGAACCTGAAAACGGCGGGCGAGTTCGCGGGTGCTGGGCAGTTTTTCTCCGGCTTGCAAATCGCCGCTGATAATGCCGAGCGAGATTTGCGTGATGATTTGTTCACGCACGGAAACTTCCGAATTTTTCGACAGCCAGATTTTAATCGCTCGACTCCGATTCTTTGATGATGATATTGCGCCGCGCTAATTCAGCGACGAATTTACCAGCGTCAATCGCCAATTCCTGCGGAGTCGCGCCGCGCGATTTGACATCGCCGCTCGCCGCCATCTGCGCGATGATCGAAGCCGGAAACGCCGTCGTCCGCATCATCGCGCTAAGATTTGTTTCTTCATCGTATTTATCAACGATGTCGTAACGCAGTTTTTTTCTTATGCCGTCTTTTGTGCCGACAAATTCCAGTCGAATCAAAACATAATCGGGTTCGTCCGCCGGTAAATTTCTCTGCAAAAGTTCACCCAAAACCTTGCGCGGTTTGATTTTTACATAATCGGCAACGATCTCATCGCTCGAACACAAACCCAAATCAATCATCGTTTTGAACCGTTCGCAATGTCCGGCGTAGCGAATCGTTTTGTAATCGAGTTCTTTGATTTTCCCCAAAAATGTGTCGGGCAAAGTCGAAGTTCCGCCCGAAGTCTGAAACGCTTCGAGCGCGGGAAACTCGTCAAACTCTAAAGTCTCGAGTTCGGTCATCGAATCAATTTCCGTAATTTCACCGTTGCGAATAACCCGCGCCGTCTCGACGTATTCGTTGATTAAACCTTCGACGCTAAAAACGAGTTGATAATTCAAAGGCGGCTTTGGATTCTGCGGCAGACCGCCGACGCGAATGTGAATTTCGACGATTTCATCAAAACGATTCGCGCCGTGCATCGCCAAAACCGAAACCATTCCGGGCGCGAGTCCGCAGTCGGGAATGATGTTTATATTTGCTTCTTTTGTCTGTTCATCAAGCGCAAGCTGCGAATCAACGACGTAATTATTGCCGCCCAAATCACAAAAATTAGTTTTCGTTTCAATCGCCGCTTTCGAGAGTTCCAGGTTATACCAATAATTAACGCACGAAATCGCCGCCTCGTGTCCGCGCATCAATTCGACGACGGCTTCATAATTTGAAACGTCAATCTGCGCGACTTTGATTTTCGGATTATTAATGTCGGCGGCGATTTTTTCAGCTTTCGCCAAGTCGTAATCGGCAATCGTTACCGCTTCAACGGCGGGCGAGTTATAAATCAAATCATAAACCGCGCCGTGTCCCATTCGCCCCGCGCCCAAAACTAGAAATTTCATAAGCGATTAATTAGTGGAGAGTAAAGAGTGGAGAGCAAATTAAAACTTCGACTCTCCACTCTTTACTCTCGACTCTCCACTAATTCCTACCATTCGTCGTGTTCTTCGGGTTTCGCGGCGGCGAGGACTTCGCCGGCATATTCCCAAACCTTCTTTTTCCAAAGTCGCAAGGAATCGGTTAATTCAAAAGCCGCCTGCGGATGCGCGGCGTTGCGTTCGAGGCGAATGACCTGCGCCGTGACCGTTACTTCGTCTTCGGCGTTTTCCGTTACCGTCAAACTCACCTTGCTGCCGACCGCCGGAAGCGTACGCGGCATAAAGATCAAAGTTCCGTGCTGCCCGACGTTTTCCGTCAGCCCGTCCTGCACGATTTCCCGCCCGTGTTCGTCCTTCCACGCTACCCGAATCGGGAAAGAAATGTTGTATCGCGTCGCAGCCTGTCGGCGTTCCTGCATAGATTATATTTTCTCCAGAATTTTTTAGATACGTCGTTTGAAATATACGAAATTCATCGCGCGAAGTCTAATATCGAATGGCGCAAAAGTAAGACGATTTCCATCTGTTTCAGCGGGCGGCATTTAGACCTGATTTTTCAGGATTAGACAAAACGCGCCGGAAAGTGCTAGTCTTAAGACTGTTTTTTTGAAAAACTCTTCGCGGATACAAATCTGCGTTCGTCCGTTCTAAGTCAAATAAAATAAATTTCAAGAATTTTAGAAGCCGTTCAATCGGGAACGGTGGCTTGCTCGGAAGGAAACAAACCAACAATAAGGAGCCAATTTAATGATAAGAAATCTAGCTGGAGGAAGCAGTTTCCTCGGTACGCTCGGATTGATAGGAACGCTTTTTTTCTATTTTAATCCGACCGTCGAAGCAGTCGGCAGAGCAACGGATTTGCCGCAGAATTTACAACAAAATAATCAAACCGATCAAACGGAACAAACCCAAACCACCTCTTCAAACTCCACCGATATTCCAGATGACGACAGCAGCAAAACCTCGACTTTGAAAGCGATGGCTTTCCGGGCAACGGCGTATTGTCTGAAAGGCAAAACCGCAATGGGCGGAGCCGTCCGACGCGGCATTGTCGCCGCCGATCCGCGCATTTTGCCGCTCGGTTCACGCATTCAGATTGATGCCGGTTCATACAGCGGCACATATACGGTCGCCGACACGGGCGGCGCAGTCAGAGGTCGCGTTCTCGACATTTGGGTTTCAAGCTGTTCGGAAGCTGTCCGCTTCGGGCGCAAATCAATAACGGTCAGCCGTCTCGGTAAAAACAAAAAAGGTTAATTTCTACAATTTTATAAAACTATAATTTACATTTTAGAACGCTTTAATTTAACAAAGGTGTTTTTGATTTTATTTGAATTTTTGACGCTATTAGTGCGCTTTAAATTTAAACTTTTAAAAAGAAAAGCATCTGGATTGAAATTCAATCCAGATGCTTTTCTTTTATAGGGATTTTCAACAAAGGGCGACTTCCTGAGGCAGAAACCCGCGCGTGAGCAAGGGTGCCGCAGCGTCAGCTTTCAACACCCTTGCTCACGCGCGGGTTTCTGCCTTCGGTCTCATAGTTTTGAGCCACTAATCTCCAATTCCCGCCAAATGAAATAACTCTTCCTGCACGTTTTCATCACCGCCGAAACCTTCGAGCCAGACAACATCCGTTTCGCGCCGAAACCAGGACATTTGCCGTTTCGCGTAATTCCGCACGTCCTGTTTCGATTGTTCAATCGCGCTTTCCAGTGATCTTTCGCCGCGCAAAAATTCGCAGACACGCCGATAACCGTGTGCGCCGAGTGCGTTTGTATCATCTTTAATCCCGCTTCCGCGCAGAGTTTTCACTTCTTCAACCAATCCGTTCTCGTAATGCTTTTCGGCACGTTCGTTAATTTTTCGATAAAGAATTTCACGCGGCGGATTGAGGGCGAAAATTTCAATTCTTTCCGCAAACTCTGGCGGTTCGAGTCGCTGCGGCTGAAGTTCCGAAAGGCGATTTCCCGTCTGAAAATAAACTTCCAAACCGCGCATCACGCGCACATAATCTCGTGGGAAAAGTTTGTCGGCGGTCGTTTGATCAACGCGCCGCAAAATTTTGTGCAGATGTTCCGCGCCTTTTTCGAGCCGAATTTGCGTTAATTTATCTCTGAGTTTTTCATCGGTTTTCGGCGATTCAAAAAACGGATTTTTGAGCGTTCGGAGATAAAATCCCGTTCCGCCGACCAGAATCGGAATATTGCCGCGCCTTTCGATTTCGTAGATTTTCTCGCTCGCATCCTGCGCCCAATCAGCCGCCGTATATTTCACATTCGGCGCGACGTAGCCGATCAAATGATGTGGCACGCCGCGCATTTCTTCGACCGAAGGTTTCGCCGTCGCAATCTCAATTTCTTTATAAATCTGTACCGAATCGCAGTTGATAATTTCGGCATTGTCGAGCCGCAGAGCGAGCGCGACACCGATTTCGGTTTTCCCCGAAGCCGTCGGTCCGACGATTGAGTAAATAACTTTTGAAGAATTTTTAACCACCGATGCCCAGATTAACATAACGCTGGTTCGGGATTAGCGAATAATTGAACGCGCTGACAACTGTTCGGCGTTCAAAAATGTTGTTGATTCGGATTTTTTATCCCGAACTCAGGTTTACATAAGTCGAAAACCAAATTATCGGCGTTCATCTGTGTAAATTGGCGGTTTCATATTATCATTTAGAAAATCAAACCGTTTCGGAAAACCAACAATGAAAAAACTATTCGTCTGTCTGGCTTTGCTGTTTCTGCATTTAAATTCGATGGCGCAAAAATCGGAAAATTACATTCAATACGTCAATCCTTTAATCGGGACGCAGAAAATGGGACATACTTTTCCCGGCGCGACCGTGCCGTTCGGCGCGGTGCAGTTATCGCCTGACACGGACGAGCAACCGCATAATATCGGCGGTAAATACAACAAAGACGCTTACAAATACTGCGCCGGATATAATTACGACGACGCGACGATTGTCGGGTTTTCGCACACGCATTTTAGCGGCACGGGACATTCGGACTTGGGTGATTTTCTGATTATGCCGACGGTCGGCGAATTGCATTTAGAACCGGGAACAAAGGAAAATCCGTCGAGCGGCTTCCGCTCGGCGTTTTCTCACGCGACGGAAATCGCCGCGCCGAATTACTACAAAGTTAAGCTCGAAGACGATAACATCATTGCCGAAATGACGACCACGACGCGCGTCGGCTTTCATCAATACACTTTTCCGCAATCTGAAAACTCGCATATCATTTTAGATTTAATGCACGGAATTTATAACTACGACGATAAAAACGCCTGGACTTTCGTGCGCGTCGAAAACGATCACACGATTGTCGGTTATCGCCAGACGAACGGCTGGGCGCGGACGAGAACGGTTTATTTTGCGATGGAATTTTCCAAGCCGTTTAAGAATTACGGTTTCAAAAATTTCGGCAAAGAAGATTACAAAGGCTTCTGGCGCAAATTCGACCAGACGAAAAATTTCCCCGAAGCCGCTGGTAAACAGCTTCGCGCTTATTTCGATTTTGCGACCGCCAAAGACGAAAAGATTCAAGTAAAATTCGCTCTCTCGCCCGTTTCGACCGAAGGCGCGATGAACAATCTAAAAACTGAAACGCCGGATTGGAATTTTGAAAAAGTTAAAAAAGACGGGCAGGATTTGTGGAACAAAGAACTCGGAAAAATCGCCGTTACCGCCGACAACAAAGACGATTTAATCAATTTTTATACGGCGATGTATCACACATTTCTGTCGCCGACGGTTTATATGGACGCGGACGGGAAATATAAAGGTCTCGACCAAAACATTCACGAAGCGAAGAACTTTACTAATTACACGACATTTTCGCTGTGGGATACTTACCGCGCTCTGCACCCTTTTTTGAATATAGTGCAGCCGAAACGCAACCGTGAAATGATAAATTCGATGCTCGCGCATTACGACCAGAGCGTTCATAAAATGCTGCCCGTTTGGTCGCATTACGCGAACGAAAATTGGTGTATGATCGGCTATCATTCGGTTTCGGTGATCGCGGACGCAATCGTTACGGGTAACGTCGAAGGCGTTGACGCGAACCGTGCGCTCGACGCGATGGCACAGACGGCGCGGACGAAATACTACGACGGACTCGATTCGTATATGAAATTCGGCTACGTCGTTGATGAAGGAAATTCTTCGAGCGTGTCGAAAACTCTCGAATACGCTTACGACGATTGGGCAATCGCGCAGGCGGCGAAAAAATTAAATCGCAAGGAAATTTACGACGAATTTATCAAGCGTTCGGAAAATTGGAAAAACGTCTATGATGCGTCGGTCGGATTTACACGACCGAAAATGGCGAACGGAAAATTCGTCGAAAAATTCGACCCGTTGAAAACCGAGGGCGAAGGATTTATCGAAGGCAATGCGTGGAATTACAGTCTCTACGTTCCGCATCAACCGTCGGAAATGATCGAAATGATGGGCGGCAAACAGAAACTCGCCGCGCACTTGGACGAGCTTTTCACGATGCATCTGCCCGACGAATTTTTCGCCGCGACCGAAGACATTACCCGCGAAGGCATTATCGGCGGCTACATTCACGGCAACGAACCGTCGCACCACGTCGCCTATCTTTATAACTTCGCTGACGCGCCGAACAAGACGCAGGAGCGCGTACGAATGATTTTGAAAAATCAGTATCACCCAACGCCTGACGGCTTGGGCGGCAACGACGACTGCGGTCAAATGTCGGCGTGGTTTTTGTTTTCGACTTTAGGATTTTATCCGGTCGCGCCCGCTTCCGATCAATATCAAATCGGCAGTCCGGCGATTAAAACGGCGATTCTGAAATTTGAAAACGGCAAGACTTTATCAATCGAAGCAGTAAATCAGAGCGACAGAAACGTCTATGTCGAAAAAGTCGAATTAAACGGAAAATCTTTGAATCGGAATTACATCACGCATTCGGAAATCGTGAACGGCGGGCGGTTGATTTTCACGATGAGCAGTAAACCGAAAGCATAAATCTTCGAGCGTTTAAGTAGTGGTTTCCAGCTTTGGTCATTTGAGATTTCTGCGTTCCGCCGCTTCGAGAAGTTTGGTCAAAATCTCGATTTGCTTTTGCTGTGTTTCGATCAATTCGCTCCATTTCGCATCGCGCAGATCGTCGAGTTTTTCGTGTAATCCTAAAATCTCCAGTTCGGCTTTCAAATTGACTTCATAATCGTGCGCCGCATCCAGACGATCTCTCGCTGACTGCCGGTTTTGCGACATCAAAATTATCGGAGCTTGAATCGCCGCCGTCATCGAAAGAAAAAGATTCATCAAAATATACGGATACGGATCGAACGCCTGCGGCTGGCTGAAAAAAACATACGAATTCCAGATTATCCACGCTGCCAGAAAACTGAGGAAAATAATAATAAACGTCCACGAACCGCCGAAACTCGCTACTTTATCGGCAACTTTCTGCCCGAAAGTCTGCCGGCTGTCAAAATCTTCATTCGTATCGCGGCTGATTTTCCCGCGATGCAGAACGCGCTCTAAAATTCCCTTTTCCCGCTCGCCGAGTTCGTTCAATCCGCGCTTGAAAAATTTCTCCGATATTTGCTTGATTCGATTTTCCATATTGATTTTATTGATAAACGATTCGCACGAGCGCGATTATGAAAAGCGCGGCAAATATAATAAGCGAGCCGATAATTTGATTGCGGGAAAATTTCATACATTGATTTAAAAAAGCCCTTTCCTGCGATTGTCAGAAAAGGGCGATTGTTGCCAGCCTACTGGCGTTAGCGGATGTTTATATTCTATTCGCAAACTTCGATTTGTAAAGAACATTCGATTTGTAATCTAAAACTTACTGAAAAAGTTTTCATCAATTTCCACTTCTTCGACAAACTTAGTATTTACACCAAGCGAAAGTTCTTTTAGTTTTTCGCATAATAGTTCACCATCAATTAAATCAATCGGCGGCGCACCGTCCCTCGTAGCCTCTTTCTTTGCCTCTCGTGTAAAATTACTCGTTGTTACAAAAAGTCCTTTGTCGGCTCTTCCCTGCATTGTCCCACGAAAATCTCTTATTTGACTGGACGAGATTGAGCCTTTGTATCTTTTGCATTGGAAGATAATATGAAAACTCAAAAATCCATTGAGCCTGACGATCCCTTTACCATCTATGCCGCCATCATTGCTTCCTCCTGTAACATCTACTTCTACAAAACCACTTTCACGCAACAATCTTTGGACTAATCTTTCAAATGCGTTTGGAGATATTGAAAGTATTGTCTTTAGAAGTTTTTCTTTCCATTCAAGATGATCCTCGACTTCCTCAAAAACTTCTTCATCTAATTTTTTACCAGATGATTCTCCGACTTTTGAGGTTTGACTGGAATTCCTAACGTGCCGAACTATTTCGTCAGAGTTTATCTTGCTAGTATCTATCTCGGAATTTACCAAATTCCAGACTCCGCGAGCTGAGTTTTCTAATAGACCGAACTTCTTCAAATAAGTTCTTGCCCAAGCTAATCTGTAATCAATTTCGCTTACAGAACCAGCTTCACCGTGTGAAATTTCAAGAATTTCCTCTGAAAAATTTTCCAATTCATAAACTTTTTCGTTAATCTCTTCGATAGTTCCCGAACCACCGAGAGTGATTAAAGCGTTGAGAACTGGAATCATTAGTTTGTCGTATGATGGAACTTTTTCCGCATCTTTTCTTTTTCTAGCCATATTTTCAATTAATAAGCCTTCGTTAAATCAACGCCAGTATAATAGTGTTTGATAATTTCGTCATATTTCACGCCCATTTTCGCCAAGCCGTAAGCTCCGTATTGGCACATTCCAACGCCGTGTCCCCAGCCGCGTCCGGTGAATGAATAGGCGGTGGCGCGTCCGTTGCCGTCGTATCTTTTGTTGATGACGAAAAGCTGTTCGTTTAATCGTAAAGCTGAACGGATTTTGCCGCCTTTTAAGTGGAAAGTGCCGTTCGTGCCGACGATTTCCAGATCAATGGCACGGCGCGAAAATCCTTTTTGAAAGACGCGCACGTCAATCAGCGAACCGATGCCGCGAACGTAGCGCGAAAGGCGCGATTGGACGGCGGACGGCGAAAGATTGACATTCCACAATGTAAAGCTCGAATTCTTTTCGGCGGTCGCGGTCGCAACGGTCGGTTTGATTTCGAGGTATTGGACTTCGCCCATTGAGTTCGTTTGAAAGTTGACGGTTTCGCCGCCGACGAGCGCGGTTTCTTTGACGGGAAACATCGTGCCGCCGAATTCGCGGAATAGGAAAACGTCGGAACGGACGGTTAAAGTGCGATTGGTTTTGCCGGATTTGATAATTAATTTGCCGTCTTCGGTCGGCATCGCCACGCCGTTTTGCAGAACGGGCAGCCATTTCTTTTTCGCGTAAATCTGTTCAATCAAGCGCAGCATTCGGGCGCGGGTGAAAGGTTTGTTCGGCTTCAAAGTCATATCGGCGTTGAGCGTTAAAAAACCATCGCGTAAAAGAATGGCGACATCGGCGCGGCGTTCTTTGGGAACGTCCGCCGCATCGTCGAAAGACATTTGATAATTGATGTCGGCTTCGCTTAGAAGCGTGTCGGCGTAAGCCTCGGCGTAAATCATCTGCGCCAAAATTCGCGCCAGTTCCAGAGGCTTTGCTGAATCTTTATTGACATTCGGAAAAGTTTTCCCGAATCTCGAAGCGAGTTGGTTGAGCCAGTTCGACATTTCGCTCTGCGTCGGCTCGGCTTCAAACCAATCGTCGGACATTTGCGTCGTGTTCAACTGAAATCCGTTGACGGCGAACAAAGACATCAGACGCACGAGTTCGAGATTATTTTCATCGCGCAGTTTGGCGGGAACGCGCACGGTTTTGATCAGAAACGGTTCAAAATGCCGATGACCTTCGAGTGAACATTCCACGCCGCGCAAATAAGGTTCGGCTTTGTCGAAAATGTTTTCCGAATTTTCCGTTCTGCCGCCGCACGTCGAAGTGTAATAAGCGTTGATCGGCACGCCTTTGTAAGTGGCGACAATGCCGCGTGTTTCGGTAACGGCTTGCGTCGCCATTTTTGATTCGGACTTAAAACCTTGATAAACCTGCGAGCGAACGGTCGGCAGTAGATCGAAACCCTGCGAACCGAAACCGTTGATGTTGGCGACGGCATAAGTTCGCGCCGCAATCGCCTGCGCTTTCTGCGCTTCTAATTGCGGCAAACTCAATTCGTTCGGCACGACTCCCAAAAGATAATCTTCCAATGAAACGGCGTTGACGACCGTTAAACCGCCGCGTGAATTGACGAAAACTTCGATGCGTCCGCGATACGGTTTGCCGTTAAAACGAACGGGCGTTAAGCGTTCGTTGGTCGAGCCGAACGCGACGGATTTTAGCGATGTAAATTTCGCTTCCGCGCTTGCGCCATTGACGATGACTTCGCGCAGATTCGGGTTGATTTCCGTCGTCGCCGTCGTTTGGCTCGAAGCGGTAGTTTTTATCAAACTGCGAACTTCCGATTTTCCGGCGGTTTTTAATTGATTCGACAAAGCGAGCGCGTCGGTCGAAGGCTGTGTAATTCTTTCAGTAACAATTTCGGTCGGAAAACCTTTGTCGCTCAACTCAGCTTTAAATTCGTTCGCTTCTTCGATGGTTTCGCACCGCTCGCCGATGCGAACGCGGTAAGTGTTAGTTTTATCGTCGAGCCGAACCTGCGTTTTTTCGCTCGTCGCTTCCTTTACTTCTTTGGCGGCATTTTCGGCTTCGGGCGCAGTCGCATAATTCGTCAAATCGAAATAATAAACGTCGAAAACCGGCGGGCGATAAGTTCTGGCTGAGACGACGACTTTGCTGCTCGCCAAAAACTTTTGCGGTTCGTCGGGACTCGCGGCGATGAGCGACGAATCGCTCGTCGTAATCGAAACCGAACCGGCGTTCGTCGCCAATCCGATGCGAATCGTCGGCTCGCTCGGAAGTTTGAAAAGAACCGGCGCGGTCGGCTCGAATCTTTCCGTTTCGAGGAAATTTACTTCCGCCGAAACCAACTGAATCGAATTAAAAAAAATCGAACAAATAACGAGCAGAGAAAATGTAAATCGGTAAAACATAATAAACATCATAAAATCGTTGGGCGAAAATGTGAAATGTTTTTTCGCTTTGCCGAAAAAGTCTCAAAGCAGTCGGTTTTATGTTGTCATTTTCCCGTCAATTAAATAATCTGTAAATTGCAACGAACGGTTGCTTTTAACCAACAGACAGTTAATTTTTGACAATACAAGGGAGATAAAAAATATGGCAGACGAAAGAAATAAATGCGGACACGAAATTTGTCTCTGCACGGTTGGCGACGATGAAACTTATTGCAGCGAAGGCTGCGAAGCGGCGGGCAAAACCGATATGACCGAAATCGCTTGCGATTGCGGACACAGCGGCTGCGACCATATGTAATTTCAAAATGCAGTAGAAAAAGAAAAGCCTCGATAAAGTTATCGAGGCTTTTCTTTTTTATTTTCCATTCAGCCATTCCTTCTGCAATTTTTCGATGGCGATTTCCTTGTGTTTCGCTTCGACTTCGATCCACGGCGCAAAGCGGAAAACTTCGGGCATCGTAAAAATCAAATCGTGATGAGCGCGGTCTTGGAAACGGTCGCGTCCGTTGGAAATATGCACCATTTGATTTTCGGGATTTTTCCACGTTTCACGCGCTGCCCAAAACATTTCGGCGACCGATTCGTCGTTGTAATCGTCGAGCTTTTCGCGGCAAATGTGATGATGCGCGTCGAAAACCATCGGAACGTGAACGCGACGGCAAACTTCCAAAATCTGCGCGGCGGAATATGCGTGTTCGTCGTTTTCAAACGCGATTCGGCTACGGATATTTTCCGGCAGTTTTTCGATTGACGCGATGAGTTTATCAATTCTGTCGCCTTTGCCGCCGTGAATGTTCATCGTCGCCCATTCGGATTGCGGCTGATTTAGCAAATCCAAAGTCCGGGCGTGCATTTTCAGAATTTTGACGCTGTTTTCGACGACGTTTTCCGAATCGGAACTCAGCACGACGAATTGATCGGGGTGCATTACGACTCGCAGTTTATTTTCGATGGCGCGATTTCCCGTAATGCTTAATTCTTCGACAAATTCAACTAAAATATCCGCGCCGATTTGTTCATCCGAAAACGGAAAAAGCCCCGAAGTCAGGCGGTAAAGGTTGATATTATTCGCCGCGCAGAAATCAATCGCACGGTTGACGCGAACGATGTTTTCCCGATAAATCTCGCGCAGCATCGTTTCCTGTGTCGGCACATCGAACGACAAAAGCCGTTTGCGCGTTACGGTTTTATAACGCACCGCGTCGCTGTTCGTAATGCACACCAAACCGAGATTATTTTTAACGCATTTCATTTCCGCTTTCATAAATTTTATTTTTCCAACGCATTAAAGATGAATGGAAACGTGCCAAAGGTTTGCCCGCGATGCTGCGGGCGAAAGGCGAATAGAACGATTTTGCCTTTACCGAATTCGGTTTCGGCGAGCGCGGTTTTGCCGTTCAGATATTTTTCGCCGAGCAGCCAGCCGGATAAAAGCGCGTTGTTTTTGGCGTAGGTTGCGATTGATTTAATTTTGCTCGCGTCCGTGATTTCAAACGCCGAACTGTTGATAAAAATAAGCGGCGGTTTGTTTTTTCAATCCTTTTCCGAGCGGATTTGTATTCTCAACGTCGAGCGAAAGAATCGAGCCGGGACAATAAAATTCGCTTCGTTTTAAGCCATCCAAAACATTTTTCACCGGCAGATTAAATCGTTTGATAATCATCTCGCACGAATCGTCAAAACAAATCAGTTTGCCGCCGTTCTCGACGTATTTTTTTAGATTTTCGATTCCCTGCTCGCCGATTCCGCCGGTGTATTCCTTCGGATAATCTTTTTCGTCCAAGCCTTTAACGATGCGGTTTTCGCCGTCCGACGGCAAGATTATCGCGTCGTAATCTAATTTATTTGCACGGAAATCCGCGTCCGAAACGGATTTGAAAGGAATACCGAAAGTATCGAAAACAAAGCGCGTCCAGCCTTCGTCCGACGATGCGGTGAAACCTTTGTATAAACCGATTTTCGGATTCGTCTTTAATGGATTGGGCAGCTTGGCGAATGCTTCTTTATTAGGTTCGAGATTTAAAGTTTCGCGCACCTGATTGATGTTTTTCATCAATTCCAAACCGCGCTCGCTGTTCGGATATTCGACGATTTGCGTTACGGTGTAAGTTTCCACGCCCATCTGCAAAGGCAGCGTCCAGCCCGCGACATCATACGGCACGTCAACATTTCCTTTTTCGTCAACGCGGTTCGGATAAATTTGTTTGCCGAACAGAGCCTCGACGTTGTTGCGCTGCGGCTGTTCGAGAAAAACGAGAAAACTGTTGAAAGGAACTTCCGTGTGAATCGCCTGCGTGAACGGAATCGAAGTTTTCAATTCGCGGTTCATCCGGTGAACTTCGATGCCCTGCGCCATCAGAATTTCGATGAAGCGCGAAACCGTTTCCTCGCGCCCTTGTCCGGCGAAAATCACATACGCCAACGGCTGATTCGGATTCGCGCCGGTCTGCGCGGCGGCGCGATTTAACTCGTAAAAATTCTGCAAATAATTGCGCCGAAATTTCGCCGCCATCTGCAAAATCGAATGCGAAGCCGTCATTTCCATCGCGGCAATATCACCCGCGCCCCAGTATTTCGGCTGCCACGCCTGCGGGAAATTCGTCGCCGTTTCAAGCGGTGAATTTAAGCCTCTCGACTTCGGCTGATTCTGCATTTTTTCCGGCGTGATATAAACCGGCGACATTAGATTTGCGCTCGCCGCTTCGCTTAAAATGCCGATTGAATTGTGAAAATAAGGCGCGGAACGAAAGCCGCCGTGCCACCAGGTATCGAACGTCGTGTTCGTCGCCACGCCCGCGAACTTTTCCGCCTGCAAATCAGCCGCGATTTTATAGCCCATCAACCCGACTTCGCGCAAAATGAGCGGCGGAATATTCGGATTCGGCGGATCGAAAAACGGCGGAATGACGAACCGCGCCCCGTTCTGTCCCATCTGATGAACGTCGTAAACAACTTGCGGAAACCATTCTTTCCAAAAAAGTTTTGTTACAGCCTGCGTCTCTTTCAAATTCAGCATAAACCAATCACGATTATTGTCGTGTCCGGCGTAATGATGATAAATTTCCGGCGGCGAAGTTCCTTCATAAGGAGTTCCAAGAGTTTTCCGGTACCAATTTGCCACGATGTCAATGCCGTCAGGATTTGACGACGGAATCAAAAGCAAAATCGTGTTGTCTAAAATTTCTTTCGTTTCGTCGTCGCTCGCCGTCGCCATCTGAAAAGCGAGATTCATAGACATCTGCGAAGCCACGATTTCGGTCGAGTGAATCGAACACGAAATCGAAACGATGGTTTTTCCTTGCCTGATTAAATCGTCGCGCTCAGCATCGGTTTTAATCGTTCGCGGGTCGGCTAATTTTTGACTTATCTTTTGATATTTATCCAGATTAGCGAGGTTGTCCGACGACGAAATAAAAGCGACGATGAAAGGTTTGCCGAGCGTCGTCTTGCCGATTTCTTTGACGATAACTTTATCGCTCGCCTGGTCGAGTTTTTGAAAATAAGTCGTAATCTGCGACCAGTCAGCAATGGTTTTATCGGTCGTCGGCTGAAAGCCTAAAACGGATTTCGGCGACGGGATTTCATTATTTTTCGTCTGCGCTTGCGCTAAACTTACGACGCACAGCACAATAAACAAACCGCTGATTACACGAGCAAAATTATGTCTGAACATCATTTACAAACCTTTTCGGAAGCGTTGATTAAAAACGAGAAAATTGTGTTTCCCGATAATTTTAACACAGAAAAGCCGTCGAAATTGATTGGCAAACTGCGCTATTATTTTTCGCTTTCGATTTTAGGATTTTTCTTCGCGTTTCTGATGCCGCCGATAATGTTGATTGCGCGAATCAAAAGCGACCGCGAATACGCTTACCCGTTCGCGGCGTGGGGCGCGAGAAAATGGCTGCAATGGTCGGGAATGAAAATCAAAGTGCGCGGACAGGAAAATTTACAGCCCGATCAATCTTACGTTTTCATCTCCAATCATCGTTCTTATTTGGACACGGCGATGATGTTCGCCTACACGGGCAAAAAAATGGGCGTGATTGCGAAAAAAGAAATGCTGAACTGGTTCGTCGCCGGAAAATTTATGGGCTACGTCAACGTCATCGCCATTGACCGCACGAACACCGAGTCAGCAATTAAGACGATGAAAAACGCCGCTGACAAAATGCGGGAAGGTATTTCGTTTGGCGTGTTCGCCGAAGGCACGAGAGCAATGGACGGCGAGATTTTGCCGTTCAAAAAAGGCGCGTTTCATCTGGCAATCGGCACCGGGTTTCCAATAATTCCCGTCGCAATGAAAAACGAAAAGGCGCGACCAACGCGGCGATCTGCGAAATGATTTTGCTGCCGCCGATTGAAACGGCAAATTTGTCGGCTGAAACTGATTTAGCTGATTTATTAATTAAAGTTCGCACCGCGATTGCGGAGGAACTGAGTCGTTAATCACAAAGGCGGAAGCCCGCGCGTGAGCAAGGGCGCAGAGATGCTCGTTCCTGCGCCCTTGCTCACGCGCGGGCTTCCGCCTTTGATTTTCAAATTCAGTCTTCCGACTTTTGCCCGTAATCTTCCGGGTAATAAATCAATTCGACGACGTTGCCGCCGATGCCTTTCGTGTAAAAAGACGAAGTTCCGTCGCGGTGCGGTTTGATCGGACGATTTTCTTTCGCGGCGGCGGCTTCGAGTTCTCCAAGCGTTTCAACTTTCAAACCCAAATGAGTCGGATGTTTCGAGTTCGGCGGCAACAGCGCGATGCCGAAACCTTTCGCGTCGCGCATCATCGCCCAATCTTCATAAAGCGTTTCGAGCGTAAATCCCAAACGCTTGTATTCTTCAACATCGGTCTGTAAGTCCTCACATTTAACGGCGATGTGGTCAACCGTTCCCGCAAATCGTACTTCATTTTCGCTGTGCATAATAATAATTTCCTCGCTTTCGTAAATTTTAGCAATTCGGCGCGGCAATGAAAAATTACAAAACGCTTCCCTTTTCGCGCATCAAAAGGTAACATTGATACTTTGTCTTTATTATGAGCAAACGCATTATCGAAAGCTATAAACGGAAACTCGCGGGCGAGGAAGGCGTGATCGTCAAACACGGAGCGCAGCTTCGCATCGCATTATGTTACCCGAACACGCACGCCGTCGGGATGGCGAACCTCGGACTGCATACGATGTATGAGCTTTTCAACAAAATTCCCGAAGTTTCCTGCGAGCGCGTTTTTCTGCCCGATGCCGAAGAAATGCGCGAATACGAAAAATCGCGCACGTCGCTGATGTCTCTGGAAACGCAAACGCCGATTAAAAATTTCGATGTCGTCGCCTTTTCGATTTCGTTTGAAACCGATTATCTGAATATGGCGAAAATGCTGCAAATGTCGCAGATTCCCGTCTGGTCGAAGGACAGAAATCACTTTCATCCGCTGATCGTGATGGGCGGCGCGGCTTCGTTTTTGAATCCTGAACCGATTGCTGATTTTACGGATATTATCGCGGTCGGCGAAGGTGAGATTTTAGCTTTTCAATTGGTTGACGCGATTTTCGAGAACGAAACGAAGGACGAAATTCTTCTGAGTTTGGCGAGAATCGGGCGCGGATTTTATATTCCGTCGCTTTACGATGTGATTTACAACGAAGACGGCACGGTTTTCGATTATGTTCCTAAAGAAACGGGCGTTCCCAAACGAGTCGGACGCGCTTTAGCCGCGAACAATCCGAAAGAAGGAACTCTACGTCGTGCAATGAAGCGTAACGAAGTCGAAGTCATTGATTTTTTAATGAATCAGGACGTTTTCGCGCCGTCAACCGCTGTTTGGTCTCCCGGCGCGGAGATGGGCGACAGACTTTTAATCGAGATTTCTCGCGGCTGTTCGCAAGGCTGCCGATTCTGTTGGGCAGGTTATAATTATTATCCGCCGCGTGTCGTTCCGGCGCGGGACATTTTAGCGAAAGCGGCACAGTGGCGCGGCAAAACCAATAAAATCGGCTTGGTTTCAACCGCCGTTTGCGATCATCCTGAAATCTCCACGATTTTGAGCGAACTGCGAAAGATGGAATATAAAATCACCGTTTCATCTTTGCGCCTCGACCAAATTTCTGAAGAATTATTAGACGCGCTCGTCGAATCAAACGACCAGCAAATCGCCGTCGCTCCCGAAACCGGCTCGGACCGATTGCGCCGCGTTATCAATAAAAATTTAACGAACGACGAAATCGTGGACATCTGCGGCGCGGTTTTTGATCGCGGAATGCTGACCGTCAAACTTTATCTGATGGTTGGTTTGCCGACCGAAACGCAGGAAGATTTGGAAGAAATGATCGTTCTTGTCGAGCGCATTAAAGATCGAATGCTCGTTGCGGGCAAAAAATTCGGACGCGCCGGAAAAATCATTCCGTCGCTCAACGGACTCGTGCCAAAGCCGAATACGCCATTTCAGTGGGACGCGGTTTGTGATGAAAAGGAATTGAAAAATCGTTTGAAGTGGGTTTCCAAAAATCTGGCGCGAATCCCGAACGTCGAAGTTCGGGCGATGTCGGCGCGCATCGCGCACGAACAGGCTCTGTTTTCATCGGGTGATCGAACGATTGGGAAGGTTATCGAAGCGGCGGCGCGAATGAAAGGAAATTTGAACGATGCTTTACGCGCAACGGGAATTGATGCCGCGTTTCATACTTCGCGCAATCGTTCGTATGATGAGTTTTTGCCGTGGACGATTATAGATTCGGGATTGTCGTTTGATTTTTTGAAAACCGAACACGAAAAATCGCAGGAATCACTTTCGAGCAAACCGTGTCCGGCAGTCGAAAAATGCACGACTTGCGGCGTTTGCCCGACGACGTGGCTCGCCAACGCGCCGAACGGTTTAGTCCAACTACAAAGTTTGCGAACGCCGCGCAGTTTAGCGGTCAGCGTTTAATTTCCTTTCAACAAAAACCCGGTCGGCGTGGCGGTGTGGTCGAATTGATAATTGTATGTATAGAGACCGAACGGCAGGATCGGCACTTGTTTTGAATAGGCAACGTGCGCCATTACGCCTTCTTTGCTCGGTTTGACTTCGTAAAAAGTGTTCGCCGGCAGATTATTATTGGCAATCGCTTTTTGCAGCCTTCCTTTGACCATATCAATCGGCTGAACTCCGGGCGGAACCGCCATTCCCTGCAAGATCGCCGTCTGCATATCCTGTTTGAAGCTCTGTCCTTCGTAAGCGACCGGCACATAATTTATCCCGGCGTGTCCGACGAGAAATAAAGCTGCCAAAACCGCCACTAATTTCACGCCCGCGCCGCCGCGTTCGGATTTTTTGTTATTTTTTTGATTATTCATTTTCGATAAAACCTCTCACCAAAAACTTTTAAGAGTCTATTTACTTTTGCAGAACTTTTGCGAGCGTCTCGTTTATCACGTCCGGCGAAATGTTTTTGCCATCAATGATCACCGGCTTGCCGATGTCTTCCAGAAGAATCCATTGCAGAGACGCGCCGATGTTTTTTTTGTCGAAGGCGAATGTTTCGGAAACTCGTTTGAGGTTGATGTTCCGCGTGTCGGGAAGTTTTCCGACACTATTCAAAACATCGTTTAACAAGTTTAGCTTATTATTATCGAAAATTTCAAGTTTTTTTGACAGTTCGGCGGCGAATGCGATTCCGTAGCCGACCGCTTCGCCGTGTTTGAAGTATTTATAATCGGTAACTTTTTCGAGCGCGTGCGCCAGAGTATGTCCGAAGTTTAAGATTTTGCGCGATTTACCGTCGCGGCGGCTCGCGTCTTCGCGCTCGTCCTGTTGGACGATTTCCGCTTTGAACCGAACTTGAGAGGCGATCAAATCGGCGATTTCCGATGGAAAAATTTTATCGTGAAAATGTTTTTTAAATTGATTCGGCGAATGCTTTTTCAAAAATCCGGCGGTTTGATCGAAAAGTTTTTCGCTCGCAATCGCGCCTTGTTTGACGGCTTCGCAGAAACCAGCGACGAGTTCGCGGCGCGGGAGAGTTTTCAAAACACCGACATCAATCAGAACGCCGTGCGGCTGATGAAACGCGCCGACGAGGTTTTTACCGAACGCAGTGTTCACGCCGGTTTTGCCGCCGACCGACGAATCAATCATCGAAAGCAGCGTCGTCGGAATCTGCAAAAAAGCGATGCCGCGCTGGAAAATCGCCGCCGCAAATCCCGCCGCATCGCCAACTACGCCGCCGCCGAGAGCGACGATGACATCGGTGCGTTTTAACTTTTTCTCGCCAAAAAATTCGAGCGTTTTTTCGACCGTGCGAAGACTTTTGTATCGTTCGCCGTCGTTCATCAAAAAAACGACGACTTCAAACTTCGCGCTTTCCAGACTTTTCACCACCGCTTCGCCGTATAATCCGAAAACTTTCGCGTTAGAGACGACGGCGATTTTTTGAGCCTTCTCCGAAAGACATTTCCGCGCCCAGTCGCCGCTGTTTGCAAGCGTATGATCGCCGATTTCAATGTCGTAACGATGTGCATCGCCGGACAGTTTCACCGATACGTGATTACTTTTCATTGTTTGAGATTAGCGCAAGTGGTCGGATTTGTTGAGAGCGGAAAAAACAGCGGTTTAAAAGAGAAGAGCAGATGAAGCAACGTGGAAGTGTGCCGCATCTGCCAATTCGTGATTACTGTCCTCACCCCAGCAACCACTTGAAACGGAGGCTCCACCTACCGTTTCAGTTAGGATTACTATACATTCTTTTTTCGGGAGTTGGCAAGCGAGGTGAAAACTTTTTAATTCACATCCGGCAAAATCAAATAATCGGAAACCACGTCGAGCAATGTTTCGGGAAAACTTTCGTCAATCGCATCGCGCATTTTACGGCTCGCGTTCGCAATGTTTTCCGATTCGGACGTAAAGGCATTTTCGCGCTGTTCGGCGGATTTCCATTGGGCATAACCGTACCAAAACCCGTCGTTCCCGCGATGCAAACGCGAGCCGAGCGAATCGTGATTTCTTTGCAGATGCGCCGTTATCTCCGACCACGATTCGACGAATTGACTTTCCAAATCCGGCTTCACGCGCCAGCGGTAAAGGACAACGAACATATTTTTATTAACCCAGACTATTTTTGATAATCTGCCCCAGAGTATTCGCCTGTTCTTCGATTTTCGCCTGACTTTCGCCTTCGATCATTACCCGCGCCAGATTTTCCGTTCCCGAATAACGCAGCAGCAGCCGACCTTTATCGCCGAGTTCGTTTTTGATTTCCTGCGCGGCGGCGGCGATTTCCGCGACGGCTTCAAACGGCTGTTTTTCGCGCACTTTGACGTTGACCAGAATTTGCGGGTACTGCGTAAAGCCGTCGTGCATCTGCGACAGCGTTTTTCCTTTCGCGTGAACGGCTTCGAGCAGAAAGAGCGTCGTCAGCATTCCGTCGCCGACCAAGCTGTGATGCGGGAAAATAATATGTCCCGACTGCTCGCCGCCGATTGACGATTCGGTTTGCAGCAGTTCGGCTAAAACGTATTTGTCGCCGACATCGGTTCGCCGCAAGTTGATATTTACGGAATTCAGCGCGATTTCCAGACCTATGTTGCTCATCACGGTTGCCACGACCGTTTGATTATTTAACTTGCCGTCGGCGTTTAGATGATTTGCCATCACCCACAAAACCGCATCGCCGTCCACCAGATTTCCCTTTTCGTCAACGAACAGAGCGCGGTCGGCATCGCCGTCGAACGCCACGCCGAAATCTGCATTTTCATCCAAAACTTTTTTCTGAAGATTATTCAGATGCAGCGAGCCGCAATCAGCGTTGATGTTTTCCCCGTCTGGCGAATTAAAAACGGCAATAACTTCCGCACCGAATTTTTCAAACAGTTGCGGCGCAAGATTTGAAGCCGCGCCGTTGGCGCAATCAACAATCATCTTGAAACTCTTCAAATCGAGCGTCTGAAATTCGCCCGCCAAATAATCTAAATACGCTTTCTGATATTCGGCGGCTTTTGAGTTTTCAACCTCAAATCCTGCTCCCTGACTCCCGACTCCTGCCCCCTGAAAAATATCCTTCTCGATTTCCCGCTCCGTCGCTTCGTCGAGTTTTCTGCCGGTCGGCGTAAAGATTTTGATGCCGTTGTCGTGGAACGGATTGTGCGACGCGCTGATGACGATTCCGGCATCGAAGTCGAATTTTCCGGTTAAATATGCGATGCCCGGAGTAGTGATAACTTCCGCCGATTCGCAGTGTGCGCCTTTCGATGTCGCGCCTAAACAGAACGATTGTTCAATCCACGCGCCCGATTCGCGGGTGTCGCGCCCTAAAATAAATCGCGGCTCGCGTCCGAGTTTTTCCGTGAACTGCCGCGCCAGAGACGCACCGATAACGGCGACAGTTGCCTCGTCGAGCGGAAATTCTCCGGCTTCGCCGCGTATGCCGTCCGTGCCAAAAAGTTTTTTCATAAAGTTCCGAATAAAATAAATTTCAGTTATAGCGTAAAAGTTCGCGTCATCACAAATGTTATTTATCAATAATCAATCGTTGTGAAAACCATAAACTTTTCCCGGTATGTTTGACAACCTTTCGCCTTTAAAGCGAATCTTTAAAACGCACGGTCGGAGCAGAACAACCCGGCTGTCAAATCAAATCGGCAGACAAACCTTAGATTTAATTCTCCTGAAAGATTTATGAAAAAAACTGTTTTATTCGTCTTTTTCGCCTTCGTTTTTTTATCCGGCAGCGTATATTCACAAGATATTTCGCCGATCCCGACCCCGACCGTTATTCCGCGTGTCATTATCACCGCTGCACCGACTCCGCTGCCTACGCCTTTGCCGACTCCGCGCCCGGTTTCAACGCCGATCCAAAACCCGATTCCGGTTGACGCGCCGATTTCGCCCGTTTCCCCGGTTCAAATTTATCCCGCGCCGACACCGACTCCGCGCCCTTTGCCGACGTTTTATAAGCCTTTGAGTTTCGCGCAAATCAAAAAAAATATCGCCGAAGCCAAACGGCAGATGCTGGCGCGTCCGATGCCGACGGCGATGACCGATTCGTTTTTGATTACTGATGTCATCCGCATCGCTTTTTACGATTATAAAGCGTCTGACATTGATTACGTCGTGATGATGAAAACCAATTTTCTCGACAAACAGAACTCGGAATTTACGACGACGACCTCAAAAGGCAAAGTCGTAACGGTTAAAAACGTCCGCGCCAACGGAGTCAACACGCCCGTTTTGGTGATTGATCAGGAAAACAAAGCGCATCTGCCTTTACTGGTTCAATACCCGGTCGAGCGCGACGGCAAATTTTACGAGATGGCATTTTATATGTCCACGCATCCAGGCATCGTAACGCCGGAAGTCGTCAATGCCGGACAGATTTACGTTCGCAATATCATTGATCTGGCGCGAACGAATTTGCAGAAAAAAGGCATTTACATTTCGCCGCAGATAACCGATATGGCGGAACGTCTGAGCATCGTCGAACACGTTGACCACCAGCGTTTCAAAAACGAGTATCACCCGACGATTTTCAACGATATTTTCGCGCTTTACGCTCTGAACGAAGGGCAAACCTATCGTTATTCGGTCAGCACGGCGGGCGCGGGCGGAATGGTGCAGATGATTCCGTGGACTTACAATATGATTCGCTCGCGTTATTACACTGTCGGTTTGATGCCCGATTTTGTTGAAGGAATGCGAAACCACACGAACGCCGCGACCGCGATGCTGCTGTATATGCAGATCACCTGGAACGAAATCACGGCGAGCGAAACGGTCAACAACGCGCTCGCCGAAGGCATTGCGACACCGGCGGAACTGATGTCGGCGGGCTATAATTCCAACCCGGCAAAGCTCGCGGGTTACATCAAACGCGGCGGCGAAAACTGGAAAAATCTGATTCCGCGCGAGACGAAAATCTATCTGCAAATCAATACTTCGATGGATAAATATGTGCCGTATATTCCGCGCACCAAATAAATGCGCCTGAAGGAAGATGTCAACGAAATAATCGTGGAGGAAACACCCGGCTGTCTATGGATGGTCGGGTTATTTTTTGCCTTTGTCGGCGGAATTTTCGTCTATGGCGCACTCGGCGGTCTGGCTGATTACGATAAACAGTCGCCCTGGATGCTCGCTTTATTTGGCTTGATGGGTTTCATCGCGGTCGCCGCCGGAATCTGGATAATTTACAACGCGCCGATTTCAAAAGTTATTATTGACCGTATCGAAAATAAAGTCCTGATCACACGCTACGGCTTGTTCGGCAAAAGGCGCATCGTTTATCGCTTCGACGAAATCAAGCATTTCCGCTTGATTGAAGATATAGACGACGAAGGCAGTCCGATCTGGTCTTTCGGAATCGAATTGGTGAACGACGAGCTTGTCAAAATCACTTCCCTGCCGAGCCATTCGGAAGAATACGAACGCAAATATGTCTTTCAAATCAATCAATATATAAACAAACCGCTGCCGTCTTATAAATCATTTGACGAATTGGAAGGTGAAAGCGAGCCGGAAATGAGTTAGAATCTTCCTTTAAATTTATGCAGGAAAGATTACAAAAACTGATCGCGCAAGCCGGCATCGCTTCGCGCCGCGCCGCCGAAAAACTGATTGCCGAAGGCGAAGTTTCAGTCAACGGCGAAATCATCACCGCGCTCGGCACGAAAGCCGACCCGGAAACCGACCACATCAAAGTCGGCGGCAAACTTATCAACAACAAACTCGCCCAGCGCGAAACCGTCTATATTTTGCTCAACAAACCGAAAGGCTACCTGTCGAGCGCGGCTGATCCCGAAGGCAGAAAGCTCGTTACTGATTTAGTTCCGCCGAAACTCGGCAAACTCCATCCGGTCGGCAGGCTCGATTTCAACACCGAAGGCTTGATTATCCTGACGAACGACGGCAAATTTACCAACCTCGTCGCCTCGTCCAAAACCGTCGCCAAAGTCTATGAAGTCAAAGTCAAAGGCTTGCCCAACGAAAACGCCATTAACAAACTCCGTCGCGGCGTTCGACTCGAAGACGGATTCAAAACCGCGCCCGCCGAAATCAAAGAGTTAAATCACACCGACAATAACGGCTGGTACGAAGTTACACTGCACGAAGGACACAACCAGCAAATCCGCAAAATGTTCGATTCCATCGGGCATTCCGTCGTCAAACTGAAACGCATCTCCATCGGACACATCAAAGATGCCCGCATCGCCGTCGGCGCGTATCGCCTTTTGGATGAAGACGAAATCAAAGGTTTTCAAACCGGCGGCAAAGGAAAATCGAATGTCCGAAATTAAAGACGGCTTGACCGAAGAAGAATTCAGCGAATTGTATTGGTCGTTAACCGACGATGAGAAGCTGGAAATCAGCCGCAAGCTCTTTGAATCCGCCAAAGAAAACCGCGACATCAGCGGATTAACCGACGAACAAATCGTCGAAAGAGAAGCAAAACTCGACCAGTACGCTAAAGTCATCGAAGCCAAAAAACGAGTTCACGAAATGCTTCACAAAGCCGAAACCGCCAAACAGCTCGTCGAAGACCGCATCAACGCCCGTTACGCGGATATGATGGAAACCGATCCGGCACATTTTCCCGACGAAAAAAAGCGCAAATCAAACTAAAATCTATGCCGACCAAAGAAGAAACCCGCGCCGAACTGCGAAAGTTCATCGAACTATGCGTCAAGCAAGACCTCGAAGCCGAAGGCGAACACGCTATTGATAAATGGGCGGATTATATGGAGAGCGGAGAAAACGAAGGCTTCACCAACATTTATAAATTAACCGCCGAAGACCGCGAAGAGATCAAAGCCGTCATCGCCGAATACCGCCAGACCCGCGAACAGGAAGAAACCGAACGCGAACAACGCCGCCTTGCCGAAGAACACGCCGACGAAGTTCTGGCAAACCACTACGCCGACCGCATCAAAAAAATCGTCCTCGCCCGACCGAACAAATTCTTCCCGAAACCAAAAATAAAACCGCCGACGCGCCGCAAAACGCACTGAATTCAAAGACTTTTACTTCTCTAAATTAAATCGCGCCGCGTTTTGTCAGCCAAACGACAAAACGAATCGGATTTATCTTTTAAGATAAATCACGGCGCGTTCAAAATTTTCTTGCCCGCGCCCAATAAAAATCAGAGGTCAAAATTATGCCGGAAAAAAACAGAGAAAAAGAAGTCGAACAGGAACAAAACGAAAGCGGCAGCAACCGTCGCGGCACACAGAGCGGACGAACCAGTCAAGGCGGCGGTCGCGGCGGCACGTCAGCCCGTGAACCGGAAGCAAACGCACCGGGCGGCACGAATAAGAGCAAACGAAAATAAGTATTGGAAATGCCGTTGGTTTTATTCGCCAGCAGTTTGATTAATCAATTTTTTCAATGGTAAAGTGCTGATTGGATTTCAAGCCGAGCTTCGTTAAATCGCTTTTGATCTTTTTGGCAAAGTTTTCGTTCGGCTCTTTTACGCCAATTTTCATTCCATTATTATCAATCGTCAAAGCGGCGTAATCATCTTTGTTCGGCAAATCGTAGTTGATATAAATACCGTCGCCGTTGGTGGCTGTGGTTTTATGTTTCTTTTGAAACTTATCGTCTTTTCGGATAGGCAAAGCATTGAGAGTTAATTTTTCTTCGAGTGATTTTAATTGATTATTATATTGTTGGTTCGGAGCGTATTTCTTTACTTCTTTCCTGTTTTCAAAAACTATTTTTACATCTTGAGATATGTAATCGAACAACTCAGCTTTGAATTTGTCCTGCAATGGTCTGATTGTCAGATTAAATTTGCTGCTTGCTTTGGCAATATCAAGCACAGGAGCTTCACTTCCCGGCGGCGTAAGAATTACCGCTTGATATTTAGGCTTTAATTTGGTCGGTAAATTATCAATAACCGCTTGTTTTAGAGATTGGTAAAATGTCGTTACCTGTTCAACCGCGTGTTTTCCACCCTTTAAAGTCGTGCCTTTCATTTCGACAATGGTGAATAGGCATCCCGTATTGCGGTCAGCATATAAAACCAAAAAATCAGGACGACAAATCTTTTCTCTTATCAACGGGTCTTTTTCACGGTCAATCTCGAACAAAATACAAATGCAGTCGCCGTCCTTGTTCGGAGTTATCCGAAAATGAACGCCGCTTTCCTTCGGAACGCTTTTCTCCGGCACAGCGCAGAAGACGAGCATATTCTCCAAGAGATTAAATTTGTGCCAATCGAGATTGTTTAGATTGCTTGGCAATTCACTCTTTTTCTTCGCCGCTTGAGGTTGTTTCCCTTTTTTCATACATTTCAAAGAACTTTTGCTGAATATCTGCCGAAACGTCGCTGAGAGTTTCCCAACTAATCGAATAATCGCCGTCTTCGTCTTTATGCTTGAGCGAAACGAGTTTATTATTTTTCATCTCGTATGCGCTGACATCTTCGGGGCTGAGAAAAGCGCGTTCGTCGGTTAGATAAAGTGATTTCGCCTGACTTTCTCTAACCTTTTCATTGTTCATATCGCCGCTGATGAGATTGTTCAGATGCGACATAAAATAAGGGCTGTGCGTCGTCAGCAAAACATTCACGCCCTCATTAACCAGCATCGCTAAGACCTCAAGCAGTTTCACCTGTGATTCGGGATGCAGATTCATTTCGGGTTCGTCAATAATTAATAAATCGTTATAGCCAGCCTCGTGTCGCAGGTAAAGCAATAAAGGAGCTAATTGTTTTATGGAAGAAGAGGCATTGTATAAATCAATATCCAAACTTTCCTTGATATTGATTTTTATTTCTTTCCCACCCAATCTTGTAGGTTTGAATAGAGTTTTGTTTTTCCCTTGAATATACTCCTCAATTTTGTCGGCAAGTTCATAAAATTCTGGTCTTGTTTTTGAATTATCTATGATAGATTTTTCAAGTTCTACGTCTGTTAGGAAATCTAAAAAATCTTCAATCGGTTGTGGATACCTTATATCTCCTTGTTCTTTCAATAATTCTAGTTGCCTTTGCTCGGAACGCCGTCCAATAAATTCTCTCTGCATTTGTCTTAAATGTCTATATCGTCTGTTGGCAAGCATTTTATAGGTTATGATAAAAGCGTTTCGTTCAGCAGGCATCAAAATAGGAAGCCTGAACATATGTAACCTCATAAAAAACGTAAAGACCTCAAGAATATCCGCTTCGTAAACCTCACTTCCCTCTTTAACGTGAATTGTAATTACGCTATTTTCGAGCGTAACTTTAAAATCGTAGCTGTCCTCTAGTTCCTCATCTGCTACCAGATAATTTAGGACATTATTTATTTCCTTTTCAGAGACTTCAATTTCAAATCTTGTGCGAGAAAATAATTTTGCTGTTGAATCTTGAAAATACGTATCTAAATCTTTGAAATAGGTATTAGCTTTTTGCTTAAAATACTTGATAATAGTTACATAAAAACTCTTATCTGCTTTGATTGTATATGTGGATAAATCTTTGATATAAATTTTTAGTGGTATTAGTGGTATAGGGTCAATAGCTCCCTCCTCAAAACCATACAAATTTTTCCACAACCCATAAATCGAATAAGCAATATAGGTTTTATTAGAATTATTCGGACCGATGATGACGGTCAGCGGGCGCAGGTCGAGCGTGGTTTTCTTGATTGCGCCGAGATTGGAAAAAGTTATTTTCATTGTGTTTTTCTACCCGTTTCGATTTCACACGATTATAGACGGAAAACGCCGTCGAACGAAAGAACCGCTTGTTAAATCGGAATTCCCGCGTTTATTCTGTGCTAAAATCGGCTTCGAGGTAAATAATATGCAGACGGACGTTCAGGAGATTTATACGAAAACTATTTTGCCTTTGCCGGACGCAGCGAAATTGGAGATTGCGACTTTGATTCTCGAAGACGTAACGGGAAAAACGGCGGGCGCGAACGGCAAACTGTTTGATGATACGGCTAATGGAAACGGCGATGCGGCGGTCGTGCATCCGCTTGAACTTTTGGGGCGGATTCCGAAAATTGACGCGCCGCCGGATTTCTCCGAACGCCACGATTTCTACGCTCACGGGAAATTGGAAGATTGATTTAATCTGATGAATAAAGCGATTTTTGTGGACACGGGTTATGTTTATGCGGTTCTCAGCCCGCGCGACCAATGGCATCGGGAAGCCGTTTTGTGGCAGGAAAAAATCATTTCCGAACGACTTTCTTTAATCACGACCGAATTCGTTTTAACGGAAATTGCCGACGGGTTAGCCGCCGTCAACTATCGTCAGACCGCTTTGCAAACCATTCGCCTGTTTTACGAAAATCCGTTGGTTGAAATCGTTCCCGCCACTTCCGCGCTGTTCGCGCAAGCCGTCAATCTCTACGAACGGCGACCTGATAAAAATTGGGGCTTGACCGACTGCACCTCATTTGTCGTGATGACCGAAAATAAACTCGCCGAAGCCCTGACCACCGACGACCATTTCCGGCAGGCGGGATTTACGGCTCTTTTATTAACCTGATAAATACACTAATTAAAGATTATTTCGTCTAACCACGACGATGCGGCTTGCTTTTTCGGCGCAATCGGGTAAGAATACATTGCTTTTTGCCGCTTGCCGCCGAATCAATCCCACTGTTTTGCCCGTCGAGCGACTTACATCATTAGAAGTACGCAGTTGACAATAAAAGACAGTAAAACAGGCTGTCAGCCTGTTTTTGCGTGACTGAGAAGCGTCTCGTCCGGCAGCGGTTTGAACAGGCTGACAGCCTGTTCTACTTTTCAACTGCGTAACTCCTAATCATTTCAACCATCAAGATAAAAATTAAGGAGAAAATATTTCTATGCCTGAAAACACACCTAAAAAGAAGTCCGTCAGTGAAAAAGGACACGCTAAATTTCTCGAATCGTTCGACCGTTTGCTGGCGGTGGACGCGACGCTCGATCCGTTAAAACTGAATGCGCCGCCGGATATGACTTCCGCCAAGCTCGCCGGGAAGCGCGTAACGGCGGGGACTTTGCTCGATGACATCGGCGCGGCGAAGGCTAATTGGCGCACGGTTACGCTCGTGCGGCAGACGGATGCCGACGAACTCGATTCGATGGCGGCGCAGGCGGTCGCGCTGCTCGAAGCGCAGGGCGCGAGCGCGGAAACGATTGAAGATGCGCGTTCGATGGTTCGCAAACTGCGCGGCGACCGCAAATCCAACCCGACACCCGACAATCCGCTGACGCTCGACGTGGACGAATCGGACGGCAATATCTCGACTTCACAGCAGAGCAACGCCGCCCGCATCGCAATGTTCGGCGAGTTGATTGACTTTCTCGAAGTCCAGCCCGAATACGCCAGCGTCAACAATACCGGCTTCAAAATCGCCGAACTGAAAAGTTTTAAACAGGGCGTAGAAACCAAACACCTCGCTTCGATCACCGCCGCCACCGCCCTCGACGGCAGCCGCACCGCCCGCAACGATTTCTACTACATCGCCGAAAAAAGCGTCCTCAACATCGCCAAACGCTACAAAAAACTCGTCTTCGGCGCATACGGCGGCGACAGCGAAGAATACAAAGCGGTCAGCGAAATCCCTTTTCAGATGCCTTAAATTGACGAAATTTTCGGGTAAAAAAGCCGCGAGCGTTAAGCGTTCGCGGCTTTTCCGATGTGGATATGTCGTTGATTGATGCCGAATGCCCGGAAACCTCTGCCGAACCTTCGGACACGCCCGCCGAAGACTCGAAAACGCTTGCCGAACCATCGGGAACTCGTGCCGGACGCTCGTTTTTCAATGCCGACGGCTCGGAAAAGCTCGCCGAAGCATCAGAAAGGGTTGCCGACGCTTCGGGAACGTCTGCCGAAGGCTCAGACTTGCCTGCCGACGCTTCGGGAACGTCTGCCGACGGCTCGGAAACGCTTGCCGAATCAGTTTTAACACGAACGATTGCAGCATTTAGCGTTTCGTATTGGTTTCGGATTAGCGAAGGGCGCGATGTTCGACCATCAGGCAGACATCCTGCACGACTTTGATGCCGTTCTGCGCGAGCGTTTCGGCGACTTCGGTGTGGTAAATGCCCGACTGCATCCAGACGGCTTTCGGTTTTGCCGCCAGAATGTCTTCGAGATGTTTCGGCACGTCTGACGAGCGGCGAAAAAGATTGACCAGATCAATCGGTTCAGGAACGTCGGCGAGCTTTCGATAAACCTTTTCGCCCAAAATCTCCGTCGCTTCCGGGTAATAAACCGGCACGGGAACGATTTTATAACCGGCGTTCTGCATATACTGCGGAACGTAAAACGCGGGCTGAAACGTCTCCATTTTAATGCCGACGACGGCGATTGTTTTGATGTTACGCAGCAATTCTTTGATTTCGGCATCGCTGCCGAGCAGGTTTTCCTTCCAATTCATAATCATTTCAAACGGCGTATGACAGACGATAATATTTAATTTAAGAATACTCTCGACGATGGCGTTCGGGCAATGTTTTTGCCGGTTGATATGAAATCGGATAAATGATATTGTTTCATCTGTGCAACAAAACCATCTTTACGTGAGGATAAAAATCAATGACAGCGACTGCTAACGAACACGAAACGACTGAAAACATCGAAGAAAAAGTAACGACGGGCTTGCGCTCGATCCGCGAAATCATCAAGGATTTGTCGAAACCGATTGCCCAGAAACACCTGCGAAAACGGCGGCAGGGCGGCAAGGAAATCAGTTATCTGGCGTGGCACGATGCCGTGAAATATCTCGACCATTTCGCGCCGGGTTGGTGTTACGAAATCCGCTCGATTGAATCGGTCGCGGGAAAATTGATTATGATCGTGCGGCTTTCGGTTCCGAGTCTGGAAGGCATCATCTATCGTGAAGCGACCGGGCAGGAAGACGAAGACTTAGAATCTTACGGAAATTCTTCGAGCAATTCTGAAAGTATGGCACTTCGCCGAGCCGCGTCGAAGTTCGGATTAGGATTGTATTTGTATGACCAGAATAAATAGGCTGGTTTATTTGTTCGCGGCGATTTCCGCGTAGATATATTCCAGTTTGCTGATGTATTCAGCGAACTGGAATTTTTTTTCGACGGTTTGGCGGGCGTTGTTGCGGATAGTTTCAAGATCAGCATAGTCAGACAATAGAAACTTCAATTTCTCGACGAGCTGCGCGACATTGTAAGGCTCGATCATCAAACCGTTCACGCCGTCTTCGATCACGGCGCGAACCGACGCGACATCGGCGGCGACGGCGACACAACCCGCCGCCATCGCTTCGAGCATCGCCATCGGCAAACCTTCGCCGTAACGCGAAGGCAGCAGGAAAACATCGCTCGCCGCCAACTCTTTCCACTTCTCCACGCCCGCAATCACGCCGCCGAAATAAAATTTATCGCCGAGAATCGCGGACATTTCCGTTGTAAAAAAATCTCGCAGCGCGCCCGCGCCGAAACATCGAAAATTAAACTGAAAGCCTTCGCTTTTTAAGATGCGGCAGGCTTCGATAATTTCGTGCAAGCCTTTCGATTCGTGCAGCCGTCCGAGATAAATAATCGTCTTTTCGCCCGCCGATTTTTTTTCGGTGAACGGAATCTCGTCAACCGCGACTGCGTTCGGCAAAACTTCGATGTTCAAATTTTTCCAGCGTCGTTCGAGCGAGTTTTTTTCGTGTTCGCTCAAAACTACAATTTTTCGCGCCGAAAGAAACATTCGTTCGGCGATTTTTTGCAGAAAACGATTGTCGAAATCTTCCATCAAAAAACGTCCGCCGTGCAGATGAAGCAATATCGGGCGTTTGGCGAATCGCGCAGCCGCCGCAAGCGCGGCATCGCGGACAATGGACATCGGCACAAGCGCGGTGTTGATGTGAACGAGGTCAACTTTTTCGCGCCGAATCGCGTTAAAAAATCGCGGTGTTAAAAGCATCTGCTGGAAAATCCAATTCGCGCCGATTCGTTCGCCGTCGCGTCTGCCCGCTTCAAAATGCGTAAATTCCGCCGCGCCGCGCCTGATGATTTGCCGCACGAGCGTCGAAATTCCGCTGACGTTTTGGTTTTCATCGAGGCTCGGCGCGGTGATTAGAATTTTCATCGGATTTTCAAAAGAATAACGCAGGCGAACGAAAATGTCAGCGCGACGGCAAATTACGAAGAATCAGGCGATAATGGTAAATTTGAAAGGCGCGAAATGAAAGCCGAAACTACGATCAATTCAAAGCTCACGAAAACGGAAAACCGCGTTCCCGTTTATGTGATGCCGCTCGTCAAATTTTCGATTTTGGCGGCGGACGCGGTTTTGGCAATCGCGTGTTTTATGCTCGCTTTCGTCTGGCGCGAAGGCGACGCGGTTTTCTCGCCGACGGCTTGGAATTGGTCGAAGGATTTTGAACCGTATGCCGGAGTTTTGTTTTTCGTCGTGCCGGTTCGTCTGGCGATGCTGATTTATCAAAGAGTTTATCGCTTGCAGGGCGCGTTTTCATACATCGCCGAATTTATTAAGATTTTCAAAGCCGTCGCGGTCGGTTCGCTTTTGATAATCGCGTTCACATTTCTGTTTCGCGGCGGTTTTGCATTTCGTGAATTTTCCTATTCACGCGGCGTTTTCGCCCTCGATTTCGTCATCGCGCTCGTCGCTTTTTCGGCGTTTCATTTCGGCTTGCGGTTTTTACAGACGCAATTCAGAAAGCGCGACATCAATTTGATTCCGACCTTAATCGTCGGCACGAACGCCGAAGCCGTGCAGACGATCAAAGAACTTCAGGAACGCACCGATTTGGGTTATCGTGTCGTCGGAATCGTGGAGAGCGAATTACGAATTACGAATTACGAATTACAAAATTCTCTGGACGACAACGAAACAATCCGCAATCCGCAATCCGCAATCCGCAATCTGTCCGTTCCCGTCGTCGGAACGCTCGCCGATTTACCGGAAATCATCCGCGATCTGGCGATTCAGGAAGTGATTATTACTGACGACAGCGTGCCGAGTGAAAAACTTTTTGAAGCGATGATGAGTATCGGCAGAAAACAGAAAGTCGAATTTCGCCTCGCGCCGTCGCTGTTTAATTTTCTGCCGCAAAAAACCAGCGTGGAACAAATCGGCGTGCTGCCGATGGTCAGACTGTTCCGCGAACCGCTGTCCGACGCGGAAAAGTTTGTCAAACGCCTTTTCGATATGACAATCGCGGCGACGGCGTTCGTTACACTTTCGCCCGTTTGGATTTTGATTTCGCTGCTCATCAAATTCGATTCACGCGGCGCGGTTTTATTTAAACAGGAGCGCGTCGGAATGGACGGGCGCAAGTTTCTCTGCTATAAATTTCGCACGATGCGGAGCGATGCCGACGAAAATATACACCGCGAAGCGTATCGCAAAAATATCGAAGGACTCGAAACCGCCAATGCCGGAAGCGACGAAAAACCCGTGTTCGGCAAAGTCAAAAACGATCCGCGCATCACGAAATTCGGTAAGTTTCTGCGCCGCACGAGCCTCGACGAACTGCCGCAATTTCTGAATGTTTTAATCGGCGAGATGAGCGTCGTCGGTGCGCGTCCGCCGATTCCATACGAAGTCGAAGATTACGAAATCAAGCATCGCCGCCGGCTTGATATGAAGCCGGGAATTACGGGTTTGTGGCAGGTTTCCGGCAGAAATCGTCTGACGTTTGAAGAAATGGTGCAGATTGATTTGTATTACATTGAAAACTGGTCTTTGTGGCTCGATTTGAAAATCATTCTGCTGACTTTGCCCGCTGTTCTGCGCGGCGATGGAGCGAGGTGATTTATGATTAGAAAATTTTTTTGCGGTAAATAAAAAGTCGTGCTTACAAAAAATATGACTTCGGAATAAGTGAAAAGTGATAAGTCGTAAGTGATGATTTAATTGGTCGCCGAACTTTTCACTTTTCACCTATCACTTCTCACTTATTCCGAAAATATACTCATTATTTATTCGCGCCAAGTTTTAATCTTGATGAACATCTCGAAAATTCTCAAAACCGCTGCTGAAATTCTACGCGAGAGCGGCGTTGCTGAACCGCGTCGTGAGGCGAATTCCCTTTTGGCTTTTGCGTTGAATAAAAATCAAACTTTTCTGATTGCTCACGACGATTACGAATTATCAATCGAAGAAAAAAATCGTTTTGAAAATTTCGTCAAACGCCGCGCTGATCGTGAACCGTTTCAATATATCGTCGGCAGGCAGGAATTTTACGGACTCGATTTTATGGTTACGCCCGACGTTTTAATTCCGCGTCCCGAAACCGAATTGCTGGTTGAAACGGCGATTGAAATTTTGCCGCCAAACGCACGATTTTGCGAGGTCGGTGTCGGTTCGGGCTGTATTTGTGTGGCGATTTTGCACGAGCTTAAAACGGCGACGGCGGTCGGTTTGGACACCTCGGCGGCGGCTTTGAAAATCGCTCGAAAAAACGCTGAAGCAAATAATGTTTCAGAAAAACTGGAATTGAAGAAGTCTGATGTTTTTGAAAATCTACGCGGCGAAACTTTCGATTTAATCGTTTCCAATCCGCCTTATATTTCCGCTGAAGAAATGAAGACGCTGCAAACCGAGGTGCGCGATTTCGAGCCGTGGATGGCTTTGACCGACGGCGGCGACGGACTTTCGATTATCGAAAAAATTATCATTGACGCGCCGCGATTTTTGAATAAAAGAGGTTTTTTGCTTTTAGAAATCGGACACGAACAATCTTCCGACGTGCAGAAAATGTTCGATAAATCCATCTGGCGCAGCGTTGAAGCGTTTGAAGATTTTCAGGGAATCGAACGGCTCATTAAAGCGGAAAAATTGTGAATCGCCTTTCACCTCCAACTTTTCACTTTCCGCTTTTTACTTTCTAAATGCTTTTGGCTTACTATTTGCTATATTTCATCGGTCAAAAAAATGTCGGAAAAGTTGTTTTAATTTGATACATTTTTTTTCAACAAATTCTAGAATAGAAAGGAGATCAAGATTATGAAATACGAATACGAAAAAGAGACGAGTTCAACGACGAAATTAACTTATTTGCTGGTCGGCGGCGGCATCGGAGCGATTTTAGCTTTGCTTTTCGCGCCGAAATCCGGTACGGAACTGCGCGGCGACATTGCCGACGCGACGCGCAAAGGCGTTGAAAAAGGCAAAGAAACCGCTGCTTTGGTCGGCGAACGCGCCGGTGAATACTATGAGGTTACCCGCGATAAAGCCGGTGAGTTGGTTTCGACCGCGCAGGACAAAGCGAGCGCGGCTTACACGGCGGCGCAGGACAAAGTGAGCGAAGTTTATTCAACGGCACAGGAAAAAGCCGGTGAAATCGCCGAGAAAGCCAAAGGCGCAGTTTCGGGCGCGTCAAATCCTTTTACCGCCGCGATTGAAGCGGGAAAAGATGCTTATACGGATGAAAAACGCCGCAACGAATCGAAGGCGATTACCGAAGGTCGTCCGGCGGTTCCGAAAGCTGCCGATAAAAACTAAAGTTAAATTATGAATGCCAGCGATCCTATTTTTTGGATAATGATTGCTTCAATCGTTATCGCCATCTCTTTTATCGTGATGGCGGCGGCGTTGATTGCCATCGCTTTGACGGTGAAAAAGGTTATCGGAATGGTTACCGATCTGGAAGCGAAAGTAAATCCGCTGTTGACGCAGGTCAACGCGATGAGCGTTCAGGGCAAAGAAATTTCCGTCCAGTTCACGGAGATTTCCAGTAATCTTTCGACGGCGACGAAGTATTTTTCCGAATCCGCCGGATTGATTAAGGATGAAGTCGCCGAGATTAAACAACTCGTCGGGCAGACGGCACTCGTGGCGAAAGATAAAGTCGAATTGGTCAGCCAGACGATTGACCGGACGCAGTTGCAGGTAACGACGACCGCCGATTTCGTGCAGGACAAAATCGTCGAACCGGCGCAGGAAATCGCGGCGATTATGGCAGGCGTTCGCAAAGGTTTGGAAGTTTTTTTCGCTCCTTCGCCGAAACGCATTGATCGCGTTTATACCGAAGACGAGATGTTTATTGGATAGCATTAGTGAAAAAGCAAAAACAAAAGGCGCAGATAAATTTATCTGCGCCTTTTGTTTTTGCGACACCGTTCAGAGTCCACGCTTCAGCGTGTTCGTCCGCCAGCGAAGCGCGGCGGACTGTGGGCAAACTGAAGTTTGGACTCTGAACAGAAATATCAGTTCATCAAAATATTTTCGTTGATTTGCAGATTTTTTATTTTATCCGACAAATTCGCTTCCGCCGCTTTTTCTTTCAGCAATCTCAGCGGCTCGCTCGGCGGTTCGTCCGACAGATCGAAACGTCCGAAGTGCATCGGAATCAGCACATCGGCTTTTGAATCGAGAAATCCTTGAAACGCTTCCGACGGCGTATTGTGATTCGGTTTCATAATAAATTGCGGCTGGTACGCGCCGATGCCGATGATGAAATAATCTATTTTCGGGAACAATTCGGCGAGTTCCTTGTAATGACTGCCGTAACCCGAATCGCCGCTGAAATAAATTGTTTTGCCTGCGCCTTCGATGACGAACGCGCCCCATAATCTGGCGTTCGTGTCGAGCAAACCACGCCGCGACCAATGGCGCGACGGCAGAAACGAAATTTTTATTTTATCGGTCGGCAAATCGAATTGCTGATACCAACCTGCCATTTGGATTTCGTTTTTTGAAGAATTCCAGTCCTGTACAAGTTCGTTCATCTTCAAACCAGCGAGAATCTTCGCGTCGGGAAATTTTTTCGTCAATTCCTTGATCGTCGCTTCGTCGCAATGGTCGCGGTGGTCGTGCGAAATCAAAATGTAATCAACTTTTCGCAGTTTTTCGAGCGGCGACGGCGGCGTAACGTAGCGCGTGATGAACGAAGGCTCGCCGAAAACCGGGTCGAGCAGAATGTTCACGCCGTTCAGACGAATCAAAAACGACGCGTGTCCGAACCAC
>CAXTKJ010000049.1:0-20998 GCA_964244835.1 uncultured Pyrinomonadaceae bacterium
GTTTTGGTAATGATCGAGATTAATCGCGGTCAGATGTTTTTCGAGAAAAAGCAGCGCGTCAATTTTATCAATCAGTTTCGATTTCGCGTCGAGTCCGGCTTCCTTCCAAAACGAGCGCAGAATATCCAGACCGAAAGCGTGAAACGTCATCATCTGAATCTGCGCCGCTTCCGACGGGTTTTGTAAGGCGACGCGCTCGCGCATTTCTTCCGCCGCTTTGTTGGAAAACGTCAGCGCGAGAATTCGTTTCGGCGCGACGGCTTTTTCAAGCAGAAATGAAATCCGCCGCGTTAATGTCTGCGTTTTTCCCGTTCCCGGTCCGGCGGCGACGAGCGTCGGACATTGTTCGGTTTCGGCGGCGCGTTTCTGGCTCTCGTCGAGTTCGATTGATTGACGAATTTTCGTTTCGGTTTCAGCGTTCGGGACGAGCAGCGCACGAGCGATTTGTCCGAAAACGACTTTGAGCGGCAGACCGATTTTTTGCGAGATTTCACGCGCATTTAAGTTACGTTCGAGAAATGCGCGGTGCAGCATTTCGCACGGCAGAATCAGTTCGAGCGCGAACAGATTGGCTTCGCGTTCGCGTCGTTCGCCCGCGCCGTAGCCGACTATTTTTTCGGCGGTCGAACCCGTTTCTTCGTCGGCGGAAAAATCCTCGATGTCCGTTTTTGAACAGTGAACGACGGAATGTTTGAGACGGAAATGCGCGATTTCGTGCGCGATGCAGTAATCCTGAAACCATTTTTCGAGCGTTCCGTCGAAATAAATCACGTCCGTTTCCAGGCACGCGAGCGCACCGCGCAGATTATTCGACTGCGGATGTTCGCGTGAAGGGTAAAGTTCGAGATGTTCGAGCGTCAGCCGGGTGATTTCTTCCGCCGCGATTATTTCGTGTTGTTCGAGGTCGAATGCCGTGCAAACTTCGCGTCTCAGATCGTTTGCCGCATCGCGTATTTTTTGCCAATGACTCATTTCGGATTTGTGATTTGTTTAATTTAGAGCAGATTAATGATTGATGTATGGCAGGCTGTTAGGCTGCCTCGCGCGGCTTTGCGCCGCGAAATAGGCTGACAGCCTATTTTACATTTTTTACCGTATATCAAATCTAACCCTGCTCTGGATCAAGGAGTTTTCGCTTCTGTTCAGCCGATAACTGCTGGTCTTCGCGGACGGCTTCGGCGAAATTTTTCGGTTTGATTTCTTCGGGGCGCGTGTCGGTTTTGTAGCTCGCGCCGGCTGCCGCGTTCGGCATTTGATCGAGAAATTCGGCGACTGCATTTTCGCCCGTTTCCAAAACTTCGGCGATTTTTTTGATAATCGCCTTCGGAATCGAAGCGAATTCGAGCCGCTTATTTTCGAGATACATCACGAGCGACAAACTCACGCCGAGCGCGTCGGCGAATTTTAATTTATTTAAGCCTTTCGCCTTTGCCGCGTCAGTCAAACTCGCCATCACCGCGCTCTTTTTATTCGTTCTCGACAAAACGCGGCGCAGATTGTTTAATCCGAATTCCTTATATTTTGCTTCGTCATCAGCGGAAATTTCCGCATCGGGCGCGTATCGCACGACGGCGCGGGCGGCGGCGAAATCCATCAAATCTTCGGCAAACTGCGGATATTTTTCCATCAATCTGCGTAAAATACTTTGATCGTTTTCCGCTCCGGTATTAAGCGCGTATTCTTCCAGAACGTCGGCTAAATTCATCTCGTCCATTATTTTTCGTCTCCTTCCTGCGCGGAGAGAATTTCCTTGGCTTGGGCAAACCAATTTCTGATTGTGCGCGAACTCACGCTGAAAAATTTACTGACGGTCGGCTGTCGTTCGTCGCTGCTTTCAATCTGCCAGCCGTCGAGATAATGCAAAATCGCGGCAGTGCGAATGTTTTCGGGAAGTTCCGCCAGACGCGCCCGCAAAACCATTTTCTCTTCGACCGAAAGATCGCCTGACACGAAACGGTTTTCATCGGTTTTCGCTTCGGCACCTTCATCATCGCCGCGTTCGGTTTCGTACATTTCATTTTCGCGTTTCATTTCGATCCATCGCCCGCGCCAAACCGCTTTTGCTCTCGTAACGACAAAATCGCCGAAATTGACCTGCGCGTAATCGCCCGCGTTCGAGTCCGAGTCGAAAATCTTTTTGATAATTTCCATTTCCACGTTCTGCGCGAAATCTTCAAAATCAGCCGCACTTGAAAAATATTTGTAGAACTTCCGCAGCAGTTTATAAGTGCGGCGGCTTAATTCGGCGTAAAGAGTTTCGACGTAAAAATTATCATCGCCCCGTTCGCGCAATAAATAAACAATCGTTTCATCGAGCAGATAATCTGCGCTTTCACGCCGGCGGTTTTCGATCAGCCCGAAAACCTTTTGATTTTCAAACGAAAGAATCCTTTCAATCTGCGATTCGACTTCCGAACGCCTGAAATAAAGCTCGTTCGTTTCTTTTTTTCGTTTGGTTAGAGGCTTTACCTGAGTAGAATTTCCTACGCGCTCGGTCATTCGCGGCTCTCCTGTTAATAAATGTACTAGGAATTAGAAAATCGGAAACCGTAAGTTCGGTTTTTACGATTCATTGGTGAACTTAGAGCAAATTCGAGATCGGCGGATGGGGCGGAAATCCGCGCGTGAGCAAGGGTGCTTCAAGTTTAGCTTTTCGCACCCTTGCTGACGCGCGGATTTCTGCCTTTAAAAACCATATATTAATCCTGAATCTGCTCTATTTAATTCTATAAATAACTTCTCAGGATTATCCATCGTCATCGGCTTAAATTCAACCGACCGAAGAGAGTTAAAAAAAAGTCTTCGATATTTTCTTCGTTTAGAAATAAAAATAGCCGCCCGATCAGAAACTTTTGGCGGCGAAGCAGACAACGAATAATTTTCAGGATTTGAAAAAGAATAAAAAAGGCTTGCAGATTTTTTCTGTAAGCCTTCGTTTTGAGGGTAAATGCGGCAATCATAATTTCTTTATTTAATGAAACGCCGTGCTTTAATCGTCCGCTGTTTCCTTAGTCCTTTATTTAATGTCGTCATACTTTTTCGGTTTCAAAATTCAATCCCAGCTGTTTCGCCGCTTCCTTCGCGCTTTTATACTGCTGTTTGGATTCGGTTAAAGGATTGGCTTCGGTCGAGATAATTTTAAAGTTGACCTGAACTTCGACCTTGTTTCCGTTGGGCGCGAACGGCGCGATGAAACAGCTGAAAAGCTCGTGAAAATGTTCGAGCGCGACCTTGCCGGAGACGGTGATTGATTTAAATTCTTTAACTTTACCAATCGGCGGAGTCGGATTATCAATGTCGCCGCTTTCGTTGCCCGACGCTTCGCCCGTTGGCGGATTCGGTTCGGTCGTTTCGTTTCCACTTTTAATGATTTCTATCGCCGGTTTCAGAGTTTTTTCGACCAGCCAATAATTTTCATCGGCGACATCTAAAAACGGCACGTCTTCTTTCAAATAATATTTGGAAAATTCTTTGCCGTCGCCGAATGCGAGGCAAAACGCGCCTTCCGCGCAGAATTTGAGCAAACTTTTCCGCACGGCTTCCGGGTTGGTAATCAGCGGTTTGTCGTCGAAACGGATGAACGCTTCGTAAATATCTTTGACTTTGACGGATTGTTCGAGCGTCGGCAGCAAATTAGTGTTTCGCAGAGTTCCGAGTCCGACCGAATCGAGCAGCCATTCTTCGGTTTTCAGCGCGTCGAAAACATTTTCGCCGATTTGTTTGTCGAGCGATTCTTTCTGTTGTTTGACCGTCAAAGTCTGCAAACCGTTCTTGACCGAGAATTTTAGAACCGTCGAATAGGCGTTGACGAGAGCCGTTTCGACCTTTTTATTTTCGTCCTCGATTTTCTTGCGGAGTTCTTCCTTTTGATCGCGTTCGAGCTGCGAAGCGTAATCTTCACTGATTTTTTTACACGCCAGATATTCTCTAAGCACATTAGAAAGCGACGATTTACCTTTTTCAGTAACGCCGAGAAACAGCATCGTGTTGCGATAAATTCGCTCGCTGTTTCCTTTTTTCGTAGCGATTTGTTCGATGTATTTGCGCGTGTTTTCCGCGACGTTCGATTCGTCGGCGTGATGCTGCGAATTCAAAATGAGAAGCGTTAATTTCTGCTGTTCGGGAACGTCGCCGGTCGGGTGAACGAGGACGTTAAATTTATCAACTAAACGACTTCTTTCGTTGATTCGTTTGAGAATTTCGGCTTCGATGTCGGCGGTTTGAACGTCGCCTTTCGCCTGATTGATGAGAATATTGATGTTCGGATTCGTGTAAAACCAGTAGCGGCGATCCTGCCCGGATTTCGTGTAATAAAGATAATGTCCGGCGTTCTCCAATTCGTCGAGCGCACCGTTGATGCTGTTGTGATTAAAACCGTCGGGCGCGAGCAGATTGAGTTTTATATCTTTCACCGAAACGCCGCGATTCGCGCCGTCCGTGCCGAACGAATTCATCAAAATTACCGATGAAATTCCTTGCGCGAGACAATGCTGCCCGTATTCGCTGCGGTTGTCGTCAATCTTAAAAGCGTTCGATGCCGAACCGGAAACATCCGCCGTAATCACCGCGTCAAAACCGTTGCCGTAAAGCCTTTTTAACTGCCCGGAAAGCGCGTCGAGATTCGCAAAATTAACGTCGCCCGCGTCAATCAAAAGGTGTGAGCCGCTCAAATTATTTTGCCGTTTCCACAAGTCCGAAATAATTGCCGCGAGCAGACGCAAAACGCCGCGTGTTCGCTGAAAATCGTGATTGCTCGCCCAGCGAACGCGAAAAACATCAATCAATTCGGGATGAAACGGATACGATTTTTTGATCTTTTCCTTATAATCCGATTTCGTCGAATGCGCGGGCATTTCCATCCAATTTTCCTGAAACGTCTGCATATATTTCGACGCGACGGCTTCGATAATTTTCGGGTCGCCGATGTCTTCAAACAAACGTCGGCGAATGACTTCGTAAATTTCCTCGTCGGCGACGGGTTTCGTGTCCGCGCCGATGCGCCGGACGCGCTTTTCGAGCGAACCGAGAATCGAATGAGCCTCAGCCGTGTTGCCGACTTCCTCGACGCTTGCCGGCAAAGTGATAATCGCCACGCAATTATTCGTTCCCGAAATCGCTTCGGTCAACTCCTGCATAAAACTGATCGTCTGATCGGCAAGCGTCGAATTTCCGGCTTTCCGCGCCGAAGCCTTGACGCAATAATCCGCCAATTCGTCAATCAAAATCAGCGCGGGCTTTGCGGTTTCGAGAACTTTTTTGAAAAGTCCGGCGGGCGAAATCATCTGCTCGTCGTTTTTGCGAACGATTTCAAACGCCGCTTTGCCGCCGAGTTGATAAGCCAATTCGCCCCAAATCGTCTGAATGTGAACGCCGTCGCTCGTCATTCTGCCGTTCGCCGCGTCGTTCGTCGTATTGGTAAAAACGGCGATGTTTGCCGCGTCGAATTCGGGCGTTCCGGTTGCCGCGATCAATTCTTTGACCGATTCGGAATTGACAGCGTTTCTGCCGAGTTTGCCGAGATGAAAAAGCGAAATCAGCGTATGAGTTTTGCCGCCGCCGAAACCAGTTTGCAGCGACATCACGCGATTTTCCGCGTCTTCCTGCCCGTTCAAACCTTTGACGACGGTTCGCGCAATTGCCTTCAAACCCGAAGTAAAAAACGTCTTTTCAAAAAACAAAATCGGATTCGCATAAATTTCGCGTCCCGTTCCGAGCGCGACTTCCGCCAAGTTTGCCGCAAAAACGCTCTCGTCCAAACGACCTTGCCGAATGTCGAGATGCGGCGTGACATTGCGAAACCAAGGCATTAGCGATTTTGGATTTTGGATTTCGGATTTTGGATTTTCGGAAGTTACCGATTCATTTTCATTTTTAACTTCGGCGGCGGTTTTGTTTTCTTTGAGCTTGACGATTTCGGCTTCGAGTTCCGACATTCCGAGCAGATTGGCAATCGTTTTCAGGTGAATCCACGTTTTCGCGGCTTCGTCTTCGTCAATCGTGCTGTTGAAATGCGCGACTTTATTGCGCGTTTCGTAAATCTCGCCGAGCCAGTTTTTGACGTGATGATTTTTTCTGCCGAAATCGGCTTTTAATAAATCCTTGAAACCGTATGCGAAATTTTGAAAATACTGAAAATCGAGAACATTTTCGGGCGCGGAATTATTCTCCAAATCGCGTCGCCACGTTTCCTTCTGATAATCCGGCAAAGCCTCGTAAAACGCTCTCGCCCACTCCGCACCGCCTTTTCGCATCACGACCGAGATGACGAACGGGCGAAAGCCTTCCAAAAATAAACCTAAACCTTTGTATAAATTATCTCTTTCAGTTTGATTGATATTCATAAATTTAACTTCCAAAAAATCGCGTAGCGATAAAGTGAATTTAGCCGTGTTTTTTAACCATTAGTTTCTACACAAGTCCGAAAGACTTGGTTTTTGCGGCTGTGCCGCCCGATGTGCGGCGATGGCTGTGCCTCGCCGCTTGCGGTTTCTCCAAATTCTTTGAGGCTGTGCCTCATTTAATTCGGAGGCAGAGCCTCGAAAGCGGGGAGAAACCGACCGGAAAGGCACAGCCTTTCCGCACATCGGGCGGCACAGCCGCGAAGAAATCTACTTTTCAAACTTGTGTAGAAACTAATGATTAAAACACACGGCTAAATTCAATACGTCGCTGACGCGACTCGAAAAAATCAAATCGTTTCGGTGAACAATTTCGGCTGCTCCGCCGATTCGCGTTTTTCGCGGCTGTCGCGGATCAGATTTTCCTTGTTTTCGAGCAATCCGACCGCTTGTTTGTGGTCTTCCGTGCCTTGTGTCAATTCTTTGAGCGAAGTCAACACGCGCCAGAAAGACGCGCTATCGGGCGAATTTTCGACCTTGCCGATAAACTCCAAAAGCGTTTCTCTTTTCCCTGTTTTCGTGTCGTAAAGCCACATCGCTTTGTGCGCTTTGTCAATCAACGAAGCGTCCGCCGCGTCGCCCAGATTCTTTTTCTTGGCGTTGCGTTCGGCGTATTTGGCGAGCGTTTGTTTGTTGCCGTTTTTGACAAAAATATCGTGCGCGAACAAATCCGCGACGTTGATCGAAAGCCCGATGCGCGTAAATTTCGCCGCATCGTCAAAATCCGATTCGGTAAAGCCGTAAAGTTCGAGCCAGCCGATATAAAACTTAGTGAAATCGTCGCCTACAAAACCTTTGAGCAAAGCATTAAACGCGCTGATTTTGGTCATATCCAATAATTTTGCGACCGTTATTTCTTCGCCCGAAAGATTTTCAACCTTTTCATATTTCCCAAACTCGCCGACCGCCTTCCCGAAACAAGCCGTCAACAAATCCGCGCCGCGAAAACCCAATGCGTATAATTCGCCGACTTCCTTTTCGACACAATTCTCAATCGCCCGCTTAACTGTTTGATAATCCCCAAACCCGCTCCGATTTGCCGGTTTGCAGGAAACGGTCACAGAAGAAGAAAGAAACGCTTTGTCTGTTTTAGTTCCAGCACTGCTTCTTTCCGTATCAATCGCCCAACTTCCCGTAATATTCAATCTCGCGCCGAGAATCGAATTGCACAGCGTCGTCCACGCTTCGGTGCTTTGATGGGCAAACATAATGCTAACGACATCCGAAGTCTGATGTTCGATGGCATCGAAAATCTGCAACAATTTAGTTTCAAAATGGCGAATTGCTTTTTGTGCATCGCCATCGTGACGGTATTTTAATGCTGTGCATTCGTCGGATTTTGGTGTTTGCGGTGTCGCAAAATTTGCTGAATAAATATCTCCTAATGTTCGTTTCAACCAAACATAAAAGAAATCTGATAAATCAGCGTAAGCAATCACATCGTAGTAAGGCGGGTCGGTAATAACTGCTGTCATAGATTTTTCTGCAAACTGTTCTTTTTCTCCACTTGAAGCGTTTGCAAGAATTGTCGAAAATGAATTTTTGCATTCAGTTTCAATATATCTTTTTATCCAATCTATCTGACTTAATCCGCCGCCGCCTGATGACGAAAAAGGATTTGGTTCTGGATAATCAAATCCCATTGCAATTGCTTGTCTTCCGAAAGGATGTTCGATTGTTTCGGCAGAAGTGTTAAATAATCCAAATGAGGTTAAGCGTGTTGCTATTCGATTCAAAAATATTGCCAAATAAGTGATGACAGCTTTTCCGTATCCAGTTTCAACAACAGCTTCCCGTTTTATCTCATTCAACTTCTGAACCAGATTTAGCATTGCTAAAATCTGGCGCGGCGCAAACATTTGTCCATATTCCACAAATCCCCAAGGACATAAATCAAATTGTTTTGTATTTTCAACCGGCAACTTTTCAGTTATTAAATCAAGAGATTTAGGAACAGTTCCGACAATATCTTTCTCATTTATTGTTGGAACTCGATAAATCTTTCCATTACTTGAATCTTCAATTACTGCCAATAACTTTTCTGAAATTTGATTTGATAAAAATTGCCTTTTTAATTCAGCATTGCTTGTATTATTTCCACAAATCGGACATCTTAAATTTTTGCGTGAATGAATCCAACCTTCTTCATCACTGTTTCCTTTTTTTATCTCAAAATCAATCTTGTTTCCGTCAATAATCGGCTTCAAATAAACTTGTTTGGTTTTTGTGTTGGCTAAATAAAAACCTTTGAGAAGCGGAACTTCGGCGCGGCAGCTTGGGTTGCTGCACGTTCCGACTCGCGCCCAATAGTAGGCGATTGGTTTTTTGCCTTTTTCGTCCGCCGGATAGAAATGTCCGATTTCGGCTTCGGCGCGTTTTAATAATTCGCGGGCGTAGAATCCGACATCGAACGACAGGCGGTTTTCGATTTTTATGCGGTCGCTGCTGTAAAGCGAATTTTCGGATTGGACTCGTTTTAATTCTTCTTCGCCGTATCGTTTGACGAATTCCGCCCGCGAATAAATGATCGGTTTGCCGTATTTTTGCGGAAATTCGAGCGAGCCTTTTTGAATGATGTGCGCGACCGGATTGATGTCGTTGCCGAATGAGCGACAGCCGAGGCGCGATGCTTCGAGCGGAATCGCGCCGCCGCCGGCAAACGGATCAAATACACGCGGCATTTTATCCAGAAACGCTTCGATGGCGTTGTGGAGATTTGATTCTTTGAGTTTTACTTCCGTTGATTCGAGATGTCGGTCGGGCGTGGAATATAGATCGCGTTCGGCGCGTTTGATGCGTTCGTAATGCGCGTCGAAATCGGCGAGAAGTTCGGCGGCGGACAATTCTGGAAATGAAACATTTGGCTCTGCAAATGATTCACTCACATCTACGTTTTTAGTAGATGTGAGTTTTGCTTCGCTCCGCTTCGCTCCGCTTCGCTCCGCTTCGCCTGCGAATTTATGCGCTGATTCTGAATTATTTAAAAACGATTTCTTAATGGAGTTTAACCTGTCTGCCGCCGGTTCTGACTTCACCGCGTCGCCGCGTCGCCGTTTCGCCGCGTCCGCATTATGCGCGACCCAAATCAACTTTCTGGCTTTCCCGATAATAGTTTCGTCGTTTTTGTTATCCCATTTTATCAAACTCGCGTCGCTCAATTTATCTTTTGCCGCCGTCTTTTCACCGTTTTTGATATAAGTTTCCGAGAATTTTCCGATAAACATCAGCAGGCGATTTCGCAGATTGTCTTCCATTTTATCTTCAATCGCCGTGTATGGAATGTCTTCGTAAGGCTTGTAAGCGTCAATGCCTTTGTGTTCGCGGAGCAGCATTTCGACCGCTTCACGAAAGACCGGCGGACAATTTTCGTCGAGCGGATCGGGAACTAACGACGCGAAAACGACGGCGCGGCACACCGGCAAAGGTCGCCGCGCCCACCACAAATGAAGCGTCGAAATATGTCCGTGACGAATGGATTTGTCGCGCACGCTTTCGGCGGAAATTTCCTTGATCGGCATTGCGACTTCGATGAGTTTTTTCGGTTGAGTCATAAATTATTTGCAGAAACACGCACGAAGTAAGTGTGTTTCTTTTAGCTCGTCTAACATAATCGCCCTTACTTCGTGCGGGCTTCCGCAGCTAAGAAATCAGTTGTAGCCGACGAATCGCCTGAATGCTTTTGAACATTCGCAGTGAATTCGGAAACCTGACGAAATCGTGTTTTTCATACCACGCGGCAAGTTTTTCATTTCGAGCGTCGAGCATCAATGCCCGAATGCCGACTTTTTGTGAAACTTCGTCAACCCGCGCCTGCGCGTCCATCAGCAGCAAATCGCCGAAACCCTGCTTTTGAAAATCAACGTCAATGCCGATTTGTCCGAGTAAAATCACCGGAATTCCGCGCGTGATTTTCGGTTTGTCGTGCGGGATTTCTTCCTGCCGAACCTGCATCATCACCAGTGTATGATAACCGGCAATTCTTTTTGGTTCATCAGATAAACCGGCTAAAACCATCGTCCGGCTCAAATCGCGCTCCTGATCCTGCAAGGCTTTTTCACGTAGAAAACGGGTAACTTCTTCGTCGCCGCAATCGAAAATTTTACGATTATGTTCGCGCGTCAGAGGCTCAATCAGCAAGGTGATGTTTGACTCCTTTGCGAATTCCGCGCTGATATTTTTTCGCCGTTTTTCGGGATTTCTCCGAAGGCTCGCCCGAATCCGTTTCGTCCAGAGCGTCAAGAAAAAATCGGTAATCTGCACTTTCCAGAAGCAGAACGTCGTGATTTGCTAAAATCTCTTCGGCTTTTTGGATCAAAGTTGAAACGGCGAATTCCGTCAAATCCTGTCCGTAGATAGTTGCGGCTCTGGCGATTTTTTCCTTTATTTCGGGCGTGAGGCGAACATTTAAACGGCTTTGTTCACGGGCAATTTTATTTTTGACGGTTTCCATATTTCAAGTGGCTGATTGCCACGAAAATCATCTCACAAAACAAATCGGTTATCAATCATTAAATCTGTCTCGCTGACAATTCACGCGCCAGCCGCACGGCTTCGTGGAGTTTGCGCTCTAATAATTTTTTGTCGGGAAGCTGCGTCCAGTATTCGGAAACTTTAATGCCGCGTTCGTCCAACGCCAGCAGTTCGACTCGTTCGCTCGATTTTTCCGAACATAAAATCAACCCAATCGGCGCATCTTCCCAAGACTTGCGCTCGTGTTTGTCGAGCCAGCGCAAGTAAAATTCCGTCTGCCCGAAATCGGCGGGCATAAATTTTCCGAGCTTTAATTCGACGACGACCAAGCGGCGCAGTTCACGGTGAAAAAGCAGCAGATCAATATAAAAATCGTCGCCGTCAACCGTGATGCGTTTCTGCCGCGCCACAAAAGCGAAGCCAACGCCCAACTCCAATAAAAACTTTTCGAGCTGGCGCAAAATCGCGTTTTCCAAATCCTTCTCGCTGAAGTTACCTTCGAGTCCGAGAAAGTCGAGAAAATAAGTGTCTTGAAAAACCAGATCGGCGGTCAATTTGTCTTCGTCGCGCAGTTCGGCGATTTCCTGTTTGATAACCTCGTCCGGTTTTTTGGAAATCGCCGTCCGCTCGAACAGCATTCCCTGAACTTTGCCGCGCAAAGTGCGAACGCTCCAACGCTCGATGCGGCACATCTCGGCGTAAAAGTCGCGTTTCAGTTGGTCTTTAATCGGTAGAATTTCGACAATATGCGTCCAAGTCAATTGTCGCGTCACTGACGCGACAATTTCAAGATTGTCAAAGAATTCGGCGAACTGCATCATTCTAAACAAATTAGCGCGTGTAAAACCTCTGCCGTATTCTGCCGTTAATTGGTGCGACACTGACGCGACAATTTCCTTGCCATATTCCGCGCGTTTGTTTTTCAGAACTTCATCGTTGATGCGTTTGCCGATGTGCCAGTTCATCAGAACGAGCGCGGAGTTGACGGTTTGCGCGATGTTCAGGCGTGTTTGTTCGATCAATGAACGGATTTCGCCGATTAATTTATCGTCGGATTTTTGCGGCGATTTTTTGTCTTTAGCCGAGATTTTGTTTGCCATTTTTATCGTTTCCTTCCGGCAATCGTATCACAGTTTATTTCGCCATTCCGCCATCGGCAAAAAGAACTGAACGCCTTTGGATTTTTCCTGAAACGAGAGATTTTTCGCCGGATTTTGGATGCGGAAAAGTTCGGGTTTCGATTTGCAGTTGATGACGATATACAGCCACGCCGCGTCGCCTAACTGTGCCAGACGATTCATCTCGTTTTCGCTCAACATCACGCTGCCGTCCGCGCCGCTTCGCCCTTTGACTTCGATGTAGCGTTTGATGTGGTCGGGGCTGATGCTGCGAATATCGTAGCCTTCGTTGTTGGCGGAAACGTCTTCGGGCAGCCAGCCGTCGGCGATTTCGTAGTTAATCGCGGCGTTCATCGCAATCGCTTCGGCTTCGTCGTCGCGGCTCATTCCGTAATGATTTTTGTATTCGATTTGGTTGAGCGGAATGACGTAGGCGCAGCCGAGAACTTCGGGCAGTTTCGGCGCGATTTCGGTCATTCGTTCGAGTTCGGCGAGGCGCGTTTTCTTTTTGGCGGTCAGTTCGTTGAGCCGATTGCGATTTTTTTGAAATCTTTCTTGCAGAACGGTGTCGCCCAAAAAGATTTTGCGTTCGATTTCTGCGGTTTCCGTTTGCAAATCAACGATAATATGCGTGAAAGCCGTTTCGAGATATTCGCGCCGTTTGGCGGCATCGTTGACGACGCGCTCGTAAGTTTCGTCCAATTGTTTGGTCGTGATTTCATTAAAACTCCATTTGACGACTTCGCCGCTGCTGACGACGGCGGGAAATTCTGGCGTTTTGGCGAATTCGGTCGGCGGATGCAGATCAATAAATTTCGCGGCGGAAGTGATTTGAAACGCGCCGCCGTTCGATTGATTGACGAGCAAAAGCCGTTCGTCCGTGATGCTCTCGACCTGTTTGCTTTGACGATTGTCGGTGATTTGCGATTTGACGAAAAAGGCGAAATAACTTTCCTTTTCATCGGGCGAAATTAAGATCGTGCCTTTCAAAACGTCTTCGCGGCACGTCTTGCGAATCGTTTTGACGACGGCATCGAACAGCGAATATCCCGGATTGATGTAATGCACCGCGCCGAGTTTTCCGGTTGATTGATAATCGAAGAAAAATTCCTTGTCGAATGAAAATTGCAGTTGGCGAATGTCGGCGAAAATATTGTAGTCCTTTTTCAGAACTTCGGCGATTGAATCGGGCAGCTTTTCGATGCGGAAAACCGAATCTTTGACCGGCGCGAATTCGCCGCCCAAGAAACGAAACGCCCGTTCAAAAAACAGCCGGACATAGATCGGCTGCAAGCGTTTTTCGTCGGAATTGTCCTTGAGTTCGCGGGCATCTTTGTAATCAATCGGGCTGTGCGAAAGGCGTTCTTTTTCGGCGAAATATTTTTCCTGAAATTTTTCTTCGAGCGAACTTCCTTTGCCTTCCAGAACTTCGTTCAAAATATCTTCCATTCGCACGTCTTCCAAAACGTCCTGAATCACGTCATAAACGCGGTCGTCGCCGATGCTCGTGCGGATAATATCGAGCTTTTTGAGTAGCCGTTCGAGAACCTGACCTTCGCGCGTATTGCCCGCCACCATATTAAAAACCAGCACGTTTTCCTTCTGCCCGTAACGGTGAATGCGCCCCATTCGCTGTTCCAGACGATTCGGATTCCACGGAATATCCCAATTTATCAGCAGGCGGCAAAACTGCAAATTGATGCCTTCGCCCGCCGCGTCGGTCGCCAGCAAAATCTGCGTTTCGGGTTTCGCAAAATCCCATTGCGCTTGGCGGCGTTCGTCAACCGATTTGCCGCCGTGAATCGTTTCAACTTTGTAACCGTTATTTTTCAGACGCTCTTCGAGATAAAGCAGCGTGTCTTTATGCTCGGTAAAAAGCACGAGTTTTTCGCCGTCAATTACTTTTTCGCTCGTCAAAAGTTCGCGCAGCTTGATGTATTTTTGTTCTTCCTGCTGACCTTTATAAAGCGCGTCCGCCATCAGAAAAAGACGTTTCACCTCGGCGGCTTCCGACTCGATTTCCGGCAGACTTTTCGCCGTCGTAAATAATTTAAAACGCTTCGGATCGGACAAGATATTTTCGAGCGCGTCGCGTTCGTCGTCTTCGAGGTCGTCGTAATCGTCAATCGTATCAACGTCCAGAGTTTCGAGTTTGTGCCGCTGATTCCAGATATTCGGGTTGCGTTTCACTTCGTCAATAATCGTCTGCAAAGCCTTGAAACGGCGTTCGAGCGTGTTTTTAATGGCGAAAATCGAACTCACAAGTCGCCGCTGCATCACTGAAAGCGCGAGCGAAACGTGAATGTTTTTCGACTGCGACGCTTCGGCTTTTTTGGCAATCAGATAATCGGTCACGGAATCATACAAAGCCTTTTCTGCGGGCGTGAGTTCATACGAAGTCGTCCGCGTAAATCGTTCCTTGAACAGCGGTTTACCGTCCCAATTTTTCATATTTTCCTTCAACCGGCGAATGAAAAATTTGTTGATTCCGTTGTGTTCGAGTTCGCGGATGCGCGTGTTGGCAAGCTGTTCGGTGGCGAAAATATCTTCGTCCAAAAGCTGCAAAAGCATTTTAAAGGTGTCCATCCGCCCGCGATGCGGCGTGGCGGTCAGCAGCAGCAGATGTTCGCACTGCTTGGAGAGTTTCTGCGCGGCGGCGTAACGCTGCGAAAAATAGATTTTCGAGCCGTATTCGTAAGCCGAAAGTTTGTGCGCCTCGTCAAAAATTATCAAATCCCAATGCGAATTTCCGGCGACGTTCAAAACGTCTTCGCGGCTGATAAAATCAATCGAAGTCACGACTTTATCCGACGACTGGAAAACATTCGGATCGGACGCGAAAATCCCGCGATTGACCAACTTGAACGGCAGATTAAACTTCAAAAGCAATTCGTCTTCCTGCCATTGCTTCGTCAAACCGCCCGGAGTGACGATCAGAATCCGCTCGACCGTGCCGCGCATCAGAAGTTCTTTGATGAGCAGTCCGGTCATAATCGTTTTGCCCGCGCCGGTGTCGTCGGCGAGCAGAAATTTAATTTTAGGCATCGGCAGTAAAAATTTATAAACCGCCTCGACCTGATGCGGCAGAGGATCAACAATGCTGCAATTAACCGCAAACAACGGGTCAAATTGATAAGCCGAATTGATGCGTTCGGCTTCGGCAAACAGCGCAAATTTTCGCGGGTCGCCGGTAAAATTAAATTCACCCTGCGCGGTTAAAACTTCGAGTTTTTCAAACGCTTCGCGGGTAATTATTTTATTGCTCGATAAATTTGAATTTACCCCTGTAAAGCTGACCGACACCATTTTCCCGAAATCCTGAATCTGATTGATGACGACGGGTTCGGACGGAATCAGATTCTTAACTATTTTATTGATTTCGATTGACATAATTTTTGTGATAAAGATTTTGAGTTTTTAAGAGAAGCACCTTTAACCGGCTGCTCCGGTTTAAAAAATTCTCCTCCTCAACATAATGTCAGGCAAAATGAAAAAGCGGAAACAGTTCTCAAAAAAATAATTTGTTGTTTGTAGAATAATCAAAAGTGGCTGAAAAAGAGGCTTTCCATTTTCACGATGCCAAATATTCCTTCGCCATCAAACTATTCGACATTTGTGGGTTTGGTGGCTGGTTTAACCTTCAGCATTAATACATTTTACCCTGTCGGCAAAAACAAATAAAAAAAGGACTTGCCGGTTTTTCCGGCAAGTCCTTTTTTATTATGAATAAAATGGTCGGGGCGAGATGATTTGAACATCCGACCTCACGGTCCCGAACCGTGCGCTCTACCAGGCTGAGCCACGCCCCGTTAAACTCAAGTTACAGATTCTAAGCTACGCCTTTCTCGAAGTCAAACGGCTTTTACATTTCCGCTTCGCTGACTAACTCGGCTTCGGTGTTTTTGCGCTCGCGGCGCGCTTTCCAGTATTCAAATATCATCGGCAAAATCGAAAGCAAGACGACGACGACGACGACTTTATCAATGTGTTCCTGGAGTTTGATGCCGAACGCCGTCTCGATTAAACCGCCGACGAAATAGCCTGCCAAAACCATACTGCAAATCCATAAGAGACCGCCGAAGACGCTGTAAGTCAAAAATTTAAGATAAGGCATTTCGGTCGCGCCGATGACGATGGGCGCGAAGGTTCTGACAATCGGTACGAAACGCGCCAGAATAATCGTTTTCGCGCCGTATTTGTCGAAGAATTGTTTCGCTTTGGCGACGCGCGAAGGCTTGAAAATGAATGAATCTTCGCGGCTGAAAAGCGTTCTGCCCATCGTTCGCCCGGTCCAGTAGCCGGTCGAATCGCCGATGACCGAGCCGCAGAAAAATGCAATCAAGACCAAAAAGACGTTGAGTTTATCGGGCAGAGTTTTCGCCATCAAACCCGAAACGACGAGCAGGGAATCGCCCGGTAGAAAAAAGCCGACCGCTAATCCGGTTTCGGCGAAAATGATAAAAAACAAACCGAAATAAACGTAAACGCCGAACCAGTCAAGCAAGGTGTTAATCAAAACGTCTGGTTTCAGATATTGCAGTAAATCCGTAATTGATTCCATAAAATAAAGCGGTTCGACATTTAGAAGTGCCTGTTAAACCGCCAATAATCGTAACAAATTATCCGTCCGATGCGAAATTATTCGCTCTCGTCTTCGTCGTCATAATCTATCGGAATGCGCGTCGAAAGCATTCGCTGGCTGAACATCAGTCCGATCCAGACAAAGAGCGAAATACAGCCAATCGTCCAGCCGATACTGGTTAAAAGTTCATCGAAAATTAAGCCGACGGCAATCAAAGGAAAACTGAAAAAGGCGATTTTCAAGCACGTCTTTTTCGATTTTTCCAAACCTTCCAGTAGTTTGACGCGGCTGATCTCCATCTCCATATAATCTTCGTCAGATTGGAGGCGCGAAAAATAATCGTTTTCGTTCTGCGTCCAACGCCGCAGAGCCGAAGTTTCGGCGAGCCGGTTGGCGGTCGTAAAATGCAGAATAACGTAGCCGATTTTGCCTTCGCGCAGGGCGATTTCCGCCAACCCGCGAGCGGCGCGGAAATTCGTCTCCGCAATTTCAATCGCTTGATTGAAAGCGTTGGAAGCGCGTTCCCAATCGCCGAATTGAAAATAAGTTTCGCCCAAACGCGCCAGCAGCTCGCCGTCGTTCGCGCCGCGTTTTTCCGCCAGACGAAGCGCGGCGAAAGATTTTCTTTCGAGGGGCGCACTTTTTTCCGAACCGGCGAATGAGTGAAGACAGCGGGCGAAATCGAAAATAAGACGTGCGTCCTGCGGATTCAGTACGAGAGCGCGGCGAAACGCTTCGAGAGCCTGCAAAAGATAGCCGGAAAGCCGTAATTCATTTCCCAGAACGTGCAGGTAATCGGCTTTTTCGGACTCTTCGGTGATTTGCTGATCTGATTTTTGAAGTTGTTTTTTATTTTTCTTCTGCGTTTTAGCAAAAGAACTTTCTAAAACTTCGACCGAAGGAATATGTGCGAAGGCGGCTTTCATCAAAGTATCTTTCGGGTCGGCAAGATAATCGCGCAGTTCGATGGAACGATTGTCGAGCGCGTTTTCCGAAACGAGCGGCAAAATCCGCTGAATCATTTGGCGGTAGTCTTCGCCGCCGGACGCAAAGGCGAACTTTAAACCTTTTCCTTGCAAAGAAGTGCGATAGCGATAAAACACATTGCCTCCGCGTTTCAAAGCGCGCAGTGCTTGCGATTCGACCTGCTCGACATCGCTGATTCGCAGACGATATTTTCTGCCGTTAAACCGCGCCCAGACGTTCGGCAAAAGCCCGGTGCGCGTCAATCTCTTGCCGTCAAAGGCGATGCGGTCGTTCCACGCCAGAACCGGAAAAATCAGCCAACCCGCGACAAACAATGCGAGCGCGATATAATCTTTTTCGAGATAAATCAGAAAACTTGTCAGAAATGTAATGAGGAATAAAGTGGTGAAATAACTGTTCGGCGAAACCCGAATGTTGATTATCTGGTCAGAAACGGCAGTTGCTGGAATTGCAGACGCTGCCGCCTGTTTTGCGGGGGGAATTTCGTTCATCAGTTCTTTGTCGTTCGTTCTTTGTCCTTCGTAATAAACAGGCAATGAGTTATCAGTTCCGATAAATAGGGAGAAAGAACGAAGAACAAAGAACTACAAAATTTACATTCCGAACGGCATTCCGGTTGTATCTGCCGGCGGCTCGACGATTTCTTTGGCGCGGTCGGGATTGATTTCTTCGAGCTTTTCTTTGGCTTCACGCGCTGTCTGCGTCATCGGGACGGGCTTGTCCTGCGCGTCTTTGGCTTCGCTGGCGGTTTTGGCGATGTTGTAATAAAGGTCGGCGGCTTCGTTTGTTTTACCCTGTTTCTGATAGATTTGCGCCAACTCGAAATTAAGCGAATCCTTCGACAAAATCGGATTGGAAAGTCCGGCGAGTTCCTGATACAGCGCGGCGGCTTCGTCTAATTTTCCGTCGTCGGTTTTCGCCTGCGCGAGCGCGAATTTAGAAAGCGTGCCGGTTTCGCCGCTCGATTTCGCCAGATCGGTCAGAGCCAGAATTCCGGCGGCGCGGTCTAATTTTAATTTATTGACGGCGAGAAAATACAGAGCCTTTTCTTTCACCGGATCGCTGTATTTATCGGCGACGGCTTGAAATTCAGCGACGGCAGCTTCGGTGCGGGCTTTCTCCGTCGGAAAGGTTTTTCCGATGCTGTTTGGATCGGGCGACTCGGTAACTTGCGCCTGCGAAGTCTCAATCGCTTTGCCGAGAGCGGTTTGCGCTTCAGCATTCGAGCGGCGATTCCAGGCGAAGAAAATGCCGATGAGAACGGCTAAAACGGCGACTGCCGCCAGACCGTAAAGAATCGTTTTGCCTTTGCCTTCAAATTGTCTGCCGAAGTTTTCGACTTTTTGATTGACGTTCGATTGAAACTCGTCCTGATAAACGGTTTTCGGTTTATTGTCCGGTGCAGGTGCTTGAAATTGCGGTACTGCCTGTCGTTTTTTTCTGGTTGCCATCGTTAATTATTGCAATTTAAATTTGCTCGCCCGTTGTATAATCGGAATTAAGTTTTTTCTGATTTGAGGCGAAATTGTAAATTTATCGTAAAACACGACAAACGGCAAGTAAAGACGGGAAAACTAACTATCGAAAACGGAAATGAAAAATTTTTATTTTTTCGGGAACAATTTCAAAAAAGCGGTGTCTAATGTAACAGTTCGCCGGAAAATGCGAACCGGCGTTTTGAAAATCACAGCCTGCGGGAAGGAAAAAGGTTAGAGATGTTCTTCGGAAAGTCAATGACATTTGACGAGGAAGAATTGGGAAAAGTCGCGCTGTCGGCGCGGACTGTTGCCGCTCGCCCGCTGGTTGAAATCGAGTTCATTGAAAGGTTGCGAGACGGCGACGCGCAAGCGTTTGATACTTTGGTTCTGCGGTTTTCAAACGATATTTATGCCTTGTTATTTCGTTTGACGCAGGATGCGGAAGAAGCCGCCGATCTAACGCAGGAAACTTTTTTGAGTGCGTTAAAAGCGATCAAAAAATTTCGCGGCGAAGCGGATTTGAAAACCTGGCTGTTTCGGATTGCAATCAATGAGTCGCGCAACCGTTTTCGCTGGTGGAAACGCCGTTTCCGAAGCAAAACCGATTCGCTCGACGCGCCAATCGGCGACGGCGAGACGCTTCTGAGCGAAACGGTTTCGAGCAATTTCGCCAATCCTGAAGAAACGATTCTTCAGCGCGAACGCGAACGGCATCTGACGAAAGCGTTGAAAGATTTGCCAGACATTTTCCGCGAAGCCGTCGTGTTGTGCGACATCGAAGGTTTGAGTTACGAAGAGATTGCGACGGCTCTCGATGTCAATCTCGGAACGGTCAAATCGCGCATCGCTCGCGGGCGCGAAGAGTTGAGAAAGAAGTTGAACGGCTTTTGATATTTGATAAAAAGCGAATGATTGACTCGCCCCGGTTTCACTTGTAATAAACCAAAAAATCGGTGCCAACGAAACGGTCAAAAGGGTAACGAAGAGTTCATCAAACGTGAATTTTGAAAAGCGAAAGGGAAGCGTTTGCGGTTTTATTTGAAAACAGACCAACAACAACCAATAAGCCGTAAATGAAGATCATTGCGATTCAAAATTGACGAGATGAACGAAGCGTTGTTTTCCGAAAGGAAAACAGCCGGGGTCAGTGAGTCATTCGCTCTGGTAAGTTTTTTAGTCCGTCGTCAGTTGTCAGTTGCTAATAAGGAGAAACAAGAAACTCATTTTATTACAACGGACAAAGGACAAAGGACAAAGGACAAACAATGAAATGTGAAGATTTACAATTTAATCTGCCGATTTATCTCGACGATATGTTGAGTGAAACGGCGCGAGCCGATGCGGAAACGCATCTGGCGCAGTGTCCCGTTTGCCGTGGTAAATTGGCTGATTTTCAAGAGTTGAAAAATAATCTGCGTGTTCTGTCGCGTCCGACTTTATCTGTTGACCGGCTAGCGGCGTTGCGAAATCGCATCGCGCAGGAGACGGAAATCAAACAGGGAGCTTTCGCGTTTGTTGATTCGGAAAACTGGAGCGAATGGCTGCAAAAACGACTGATGCCGTATGCGGTCGGGACGGCGGCATCGGTTTTGTTCACGCTAACTCTGCTGTGGAGTTTGCTATCCACCGCTTATCTGCCCGAAAGAACAATCGAATTGGCAAAAAGTGAATCGCCGATTAAACTAGCCGTTCCGTCGGCAAATTTCAATCCGACGAATCTCAATAATAGCGCGGACTTAAATCCGGCGAGTTTTGCCGCGACGCGCTATTCGGTGGCGGGCAATTCGCCGTCGCTCAATCCGCAGGGCGCGTTGGTCGCGCTGACCAGATCAATCGTGCGCGGCAAAATGAAGGATGATGAAGTCGTCATCGTCGCCGACGTTTTCGGTGACGGTCTGGCGCAAATCGCCGAAATCGTCGAACCTTCGAGCGATGTCCAAGCCGTTCACGAACTCGAAAAAGCTC
>CAXTKJ010000049.1:21008-38014 GCA_964244835.1 uncultured Pyrinomonadaceae bacterium
GGACTTAAGATGTCTTGACATCATTGGGTCTATGATCAGAGGAAATATCCAACTTAAGCTCTCAGAAACGATCCTCGATACGCCGCGCCGTTTGTTCCCGCCAATATGGACGGTCGTTCGGACACGGTGCGCGTTATCTTCAAAATCAACCGCGTTGATATTCAGACTCATACTAAAACCAGAAGCAAATAATTCTTTTCATTCAACTCGATTTTCCTCACGTCCCGGTATTTGGAAACTAATACCGATTCAAAATAAATGGCGCGTAAAAGTTTTGAGTTCAAACTTCAGTTTGCTTTGCGTCGCTTCGCCGGCGGCAACACGCTGAAGCGTGAACTCAAAACTTTACGCACTTCTCAAATTGAATTGATATGAGTCCGGCAATTTATAATTTCTGTTCGTTTTCTTTCAACTCAAATCTTATTCATTTCAGCTTGCGGGAATTTGCCCGAAATTGGTAGCCTTTAATTAAATTTAGATTTAAAAGGGAAAATTAAATGGCTGAACAAAATACTGTTCAAGATAATATTCGGAATTTCGTCGGACAAATCGAACAAACGGCGGCGGATTTTTTAGAGGGAATAACCGAGTCGCTTTACGGGAAAGCCGAAACTCTGCGCGACGGGACGGAACTCGCGCCGGTGTCGCTGCCGCGTGATTTGGCGGCGCATACCAACGCGCAGACCGAATGGTGGTATTACACCGGACACGGCGAGACGATTTCGGGAAAAAGATTCGGATTTGAATTGGTGTTTTTCAAACGGCGCACGGATTTGGATAAATTTTCGCTCGTGCCGCTGCGTCTGTTCGGCAATCCGATTTATTTCGCGCATTTCGCTTTGACCGACCTGAACGACAGTAAGTTTCGTTACGCGCACCGCAAAAGCGCGAACGGATTTTTCGATTTGCCCGCGTCGGCGAGCGAGGAACATTACCATTTGCGTCTTGGCGATTGGTCTTTGCGCGAAGCCAAAGACGCGCACGTTCTGCGGGCGACTATCGGCGAAGGCGTGGTTTTTGAAGCGACGCTGAAACCGGCGAAAAAACCTGTTTTGAACGGCATCGCCAAAGACGGCGTTTCGTTTAAGGACGAAGGTCAGGCATCGCGCTATTTTTCCTATACGCGAATGGAAATGGAAGGCGATCTGATCTGGAACGGTACGACGGAACATTTCAACGGTTCGGCGTGGATGGACAGGGAATTCGGCACCTGGACACCGACCGAAAAACAGAAAGGCTGGGATTGGTTCAGCATTCAATTAAACGACGAAACCGAAGTAATGTGTTATCAACTGCGCGACAGCGCGGGCGGCGTGTCGGATTTTTCGAGCGGAACTTACGTCGGCAAAGACGGCGAATTCGAGCCGTTGGGAAAATCCGATTTTACGATTGAACCGACCGGATTTTGGAAAAGCCCGCATACCGACGCGACTTATCCGTCCGGCTGGAAAGTAAAAATTCCGAAGTATAATTTGGATTTGGTGGTTACGCCCGTGATGGAAAATCAGGAACTCGACACGCGCGGAACGACGATGATTATTTATTGGGAAGGCGCGTGCGAAGTGAAAGGTAAAGCGGGCGAGAAAGATATTTCGGGACGCGCTTACGTCGAATTAGTCGGCTACGACCGTTCGCACGATCAGCCGAATCTGGCGTACTTTTTGATGGGCAATCAATTCGAGTTTCCGCCGAAATCGTTTTTCGGTTGAGGTGTAAGTGAAGAAAAAGGCGGCGCAATCAACATTGATTGCGCCGCCTTTTTCTTTTTAAGATTTTAATTATTCGAGCAGTTTGCCGCCGGAGTTGGTATTCAGTTTGGCGGCGTATGCTTTATCGAGCCGCAATAAAATCTGGTATTGCGCTTTTGCGGCATCCATCTGTTCATTGACGATATAAGCATTGCCCAGATTATAATTCGCCTTCATAAAATTCGGACTCAAAGCGATGCTCTTCTTGTAGGATTCGATGGCATCTTTGTATTGCCCGATGGTGTAATACGAATTGCCGAGCAGGTAAAATCCGTCCGGGTCGTTACGGTTGCTTTCGGTGTAAGCAATCAGATTTGTAATCGCTTTCTTGAAATAATCGTCGGCGAGTGCCGGTTTGTTCGAGGCTTTGTTTACTAACGCCAGATAAAAATAAGTTTCGCCGTCTTTCGGATTTAATTTCAGAGCGTCGTTACATTCTCTGATCGCCTGTGGAAACTTCTTCGTGTCGTTATAAGCGCGGCACAAATTAGTGTGCGCTCCGGCACTGTTCGGAGCGTTTCGGATGGCTTGTTCACCCGCGCCGACGGCTTCGCCGAAACGATCTGACAAACTGTAATACCACGTTAAATCAACCAGTAGAGGACTGCTCTGCGGATAGGCTTTTAATCCCAGCCGCGCCAAATCAATCGCTTCGCTCAAGAGATTTTGCGAGCGATAAAAACGAGTTACGTTGATGAAAAAATCTTCCGGCATTTTGGGATTGACGTTCAAAGCTCTTTTATAAGCGTCAATCGCTTCCGTCGGTTTGTTGGCGGCGACCATACTGTCGCCGATCAGCGTGTACGACTCGCCCGTATATTTCGTCGCTTTTTTGATAGCTTCGGCGGCGTTCGTCGCCTGCTTGCTAAAATCGCCGTTTTTGCCGTAACTCAGCGCGAGAAAATAATATAAATCGCCGTTGTTCGGGTTGAGTTTAATCGTTTCTTCCAACGCCGGAACAGCTTCTTTGTACTGACCTTTCCTGACCAGAATTTCGCTTCTGCCGGTGATGAAATCTACGTTCTTCTTATCTTTAACCAATCCGGCTTCGACATCGCTCAGAGCCGCGTCATAATTCTGTTTTTGGAAATTAACGACCCAGCGGATTTTGTAAATTTCCTGGGCGTTGTAACCCTGACTGAACGCTGTATCCAACTCTTCCGCCGATTCATTAAATTCGTTCAGATAATAATGCGCGTAACCTTTCCAGTAATGCGCTTCGGCGTAACTCGGCGAAATAACAATCGCTTCGGCGTATTTGTTGACCGCTGCGCGATAATCTTTTTTGGCGAATAACTTGTTGCCTTCCGCTAACAACTTTTTAGCTTTGTCGGTCGGCTTCGCCTGTTTGCCTTTATCTTTGTCTTTCGACTGCGCGTGAGCTTCGCTGACGATAAAGGCGGTGCAGCCGATCAGTATTAAAAAATATGTAAATAATCCGGTGTAAATCTTCTTTTTCATTTCTTAAATCTCCTGCTGACTACGGCGCAATCGGCGGCGGCGTTTTCTTGACGGTCGGCTTCGGTGTCGGCTGCGTCGGTCTGATGTCAATTAGCGGTGTCGGACGCGGCGTTAGCGCGGGTCTCGTCGGTGTCGGCTGAATCGTTTTCGACGGCGCGACGGTCGAACCGGGAATCGGCGTATTATTCGGTCTGGCGATATTTGTCGAACCGTTGGTATTCGTTTCGTTGGTCAAACCGCTGTTGGTCAGCTCATTAGTATTCGTATTTGTGTTCGTGTTGGTAGCGATGTTAAGCGTCGGTTCAGCCGTCGGTGACGGCGCGACGGTTGTTTCGACGGTCGGTGTCGGCGTAATATTTTCGGTCGTGCCTTTATCGCGCAATACGAACCAGCCGACGGCGGCGGCACCGCCGATTAAAAGCAAAAGCGCGACGAGTCCGCCGACAATCGGCAGAGCCTTACTCGATTTTTGTTTCGCGGGCGCGGCGGGTTTGACTGCGGTGTCGGCGACGGGCGTGCCGGTCGGTGTAAAAGTCGAATCTTTCTTTTCACCTTCGGAAAACGAATCGAATTTCGCCTCGATTTCGTTCGTGCCTTTGTCGAACTTCATCAGCGGAACGGTCGCGTCCGGCGAATAACTCGGCTGTTGATTTAATTCTTCCGCCGAGAAAAATTTGCTTTCTTCGAGATTTTCTTCTTTGCCGATCTTCTCATCGCTGAAACTTTCTTCACGACCGTAACTGTTCGGTTTTACTTCCGAAATCGCATCGGCGATGGCGGAAGAACTTCCGGCTAAAAATACTTCGGTTCTAATATCGGCTTGTTTCGGAGAAGCATCTTCAATCTCGCCGTCATAGCGCATCGTCGCATCGAAATCGGGAACTGCATTTTCATTGCCGGAATTCAAATCCGAAGTGCCGGAAGTAACCGGCGGATTGGAATTGCCGGAGACGGGCGGCGCGGTCTGGCTGACGAGCGGCGCGACCGGCATAATTTCCGTTTTTTGTCCGATTTGATTTTGCTGCGCCTGCAATATCGCCGGTTCGCTGCCGGCGGTGTATTCGACCGTCCCGTCAGTCGGTTCGTTCTGCGACCGCGCATATGCGTCGCGCAGAGCCTTCTGCATTTCGCGGGCGGTTTTGTAACGCTGTTCCTGGCTGATCGCCATCGCCTTGATGATGACATCGGAAATCCCTCTGGAAACTTCCTTATTAATATCACTGATCGGCGTTACCGGATCGGGCAGTCCGTTAATCAAACTGTCGGCGCGGGTCAGCGCGTCGGGCGGAACGCTGCCCGTCAGGATTTGATAAAGCGTCGCCGCCAGCGAATACAAATCGCTGCGGGCATCGGTTCCCGTACCGCGAATTTGTTCCATCGGCGCGTAATGCGGCGTGTAGCCGACGATGCTGCTGCCGCCGCCGCCGGTCGTTACGGCGCGGGTTTCGCCGGTCGAATTTTTTGACAAGCCGAAATCGAGCAGCACGATATGGTTTTCGTCGGTCAGTTTCAAGTTCTGCGGCTTGATGTCGCGGTGAATAATCGGCGGTTCGTGCGTGTGAAGATAAGTCAGCGAATCGAGCAACTGGTCAGCCCAGAATAAAACCCAACTGAGCGGAAACGGTTTCTCCATTGTCTCCAGGCGTTTTGAAATATCTTCGCCGGAGATATGCTCCATCACCAGATACTGCGTTCCTTCATCGGTAAAGTGATCGCTGACCTTCGGCAAAACCGGATGGCGCAGACGGGCGAGCGTTCTGGCTTCGCGCTCAAAAGCGTTGCCGAGCAGAACATCGTCGGAAAAAAACGTGCGCTTTAACGCCACCGCGCTGCCCAGCCTTTGGTCAACCGCCAGATAAACTTCGCCCATTCCGCCTTTGCCGATTAAATGGACGATCAGATAACGGTTTTGAATTAAAGTATTAGGTGCTATTGATTTCATCTAAAATTTCCTGCCGAAAATTGAAAAATCTTTTTGTTTTTTATTATTGAACGGCGATAAGTTTTTCCTGCGCCAATAATGCCGGTTGCCCGGTGTGCTGCCAGCAGCGTCCGCCGCCGCGAACACGCCTTGAACACGGTGTGCCTTTTTTAGTCGCCGCGCCGCAGAAATAAACTTTTTCGGACGGCTCGACGGTCGAACCGTCCTTTGGTTTATTTTTTACCTCCGACGTTTTCAATACGGTCGGAGATTCGACGGGCAAATTATTAACATTCGTCTGCGCTGACGGCTGAACGGCGTTCACGACCGGCGGCGCAACAGACTGATTTGCCGGAATGTTTTTCGCGCTGCTGATGCCGCTCACCAACTGGTTCGGCACGACGTTCAACGGTTTTTCAGTCTTTTGAAAATAAAAGCTAATAACGAAAACTACTAATAGAACGGCGATTCCCGTTAAATGCGGAATCCAATCGTGAATCCAAAATTCGGTTTCGCAAAGTTCGCAAAAACGGCGGCTGTGCCAAAATTTTCGGTCAGTTCGTTCAATCTTTTCCCCGCACTGACAACAGTATTTCGGTCTGTAAGACATAAAGATTTCTACATAATTAAAAGACTGACCAGTTTCAACTCGAAAGATTTTCGGCTACGGGGCATTATAAACCATAATCTTACTAATGTTAAGATAAAACACGCAACCGATGGCAAATGCAACCGCGCAACATTTTGGAGCGTCTGACTGATTAATTGATTATTATGCGATTTTTTAAGTTTTTGTTCATACTTTCGTTTGTGGTTGGTGGATTTCTGAACGTCGCGGCGCAGGACGACGACGTGATTAAAGTTGATTCTTCCCTCGTTCGTTTGAACGTCGGCGTTGCCGACACCAAAGGACAGCCGATCAAGAATCTGAGCAAAGAAAATTTTACCGTTTACGAAGACGGCGTGAAACAGGATATTCTGAGTTTCGAGCCGACCGTCGCGCCGTTTTCCGTCGTGATGATTCTCGATATGAGCGGTTCGACGCTCGGTTTTCGGGAAACGATCCGGCAGTCGGCGTTTCGCTTCGTTGACGCGCTCGCGCCGGAAGACCGCGTGGCGGTCATTGAATTCTACGACAAAGTAAATCTGCGAAACGATTTCACGACCGACCGCAAAAAAATCGGCAACTCGATCATCGCCGCCAACGGTCGCGGCAAAACGCAATTATACAAAGCCTTAAACGTCGCACTCGAAAAACTCGCCGGCGAAGGCAAACGCCGCAAAGCCATCATCGTTTTAACCGACGGCGTGGACACGGCGGTGCGGGACAAAGACCGCAATTTCTTAGAAAAAGTCAAAGAACCAGAAATCGCCACTGCGCTGAAACCCGAAACCAGCGAAATCTTAAACAGCGTCCTGAACCGTGCCGACGCGCAGGGCGTAACCGTCTATCCGCTCGCCCTGCCGACCGGCGATCCGTTCAAACTCGCCGACCCGACACCAATCCAAATCGCAATGTTTGCCGCCGCCCGCAGCCGTCTGCAAATCCTCGCCGCCCGTACCGGCGGAACGCTCAACACAATCAACCGTCTCGAAGAAATGGGCAGGCTTTACGCCGCCGTCGCCGCCGATTTGCGTGCGCTTTACACGGTCGAATATCAGCCGTCAAACGCCAAACGCGACGGCAAATGGCGCGAGATAAAAATCGAAGTCAACAATCCTGAATTGATTTCCAGAACTCGGCAGGGTTATTTTGCAAAGTAAAATTGACGGTGAAACTTGACACGAATGCGGAAGGTTTGTAGTCTAATTATTCGCTTTATGCACCCGTAGCTCAGCTGGATAGAGTGTCTGGCTACGAACCAGAAGGTCGCATGTTCGAATCATGCCGGGTGTATTCCTTTTGAAAAGACTGTTGCAGGACAGTCTTTTTTATTTTGTGATAAATTGTGGACGTGATGCAAAATCCGCAAAGAATTTGTTCAAAATGTCGCGTCCCAAAACTTCTGGAAGAATTTAACTTTCGTTACAAAGCCCGCAACGTCAGGCACGGATACTGTAAGGAATGCGGGAAACTTCTCACTCGCAACCATTACAAAAATAACAAGCAACAGTATTTGGATAAAAATCTGCACTCATTTCAATCGCGTCGTGAATTGACACGCCAATTAAAAAATCGTCCGTGCGCCGATTGCGGACAAAGTTATCCGTATTATGTGATGGATTTCGACCACCGCGAAGACGAAATCAAAAGATGCGGTTTGAACGAAATATACAAACTTTCAGTTAATGCCATAAAAGCCGAAGCCGCCAAATGCGATGTCGTTTGTTCAAACTGCCATCGTGAACGAACGCATCAGCGAAGAATTAAAAATCTCAAAAAGGTAATTTTATAGTCGGTATTTTCCGTCGAATCTGCTCTTTGCCCTCGTCAATTATCGCGCCTTTGATCACGCGGTCTAATTTAGAAGCCAGTTTCGGGTCGAGCTGTTTCAAAGTTTCGTAGGTTTTCTTGGCTTCCTTTTTCCTGCCGAGTTTGCTTTGCGCTTCGCCTAAATTGTAAAAACCGATGGCGAATTGGTTGTCCAAATTGACCGCTTTTTGAAATTGATTGACGGCTTCCTGCAATTTATTTAATTTTCGGAAAGCCACACCTAATTCGTTGACGGCGATTTTCCAGTCGCGGTGCAGATTGTTGGCTTTGGTCAAACTGTCAACGGCGTTTTGGTATTCGCCCAAACCAGTGTAAGTGATGCCCAAATTCAAATGCGCCGCGTCGAATTTCGGATTTAATTCGACCGCTTTTTGCAAAACGATTTTCCCCTGCGCGTATTTTTCCTGCGCTTCTTTTATCCGGTCGGCGGCGATTTCCTTTTGCGCGGCGTTATAGAAACCCCAACCGAGATTCGTGAAATCAATCGCGTTCGGACTCAAATTCTTGGCGGTTTCGAGACGCGCAATCGCTTTGTCCCACTCGGAAACTTTACCGAGACAAAAGCCCCATTCGCTGAACAAATCGGCATCATCTTTGATGAATTCGGCGGCGATTTTATATTCGACGTTGGCTTCGGCATATTTCTTCAACTGCCGGAAAGTGGTGGCGAGATTCGAGTGCGCGTCCGGGTTGTCTTTGTCGAGTTCGATGGTTTTACGATAAGCCGCCGCCGCTTTTTCGTAATCTCCCTGATTGTAATTCGCCACGCCCAAATCAAACCACGCTTCGGTGTAATTCGGATCGAGTTCGACCGTTTTTTCATACAGCGCGACGGCTTTCGCTTGTTGATTCATCCGGTCGTAAATTTCCGCCTGATAAAAATACGCTTCGACTTTGTTCGGGTCGAGTTCGAGAGCGCGGGCAAACGCTGCCAGAGCCTTTTCGTTCTCGTTGCGTTTTGAATAAAGCAGACCGCGCAGAAAAACCGTTTCGGCATCGTCGGGCGCGGCTTTTTCGGCTTTCGCCAGATAAACGTCGGCGTTCGCGTAATCGCCTTTTTCGTAATAAAGTTTGCCGATTGGCGCGAATAAATCCGGCGCGTCGGAATTTATTTTCAGGGCTTTTTCGTAACTGATTAAAGCGTCGTCCTTGAAATTAAGTTCGTCGTCAATCAATGCCAATTTGATAAAAGCGTTCGCGTTCGCGTCGTTTAATTTAATGGCTTCCTGATAGAAAATTTTTGCTTCGGCTTCGCTTCCGGCTTCGCTCATCGCATCACCTTTGGCGATGTTCGCATCGCTCAAACCATTTTTGGCGTTTTGATTGGTCGGGTTGTTTTGCAAAGCCTGTTTGTATTTTGCAATCGCTTCGTCGGTCGCGCCTTTTCCCAGAAGAGCGTCGGCTTGCGCGGTTTGTGTGTCGGACAATTTATTTTTCGCGGTTTGCTGTCGGCGCGTTTGATTTTTGGCGGCGACGGTTTGATTGATTTTCGTGCGGGAATTTTGGCGGCGATATTTGGCGATCAAAGTTTGATTCAGTCGTCGGCGCGTCGTTCGGCGATTCGCGGCGGCGATAAAATAATTGCGCGAAGTTGATTTCGTCTGCGGCTTTTTGCTCGACTGGCGAAAGACGAAAACGCTCGAACCGAGCGACAAATCTTCGTTCGGCACGAGGTCTTGCGCCGTAAAATTCAAACCGCTGAAAGCGATTGAAACGATAACGATTAACGAGAAAACAACTTTTGCCGATGGATTTTTCAGATTCATAATCGAACTTTGTCGCTGCGCCGCCGTGTCTTTGACAGGATAAAAAAGGGGAGTTATCAAAATAATTAAAACAGGAAACAATCCGACTGTAAATAACTTTAAAATTCCGGCGGCGGTTTTTATTTCCTTTTAATAGACTGACTTCTGCTGAAAATTTGCAAGAATCAAATTTTTGGCGCGTTCACCAAACCGGAACGGCTTCCCGATGAAAATTAAAAGCCTTTGCAAAATGGAAATTTTGAAAAACTTGGAGTAAGATTTGAGCGCGACCGACGCTTTCCCCGATTCGCCGACTCTTTTTATTATAAAATTATGAAACGACTGATTTCTTTGACTTTGATTTTGTCCGTGTATCTCGGAATGATCGCGCCCATCGGCAATGTTCTGGTGCGCGAAGCGAACGCCCAAAAGACGAGCGGCAAAACGACGAAAACGAATATGAATCCAACAATGCCCGACGGCTTACAGTTTCGCCTCTCGGAAGGCGAAGCCGGCGCGGAAACGCGCGAGAAACAGACAGCGGCGAAAACCGATCCGCTTTCGGAAAACGAAACGTCGAATCTTCTGAAACGCATTCCGCCGATCAAGGAACAAACCGACGATAAAACCGATTTTGCGAAAAGAGTCGGAACTCTGCCGCCGCCGAAAACCGGCAAGCAGATTCCCGTCAAATTTCCCGCGTCCGAACAGCAGAACGCGCCGAATGTTGACCAGAGCAAAAATGCGCTCGAAGTTTTACGTTTCTCGCCCGAAGGCGAAATCAGTCTTGCGCCGGATTTGTCGGTAACTTTTTCACAACCGATGGTCGCCGTAAGTTCGCAGGAACAGGCGGCGCAAGTCGTTCCCGTTCAATTATCGCCGCAGACGACAGGCAAATGGCGTTGGCTGGGAACAAAAACTTTAATGTTCGACGCGACGAAGCGTTTGCCGATGGCGACGATTTTTACGGCAAAAGTTCCCGCCGGAACGAAGTCGGCGAACGGACAAACTTTGGCGAAAGATGTAACGTGGACTTTCACCACGCCGCCGCCAAAGGTCGAGCAGATGATTCCGGCAAATCAAACGACCCGCCGCGACGCGCTGATGTTTATCTCTTTTGATCAGGAAATCAATCCCGAAGCCGTTCTGCGTTCAATTAAAGTTTCGAGCGGCGGAAAAAATCTGCCGGTTCGTCTGGCAACGCAGGAAGAAATCGAAAAAGATTCGAGCATTTCCTATTACGCGAAACAGGCGCAGCCGAAACGCTGGCTCGCGTTTCGCGCGATTACGAATGAAAATTTGACGGAAAACGCTCTGCCCGCTGCGTCTTCAATTATCGTTTCGGTCGAGAAGGGAACGCCGTCAGCAGAAGGACCTTTGACGACGAAAACGGCGCAGAGTTATAGCTTTCAGACCTTCGGCGCGATGAAATACGTCAAAGGCTACTGCGAATATGAAAACAGCAAAACCTGCACGCCGTTTAGCACTTGGTATATGCAGTTTTCCAACCAGATTGATACGACAAACTTTGCCAAAGAAATGGTCAAAGTCGAACCGGCGATTGAGGGATTAAACATTTACCCGAGCGGTAATTATCTGTATTTTCAAGGTTACAAAAAAGGTCGCACGAATTATAAAGTGACGGTTGACGGTTCGCTGAAAGACATTTACGGGCAGACTTTGAACGCGCCCGCGACGGCGACTTTTAAAGTTGGTTCAGCCGAGCAAAGTTTGTATTCGCAGGGCGGTTCGATGATTCTGCTCGACCCGACGGCGAAACCGGCGTATTCGATTTATTCGACGAATCATAGTTCAGTCAAGTTAAAAATCTACGCGGTGCAACCGACCGATTGGCAGCAGTTTCAGGGTTATTTGCGCTACATCAATTACGATGACGACACGAAAAAGCCGACGATTCCGGGCAGATTAGTCGCCGATAAAGTTTTTCCCATCAAAACCACACCTGACGAATTAGTCGAAACGCGGATTGATTTGAGCGAATATTTGAACGGCGGTTTCGGGCATTTGATCGTCAATATCGAGCCGACCGTGCGGCGTGATAAATACGACCGGACGAGAATTTTCACTTGGGCGCAGGCGACGAATATCGGTCTCGATGCGTTCGTGGACAATCAGGAGTTGGTCGGATTTGCGACCGAATTAAGCACCGGCAAGCCCGTCAACGGCGCGGAGCTTTCCATTTATCCGAACGGGAAAACAGTCGGCGGTCAGCAGTCAACAGTCGGCAGTGAAGAAAAAGGTGAAGAAAGCATCGCGTCGAGCGTTTGGAATTGGCTGACCGATTGGGGAACTTCGGACGACGCAATTAAGGAAACCGAAACCGTTGACGAAAACGGGAAAGTCGCCGAAACGGAAACGATCAGCGAAGCGCAGTCGAATCAAACGACCGCGAACGGAATTTTGCGTCTGCCTTTGCCCGATGCGGCAGCAAATAAACAAAATCTTTTGATTGCGAAAAAAGGCAAAGATGTCGCGTTTCTGCCGGAAAATACCGATTATTACTGGCAGGATTCGGGCAGTTGGTATAAAAAACCGGGTTACGACCAACTGCGCTGGTTCACTTTCGACGACCGCAAAATGTATCGTCCGAAGGAAGAAGTCGCGCTCAAAGGTTACATCCGAAAAATCACCGCCGGAAAATTCGGCGATGTCGAGCCACTCGGCGATGTCGGCGGCGCGATGACTTATTCGGTCAAGGACGCGCAGAACAATGAAGTCGCCAAAGGGACGACGAACTTAAATGCTTTCGGCGCGTTCGATTTCAAATTCAGCTTGCCCGACAATATGAATCTCGGTCAGGCGAGCGTCCAGATCAATGGCGCGGGCAGCACGACTTATCATTATTTTCAGGTGCAGGAATTTCGCCGACCGGAATTTGAAGTTTCCGCCAAAGTCGAAACCGAAGCACCGCATTTCGTCGGCAATTTCGCCAATGTTTCCGTCGAAGCGAAATACTACGCGGGCGGCGGTTTGGCAAACGCCGACGCGAACTGGACGGTTACAGCTTCGCCGACCAATTATACGCCGCCGAATCGCGGAGATTTTACTTTCGGGACCTGGACTCCGTGGTGGTATCGCAGTTATGACTACGACGGCGGTTATCGCGGCGGCGGCACGTCGCAAAGTTTCAAAGGCGTTACGGACGCGAGCGGCAAACATCTTTTGAAAATTGATTTTGAATCGGTCAAACCGCCGCGCCCGTATAACATCACGGCGCAGGTTTCTGTGCAGGATGTTAATCGCCAGACGTTTGCGAGTTCGACGAGTTTGCTGGTTCATCCGGCGGATTTATACGTCGGCATTCGTTCGCCTCGCACGTTCGTCCAGAAAGGCGAAAATATCGAGATCGAATCAATCGTATCCGACATTGACGGCAAGTTGATTGCCAACCGCGATGTCGAAATCAAAGCCGTTTTGAAAGATTGGAGTTATGACAAAGGCGCGTGGAAGGAAATCACGGTTGACGAACAAACCTGCAATATCAAATCCGCCGACAAAGGCGTGATTTGCAAATTCACGGCGAAAGCGGGCGGACGCTATACGATTTCGGCGACGGTGATGGACGACCGCGAGCGGTTTAACGAATCGGAATTGACGATTTGGATTCCGGGCGGCAAAACCGTTCCGCAGCGCAACGTCGAACAGCAGGAAGCGCAGATTATTCCCGACAAACGCGAATATGCGGCGAAAGATGTCGCGGAAATGCTCGTCATCGCGCCGTTTGAAAATGCCGAAGGCGTTCTGACTCTGCGCCGCGAAGGTCTGGTCAAAACCGAACGCTTTACGATTAAAGGCAATTCGATTGTGCTGAAAGTTCCGCTCGACGAAAAATATCTGCCGAACATCACGGCGCAGGTTGATCTGGTCGGCGTGACGGCGCGGACGAACGATAAAGGCGAGATTGAAACGAAATTGGCGAAACGTCCGGCGTTTGCGAGCGGTTCGATCAATCTGCCGATTTCGACCGATTCGCGTAAGTTAAATGTGTCCGCCGAACCTGAAGCGAAAACGCTCGAACCCGGCGGCGAAACGAAAATCAACGTCGCCGTTACCGATAAAAACGGCGAGCCGGTCGCAAATTCCGAAGTCGCGGTCATCGTGGTTGACGAATCGGTGCTGGCGTTGACGGGTTACACACTCGCCAATCCGATGGACGTTTTCTACACGGCGCGAGCGGCGGGCGTAACCGACTATCATTTGCGGAAAGATGTTTTATTGGGAAATCCCGACGACGTGAAAACACCGCCGCCACCGCCGGCTGAAGCAGGAAGAAATGAGATGCAAATGTCGGCTGATTCAGCAGTCGGCGGCGCAATGCGCCCGATGGCTTCGCCTGCGCCAACGAAGGCAAGAAGCGCAAAAAGCGCAGTGAATCAGGTTTATAAAGAGTGGGTTGATAAAGACGTTGCTTATGTAATTAGCGAGGAAGAAAAGCAAGGGCAAATCAATCTGCGCCAAAACTTTAACGCGCTCGCGGTGTTTGCGCCGTCGGTCAAAACCGATTCCAGCGGCAAAGCGGTCGTGCCGATCAAACTGCCCGACAATCTGACGCGCTACCGGATAATGGCGGTTTCGGTGGACACGGGCAAACGGTTTGGCAAAGGCGAATCGAATATCACGGCGAAACAGCCGTTGATGGTTCGTCCGAGTGCGCCGCGCTTTATGAACTTCGGCGACAAAATCGAACTGCCCGTCGTCGTGCAGAATCAAACTGATAAGCCGATGGAAGTTGAAATTGCGGTTCGCGCCACGAACGCCAATTTAACAAATGGCGGCGGGCGCAAAGTTATAATTCCGGCAAACGACCGCGCCGAAGTTCGTTTTCCCGTCAACGCCGACAAAGCGGGAACGGCGCGTTTCCAAATCGCGGCGACTTCCGGCAAATTCACCGACGCGGCGGAAATATCTCTGCCCGTCTGGACACCGGCGACGACTGAAGCGTTTGCGACTTACGGCACGACTGATGCGAACGGCGCAATCGTTCAGCCCATAGAAGCACCGAAAGATGTCTTTCCGCAATTCGGCGGTTTGGAAATCACTACCGCTTCGACGCAGTTGCAGGAATTGACCGATGCGTTTATTTATCTCTATCGCTATCCGTATGAATGCTCGGAACAGGTTTCGTCCCGGATGATTTCCATCGCCGCTCTGCGCGACGTTTTACAGGCGTTCAAAGCCAAAGAAATGCCGACCGAAGCGGAAATCAAAGCGTCGTTTGAAAAAGACATCAACATTTTGAAAGCACGGCAACGCGACGACGGCAGTTTCGGTTTGTGGAAACGCGACCGTGAACGCTACGAATATCCGTTCTTAACCGTTCACGTCGCCCACGCTTTAGCTTTGGCGAAAGCGAAAGGCTATAACGTGCCGGACGAGATGTTAAATAAAACGAAGCCGTATTTGAAAAACGTCGAATCGCATTTCGACGAATGGCACAGAAAATCGCCCGAAGTTCGGTGGACGATTTCGGCTTACGCGCTCTACGTCCGCGATCTGATGGGCGACAAAGATACAGCGAAAGCCAAGAAATTGCTTGCGGAAGCGACGATTCAAAAAATGCCGTTCGAGGCTTTAGGTTGGATTTTATCGGTCTTAGCCGACGATAAAAATTCGACCGTCGAAGTTGAAAACATCAAGAGATTTTTGATGAACCGCACGACCGAAACGGCGGCAAGCGCAAATTTCGTCACCAATTACGGCGATAATGCTTGGCTGATTATGTATTCCAACCGTCGCGCCGACGGCGTTCTTTTAGAAGCGTTAATCAAAGCCGATCCGTCGAACGATTTGATTCCGAAATTGGTACGCGGGCTTTTGGATCATCGCACGAAGGGAGCGTGGTCGAACACGCAGGAAAATGTGTTTATTCTCCTTGCGCTCGACAAGTATTTCAACGCCTTTGAAAAAGTTACGCCCGATTTTGTGACGAAAGTCTGGCTCGGCAACACTTACGCGGGCGAAGAAATTTTCAAAGGTCGCTCGATTGATTCAAACCTTTTGACGATTCCGATGAGTTATCTGACCGAACAAAACGGCATATCAAACCTGATTATGGATAAACAGGGCGCAGGTCGTTTGTATTATCGAATCGGTATGAAATACGCGCCGAAGAATCTCAATCTGCAGCCGGCTGATTACGGATTTACGGTTTTGCGAACATACGAAGCGATTGACAACGCCGATGATGTCAAACAAAACGCTGATAATTCGTGGACGATCAAAGCCGGTTCGCGTGTCCGCGTCAGATTAACGATGGTCGCGCAGGCGCGTCGTTATCACGTCGCCTTAGTTGATCCGTTACCGGCAGGTTTGGAGATTCTTAATCCCGAATTAGCCGTGACGGAAGCGATTCCGGCGGACAACGGCGGCGGCAATACGCCGGTCGTCGAATACGGCTCGCGCAGTTACGGCTACGGCTATTACAACTGGCGCGGAACGTGGTTTGAGCATCAAAACTTCCGCGACGAACGCGCCGAAGCGTTCACCGCGCTGCTCTGGGAAGGCGTTTACAATTACACCTACGTTACAAGAGCGACCACGCCCGGACAATTCATCGTGCCGCCCGCCAAAGCCGAAGAAATGTATCACCCCGAAACCTTCGGCAGAACGGGAACGGATTTCGTGAGAGTCGAATAATCCGGGAACAGCAGACGAAGGACGGGGCGCGATTGAAATCATATTCAATCGCGCCCCGTCCGCTTTCGGTGTTCCTTCAACCTTCGCCGGTGTAACCGTCGAGGTCGTCAGTGTAACCGTCGCGCCTTCCGGTGTAAAATTCGCGGTCGCCGGTGTAGTCGTCGCGCTTCACAGTGTGAACGGCGCGGTCGCCGGTGTAATCGTCGCGGCAGCCAGTGTAATGTCCGCGCACGTCAGTGTAATCATCGCGGTTAGCAGTGTAAACAGTCGCGGCGCGACTGTGATTTGATAAATTCCCGACATTTTTAAATTATTGAGCCGCTATTGCAGACTAAACTTCGCAAAATACTCGTCAATCTCGCCGCGCAATTCGATGCCGACGCGCTCGAAGATGTCGAGCAAATCGTTATACGCGCCCGCGCCGCCGAGGAAATCCCAGAATTCTTCGGCGACTTTTGATTCGTTTGGTAAATCGAGCATTCCGCGCATCGTTCGACTTTTTTGTTACAGTTTAATTTCTAAGTCGTCCGCAGGTGGTTCTATGTTTAAAAATTCACGGTAAATTCGATGGCGGTATTCCAAACCGAGTTTGTTGATTTCCGTGATAAACATTTGATAAGTTCCCTCACCGCCGATTAAATCCCAAAAATCATCGCCGATTAAAACATTTCGGTCGGTTTTCATTTGAAACCATCTTTCAGGAAAACTCCACGCATAATTTTCGCGTTTTCCGTAAGGATTATATGGTAGGGCGAAAAAAGCGTTGGTAACTTGTTGCGGTTCCATCGCATAAAGTTTGAACATCTTTTCTTTGCTTACTTTGGTTACGTCGCTGTTCGGCAATGGCGATTTCACTTCAAAAGCAAAACTTCGCCCGTCTTTTAAGTTTTTTATAACGACATCTGAAACGACTGTAACCGGAACAAGATTTCCGCCAACTTCTAATATTACTCTTATAAGCCAACTGAGTATCTTAATTCTTTAAGATTAGAACTTACGCAGTTGGAAAGAGCAAATAACGCGGATTCGACAAATAGGCT
>CAXTKJ010000050.1:0-15335 GCA_964244835.1 uncultured Pyrinomonadaceae bacterium
TAACCGATGAGCAGTTGGTCGAACAGGCAATTACGGACAATCCGAATGCTTTCGGCGAAATCGTGAAACGCTGGGAGCGAAAGATTTTTGCTCTGTGTTTCGGTATGCTTTCCCGCGAAGAGGAAGCGAAGGACGCGGCACAGGAAACATTTATCGCGGCGTTTCGCAATCTGAATAATTTTCGCGGCGATGCCAAAGTTTCCTCGTGGCTGCACCGCATCGCGGTCAATCAATGCCTGACGACGATGCGCCGACGGAAAAGCCGTTCGGAAAGTTTTCTGGACGACGAGGAAGATTCAGCCGAAAAGGTTTTCGTTGCGCCGTCGAATAAAATGCCTTCCAAAACGGCGGAGCAGAATGAAAGATTAGCGATTGTACGGCAAGCCGTCAACGCACTGCCGACCGATTTGCGGCAGATTATTGTGATGAAAGAATTTGAGGAGATGACGTTTCAGGAAATCTCGGACGCTTTGGAAGTTCCTTTAAGCACGGTCAAAAGTCGGCTTTATACGGGTTTGAAACAGTTGAAAATGAAGTTGGAACGCACGCCTTTGGAAATAGTTTGAAATTTCCGGCGAAAAATATGTTGAATAACAATCACAAAATTACAGATTGCGCGTTTGCCGAATCGCTCGTCGCTTATCTTTACGACGAAGCGGGCGCGGCGGAGAAAATCGCGCTTGAAACGCACCTCGAAAACTGTGCTTCGTGCGCCGACGAATTGGCGGAAATCGGTTTTGCGCGAACGGCGGTTCACGAATGGCGCGTTGCGGAATTTGATGTTTTGCCGACACCTGTTTTTGAAATTCCGATGCAGACCGTTCAATCGCCGGCGATAACGGAAGATTCGCCATCGTGGTTCGCGGGCTGGCGGCAGATTTTTTCATTCAAACCGGCTTTGGCGATGTCGTCTTTAGTAATTTTGGTCGCGTTTTTCGGCATTGCCGCTTTTATTTTTAACTTTAAGAGCGACGAACAGGTTGCCGAAAAACTCGATAACAAGAATTTGACGAAATCCGTCGCGTCGCCAACCGTCGAGAAGAATGTCGAACCGAAAAAAGAAATTGTCAGCGATAAAAATTCCGCTGATGCGGAGACAACGGCTTTGACGAGTGCGCCGAAAAACATCGCCGATAAAAAAGCGGTTTCCGCTAAAACCGCCGCCGTCAAAATTTCGACCGAAACACCATCGAAAATCAGCCCGGTGAAAGTCGTTCAAAAAGATGTCAAACGAATGCCGAAAACGAACACCGCCGCGAAATCTGACGTTCCGCGTCTGACCGAAGCTGATGATGAAGAAGACGATTCGATTCGATTAGCCGATTTATTTGACGAAATCGGAACTGAATAATTTAACCAAAATGCGAATGAACAAACTAAAACTTTTCCCCTTGTTTTTTCTTTTACTCGGCTGTTTTATGACGGTCAAAGCGCAGGACGAAATACCTAATCCGCCGCAATCGGCAAATCAGCCGAAACGTCCCGGACTGCTCGCGCAGCTCGGTTTGACCCGCGAACAGGTTCAGCAAATCCGGCAAATCAATCAGGACAATCGCCCGCAGATGCGCGAAGCCAATCAGCGTCTGCGCGAAGCGAACCGCAATCTCGATCTGGCGGTCTATGGCGATAAAATTGAAGACACCGAAGTCGAAAACAGACTTCAGGCAGTCAACGCCGCCCGCGCCGAAGTCGTACGGCTTCGCACTGAAACCGAATTTGCCGTGCGAAAAATTCTCACGCCCGACCAACTCGTCAAATTCCGCGAAATCCGCCGCCGGATGATGTCAGAAAAGGAAGTTTTGCCGCGCCTGCGAAACAACCGCCAGCAGATGAACAATCTGAACCGCATTCAAAATAATCCGCGCCGACCCAATCGCGTTGTCAACTAATTTTTCTCACAATTTATATTTAAACCGGCTTTTACCCGAAGCCGGTTTTTTATTTATTTGTCGTTTTTCGGCTTTCGTTGTAACCTTTTAGAATTGTTAGAACAGCAACCGATAAATGAATCCACTCAAAAAATTTCTTTACGAATTGCAGGAAATCACTAACCTGATTATTGCCGCTTTGTTCGGACTCAGAAAAAATCCGCGATATTTCGGCGAAACGATTCGGCAGATGGATTTGATCGGGGTCGGTTCGCTGCCGATTGTTCTGCTGACCGGATTTTTTACCGGCGGCGTACTTGTTTTACAGTCTTATCCGACGTTTGAATACTATTCGATTCAAAGCACGGTCGGGCGGACGATTTCGACTTCCCTGATGCGCGAACTCGGTCCGGTTTTGACGGCGTTGATGGTTTCCGGGCGCATCGGTTCGGCGATTGCGGCGGAACTCGGTTCGATGGTCGTCTCGCAGCAGATTGACGCGATGCGGGCGTTAGGAACTGACCCGAACCGCAAACTCGTCGCGCCGCGTCTGCTCGCTCTGATGCTGATGCTGCCGCTTTTAACCGTCGCCGCCGACGTTTTCGGCATCATCGGCGGCGGCATCGTCGCGTCCCTGATTTTCAATCTCGACTCGAATGTCTATATCACATCGGTTCGCTACGGCATTTCCACGCCGGACATTATCGGCGGTGTCATCAAACCGATTGTCTTCGGTCTAATCATCGGCAGCATCGCCTGTTACAAAGGTCTCAGCACGACGGGCGGCACGGTCGGGGTCGGTCGCTCGACGACGAACTCGGTCGTTTTAGCTTCGATTGTCGTGATTGTTTTCGATTTTTTCCTTTCCAGGGCGATCAATTCGATTCTCGACATCAAATATATTTAGTTTTTATAATCCGTAAATTATGTCCGCTTCGCAGAACGAAAAATCAATCGCTTCGGAAGATTTCGTCGAGGAAGAATTAGAGCCGTCCGATTTGGAGGACGCGGTTGATAACGTCGAGCGCGTCGTTCCGGCAATAGAATTCCGCGACGTACATCTTTCGTTTGAAGATAAAAAAATTCTCAACGGTATCAGTTTTACGGTCAAACGCGGTGAAACGAAAGTAATTTTAGGCAGAAGCGGCGGAGGCAAATCAACGACGATTCGATTGATTTTAGGACTTCTGAAACCCGATTCGGGACAAATTCTGATTGACGGCGAAGATATTACCAACTATTCCGAAATCGAAATGATGAAAGTCCGCGCCAAAATCGGGATGGTTTTTCAGGAAGGCGCACTGTTTGATTCGCTTTCGGTTTATGATAACGTAGCCTATCGCCTGCACGAACAGGGCGTTAGCGAGGAAGAAGTCGAGCGCGAAGTCCGGCGAATGCTGAAGTTTGTTGACCTCGAAGACGCGATTGATAAAATGCCTGCCGAACTTTCGGGCGGAATGCGCCGCAGAGTCGGCATCGCCCGCGCGCTGGTCGGCGATCCGCAAATAGTGATGTTCGACGAACCGACCGCCGGACTCGATCCGCCGACGGCGCGAACCATCTGCGAACTCGCCATCAAATTACGCGATTTGGAAGACGTTTCTTCGATTTTCGTGACGCACGAAATGAAAAATCTCGAATACCTATCGTCCGAATACGCGACGGTTGACGAAAACGGCGAAGTCGTTTTTGAACTCGAAGGCGAAAAAATTTGCTTGATCAATACGGAAATCGTGATGCTGAAGGAAGGTAAAATCATCTTCACCGGCAAAGACGAAGAATTTTACGCCTCCGAAGACCCGTATATTTTAAAGTTTGTGCGCGGAAAATGAAGATTAGTGGTGAGTGGTGAGTGGTGAGTGGTGAGTGAAAAACTCTTCCGAAACTCACCACTCACCACTCACCACTCACCACTAAAGAAATATGCCACCTACCCAAAAATTAGGTTTCAGCCAGTTGCGCGTCGGGATTTTCGTTTTGTGCGGACTCGCCGTGTTAGGATTTCTGATTTTGAACGCGACCGGCGATTTTAACCCGTTCGATAAAAAACTTCGTCTGCGGGCGCATTTCGCCGCCGCCGACGGTTTGCGTGAATCGGCGGAAGTTCAGCTTGCCGGAGTTCATATCGGCAAGGTCGAAAAAGTAGTTCTTTTGCCGCCCGACAGCCCCGACAACGCGCGGGTCGAAGCCGTTTTACTTATTAACCAAAAACTCGACGGCAAACCGATTGCCGACCGCATTCGCAACGATTCGACCGCCCAACTCGTCTCCGTTTCCCTGCTCGCCAACGATAAGATGATCAACATCACGCCCGGAACGGCAAACGGCGCGGCGGTTGCCGAAAATGACGTTTTAAAAACCTCGTCTTCGACTTCAATCAACGATTTGACCGAAAAAGGCAGTGCAGTATTAGAAAAAATCAATCAGATTTCCGGTCCCGCCAACGAAATTTTAACTAAGGCAAATCGCGGCGACGGAACACTTGGCAAAATCATTAACGACGAGGCTTTGTACAATAATCTCGACGCAACCGTCGGCGAAACGAAGCTGACTTTGGCGAAACTGCAAAACACGATTGACCGCATCAATCGCGGCGACGGCAGCGCGGGCAAATTATTAAACGACCCCGAATTTTACAATAATCTCAACAACAGCGTCCGCCAACTGGAAGCCATTTCCAAAGACTTACGCGCCGGCAAAGGAACTGCCGGAAAATTTTTAACCGACGAAGCGATTTATAACGATTCACGCGCCGCCATCGCCGATTTGCGCGTCGCCATCGGCAAACTCAACGGCATTACCGACGATTTGAGCGCGGGCAAAGGCACGATTGGCAAACTGTTAAAGGACGAAGAATTTTACAACGAAGCCCGTCAAACCTTAACCCGCTTAAATTCGACGACGGAAAAAGTTGATTTGATTTTAGACGACGCTCGAAGCGGCAAAGGAACGCTCGGCAAACTTCTGACCGACGACGCGCTCTACAACAACGCCAGCCAAACCGCCGCCAACGTCAACCAGCTTTCCTCGGAAGGCACGAAATTGATTTACGATTTCCGGCAAAACCCGAAAAAATATCTGACGGTGCAATTTAAACTCTTTTAATTTTTAATGATTTATCAGTAAACCCAAAAGTTCTTGCGAAATTTTCGTAAGAACTTTTTTATTTATTCAGAAGTAAGCCGATACATTTCGATTCGTGATTTAACAAAAACTTCAAAAAAATTTAACTGGTGAGTCAAATGATTGACACAATTTGTTAACCGCCGTTAGCTACTCTTAATTTTTTCCATTCCATAAATTGAAACTTTCAAATCAGAAGGTGTCTGAGAAAGATTATTCGAATCTTTTGATGCAGGAGAAAACTATTTTTTTGAGGAATTTAAACAAAATGAATCAATTTCAAATCGTGAAATCATCTATTAAATTTATTTACGCCGCCGTTCTGTGCGGAATGTTTTTTTACTCCGGGGCGTTGGCACAATTCGACAGCGCGACCGTTTTGGGAACGGTGCGCGACACAGCGGAAGCGGTTGTGCCGAACGCCTCGGTCAAATTGAAAAACACCGAAACCGGCGCGGTCGTCAGCGCGACGACCGACGCGGAAGGCAGTTATCAATTTATCAACGTCAAAATCGGAAGCTATCAGGTGGAAGTCGAAGCGCAGGGTTTTTCGACCGTCGTGGTTGATAACGTAACCGCCGCCGTCAACGCCCGCCAGAGAGTGGATGTTACTTTAAACACCGGCGAGGTTTCGGCGACCGTCAACGTCAGCGACACGCCGGAATTGCTGGAAACCGACACGAGCGAGCGCGGACAGGTTATTTCACGCGAACAAATCGTCAATCTTCCGCTCAACGGTCGCGCATATGCAGATTTGGCACTTTTAAGCACGGGCGTTAATCAATCGCAGCTCAATGTTCCCGGTCAATCCGGCGCACGCGACGCTTCGTTTAACGTCAACGGTCTGCGAAGTTCGCTCAATAATTTCATTATTGATGGCGTGGACAATAATTCTTACGGCACGAGCAACCAGGGATTTTCCAATCAGGTCGTGCAGGCTTCGCCGGACGCGCTCGAAGAATTCAAAGTGCAGACGAATAATTTCAGCGCAGAATTCGGGCGGGCGGGCGGCGCGGTTATCAATGCTTCGATTCGTTCGGGAACGAACGGTTTTCATGGTTCGGTTTGGGATTACGTTCGCAATACGGAATTTAACGCGACCGGATTTTTTAAACCGGCGAACAATCAAAAGCCGGTGCTGATTCAGAATCAATTCGGCGGCACGTTCGGCGGTCCAATTCTCAAAAACAAGTTATTTTTCTTTGTGGATTACGAAGGTTATCGCCGCATCGCCAAGCAGGTCGCGTTCGCGGTTTTGCCGACTGCCGAGCAGCGTCAGGGAATTTTCACCAACGCCAACGGCACACCGCTCGCGGTTCGCAATCCTTTGACGGGCGTGGTTTACGCCAACGGCATCGTGCCGCAGAGCGACATCACGGCGTTCGCCAGACAAGTTTTCCGCGATTTGCCGCTGCCGAATCTGCTGAATTCCGCCAACAATTATTCGACGCTGCCGCGCAGTCAGTTTTACAACGACAAAGGCGACATCAAACTGGATTACACTATTAACGACAAAACGACAGCTTTCGTGCGCGGCAGTTCGCGCAAACTTTACAATTTTGAAGCCCCGACCATCGAAGGCGCGTCGGGCGGCAACAGTAACGCCAGCATTTTCGTCATCAACGAACAGATCGCCGGCGGCGTAACTTACACTTTAACGCCCGCTTCCGTGTTGGAATTCCGGCTCGGCGTGTCGCGCACGAAAGCGGGGAAAAATCCGTATAATATCGGCGCGGGCGATTTGCTGACCAACTACGGCATCGCCGGTTTGCCGACCGATTCGTCCATTGCAGGCGGTTTGAATTCGCAGGTGATTAACGGCTACACCGCGCTCGGTCGGCAGTCGAGCAATCCGCAGTTTCAGAATCCTTTCGTTTGGAATCCGCGCATCAATTACACTTTTATCGCCGGTCGCCACAGCTTTAAAGTCGGCTACGAATACCAGCGCATCAACACGGAAATTTCCGACTCGCATCCGAAATACGGGCAGGACACCTACGGCGGTTCGTTCAGCCGTCCGGCGGGAGTAACGACGAATAACAACGCTTACAACATCGCCGATTTTCTGTTCGGTGCGCGCAGTTCTTATCAGTTGACCGATACGTTCGTCGCCCAATACCGCCAGCGAATGCACTTCGGCTATGTGCAGGACGATTTTCAGGTGAACCCGAATTTAACTTTCAATCTGGGGCTTCGTTACGAATTTGCCACGCCGCAGTATGAACGCGACAATCGTTTGTCGAATTTCGATCCGGCGACAAATACGGTGATTCTGGCAAAGGACGGCTCGCTCGCCGATAGAGCGACGGTCAATCCCGATAAAAACAATTTCGCGCCGCGCCTCGGTTTTGCGTGGAAAGCCGCGCCCAGAACCGTTATTCGCGGCGGTTACGGCATCAGCTATATTCTGTTCAATCGTCTCGGCGGCGAAAACATTTTATCGCTGAATCCGCCGCAGGTTTTCAACGTAACGATTGACCAATTAACTTCGCAGCCGCTCTGCACCGGCAATAATTTCACCGGCTGTTTTCGTCCGACGCAAGCCGGTTATCCGACCGGACTGCTCGCGCCGACGCAATTTAACGCGCTTCGTTCGCGTGTCAATTACACGCCGCGCGACAATCCGACGGCGTATGTGCAGAGTTTTCACATCACCGCTCAATACGAGATTTTGAAAAACCTTCTGGTTGATTTCGGCTACGTCGGCAACCGCACGAACAATCTGATTATTCTCGCCGACATCAATCAGGCGCGACCGAATAATTCGGGCGAAAATTTGACGATTCAGGCGCGTCGTCCGATTTCAAATTTTTCGTTCGTTCAAGGTTCGCTCGCCATCGGCAAAGCCAAATACGATTCGTTTCAGATGAAAATCGAACGCCGTTTTTCGCAGGGTTTATATCTGCTGAATTCGCTGACGCTTTCGCAGGCTTACGACAACGCGCCCGGACATCTGGAAACGTCGAACGGCGACAATTCCCGCGCCAATTTCCGCAATCTCGGCGCGGAATGGGGCATCTCCGGTTATGACGTGCCGGTCAACAATACGACGAGCGTCGTTTATGAACTGCCGTTCGGTCGCGGACGGCAATTCGGCGGCAACGTCAACCGCTTTGTTGACGCGCTGCTCGGCGGCTACCGGCTGACGGTGATCAACCGCGTTACCAGCGGTCGCCCGGTTAATCTGACTTATTCGCCGACCGCGCAATTTTCCGTGAGCGGCGACATCACTTATCGCCCGAATATCATCGGGCAGGTCGTCAACGATAATCCGACTCCGACGAATTATTTTAACCGCGCAGCGGTTTCGATTCCGACCGACCCGTCGAATCCGTTCGGCGACGCGCCGCGCAACGCCGTGCGCGGTCCGGGATTCTGGCAAGCAGACATCGGTCTGCACAAACAATTTCGATTGTGGAACGAAACCTCGAAACTGGAACTGCGGGCGGAAGCCTTCAACGTCTTCAACCGCACGAATTTCGGCGCGCCGAACGGCAACGCTTCGAGCGCGGCTTTCGGCACGATCACGACCGCATTTCCGGCGCGGGAAATTCAGTTTGCCGCGAAGATTTTATTTTAATCGCCGATTGAAATTTGTTTGTGCATTTTTACGAAAGGCGGTTGGTTCGAGCGGTCGCCTTCGATAATCAAGGAAAGGTTATTATGAAAAACACGAAACTCAAAGACGGTAAAATTTTGATGCCGCGCCGTAAATTTCTGGAACGCATCGGCGGCGGATTGACCGCCGTCGCCGCGCTCAACGTCCCGCTTTTCGCCGGACGAACGAGCGGCGAAATTACATTGGAAGATTCTGAATTTGCCGGAAACGCTTCCAGCAAAAACATTTTCCGTTTCGCGGTCATCGCCGACACGCACATCATTGACGATTTTTACAAAGGTCCCGAAGGCAACGCGCTCGACACGGAAACGATTTTTCAGACGACGAAAAGATTGACGGCGGCGCGTGAAGTTATCAACAACTTAAATCCGCCGGTTGAAAAAGTTTTTCTCGTCGGCGATTATTTTCACGATTACCCGTCGCCCGATTACGATTTTTATTTCAAAAACAAAACGCGCATAGACAATGCCAAAGCCCTGACCGACGGTTTTAAAGTGCCGGTTCACGTCGGTTTCGGCAATCACGATTACGCCGTTCCGCAGGTTTCCCGCGAAGTGTCGCACCGGCTTTTCAAAGACAAACTCGGACTCGAAACTTTTTATTCGGTCGCGCACCGCAATTATAAATTTGTTCACCTGAATAATTTTCTGGGCGAAACTTGGAATAAAGACGGCAAGGCTTACAACAAAAGCACCGGCTCGCTCGGTGAAGCGCAGCTTAACTGGTTTGAAGCCGAATTGAGGGAAAATAAACCGACGTTTGTTTTCATCCATTATCCGCTTTACAGCGTGCAGGCTCTCGAAGTTAAAGATTACGGAATGCTGCCTTTGCTCAAAAAATACAAAGACACGATTCAACTGATCGTCTCCGGGCATTGGCATCGCTGGTTCGATTTCGCCCGCACGTTCGGCGCACAGCATTATGTGATGGGTTCGACGCGCTACGACGAAGACGCTTATATGATCGTCGAAGTGAACACCAAAAAAGCGACGCACCGCATATTGAATTTGAATCTGGTTGATTGGGCGACATACTACAGCCAGCCTTACAAGGAAGCATAGCGGCGAAATTATTTTCGCAAATCACACAAGCCGCGTGAACGACTTGAAATCGTTCACGCGGCTTTGGTTCGATCAAACGATTCGATCAATTATTCGTCTTCCGCTTCGGCGGCATTGTTTTCTTCTTCGTCTTCCCTTTCAGCCGCAATTCCGTTCGTCATCAAATCAAAAGCGGGCAGGCGGGCGATTTCCGGCAGCGTGGAAACATCGCCGCGCACCGAAAACCAGATGATTTCGTTCAGTTCGCGGGCGTTCGCCATATCGGGACGCTTTAAGTTTTGCTCATCGGTCAATTCCATATATTTTCGCATTTCGGCGGTCGTTTTTTTCGGCGGCAATAAATTATCTAACGCGACTTCGGGCAGTGTTGCCTGATACGGCGAAAAATCCGGCTCGCTTTGGAAAATATCAATCGGGACGGCGTTTGCGTCGAGAAAATTCATCGGACGGATTCCGAGCAGCAATTCCATCGTCCGAATCAAACTGACCGTGTTGTGAAAATCGTGGACGAGTGCGCCTTTGCGGTTGTAGGCGGAGATGACGAACGCGGGCGAACGGTGCGCGTCAACGTGATCGGGTCCGTCCTGCGCGTCGTCCTCGACGACGAAAATCGCCGTGTCTTTCCAATATGGACTGCTTGAAACTTCTTCGACGACGCGCCCGACGGCGTAATCGTTTTCGGCGACGTAGAACTGCGGAGTCGGCAGACGCTCGTTCAAACCCGCCGTATGATCGCTCGAAAGCCGCACGATGGAAAGATTCGGCAGACGGTCGCCTTTGCCGTCATTCAAATCCGCGACGAACGAACGAAATTCACTTTGCCACGCGCCGAAACGCGACGTACCGCGAAATTTACCCTCAGAATTATTACCGGAAATCGCCGCGTCAATCGTTTTATTTTCTTTAGCGGCGCGGTAAGAATCGAGCGTCATCGCGTCGGGAATTTTCATATCGAAATTCGGATGCGCGGACGAAAAATGATTTTCCAGAGATTTTTTCGTGGCGAAAGCCTTTTGCGTCGGCGAGAGGTCGGGATACAGTTTGGATTTGCGCGTGTTGACTTCCTGAACGTCAGCTTCGGAAACGGTGGCGACGAATTCGCCGTAGTTGCGGTAGCTCAGATTAGCGCGTTTTGCCGCGTCCCATAAATACAAAGTTTCCGGCTCGCCTGCATCACGATTACCCTGTAAATACGGAACGTAATCTTTCTGAAAATCGGCGATGTCGTCCGCGTCGGCAGGCAGTTTGAAAACCGAAGGTGCGCTTCCCGGCGGCTGATTTCCTGGCGGGTCATACGACGGCAAACGATTAAAGCCTTCAAAATCGTAAGTGCGTCCGCGCCCTGAATAATTCCAGCGAAAAACTTTGTCTATAAAATCGTTGGAAAACGCGGCGGTTGACCAGTTATGACCGTCGGGCGAGGCTTCGGCGTTGACGAAAAATCTATCGAGCAGTCCGAAACGCAAAGCCAGAGCGCGGGCGTTCGGCGTGATGTTCTGCGTCTTTCCGCTCGGCGATTTTGCCGTCTCGCCCGCGCCGAAAATCGCCAATTTTGCGTCGCCGTCCGCCGGTCTGCCGTCGCCCGATTTTTCCAAATCGCCGAACACCTGATCGTAAGTGCGGTTTTCGCGGATGATGTAAATGATGTGTTTGATCGGCGAGCGACCGTTCGGAAAAAGCGGTTTATTTTTCTGTCCGAGCAAGCCGTTGTTCCGCATCGCGCTCTGCGTGTAGGCGTAAAGCGAGCGTTCACCCGGCAAATCAACCAGACTGATGTTGCCGGCGACGAGCGACGGATTATATTGTCCGCGCAGACTGCTTTTCCCTGCCGGGAAGTTTTCATTCGGTGCGTTCGGCGCACGTCCTGAATTGTTGATGATCACCGAAGAATTTTCAAAGCCCGTGCCTTTGCCGTTGCCGATAAAAAACTGTTTGCCGACGACGGCGACCGCCGACGGATAATTTCCTGTCGGAACGAATCCGAGCAGTTTGGAGGCGGCTGACGATTCGCTTTTTTCATTTTCGTCTTCAGTTTCGCGTTCGTTATCATCGTCTTCGATTTTCGATTTTCCGACTTTCCGTTTCGGGCTTGGCGCGGCGGATTTTTGATTTGCGCCGAGTGCGATAACGGCGACGGCGTTGGCGTGCGCGTTGGCAATATACAAAGTTTTTTCGTCCGCGCTCAGAGCCAAACCTTCGGGACTCGCGCCGTTCAAATCGCTTTCGGCAAAGCGCACGTTGATCGTTTCGATTACGCGGTCGCTTTTCGTGTCAATCACCGAAACGCTGTCGGCATCAGAATTGACGACGAACAGTTTCGATTGATCGGCATTCAGAAGCATCGCCGTCGGATGCCGTTCGACAACGATGTGTTTGGTAATTTTTTTATTCGCGCCGACGACCGCAATCGTCCCGTCGCCCCACAAGGAGACGTAAATTTTAGCCGCTTTCGGATTATCCTTCGCCCGAATGATTTCGACATCATAGGGATATAGAAATTGTGTCGAGGCGGCGCGGACCAAGGCAACGCGAGAGATTTTTCGCGCTCCGTTCCAATCGTCCAAAATCCCCAGATTGTCGCCGAGATTATTGGCGACATAGAGCGTTTGATCGTCAGGCGACAGCGCAACGCCCGTCGGGTAAGCGGGCGCGAGATTGTCGTTGTAATACGGACTCGGCGCATTCTCCGTAAAACCGCTGACATCAATGAATCCGGCTTCGAGCGGTTTGTCCGGCTGATTTCCCGGCGCAATCGGCTGTTTATCGTTCGGATTGAATTTGAAAAGCCAGATACGATTTTCAAAACCACCCGCAACGAACATCTGAAACGCGCCGTCGGCATCTTTTTCGCGGGCGAATGTTACTCCGAAATTCGCGCTGGACGGCGAAGGAAAATAGACGGTTTGAATGATTTGCGGTTCGGGTTTCTGATTCAGATCAATCACCGAAACGGTCTGCTGCGGCTTGCTTTTTGAATCGAACTGAACGCCGAAACCGCTGTTGACGGCGATCAGAAAACGTCCTTTCCCGTCTGCGCCCGCATTGTCGGGAGAACGCACAAAATCAACCGTCAGCGGCGCGACCGCCGGCAGATTCGTCGCCGCGTCAATCAAAAGTTTTCCGGCGGGTGTCAGCGTTCGTCCCTGCGTCGGAACATTTTCGGCGATTTCAACCTGCGCCGAAGATTTTTTCGGCGACGACAGTAAAAAGAAAACGGCAGCGGTCAAAACCAAAAGGCAAACGGCGTAAAATATCGTCTGACGATTGACGGCGGGCATTCGATTGATTTTCATAAAAACATTCTACGCGATTTTCTCGCCGGTTCGGTTAAGAAAAAGTTAAATTCCCGGCGGCTGCCGTTTATTTGTAAAGTCTTTAAATAATTTATGTGAATCAACACTAAAATCGTTTTCTGTCGGAGCGCGGACGGCTCGTCCGCCAACGGAAGCTCTGCGACGTTATTCGGCTGACGAGCGAGGCATTAGCGGGCAAACATTGCAACTTCGCCTACGGCTCGTTGGCGGACGAGCCGTCCGCGCTCCAGTCAAACAATTTTTTATAATTGATTCACATAATTTCATTTCAAAATAATCATTCAAGCAAAACAATCGGCAACGATTTTACGTATTGACTGACGATATTCAACCCGAACAATTTTTCGTTCTTAAACTTTGGAGAAAATTTAATGATTTCAAGATTCTTTGCTGTTACGGCATTTTTGTTTGTACTTTGCGCTTTGACCGTTTCCGCGCAGACCAAACTTTTACGTTTCCCGGACGTGCAGGGCGACCGCGTGGTTTTCAGTTACGCGAGCGATTTGTGGACGGCGCAGGCTTCCGGCGGAAATGCCGTGCGTTTAACCGCGCATCCCGGAATGGAAGTTTTCGGAAAATTTTCGCCCGATGGAAAATATATCGCGTTCACCGGGCAATACGACGGCGACGAGCAGGTTTATGTGATTCCCGCGACGGGCGGCGAGCCGAAACAGTTGACGTTTTATCCGGCGAAAGGTCCGCTGACACCGCGTTGGGGTTACGATAATCAGGTGATGGGCTGGACGAACGACGGGCAATCTATCGTATTTCGTTCGCAGAGAGATTCCTATACTTTATCAGTATCCAAACTCTACACGATCCCGATGACCGGCGGCGCACCGACCGTTCTGCCGATGCCCGAAGCCGGTTCAGGCGATTTTTCGCCGGACGGCAAACGAATGGTTTATTCGCCCAGAACGCGCGATTTCAGAAGCGAAAAACGCTATGGCGGCGGACAGGCGAACACGCTTTACATCTACGATCTGGCGACGAACGATGCGCGAAAAATCTCCGAAGGTGTTCGCCCGTGGCGCGATGCGATGTGGATCGGCGACAAGATTTATTTCAACTCGGACAAGGACGGAAAATTTAATCTTTACGCCTACGATACCGCGTCGGGCAAAGCAACGGCGGCAACTAATTTTAAAGATTGGGAAGTGCGCTGGGCTTCGTCTGATGACGAAAGCCGCATCGTTTATGAACGCAACGGCGAACTCGAAATTCTCGACACGAAATCTAATAAATCAACGAAATTAAATATCAACGTGCCGGACGACGGCGTTTATAAACGACCGCGCACGATTAACGCGATGCAGTATCTTGAAAACGTCGCGCTTTCGCCGAAGGGTGAAAGAGTTCTGTTCGGCGCACGCGGCGATATTTTTTCCGCGCCGGTCGAAAAAGGCGGCACGAGAAATCTGACGCATTCGTCGAACGCCCACGACAAATATCCGCGCTGGTCGCCCGACGGTTCGCGCATCGCTTTTATTTCGGATAGAAGCGGCGAAGATGAAGTTTGGGTTGCCGCGCAAGACGGTTTGAGTGAAGCCGTGCAAATTACGAACGGCGGCACTGCGCCCGCGCAGAGATATTCGCCGGAATGGTCGGGCGACGGCAAACGTCTCGCGTTTTCCGACAAAGACGGCAAAATTTTTATTTACACTTTCGCCGATAAAAGTTTGAAGCAAATCGTTGACGCGGCGAACGGACAAATCAACGATTACGAATGGTCGCCGAAAGGCAATTACCTGGCGTTCAGTATGAACGACAAAGCCGCGTCAAACAACGGCGGTTTTAGTTCGGTTTACATTTATGACGTGAACGCCAATAAGTTAAATCGCGTAACCGATCCGATGTTCAATTCGCAGAATCCGGTGTTCGATCCGTCGGGCGATTACCTATATTATTTGAGCGACCGCGAATTTGCGCCGCAGATTTCCGACAAAGAATTTAATTTCGCGGGCAATCGCTCGACGATGATTTATGCGTTGGCTTTGCGGAAAGATGTCAAAAATCCGTTTCCGCCGGAATCAGACGAAGTAACGATTGCGCCGGAAGCAAAGCCGACTCCGACCGACAAATTAACGCTGCCGACCGAGCCGAATCCAACGCCGGTTGACGAAAAACAACCGCAAGCCACGGCTTCCGCTTCGCCGACTCCGAGCGGAACACCTGACGCAAATGCGCCGAAGAAAAATGTTCCTGCCCAAAAACCCGAAACGATTGATTTTGACGGCATCGTCCGGCGCGTTACGCGAGTTCCGCTGCCCGCTGACAATTACGGCGGTTTGACGGCGAAAACCGGGCATCTGCTTTATTTCGTCGGTTCGGCATTTTATTACGGCAGACA
>CAXTKJ010000050.1:15345-37800 GCA_964244835.1 uncultured Pyrinomonadaceae bacterium
CCGACTTCGCTGCGAATTTTCTCGATGAAAGACCGCAAGGAAACCGTTTTGATGGATGCCGCTGGAACTTATTCGCTGTCGTCGGACGGCTCGAAAGTAATCGTCGGCGGCGCGGGCGGTTTTACCGTGATGGACGCGACACCGCAAGGGGCGAACGCCAAAAAAGCCGTTTCGACCGCCGGAATGATGACGGAAATTAATCCGCAGGAAGAATGGAATCAGATTTTCAACGAAGTCTGGCGGCGTTACCGCGATTGGTTTTATGTCTCGAATATGCACGGTTTCGACTGGGCGAAAATCCGCGACGAATATAAAACGTGGCTGCCGTATGTCGCGCATCGTTCGGATTTGAATTACGTCATTTCCGAGATGATTTCCGAACTCGCCACGCAGCATTCCTACATCGAAGGCGGCGATTTCAATACGCCTCAGCGCATTCGCGTCGCGCTTCCGGGCGCGAGATTTGAAGCCGACAAATCCGCGAAGCGTTATAAAATCTCGAAAATTTACGAAGGCGAAAACGAGGAAGACATTTATCGTTCGCCAATGATGGAGGTCGGAGTGAACGCCAAAGTCGGCGATTACATTTTGCAAATCAACGGCGAAAATGTTACGACCGACCGCGATATTTATTCTTACCTGCGAAATAAAGCCGATGCGCCCGTCGTTTTAACGGTCAATTCCACGCCGACTTTAACCGGCGCGAGACAGATTTCGTATCGCCCGATTACCGACGAAGGCAATTTGATTTATCTGGATTGGGTCAACGCTAACCGCCAGCGCGTTTCACAATTAACGAATAATCGCGTCGGTTACATTCACATTCCCGATATGGGTGCGCCCGGAATCCGCGAATTTATCAAATGGTATTATCCGCAACTCGACAAAGAAGGAATGGTGGTTGACGTTCGCGCCAACGGCGGCGGCAATGTTTCGAGAATGATTATCGAACGCCTGCGCCGGAAAACTCTCGGCGTAAATTTCGACCGCATCAACGACAGCGCGACGACTTATCCCGACGGTGCCGCGCCGAACGCGATGGCTGCTATCTTGAATGAAAATTCATCGTCGGACGGCGATATTTTCCCGTATATGTTTCGGCAGGCGGGATTGGGAACTTTGATTGGCAAACGCTCGTGGGGCGGTGTCGTCGGCATTTCCGGTCGCGGACCTTTAATTGACGGCGGCGGTGTCAGCGTGCCGGAATTCGGGATGTCGAATCTTAAAGGCGAATGGGTCATCGAAGGCTACGGCGTTGACCCGGACATCGAAGTCGAGAACGAACCGAAAGCCGTCATCGCGGGCGGCGATCCGCAGCTCGAACGCGCCGTGCAGGAAGTCTTGAAAAAGATTTCGGCAAATCCGTCGAAATTGCCTTCGCGTCCGCCTGCGCCGGTTAAATCTAATTAGAAATAATAACCTGAAGTTCTGAGTCCCGTCTTTAGACGGCGTTGTATTTCGCCGCGCTTCGCTGGCGCAAAGCCGTCTTTAGACGGGACTCAGAACAATCAAACAAACATCACGCCTTTAGCATCTCCGGCAACCCACGACTTGACGTTGAGATTGACTTCCGCCCTTCCGACATTGACGACGGTTAATTTCCACGTTCCGCCGGTAACGAATTCGACCGGCGCAATCGGTCTTAAATCAATAAAAAATTCGCGCCTGCCGTCGTTTGAAAGTGTCGGTCTGGTGAGAAACGCCTGCGAGCTTCGATAATTTCCGAACATCGTCGGATTTCCACTGATGACTTCGGTTTGCGTTGAGCGGGTTGCGCCGCCGCCGGGAGATAAAATAGTGATCTCGCAGTTTCCTTCGGCTTCGTACCAGCCGCGCAAAACGACTTCGCGCGGACTTCCCGGCTGATTGCTCGACGGAACGACGAAAGCGATTCGCGCCGGTATGAATCTGTTGGGAGCGATGACGACGCTTTTTTCGTTTTCCTCAATCGCCGGTTCGGGCAGCAAACAAGCCAAATACTTCACTTCATTTAGTTCGGTTAAATCGGCGATTTTATCGAGTTCGATTTGCGCCGTCCGAACATCGTCTTTGGAGTAAATTAAAATCGTCGTCTGTAATTTATTATCGGCAGAAATCGAAAGCGGCTGCGGGCGCGTGCCGTTCAACGATGCAGCGGTCGCTTCGGGAAATCTCAGATATTCAAAAATCAAAGCCGCCAGAGCGGGCGAGAGTTTTTCACAAATCATAACTTTATTTTCGGGCGCGTGTCAGAACCGCAAGCGTGAGCGCGCGGCTCTTTGTTTGCCAAAGTAAGCCGCGCGCTCACGCTTGCGGTTCTGACTGTTTGCCCAAACTCTTAAGAAAAGGAATGCTCGGCGCGAAGAAGTATTCGCCGCCTTTCAAAGTTACGAAAGTCTTGAATTCAAAAGTTTTTGGCGATTCACCGCCATCGCCCCATTTTGAGTACCATTTTTGATGCTCGAAATCCTGCAAATCGCGGTTCTGCCCGATAATCGGATCAATGCCGACTTCATCTTTTCCGAGAAAGCCGGAAGTGTTCGCCCAACGTGCCTGCAAAAATCCGAATTGTTTCGGAATGCTGCTTTGAAAACACATAAAAAGCAAGCCGACATTTGTTTCCGCGTCGCCTTCAACCAAGAGTTTACCGTCCGCATCTCTTTCGCGGTCGTCATAAGTAATTCCGCGCCGCACGATGCGGTGGCGCATCTCTTCGTCGCTGAATTTGCCGTCTCTCAAACCGAGTTCGCCACGCGGCATCATCCGGCGAATATGCGCGTGATAAGGGCATTTGCCGACGCTCGGTTTATCATCTGCGCCGATGAAATTAAAGTTGTTGTAATCAATTAGATTTTCGATGTTCGCCGTCGCCGATAACTCCAAAGGAACACCGTTTCGATAACGCCCGACGATCAAAGCTCCGGCGCGTTCGCGGTCTTCTTCGGCGAGATTCAGGCAGTCCACACCGGCTAATTTTTGTTCGGTTTCCCTGAACGCTTTCACATTTTGTTCGAGTTTTCGATAAACCAGATAACTGCCGAAAGCGTCCGCCTCATCGCTTAAAACGTCTTTCACCAAAACCAAATTTAAAGGCGCGGCGGCATCCCAACGGTCGTAACCTTTTTCTCTTTCCTTTTCGATGTCGTGCTGATAAAAAAGCGGCTGGCTGATGCAGTCGCGGAAGCCGAAATGCTCAATCGGCTTGTCGTTCGCATCGCGCAGAACCGCGCCTTTTTGCACGAAGATTTCAACGGCGATATTCCTCAAAGACGACTTGATTTGTTCAGTCGCGTTTAATAATTGTTCTTCGTCTTCATCCGCCAAAAGAACGAGCGCGTGAATACGATTATCGCGGAAGGGCGCGTCCCATTCATCGGGCGGCGCGTCGGAAAGTTCGTCGAACCCGGCAGCCATTCCGTCTTTGAAGGAAATTAAAACATTGTTCTCAATCGAATTATCCTCGCTGAAATCATTCAAATCGTCGAATCCGAGCGATTTATATCCTGCCGCGCTCAGGTAAAATCCGCCGAATAATTTTTCAGAAGCGTTTTTATCATTTAACTCTTTTGTCTGTTGATGCTGCCGTAAGGCATTTGTTACATACCGCTCTGTGAAACCGGAAATCCAGCGTCTAATCGTCTTCGGTTCGTCGGCGAAAGTTAAAAATAAATGTATTGAGAAATTGCGCCCGTGCGACTTCAGAATATTTCCCTGCAAATTAGCCAGCATCGGCGCGTATTCCGGTTTTTCAGGGTCTATCGGTGAAACTGCCGAATTCAGATCAACTGCCATAATTTATAGATAGATTAAAGTGTAACTGATTAGGTCAAATGAATTGCCGTCTGCTTTAGCTGACGGAAAACTTTGAGAACAGAAACAGGCTTTAGCCGAATCACAAAATTTAAATAAATTCCTTTCAGCTTTAGCTAAAGCACAAAGGATGATAGATTTTTTTTCTTAAATTTGGCTAAAGCCGCCAGCCTTTTCCTAACCTAACCCGTCAGCTAAAGCGGACGGCAATTCATAAAATCAAAGACCTGATCAGTTTATTAAGTTCACGAATTCAGCACGTTCACGGCTGTTCTCACCGAGTGTTTTAAAATCTCGACGTTGTTTTCGTCGCCCGCCGCGAACATTTTTTCGCCGCGCAGTTTATGAGAATACTTGTTTTCCGCCGCCGTCAAAATCGTCTGCACATTTTTTAGTTTTTCTTCCAAAGTGTCTCTGTCCTGATGTGCCTGCTCACAGGTGGTTTGGGCGACATCGGCTTTTTTGATTTGGCGGTCAATTTCTTCTTTCAGATTTTGTTCATTCTGCTGGGCGGGCAGTCTGCCGAAATAAAAACCGATGATGATAAAAAGAATCGGTTCCAGACGCATCACCAATGTAACGTCGCTTAGAGGCTTCAGCCAGCCGAGCAGTGCGCCGGTATATAAAACCACGAAAACCAGCGTCAGTATCACCATTGTCCAATTTTTTAACCCGGTCATAAACTTTTGTTGATTAGCATAGAAATTTTCTTGAAAATTTAACGGTTTCGGAGTATAAATGCTACGAACGAATTATTATTTATCTTTAAAAGATTACAAGACGGTAATAGATTAAAAATTATTTCGGTCTTTAATTATATAACGCACCGTTTGAAGGAAAAATAAATCATTTCCGTCCAATTTTTTTTGAAAAAAATTTTAGTGAGTCTTCAGCCGAAGTGTGGCTAAAGCATCTAAATCCTGTAAATCCATAATTTATATGACCCATTCTTTAGAAATTACGGACTTGCTGGTTGATTGGAGCAACGGCGACGAGATCGCTTTGGAAAAATTGCTCCCGCTCGTGGAAACGGAGTTGAACAATCTCGCCCGCCGTCAATTAAGAAGGCTGCGCCACGGTAATACTTTGCAGACGAAGGCTTTAATCAATGAAACCTATATGCAGTTAATTAACCAAAAGCAGGTTCATTGGAAAAATCGCGCCCATTTTTTCGGTATTGCCGCGCAGCTGATGCGAAGAATTTTACTCAATTATCTGCGCGACCAGCGGCGCGATAAACGCGGCGGCACATATTTCAGAGTTTCCATCTCCGAGGCGACCGGCGTTTCCAACGCCAGAGCCGATGAATTAATCGCGCTGGACGACGCGCTGGAAGAACTCGCACAGTTCGACGAACGCAAAAGCAAAATCGTCGAATTGAAATTTTTCGGCGGTTTGAACGTGGACGAAATCGCCGAAGTTCTAAAAATCTCTCCCGCCACCGTCATCCGCGACTGGACGCTGGCGAAGGCGTGGCTGGCACGAGAAATCAGAAATGACGATCAATAACTGGGAACAAATCGAAGACATTTTTCACCGCGCCGTCGCTCTTCACGGCAGCGGGCGCGAGCAGTATCTTCTGCAAACCTGCGGCGCGAATTTTTCTCTCCGCGCCGAAGTCGAGTCGCTGCTCTCTTCGCTTGAAAAGGAAAGCGAATTTTTGGAAGAACCGGCATTCGATTTGGGAATGAAGGTTCTGGAAAAGCGAATGGACGTTTCGCTGACCGGGCAGGAAATCGGCTCTTATAGGATTTTGGAAAAGCTCGGCAGCGGCGGAATGGGCGATGTTTATTTAGCCGAAGACGTGCGTTTCGACCGCAAAGTCGCGCTCAAATTTCTTTCCGATTCGATGGTGGACGACGCGCGGGCGAAACGCCAGCTTTTCAGAGAAGCCCACGCCGTTTCGCTGATTGACCATCCGAATATCTGCACCGTTTTCGATGTCAGGGAAATCGGCAAACACAGTTTTATCGTGATGCAGTATATCGAAGGCAAAACACTTTCCGATTTGATTCACCACCGCCTCGTCGAAGAAAGCCAACTCGTCAACATCGCCCGTCAGATCACCGACGCGCTCTGTGCGGCGCACGAACGCGGCATCATTCACCGCGACGTGAAAGCCGGAAATATAATGGTTACGCCGAACGGACAGGTCAAGGTTCTCGATTTCGGTTTAGCCAAAATAATCTCCAATCAGAAAGCCGACCAAAACGGCATCGCGCCGAGTTTGATGACGCAGCCAAACGCGATTGCCGGAACGATTGGCTATATGTCGCCCGAACAACTGCGCGGCGAAAAACTCGATTTTCGCAGCGACATTTTCAGTCTCGGCACGGTTTTCTACGAATTGTTTGCCGGCGTAAATCCGTTTCTGCAAACGAGCGATGCCGAAACTATCTCGGCGATTTTGACCGAACCGTTCAAACCGCTGACGAATCTTAAAAACGGAAATTCGACGACTTTTAATCGCGTCATCAAAAAATGCCTGGAAAAAGACCGCGAAAAACGCTATCAAGCCATCGAGGAATTAACGAAGGAATTTCAGAATTTGCAGGATAAAAAACCGGCGTATTGGTACGCGCCGATCCTGTCGCGTTCGATGGCGGCGGCGATGATGCTTTTAATTATTCTGACCATCGGATTATTCGTCTATCAAAGGGCGGTCGCGCCGCGTTCGTTAGCCGTTCTGCCATTCAGTAATCTGAGCGCGGATTCCAAAAACGATTTTATGAGCGGAATGGCGGAAACGCTGATTCAAAAACTTTCCGCGTCGTCGAACATCAACGTCCGCCCGTTCACGCAGGTCGCCAATTACAAACTGAACGATGTCAATCCGGTTGAAATCGGACAAAATCTGCAAGTTGATGCCGTGCTGACCGGCAAAATTATCGAACAGAACAAGCAGTTAATTTTACAGACGAGCCTGATCAATATCGCCGACGGCAGTCAGTTATGGAGCGAAGACAATCTTCTAAATGACTCAGACACTTTGATTGTTCAGAACAGCATTTCGGAAAAGGTTATTTCAAAACTTCAGTCATCTTTGACCATTGCTAACGCGCCGTCGAAAAAATCGCGCTCGACGGAAAACCCCGAAGCCTACAAATACTATTTGCAGGGTTTGAATTACTGGAAGCAGCGAGACCAAACGAACATCAAAAAAGCCATTGATTCGTTTAATCAGGCGGCGGCGACCGATCCCGATTATGCGCTCGCTTATTCGGGGCTGGCTTATTCCTACATCGTTCGCAGTCTGGTTAATTACCGCGCAATGCCGCCGACCGAAGCGATTACCATCGCTCAATCCAAATCTGAAAAAGCCATTCTGCTTGACGAAAATTTATGCGAACCGCACGCCGCGCCCGGCGTGATTCTGCATAAATACGAGTGGAAATGGGCTTCCGCCGAAAAAGAATATCTGAGAGCGATAGAACTCGACCCGAACGTCGCGCAAACTTATTACTGGTACTCAGATATGCTCGCCGTCTCAAAGCGTTTCGACGAAGCGTTGGCGATGAGTTTGAAAGCCAGAGAACTCGACCCGTTCGCGCCTTCGATGGAAATGAACGTCGGTCGCGTTCTGTATTACGCCAGACGATTTGACGATGCGGAAAAATACCTGACCGAAGCAATTAAGAAAAATCCGAACAACAGCGGCGCAAAGGCGATTTTGGCGTTCGTTTATATGCAGCAGCCGTCCGAAACGAAACACGAAACCGCTTTGAAGATTTTTGAAGAATTGTATAACTCCGATAAAAAATCCTACGCCGCTTCGCTCGGCTATATTTACGGAAAACTCGGCAAAACAGCCGAAGCGCAAAAAATACTCGGCGAATTACAGCAGATGGAAGCCGAAGAAGAATATCTTCCGGCGCACGAAAAAGTTTTGGTTTATCTCGGCACGGGCGACCGCGAAAACGCTTTGGCGGGACTTGAGAAGGCTCATCAGGAACATTTTTTAGGTCTCGGAGCATTGAATGTTGACCCGATTTACGATGATCTGCGCTCGGACGAAAGGCTGCAAAATCTTTTGATAAAAATGAATCTCAACTACAAATTTTAAGCGCGTACGGCAGCTAAATTTTTCTGCTCCTGCTTCAACATCTTTTCGACTTTATCGGCGTTTAAGTTTTTATCCAGCGGCGCATTTAATAGTTTTATAATTAAAGATTTGATTTCCGGCGGCACGTTTTTTCTCGCCATCCGTTTGATGTTTTTTGCGTCAGCGGCTGGCAGTTCTCCTTCAAAAAGCAGATAGATGATCGCGCCCAGAGCATATAAATCAACCGCTTCGGAAGTTTGATTGTAAGCTGCCTCGTCACGATTTTCCGCACCGGTTGTTAAAGTACTCCACGAAACGTAATCGGGTTCTTCGATTAAACACGCGCCTTCAAAATCCAGCGGGCGCAGTTCGCCTTTTGCAGTCAGCATCAAATTCGCCGGTTTGCAGTCGCGCCAGAGCCAGCCAGCCGCGTGGATTTTTACGATAATTCCGGCTAACTGAATCGCCAGTTCGACGGCGCGTGAAATTTTCAATCTTCTGCGCCTTTTTTTGAGATAAACGTGCAGATTTTCGCCTTCGATAAATTCGGTCGCCAGATAAAAATTATTTTCCGCTTCAAACGACGAGTAAATTCGCGGAACATTAATTTCGGCGGCTCGCAGAATTTCGAGAACCGACGCTTCGTGTTTGACGCGCCAGAATCCGTCGCGCCCGTTCCATTCGGTTTCGCCATTTCTGCGTCCTTCTTTAATCAGACATAAACGCGGCGGCGCGACGCTCAAATCAAATCCCTGATAAACGCCGCCTTTGCCGCGCTGCGACAGAGCGCGGTAAATTTTGAAGCGCGTTTTTAGAGGTGAATCATTGGTTGACAGTAATTTTTTTTCAACCGGAAACGGATTTGAAATCCAAGTTGGATGCGCCTCGTTTGCGTCGCGTAAATCTGGAATCAATTCGCCTTTTCCGTCACGCATCGCCAACACACCGCCGCCGTTTTCGTCTTTCAGCACGTTAATCTTGAATGCCCCGTAGCGATAATAAACGCAGCCGTCAGGCTTGAATCGCGTTTCAAACGGGATTGACGGCGCGGAGAATTTTGCGGTTAATTGATAAAGTTTTTCGGCGAGATGAACTGACTGCTTATCGGTCTGCGGATAAATCGTGAGAAATTTTCCGATCTGGGTGTAATCGTAGTAAATTCCGGCATTCAGTTTTTTTAATTCGTAAAGCGAAAGGGGAGCTTTATAAAAGACTTTCCGGCTTTTCAAAAAAGCGGCGACAATTTCCAATATCTCGCAGGCATTCAGAATAGTCGCCGAAACGTGAAGTTTCCAACCCTGTTCCGGGTCTGCCGGTTCTCGCAAACGGCTGTATCGCCAAATCGAATTCTTTTCACCAACCGGCAGATAAATTTTCAGCAGTTCCTGCCACCGCCGCGACAAAATTTCAGCCGGATTGACCGGTGTATTTCGATTAAATCCGGCTGAATTCAAGTTTCTTTTAACTCCTTTTATGCGAATCAAGAGTAGAAAATCAAAATGTTAAATTTTATCTTGGTCTTACTTTGCGTCTTTGCGCCTTGGCGGGGAACCGCTTTTGTTTTTCCCGCCAAGGCGCAGCAAAGACGCAAAGTAAAACAGTTAAGCAACTGCAAAATTTCTACTCTTGATTCGCATTCCTCTGTAAATTTCTGAAAAACTTTCGACAATTAAAAATCTAAAGTGTCGCCGACCGTATAAGACAATTCCGTTCCACCGGGCGAAGCCGGTCCGCAAACACCGTTTCCGATCAGGTAAGCCCGCGCTAAATTTCTTGGCGAGGTCGGCAAATCGTTCGTCTCCGGCATTAATCTCGCCAACTCGTCGGTTGTGGAGGCAAACTCGCGCATATAAGTTTCCCATTCGCTGTCGCCGCCGTGAACGGCTGCCGACGCTTTGACCTGCAAGTCGTTGGCAATCGCCGAATCGCCGGTCGGCGAAGTCGCTCTTTCCGCGTCAATCGCTGATTGTTTATCCGCAATATTCGATTCAATAGACATAATTTTCTCTCCTAACTGTTTATTATTCGACAAATTTTATCTGTCATTCTATAACGCACCAAAAACGGGAAAAATATTGCATTTAACCTGCTTTTTTTTGCAATTTTCACAAACAATATTTACGGTTGCTCCATAATTAAGCTATCGTTCAAAATTTTCGGTTTTCAAACAAAAATAAAGGCTTTCAGTTTTTACGCTGAAAGCCTTTATTTTATTGAGTGGTGCCGAGGACGAGACTCGAACTCGTACGGCTTACGCCACACGCCCCTCAAACGTGCGCGGCTACCAATTACGCCACCTCGGCAAAGTTTTGAAAAGCGTCGAAATAACAACGCCTTCGTTAAATTTTCAATTCAGCAGAATTATTTATTTGCGTTCGCCGCATTCGCGTTTGAAGTCGTATTCGTTACAACTGCTTGATTATTGTTAACGACAATCGCGGTGTTTGCGGGAACAACATTAGTATTCGTGTCAACCGCGACATTGGCATTGGTGTTGGCATCCGTCGCCGGTGTCGGCGTGGCTTCGGTCGTCGTTTCCGCATTAGTGGTTTCCAAAACGGAAAGATTGTTGTTCAGCGCGGGCATCGCCAAAAGCAGAGCCGACAGCATAAAAACCGTCGCCGCGACAATCGTCATTTTCGACAAAATCGTCTGCGAACCGCGCGGCTGAAACGCCGAGCTGGAAATGTTGCTGGTGAACAACGCGCCCGCATCGGTTTTTCCCGGCTGTAATAAAACGCTGGCGATCAAAACGACGCACGAGATAAAAAATAAAATGTATAAGAAATAAGTCACGATAAAAACACTTCCAAATCTACTTGTAATTTACGATTGAAGCGAAACTGCTTGCCTCCAAACTCGCTCCGCCGACCAATGCCCCGTCAATATCCGCCTGCTTCATCAAATCGCCGATGTTATCGGGTTTGACCGAACCGCCGTAAAGAATTCTGACGGCATTTGCAACTTCATCGCCCTGTGTTTCAGCGACGCTTTTGCGGATAAAAGCGTGCATTTCTTGAGCCTGTTCCGGCGTGGCTGTTTTACCAGTTCCAATCGCCCAAACAGGCTCGTAAGCGATTATGATACGTTCCATATCCGCAACTGTCAAACCGTCTAACGAGCCGACGAGTTGGGTTTTTACCACATTTTCGGCGTTTCCCACTTCCCTTTCCGCCAGCATTTCGCCGACGCAGACAATCGCTTTCAAGCCGGCGGATAAAGCCGCCTTCGTCTTTTTGTTGACCGATTCGTCGCTTTCGCCGTAAAACTGCCGACGCTCGGAATGACCGATAATCACGGCTTTCGCGCCGACATCCTTCAATATCTCCGCGCTGACTTCGCCGGTCTGTGCGCCGAATTTCGTTTCCGTCGAGCAGTTCTGTGCCGCGATTTGCACGTTTGAACCTTCCAGACGGTCGGCAACCGTTTTCAGATGCACGAACACCGGCGCGATAAAGACTTCGCAATGATTGGCGTTCGCCGCCAGAGGCTTTAACGCCAACGCCGTTTCGACTGCTTCGCCGAGCAGTTTATACATTTTCCAATTTCCCGCGATGACAGGTTTTCTCATAAAAGTTAATCAACCCAATTTTCGACTTGCAGATTCGGAAACTGTTTGAAGTGTTTGACGTTGCGGGTTATTAAAATCGCCCGTCTGGTTAAGCAAATGCCCGCAATCAACAAATCCGCTCGTCCGATTTTACGAAACTTGCTGTTTTGCCGCAATTCGTCGAATTTTTGCAGAGAATCTTTATCGAACCCGAAGGTCGGAATCTGCTCTAAAAAATTTTCGCTTTCGAGCAAATATCTTTGGGCTTTTTCCAGAGCAGCCGCATCTTCGGCTTTGAGAAGAAATTCGATTCTGCCGCGCAAAATTTCGGCTTTGGTAATAATAGTAATGCCGAACTCAAAATCCGCCGCCGCCGTCAGCCGTGATTTAACGCGCTCATTACCTTTTTGCAGATGCGTCAGCGTGTCCGTATCGAGTATGTGCATCAGGAAATTTTTTCTTCAGTTTCCGCACGTCCGCGTTCTTTGTAAATCATTTCAAGCAGATCGTCCGTCGTTTCATCATCGGCAAGCACGCCGGATTGATTGAGCAAAATGGCGCGGCTGTCCTGCGTCCGCAGCCAATCATCAATCGCCGCTTTCAAAAATCGCCAGGTGTCGGCGATTTTTCTGCCGGGTAAATGTCCCTGCGCGGCTTCCTCTAAAACTACTTCTTCGGGAAGCCGCAAATAATTGGCGACTTCTTTAATTGTTAAAACTTCCGTCTGCATATTTTTAAAGTGTTGTTTAGCAAAGCAATTTATACATTTTCCAATTTCCCGCGATGACAGGTTTTCTCATAATTTTATTTATCGTTCAAAGCCGCCACGCCCGGAAGTTCGTCGCCCGCCAGAAATTCCAGAGTCGCGCCGCCGCCGGTCGAGATGTGCGTGATGCGGTCGTCCAATCCGGCTTGGTTGACGGCGGAAACCGAATCGCCGCCGCCGACGATTGATGTCGCGCCCGCGTCGGTCGCGTCGGCGACGGCGTTGGCGACGGCGATTGTTCCTGCGTCGAACGGTTTTTCCTCGAACATTCCCATCGGTCCGTTCCAGACGATGGTTTTCGCGCCTTCGAGAGCGTTGGCGAAAATCGCCGACGTTTCCGTGCCGATGTCCAAACCGACTAAGCCGGTGTTCATAAAATCAATCGGAATCGTTTTGCGCGAATTGAGCGGGTCGTAAGAGTCAACGACTTGCTGATCGGTCGGCAGAATTAATTCCACATCCGCGTCTTTCGCTTGCCGTTCGATTTCCAGAGCCTGTTCGAGCATTTCGTTTTCGACGAGCGATTTGCCGACGGTGTAGCCGTTAGCTTTGAAAAATGTATAAGCCATCGCGCCGCCGATAAGAAGTTTGTCAACTTTGCGTTCGATTAAAGATTTGATAACGGGAATTTTGTCGGAAACTTTCGCGCCGCCCAAAATGGCGACGAACGGGCGTTCGGGATTGTTGAGAGCTTTGCCCAAAAAGTTTAATTCCTTTTCCATCAGCAAACCGGCAACCGAATCTTGTATAAAATGCGTGATGCCTTCGGTCGAAGCGTGGGCGCGGTGCGCCGTGCCGAATGCGTCGTTGACATAAACGTCGGCGAGTTCAGCAAGTTGTTTGGCGAACGATGAATCATTCTTTTCTTCTTCAGCGTGAAGTCTTAAATTTTCAAGCAGCAAAACTTCGCCTTCTTGTAGATTTTCGACTTGTGATTTCACTTCATCGCCGACGCAATCTTTGGCGAAGAAAACTTTATCGTTTTTGATTTCGGCTTTACCGAGATTCGTCTCGCCTTCTTTTATTTCGACCGTGTTTTCTTCTCCGCTCGCTGAAATGTCCTGAAATTCGGGCAAAGCGCGAAGATATTCATAAATCGGCTTGAGCGAATATTTCAATTCGTCATACGGCATTCCTTTTTCTTCGGCTTTCTTTTTGTCTTTCAAAGGTCTGCCGAGATGTGAAGCGAGAACGACTTTCGCGCCCTGCTCAATCGCGTATTTAATGGTCGGCAATGCACCTTTAATGCGCGTATCGTCTTCGATTTGCCCGCCTTTGATCGGCACGTTGAAATCTACGCGAATGAAAACCCGTTTGCCTTTGATGTCAATATCTTTGATTGTTTTCTTGTTCATAAAAATTATTACGAGCTAATCACTGAAGATAATCTTTTAAGATTTACCTAATCAGTCTCCAACGAATTCTGATCCATCTTTTCGGAGATTCTCTTTCCGCTCTGGCAAGTATTTTACTGGTTTTCAATTTGTCGTTGACACCCCTTTTCTTTCTATTGTAAAGCAGCATAGTTACAAATTCTCCCAAAGGACGATCAGCATACTTTCGCCATTTTTTAGGCTGAACCGATTTCATTTTCGCCTCAATATTATCTCGCTCTTCTTCAGCTAGCTTTGCCAATTCTTTTAGAATCAATTTTTGTTCGTGTCGAAGTGCCTGATGACCGTAAGCCTTTCTTTTAGCGATAGCAAAACGAGAACGACTACGCGACTCAGCGTAAGTATTTCGCGTATCTTTCAGGTAACTCAGCCGTTTCTTGTCCTGTGGCGTAAGAAATTTCCCCTTCAAATTCTACTCCTTAATGACTTTATTTTAGGTTCGCCTGAGTTTTGAACATCAGTTTGTCGTTTTGAAAAGTCAGGATGATATACGAATAATTTTCGCCTTCCCATTTATACGTCGCGGTTTTATATTTGCCGACTTCCGACGAACTGACTTCCGTGCCTTCGCTGCCGATGGCGTTGACGGCTTCCTGATAAGTCATTCCGTTTTTTATCTGGTTATACTGCGCCATTGCCAGCGACGCTTTTTTACCTGTCGGCGGCAGATTCGGCGTAGTCGTCGTATTCGCCGTAAACGGTGTCGGATTTGCGATTGGCTGATTCGATTCAGTGTTCACGGCGAAATCTCCGAATTTTTTGGAACAATTACAGCCGAGAACGATAAACAGCAGAGCGACGAAAACTAAATTTAATGAATTTTTCATTGTTTTTTTCCTAAAGTTTTAATTTTTGTATCAAGCGCAATTTACGGTTTCGCTTATTATCCGTTTATTACCCGACATTTTCAATCGCTCAGTTTGCCACATCGAAACAGTTTAGCTTTTTGGAAAAATTGCTTTCTTCAATCGGGCTGTTGATTTTGATTTCATCCAGCTTAATGTCCATAAAACCTTCTCTTTCGATACTGAAAGGCAGCATCACGTTTTCGACTTTGCGGTAATCGCCGAACGAAATGCCGTAATACTGAAGAACATACCCGATCAGCATTTTCGTTTCGACATCGAAGGCGAGCGCGACGGTGTAATTTTCTTTCGTAACGCCTTCGATTAAATGAACCTTTCTGTCATTGCGGTCGAAAATGCCCTGATATTTTAACGATTTGAAATAATCCTTTTTCATCAGGTCATTCAGCGGCGCAAAGATTTCGACTTTCGCCGTATCCGTATCGCCCGGTATTTCGCGCGTTATGCCGTATTCCGACTGCACGGAAGTTTGTTTCCCGTTATAAATTTGTCTGATCTCGCCGCTGGCTGACGAATTCCAAAATTCCGAGTATTTGTCGGGCTTTTGCCGGAACACCTGGATTTCCATATCGCTCGAAGTGCCTCTGATAGTCAATGTCGTGCTGCCCTTCAACGTATAGGAATTTATTTTGCCGAACGCTTCCTGACCGCCGACGGCTGCCGCGAAATCATCTATTGCCCGAATTGCCTTTTCATCTTTTACATTATTTTCCGGCGGTTTCGGCGCGGCGGGCGGCGGCGGAACGGCTTTGATGGTAACGGAACCTAATTGTTTTAATTTCGCAGCCGGCGGCGGTGGCGGCGGTGGCGAATTTCCGGCTCCTTTGATAGTCATCGCGGATTGGTCGGCTTTCCGAAAAACTTTATCTTCCCGGATTATTTTCAAAGCCGCCGACATCTGCGCGTCCGTTCCGGTCAATAAAGTTTTTCGGTCGAGACTGACGGCGAAATCGGGTTCGACACCTTTGCCTTCGAGGTAGTTTCCGTTGTGCGTTTTGAAATTGGCAATCGGATAATACAAGACCGCGCCGGTTTGGAGCGCGACCGAAATCGCCGGTAACGCTTCGCCCGCCGTTTTTTCGCCGACGATCACGGCGCGGTTATTTTCCTGCAATGCCGCCGAAAAAATCTCGGCTGCCGAGACCGTCTGGTTATCAACGAGGAAAACGACTTTTCCTTTAAAGTTTTTCGCCTTGGATAAAGCGGTCAGATTTTCAGTGCCGACTTTGTAAATCGAAGTTCCCAAATCTATGGACTTTTCCGTCAGCATTCCGCTTAAACCGACCATCGAACCGAGAATGCCGCCCGTGTTGCCGCGCAAATCAATAACCAGTGCTTTTTTATCTTTGAACTCGGTCAAAGCCGCGCAGAATTTTTCGATTACCGGCACGGCGAAAATATTGAACCTGATTAAACCGACATCTTCGTTTAATGAAGCGGTTTCAAATTTGAGAAACTGTTCGGGAAAGTTTTTGCCGATGGAAATCGTCTCGCCGTTAATTTTTGTCCGAGGAACTTTGAATTCGATTGGCTGCTCGTTTTCATTCAAACAGGTCAGCGCGACAATCGTATCTTTTTCGCCGTTCAGCAGGTAATCGCCGATTTCCGCAGGCAGATACCTTTTGAAATTTTTGTTTTTTGAATAATAGATTTCAATCTTTTGCAGCAGCGCGGCGAGCGAAACGTCGTTCACTTTATCTATTACATAACCGATTTTCAATCCGGCTTTTTCCGCCGTCGAATTTTTATCAATGCGGGTGATGACGAATTTTTCATCTATCAGGCGCAAATCAACGCCGATGCCGTATTTCGTCCCGTAAGCGTCAAAATCAGAATCTGATTCTTCTTCTTCCGATTCATCTTCATCATCCATTTCCGCGTTTTTCGCCGCCAACGCTTTTTCCTTTGCCTTGGCTTCAGATTTCGCCTTCTCGATTGCCTGATAAACTTCCGGCGGAATGATGGCGAAATGCGAGCGATTCAGACGACCGATCATTTCCTGTAAAATGTCGTACATCTGATTATCGCTCGTCGTCCGCAAGATACGCGGTTCGTATTCGAGTTTGATTTTATTCCAGTCGAGACCGCTGAACGTCTGATCGAAATAATTCTCTTTAATTATCAGCCAGACGGAATTGAAAGTTTCAACGCGCCGCTTTAATTCCGGCGTGTATTTCGGAGCTTCGACGGCTTGAATGATTTCTCTTTTTCTAGTCGGAACTCGTTTTTTTTGAGCGAAAGATGTTTGGGTGAAACCGAAGATGCAAACGCAAAGTAAGAGCAGGGAGTAAATCTTTTTGTAAATCATAATGCCGGAATATCTAATGCAGGATTTGACTGAGAAAAGAATAACGAAGCGGCGAGAACTTCGTTATTCTAATTTTTATTTTAAAAAGATGTTTAAAAATTCTGGATTTTAGTCGCTGAAAGCGGCGAATTCAATAGCGTCGGGAGAATCCGAGGCGTAACGCAAAAAATGTTTTTCCGTCCTTGAAAGGGACGAATTAAACTGTTAATAATTCGTCTCTTTCAGGGACGGCGGCTTAATTCAACCGGGTCGTCGGGATTCTCCCGACGCTATTAAATTTATCCGCTTCGCGGACTTTAAGGAATTTTCAAACAGCTTATAAAGAAATTATAAACCTTTTTCAGCGATGTATTTCACCAGATCGCGGACGCGGCACGAATAACCCCATTCGTTGTCATACCACGAAAGAATTTTGACGAGATTGCCGTCAATAACTTTAGTATTTTCCGCGTCAACGATGGACGAATGCGGGTTGCCGCGAAAATCAATCGAAACCAGAGGTTCTTCACTGAAAGCGAGAATGCCTTTCAGATCGCCTTCGGCAGCTTCCTTCAATGCGGCATTGACTTCTTCGGTTGTCGCCGTCTTTTCGAGCGTCATCACAACATCAACGAGCGAGACGTTCGGAGTCGGAACGCGCACGGAAATGCCGTCGAACTTTCCTTTCAAATCGGGAATGACAAGCGCGATGGCTTTCGCCGCGCCGGTCGAAGTCGGAATCATCGAAAGCGCGGCGGCGCGGGCGCGGCGCAAATCTTTATGCGGTAAATCCAATAATTGCTGATCGTTAGTGTAGCTGTGAATCGTGTTCATCAAAGCGTTTTTGATGCCGAATTTGTCGTGAATAACTTTAGCGACCGGAGCAAGGCAGTTCGTCGTGCAGGAAGCGTTGGAAATAATGTGATGCTTGCCCGCGTCATACATTTCTTCGTTCACGCCGAGAACGATGGTTAAATCTTCGCCTTTGGCGGGCGCGGAAATGATGACTTTTTTGACCGAACCGCGCAGATGTTTTTTCGCGTCTTCGGCATTGGTAAATCTGCCGGTTGATTCGATGACGATTTCCGCGCCGACCGATTCCCAGTCAATCTTTTCAGGGTCTTTTTCGCTGAAAACCTTAAAGCTGTCTTGGTCAACTCTAATCGTGTCGCCGTCCGCCGAAATATCGTAATCGAGATTTCCCATCACCGAATCGTACTTCAAAAGATGCGCCAAAGTTTTCGTGTCGGTTAAATCGTTGACCGCGACGAAATCAATATCCGTGTCGCCCAGAGCCGTCCGCAAAACATTGCGTCCGATGCGTCCGAAGCCGTTAATTCCTACCTTGATTGCCATATTTTTATAAAGTTCTCCTCAGAATATTTGTGTCTTAAATGAATGAAGATAACTTATCTGCGGCTAAAACTCAAAGATTAGAAACGGCGGCGGCGATGGCTTTCAAATAAATTCGCCCGCGCCTTGCAAACCATTTTTTTGAAACAAACAAAAATCGTCCGCCGTAATAAGTGATTGCATTCGTTATCCTTTTGCAATCATTTTTCATAATCGAGCCGGAGTCATTTTTTATAATGAATTTTTTATATCGTATCTTTTGCTGCTCTTGTTTTGCATTATCATTCTTCTGTTTCGGCGATGTAGAAGTTTTCGCGCAAACCGACGAAACCAAGTCGCCCGTCGCGCAGCCGACACCCACGCCGACCGAAACTAAAATCGCCGACCCGGAAAAAAATCCCGTTTCGTCGAACACGACTTCGACGACGACGAATTTAAACCGCGTCGGAATCGAAACGATGCAAACCGTTTCCCTGACGCTCAACGAAGCGATTCGGAAAGCTCTGGAAAACAACAACAGCATCGAAGTCGCCCGCGACGATGTGCGGATTCAGGAGCAGCAGCTTCGCTCGCAGTTCGGCGCGTACGATACGTTTTTAAGTCTCACACCGAACTACACGCGCAATTCGACGACCGGCTCAAGTGCCTCGAATGATCTGCGGCTCGATGCCGGAATTGACAAACTTTTCAAGCGCGGCGGTGGTTCGTTCACAACGTTTTTTAACAACAGTCAAACCGGCAGCAGTTCGCGCAATAACACGAATTTCAACCAGACGAGTGCGCTCGCCTCTTCGTCAAGTACGACATATTTCAGTACACTCGGCGTGAATTTTACCCAACCGCTGTTTCGCAATTTCAAAGTTGACAACACGCGCCGCCAGATAAAAATTCAGCGCAAAAGATTGCAGCAATCCGATGCCGATTTTCGGCGGCAGACGATTGATATTATTTCGCAGGTGCAAAGGGCTTATTGGGATTTGGTGTTCGCGCTTCGCAACCAGCAGAACCAGTTAGCGAACGTCAATCTGGCGCGGGAAAATCTGCGGCAGATCGAAGTTAAAATCGAAGCCGGCGCATCTGCACCGCTCGCCCGCGCCGAAGTCGAAACCGAATTAGCCACCCGCGAAGGAGATTTGCTGTCAGCGACGCAGCAGGTTTCGACGACGGAAAATACTTTGAAAACTCTTTTGCTCCGCGAATCGAACTCGCCCGAATGGACGCAGGCTTACGTTCCGACCGATACGCCGGTTTATTCAGACGAACCCGTTCTGGTCGAAGACGCGATCAAAGATGCTTTCGACAATCGCCCCGAATTGCGACGGCTTAAATTGGAACGCGAAACGAACGCGATTGACATTGATTTTTTCAGGAATCAAACGAAGCCGCGCATTGATTTAGTTTCGTCATTTTCACTCGGCGGTTTATCGTTGGGCAATCAAAGCACGAACAGTTTTCTAACGAATCAGTTTCTCGGCAATGATGAAACTTTGCGGGTAAAACTTAATTCATTGTTACCGCTTTCAGAGCAAATTCCTAATTCTCAAATTACTGTTGCCGGAACGCCCGGTTATTTCAACGGCGGAAGTTTTCAAGCATTCCGCAATCTTTTCCGCACCGACGCGCCGACTTATTCGGTCGGCATCACATTTGAAATTCCGTTCCGCAATACGACGGCAAAAGCCAATTTAGCGGGCGCGAGAATTCAGCAGCAGCAAACCGAGGCGAATCTTCGCACTCAGGAACAAACCGTCGTCGCTGAAGTCCGCAACGCCGTGCAGGGCGTTGAAACCGCCCGACAAAGAGTTTTGACGGCGCGGCGGGCGCGGGCGAATGCCGAAATTCAACTCGAAGGCGAGCGCAGTCTTTTCGATGTCGGACGCTCGACGACTTTTCTTTTATTCCAGAGGGAAAACTCTTTGAATAACGCCCGCAATTCCGAAATCCGCGCCGAAACCGATTACAACAAATCGCTCTCCGATTTACAGCGCGCTTCTTCGACGACGTTTCGCATCAACAATATCCAAGTTGATTCTCCGATGCCGGACAGCGATAATTAAAGCACTATGTCGCAAAATTTTCAGGCGGGTGATTTTCTGATTTTTCAGATCGAAAGCGGTTATGGATTGATCAGATTGCTAAATATCGAAGAAATGTCGGACGAAACTATCTGGCATCTGAAGGCTTACAACGAAATGTTTCTCGATATTGAGATGGCGGACGAGGCTTTGAAAAATTATCAGAATCTAACCACGAGCATTCCGCACGTCGCACTGACCAACCGCGCTTTTGAAAGTACGCAGGTTGCGCGAATGGAAAATCAGCCATTGACCGAAGCGGATTTAGTACCGTTTGAAGCGTGGAAGAATAATGTTGATCGGGAGATTTACGACCGTTCGATTCGACTGATGCTCGGTTTAAGATAACTTTGGCAGTTATCATTCAGGGAAATAACGCTGATAACCGAAATTTGATAACTGATAACTGTTTCAAACTTTCCGCCGTTTCAATTCTTTATCTATCAAATCTAATTCGCGGCTCATCTGTCCCATCACCGACGTATTTTCCTTAGCGCGGCGAATCAAATATGGCACGGCATCTTCGACCGGACCGTAAGGGACGTATTTCGAGACGTTGTATTGATTATCCGCCAGAATATACGACAAATTATCGCTCATTCCGAAAAGCTGTGAAAAGAAAACGTGCGGATGATTGTGCGGAATTTTTCGCTCTTCCATCTTTTGCGCCAGCATCTGCACCGATTTTTCATTGTGCGTTCCGGCGACGAAAGCGATGTCGTTGATATTTTCGAGGCAGTAATCAATCGCCGCATCGTAATCGCGGTCGGTCGCGTCTTTGTCGGCTTGAATCGGCGACGGGTAATTCATTTCTTCGGCGCGGGCGCGTTCCTTTTCCATATACGCGCCGCGCACGAGTTTGACGGCGAGCGTATAGCCGTTTTCTTTGGCTTTCCGATGCGATTCCTTCAAAAATTCTAATCTGTCGTGCCGGTAAAGCTGAATCGTATTAAACACAATCGGCTTTTCGCGGTTGTATTTCTCCATCATCGTTTCCGCCAGAGTATCAATCGCGTCCTGAATCCACGAATCTTCCGCGTCAATAAACACCGGCTGTTCAAGCGAATGTGCCAACTTGCAAATCGCATCCACACGGTCTTGAATGCGCTGCCATTTCCACTTTCCTTTTTCGGTCAACTCGATGCCCGAACTCATTTTTTCCAATGTTCCGAGCGGCGCGATGCCCGTAACCTTGAACACCGCAAACGGAATGTTTTCGTCGTCTTTGGCGCGTTTGATAGTCTCGATGATTTCGTTTTTCGTCCGGCAGAAATCTTCTTCTTCTGATTTGCCTTCGACCGAATAATCGAGAATCGTGCCGATGTGCGAACTGCCCAGTTTTTTAATCGTCGGTTCGCATTCGGCAATCGTTTCACCGCCGCAGAATTGCCGGAAAAGCGTTTTCTTGATCAGAGTTTTGACCGGCAAATGAATTGACAGCGCGAAGTTCGTCAGCGAAGTCCCGAAATTGACGAGAGCCTGCGAACCCATCGTTTTGAAGAGCCAGTATTTTTCTTTGAGTTGGGCGTTGGTTTTGTCGGCAAAAGCGGTTGCCGTGTCCTGAAAGTTAAGTTTAAAGTCGCTCATTAGATATTTTCAATTTCCTTTAAGAAATTAAGCGTTTTTTTAGAGAACACGATGCGGTCATAGACTTCCTTCAAATCCAGTGTGCATTCGATTGATTCAACCAGACAAGTTTTGTCCAAACCGATAAAAACCGTTCTATTCCAACTGTTGTCAGTCTGCCGGATAAAATGTTCGATTTGCGGAACTTCCTGCGAAACTAAAATGTAATCGGTCAGTGTTTCATTAAACATACTGTATCTGACAAACTTATCGTTGCGATCATATATTTCAGTCGAATTTGATAATACTTCGATGATAACTTTTGGATTTAAGATGACATCCTTTTGCTTGTCGTGGTAAATCATTTCGCCGCAGACGACGACCAAATCGGGATATGAAAACATTCCTTTGGTTGATTTGCCGACGGCTTGATTGAAACCGCCGCTTTTGACTTTGGCATCTTTGGCGCGGACGCGGCAATCTTTATTTTTTAATTGAAAGCGCAATTCTGAAATCAAATTAACGGAAATATCGCCGTGTTCGTCCGATTCGCCCGCCATTTTGAAGATTTCGCCGTCAACGTATTCGTGTCGTTCGACGGCGGCGCGTTCCATTTGCAGATACTCGTCAACGGTGAAAGCGGTTTTCGATTTCAATTTTAATTTGGCAAGCGGCATACCTGTTAATTTAACTACAATTCGCGCGAAAAATAAAAGCCGTTTTGTTTCTCTCGCCGAATTGCTTTATCATTTCCCTTTTGAATTATG
>CAXTKJ010000051.1:0-37411 GCA_964244835.1 uncultured Pyrinomonadaceae bacterium
TGCCGCCGAACGCGGGCAACACGCCGCGCACTTCCAACATCCGTCCCGCCACCGGGTTCTCTGCTGAGGACGGAACAGATAAATAACGAAAAGCTGTCAAAAAAAAGAATCGGAGCGGGAAATCAAATGACTTCCCGCTCCGATTCTTTTTTACTTGGATTTATGTTTGCTATCTATGAATGGGAAAAGCAGCAAAATTTGCTTTGATTCTTAAATTTTAATCTTGGAGTTTGTTCCATAAATGGCTTCTGATATGGTAGAAAATTATCAGTAGATGAATTTTTGCCAAATGATAAATTTTGATTCGGAAAGCTGCACCAATTACGAAGCAGCGTCAAAGCGCGAATGGCTGGAAACGAACGGCATCGGCGGTTTTTCTTCCGGCACGATTGCAGGCGCGAACACCAGACGCTACCACGCGCTTTTGACCGCCGCGACCAGACCGCCACTCGGACGGATTACAATGCTTTCAAAGTTTGAAGAAACTTTAATTATTGACGGCAAATCTTTTGAACTATCGTCAAATCAATACCCTAACGCCGTCTATCCGAACGGTTATCAATACCTGCAATCGTTCCGTCTCGAACCGTTTCCGATCTGGATTTACGAGGTCGAAGGCATCGAAATCGAGAAGAAATTTTTTATGATTGACGGCGCGAATACCGTCGTCTGCCAATGGCTAATCATCAGCAGTCAAGTTTCGGAAGAAAACCCAAAACCGACCGTCCAACTCGAACTAAAACCGCTTTTATCGTTCTGCGACTATCACCATTTGCAGCACGAAAACGCCGAATTCGATTTGCGTTATGAAACTTCGGAAAATCTCGTAACCGTTAAACCTTACCAAAATCTGCCCGCACTTTATTTCGCGCATAACGCGGCGACGGTCGAAAATACGGGCGCGTGGTATCGCAATTTTGAATACGCGATTGAAAAGGAACGCGGCTTCGATTTCGCGGAAGATTTATTTCAGCCATTCGCTCTGCGATTCGATTTGAATGAAAAAGTGTTCGTCATCGCTTCGACCGAAAAGCAAAGTTTTCCGCCTGTGGAAAATCTCGAAAAAGCGGAAATCGGGCGGCGCGATAGCTTAATCAAAGACGCGAACGCCGAGGACAATTTCACTAAAGAATTAGTTCTAGCCGCCGACCAATTCATCGTTTCACGCGGCGCGGGCAAAACGATTATCGCCGGTTATCCTTGGTTTTCCGATTGGGGACGCGACACGATGATTGCTTTGAACGGTTTGACGCTTTCGACTAATCGCTCTGAAATCGCCAAACAAATTCTGCTCGAATTTTCAAAACATATTTCCGAAGGAATGCTGCCGAATCGCTTTCCCGACGCGGGCGACGAACCGGAATATAATAATGTTGACGCGACGCTCTGGTATTTTGAAGCGATTCGCGCCTACGTCGAAAAAACCAGAGATTACGATTTCGTGCGGAAAAATCTTTACGCAAAACTGGTTGATATTATCCTCTGGCACGTTAGAGGAACGCGCTACAAAATCAAAGTTGACGAAGCGGACGGCTTGCTTTATGCCGGAGAAAAAGGCGTTCAGTTGACGTGGATGGACGCGAAAATCGGCGATTTCGTCGTTACGCCGCGCACCGGAAAAGCCGTCGAGATTCAGGCACTCTGGTATAACGCGCTGTGCGTGATGGCGGATTTGGCGGGCATTTTCGGCGATTGGTCGGACGAGAAGAAGTATCTCGAACTGGCGGAAAAGGCAAAAGCGAATTTCAATCGAATCTTTTGGAACGAAGAGGAAAATTGTTTATTCGATGTCATTGACGGCGATGTTAAAGATGCCTCTGTGCGCCCGAATCAGATTTTCGCCGTCAGTCTGCCGAATGCGATTTTGGACGACGCGGAAAAGGCGAAAAAAGTCGTCGAGAAAGTCGAAGATGAATTATTAACGCCGGTCGGCTTGCGCTCGCTTTCGCCGAAGGATAAAAACTACTGCCCGATTTACATCGGCTCGCCGTTCGACCGCGATTCTTCGTATCATCAGGGAACGGTTTGGGCGTGGCAAATCGGCGGATTCGTGGACGCTTACCGCAAAGTTTTCCCTGAAAACAAACAGCGGATTGCGGAAATTTTGGACGGTTTCAAAACGCATCTGAACGAAGCCGGCTGCGGGCAGATTTCCGAGATTTTTGATGCCGATGCGCCACACAAACCGCGCGGCTGTCCGGCGCAGGCGTGGAGCGTGGCGGAAGTTCTGCGGGTAAGAAATGAAAGTTAATTTTGCATTCTAAATTCTTCATTTTAAATTTACTTTCAATAAAAAAGCGGTTATTTACTGAAATAAAATGAAGAATTTAGAATGCAAAATTTAGAATTATTCGCGCCTTTGATCTCCAACCACGCTTTAAGAATTGAAGGTTTCATTTATCAAAGATTTTCTGCTAATCGTTCAATATCCGTTTGGTTGTTGAAGAAATGCGGCGCGATACGAACTCTATCGCCGCGCGGCGAGACGATGATATTTTTTTCCGCTAATTGTGCGGCGGTTTCGTTCGAGGTTAAGCCGTTGTTGTTTTTGATGCAGACGATTTGCGATTTTTCGCCTTTGGCGCGTGAACTAACTATTTCGTAATTTTTCCCGGCGATCAATTCGCACAGATAATCCGACAATTCTTCGAGATACGTTTCGATGCGTTCCGCGCCGGTTTCAAAAAGTAATTTCGCGCTTTGTTCCAAGCCGTAAAAGAGCGAAGCCGTTCCCGTTCCCGATTCCCACGCGAGCGCGTTTGGTTTGAATTCCTGTTCCGAATCTTCAAAATCCCAGGCGTTTTCGACGCTGATCCAGCCGACCAAAGTCGGTGCGATTCGCTCACGCGCTCTTTCCGACAGATATAAAATTCCGCAGCCTTCGGGCGAACACAGCCATTTGTGGCTTGCGCCCGCCGCGATGTCAATTTTCTGCGCGTCCAAATCGAACGGCATCGTGCCGAACGCCTGAATGATGTCCACGGCAAACAGCGCGTCAACTGCCCGCGCCGCCGTGCCGATGCGTTCCAAATCGGCGCGGAAACCCGATGCGTACTGCACCGCGCTGATCGAAACAAGGCGCGTGTTCGCATCAATCAAACTGATAAATTCGTCCAAATCAATCCGCCCGTCGCGCTCGTGGCAGGCGCGAATTTCTACGCCGAATTCGTCACGGATTCTGCGCCACGCATAAAAATTGGCGGGAAATTCTTTGGCAAAAGTAACGATGTTGTCGCCCTTCTGCCATTTCAAACCGTTGGCGACGGTCGAAAAACCGTCGGAAGTATTTCGCATAAATGCGATTTGTTCCGCGCCGACTTTGAGCATCGTGGCAATGATTTCGCGGGCGCGATTTTTCGTTGCGACCCACTCCAAAAAATTGATCGTGCCGTTCTCAGAGACATCGCGCAGTTGGCGATTGACGGCTTCAACGGCAATCGTTGGCAAAGGCGCACACGCCGCGCTGTTTAGATAAACATATTTCTTCGCTGCGGGGAAAAGCTCGCGGATTTCAGAATTCATAGATTTTATCTTAACAAAATCAAATAAACACGCGCTAATGAATGATTTTCATCGCTCGATGAAAGCGGTGATCGGATAGAGGAACGCCGTCTCTCGACCCGTGAACGACGTTCACGGGTCGAGATTTACCAATTCTCGACCCATATTTACCAATTCTCGACCCATATTTACCAATTCTCGACCCGTGAACGTCGTTCACGGGTCGAGATTTCGCGTTCACGGATGATAATTTTGACAAACCGTGAAAAAAGCCGATAATTTCAATGTCGGCGAAAGATTTTCCTGTCGCCGCTGCGCCTCAAACCGGCATCAAAAGATTTCAGATATGTTCGATTTTCAAAAGAAAAAGCAATTCGATTTCGGCTCGCACGCTCCCGGCGACGACCGCGACATCGAGGTTTATAAACTTAAAACCGCTTCCAGGCAAGGGCTTTGGGGCGAAAGTCTCAAACTTCTGCGCGACATCGTTTTAATCATCGCGGTTTTCGTGCTGCTCGGCGTTTTCGTCGCGCAGCCAGTCGTCGTCGAAGGAACTTCGATGCTGCCGCAGCTGCACGACGGCGAGCGTCTTTTGGTCAATAAACTCGTTTATTACAAATTCAAAAGCGTCAGTTGGGGACACATCGAACGCGGCGACGTGATCGTTTTCTGGTATCCGAACGACCCGGAAAAAAGCTACGTCAAGCGCGTCATCGGCTTGCCGGGTGAAACGGTCGAAGTGCGGCAGGGCAAAATTTTAATTGACGGCAACGAGTTGAGCGAACCTTATCTCGAATCAGAACACAATCAATCTTTACCGAGCTTTCCGCCGAAAAAAGTCAACGAGCATTTCTACTATGTGATGGGCGACAACCGCGATAATTCGTCCGATTCGCGCTATTGGGGTTTAGTTCCCGAAAAATACGTCTATGGCAAAGCCTTTTTCCGCTATTGGAGTCCGGCAAACATCGGCTTCATCACTCACGCGCAATACAATATCCCCGAAAATTCAAAAGCCGACAAACACATCGTCGAAAACGAGGAATAGGTTTAGTGGTAAGTGGTAAGTGAAGAATTATTTTCACTTACCACTTACCATTTTCCACTTACCACTTTTACTGAAGTCTTCCCGTTAGGCTGGCGATTACCGTTGCCAATTCGTCGGGTTCGACCGGTTTGGAGACGTGGTTTTGATAGCCGCTGGTCAATGCCCGCATTCTGTCCTGAGCGCGTGTGAAAGCGGTCAAAGCGACTGCCGGAATTGAGTTGTGTTGTTGGTCGGGCAAAGCGCGGATGCGGCGAATCAGCGAATAGCCGTCCTCGTCCGGCATTCCAATATCCGAAACCATCACGTCTGGGTTTTTCGTTTGTACTTCGGCGAACGCTTCTTTCGCCGAACCCGCCGTGATGACGGTCGCGCCGTAGAACGTCAGCGATTGGACGAGCAGTTGGCGCGTGTCTTCTTCGTCGTCAACGACTAAAATCAGCATTCCGCTCAAATGCAGTTCCTTGTCGGGTTCGATGGTTTGAATTCTGTTTTGCGCGTCCGCGCCGCTTTCCTCTTCGGTTTGAATAATCAGCGGCAGCCGCACGATAAAGGTCGAGCCTTGATTTTCGCCCGCGCTTTCGGCGTGAACCGTGCCGCCGTGCATTTCGGTAATATGCCGCACAATCGCCAAACCCAATCCCAAACCGCCGAATTTTCTGATGCTCGAAGCGTCCGCCTGCCGGAAACGGTCGAAGACATACGGCAGAAATTCTTCCTTAATGCCGACACCACTGTCTTTGACGCGGATTTCGACAAATTCTTCCTGCCGTTCGATTTCGAGTTTGACTTCGCCGTCCTGCGGCGTAAATTTGATGGCGTTCGATAATAAATTCCAGACGACCTGCTGAAGCCGGTTCGGGTCGCCGGAAATATGACTGATGTCGCGTTCGCCGCTGATTTTGATGGTGATGCCTTTGGCTTCCGCCGCCGGACGCACGGTTTCGAGCGCGGATTCGACGATGTTGATCGGTTTGATCGTCATCACTTCGAGCCGCAGTTTGCCGGAAATAATGCGCGAAACGTCGAGCAAATCTTCAATCAGACGATTCTGCGATTCGGCGTTGCGGACGATGGTCGAAATCGCTTTTTCGCTCGTCGGTTCGTCAAGCTGACCTTTCTGCAAAAGCCTTCCCCAACCGAGAATCGAATTGAGCGGAGCGCGTAATTCGTGCGAAACAGTCGCTAAGAATTCGTCGCGCAGACGATTAGCGATTTCCGCGTCGCGGCGGGCTTCCTGCTCATTTTTCAAAAGCCGTTCGCGTTCCGCTTCGACTTCCTGCCGTTCGGTAATATCGCGTGAAGTCGAAATCAGGCGCGTCGTTTTACCCGCGCCGTCGAACACGGGCGCGACCGTTACATCCCAGTATTTGAGATTGCCTTTCGTCGTTTTACAAAATCCTTCAAAATGCGCCGTTTCACCATTTCGCGCCGTCTCGACTGCTTCCCGCGCTTTTTCGTGTTCGTCACCTTCCCAAAAATCAATCCAGCGGCTTCCGGCAACCGTCGAAAAATCGCCGATTTCCAGAACACAGAGACCGCTCGAATTGATCGTGTATAAAGTTCCGTCAAGATTCATAACCTTTACGCAGTCGGGACTGTTTTCAAAAATACTGCGATTAAATTCTTCGCTGTTTTTTAATTCGTTTTCGGCGCGTTTGCGAGCGGAAATATCAATGTGCGAAATGACCGCGCCGGTTTCCATCGCGCTCGCCTGCAGGATAAACCAGCGTTCTTCGGTCAGCGAATGACACGGATATTCAAATGTAAAGCCGTCGGATGTGCCATCAAGAACCGCCCGCATCCGTTCGACGACCGTTTTGGTTTCCTCTTCAAAAGCGGCAGAGGTTTCGCAGACTTTAACGTAATTCTGCCCGATGTCGGTCGAATCAAGCTGTCCTTCCAGACAGTTGGAAGCCGCGAAGTTGCGCCACGCCTGATTGACGGCGACTATTTTGCCGGTTTTATCGAGAACCGAAATATGCGCCGGCAGTGAATCGAGAATCGTGCGGACGAAACTTTCGCTGTTCCGCAGAGCGATTTCATTTTTTTTGCTTTCCGTGATGTCGCGGCAGAAACCGACGACGTGCGTTACATTGCCTTTTTCGTCAACCTGCGGCTGTCCGGTGCAGTTGTTCCAGCGAATCTCGCCTTTTGAATTTCTGATGCGAAACTCGGCATCGAAATTAGTTTTCTGCGTCACGGCTTTGCGAAATTCCTCGTCAACCTTCGGCGCGTCTTCTTCGATGACACGGCTGAAAGCCTTTTTGCTCGAACCGTCGAAATCTTCGTTACTGTCGAGTCCGAAAACCGACAATGTGCGTTCGTCGAGTTCGCCGTCATTGCCGTCCAGATTCAATTTCCAGGTTCCCAAACCGCCGACATCGAGCGCGACGCGGCGGCGTTCTTCGGCGTGTTCGCGGCGTTTGATCTGTTCTTCCAATTCGGAATTTTTATCTGATAATTCGCGTGTTCGCTCTTCGACGCGGCTTTCCAGATTTTTATTCGCTCCCTTCAAATCGTCTTCGGCTTTGGCGCGTTTGCCGACTTCGCGGTAAATAGCGAAATTTGCCAGACCGAGCGCGATGATTCCGGCGATGCTGCCGATAAAAAGCATCCGCGAAGTGTCTTTCAAGTTTTGATCCAAATTTTCCTCGCGCACTTTTAAAAGATTTTGTTCTTCGCCTTTGACCGTTCCGACTAGAGTCCGAACTTCGTCCATCAAATTTTTGCCGCGATTTGCGCCGAGCCGTTCGGTAATTTCCTTTCTGACTTCTTCGAGACTTTTCGTACGGCGCAGTTCGACAGTTTGCCGCAGCACATCAAGCCGCTGTGTCAGTAAAATTTCCAGTTTATTGATGGCTTCCGCCTGTTTCGGATTGTCGGCAACCAGCGTGCGAAGTTTTGCCAGAGTGCCGCCCATTTGTTGGTTGGCGTTGTTATACGGTTCGAGAAAAACTTCGTCGCCGGAGATGAGAAATCCGCGTCCGCCGGTTTCGGCATCGAGCGTCAAAAGCATCGTTTCGTCCAACTGAAGCAGCACTTCCTGCGTGTGCTTTTCCCATTTCAGCGATTCATTCAGCGAATTGGTACTGCGGACGGCGAAAAAGACGATAATAATCAGCAGTAAAATGGCGATGCTGAAAACAAGCGGAATTTGCCTTTCGAGTGTTAATCTCATAAATTGTTTCTGGGAAATTCGTCAAAAAGTCCGGCTGAAATTATTTGCGTCAACGATAGAAGACCATCTTTATTAAACGTAAATTTGCCGGATTTCACAAGTAAAAACCGCTTTACAATTCTCTTCGGCGCATCTGAAACACGAGTTTTATCGAAATACTGTCTGGAAGGTTACAAAAGCGAAATGAACTTTGAAACAAACCGCGACGTGCTTGATTGGTATGAAAAACAACCGCGCGCTTTAACGCCCGAATTTATCAGCGCGATTGATTGGAGCGCGGTCGGCAAATATCCGCTCGATAAAAAATTCGTTCCCGTGCTGCTGTATATGCGCGACATCGAAACGCTGACCGACGTTTATTACGAAGAACTGCGCCGTACGCCGACCGGCAAAGACCCGATCATCCGTAAATTTATGGAACGCTGGAGCGTCGAGGAACAAACGCACGGCGAACTTCTCAACCGATTTTTGAACGAAGCCGGAATCGAAACCGACCCGAAATGGCAAAAGAACGTCGTCAATTCAGTTTCGACTTCCTACACAATCACGAATTATTTAATCACGACGCTGGCGACGCTCATCGGTAAAAAATTCACGGCGACGCATATGTCGTTCGGCGCGATTCACGAAATGTCCACGACGCAGGGCTATCGAAGATTATCGGCAATCGCCGCGCATCCGGTTTTATCGCAAATTTTGACGGGAATCATCCGCGAAGAATCCGCACACACAACTTTTTACAGAAGCGTGGCGCGGCTCGAACTGCAAAAATCGGAAATCTCGCAGAAACTTTCGCGCTTCATCATCAAACATTTCTACGTTCCGGTCGGCGGCGGCGCGAAATCTGATGAAGAATTAAATTACACGATTGCCACACTGTTCGGCGGCGAAGGCGGAATGAAATGGATTAACCGCAATGTCTCGACCAAAATCCAAACACTGCCTGGATTTGCAGGCTTAACCAAAGTCGGCGACAAAATCGGTGAAATCGCCGGAAAACAACCTTCGGTTGTTTAGTGGTAAGTGGTGAACGGTAAGTGGTAAGTTTCCTTGTTTGAAATTACTTCAAATTTTCTTTGGCAGTTTTGATTGAAGCCGTTAATAATTTTTGTAATTCCCGGCAATCGGTTAAAAGTGAATCGGCTTGCGTTTCCGTCAGATATTCACTATCGCGCAGAAGCCTCAACCAGTAATCGGTTTCAAATGACTCTTTTTGAGCGATTGAAAGTTTGTGAATAAAATCAGCCTTCGATTGTCCTTGATTTGCCTCTTCGATATTTGCGCCGATTGACGTTCCCGAACGCAAAATCTGTTTCGATAAAACGTATTCCTGTTTTTCCGCAACAATATATTTGTAAAGTTTAATCGTTCTCAAAGCAAACTGATAAGATTTTTCTTTCAAGATACTTTCTTTCATAAATTTACCACTTACCGTTTGGCACTTACCACTAATCTACCGTCTGACGTAAATTTTGTAACTATACTTGATTTCCTTTTCGCCGTTCGGCAAATTCAGATTCCATTTGATCACCGAATTCGGGTTGAATGATTGCAGATTCAACCCGTCTTTCGTAATTTTTCCGCCGTCGCCCGCCTGCAAAACTTCGCCGACGACGTTGCGCGTCAGAACGAGTTCGATTGGCTCTTTTTTGATGTTGCGAAGTTTGATCTTGCCTTCGATAGTTACCAGATCGAATTCGTAAGTGCTGCCGCCGTATTTCAACTGCGCCTTCTCACGCGATTTTTCTTCGAGCGTATTTGTGCCGACGACTTCGGTCGCAGGCGTAACGCGCAGAATATTTTCGCCGCCGACGGGCGTGAACGTCAGCATATCCTGACCGAGCGGTTTCCATTCGCGGAAACTCAACGCCGGCGCGGTCGTCCACGGCATTCCCGTCTGATTTTTCAGGCGCAGGGCATACCAGATTTTGCTCGACAAATCGGTCAAAGGCGTTTGCTGATTTGAGTAATTGCCGCCGTAATTCATATAACGATTCTGCGCGTCCGCCGCGTCGTTGATCGTCCATTCAAAAACCTCGGTCGCCGGAACGGTCAGCGAAAAAAGCCGCAGACTCGAACGCTCGCCTTTTTTCAAATTGATATTGTCGGTTTTGTAAAGATAAAGCTGCTCGGCGGAAAACGAATCGGTTTGTTCTTCGCCTGCAACGGTCGGCGAAGCGTCGCCGCCGTCGTAACTTGAATCGGCGGTCGAAGCGACCTGCGTCATAATCGCGTTTGAATAAGCGTCGCGCCGGTTATTTCTCGAACCCGTCTGAAAGAAACTCGACACGCCCGCGAACGCCGTGTTCATCGAAAGCGGCGACATCTGTTCCTGAAAAAGAAAATGCGGCACGCCGACGACGAAGTTGACTTCCGTGTTTTTCAAATCGGTCAATTCGTTAATCAGCATCGCTTCGAGTTCGAGCTTGACCTCCTTGATCGGCTGACCTTTAACTTCGACGCGGTAAGCCGGAATCCATCGAATACCGCGCTCCAATGCGGCGATGCCGAGATTTAATTTATCGCCGTCGCGTCCGCCGTCAACCTTCATCATCAGACGATTTTCCTTCGTCGTTTTCGGCTTTTCCATTTTCGGTTGACCGAGAAATTCGATATTGTTCATCGCGCTGATTGGAAACATCATCTTGCCTCTTTCGGTGTTCATCGCAATCAAAATGCCTTCTTCGGAAAAATAGTTCTGAAGACTCTCGCTGTTCTTTTTCGGGTAAGCGAAATTGCGGTGCGAGCTGATGATTTCATACGTTCCTTCAACCGGCTGTTTGTTGTTGTGATAATCCAGAAACCGAATGCGCGAGCCTTCATTCGCCAGCAAAATTTCGGCGAGATCGGTAACGCGCTCGGTTTCATGTTTCTCGGTTTCGGACGCGAGCAGCTGCGAAACTCTTACATTTGGCGCGGTCGAATAACCCCAAACGCTGCCCAAAACGCCAATCGGCGCATTAGTCGTATAAGCCCAACCGTTCGCCGTCTGCGCGTCGCCTTCCCGAAAAGTAAAAGCGTAACCGTTCTTGAAAACCGCCACGCGCTTTACTTCCGGCGCAAAACTGTTTTGGGAAAAGACCGAATTAACCGACAGGCAAAAAACTGCCAAAAGAAATGAAACTTTTTTCATAAATTTACTGAAGTATTCCCATCTTGACCTGCCTTGTCGCCGTTTCCAATACAATCGGCAAATCTAATTTTTTATCACCGCTGATTTTCACATTTTTATTTAAGTATTGCCGGAATCTCTTGGTCGCTTTCACTTCAATTTCATAAACGGACGCGGCGACGGTTTTGAATTCATAAAAGCCTTCTTCGTTCGATGTCGTCCGACGATATTTTTTGCTTTTCGCATCGCGCAGGATGATTTGCGCGTTTGGAATAATCGCGCCGCTTATGTCGGCGATAATTCCCGAAACTGAGGCGGTTGATTTTGTGTCCGGGATAGGTGTAACGACCATTCTGCCGATTCGCGGTTGCGGCGGGCGCGGCGGCGGCGGTCTTTTCTGGGCGGTTGCAACGGCGGTAATCGTTAGCGATGCCGAAAGAACGCCTGCTGCTATCGGAATACGCCGCGTGATTTGGTGAAATTGTTTTTTGAGGGTCTTGATCTTGCCGTCCGCGCTCTTTTCAATTCGCACGCAGACACTTTCCTTCGATTGCAGCAATTTCTTTGCCTCGTTCCGCGTCATCGCCGAAAAATTGTAAATATCTTTTTCACAGTTGGCGCAAAACCTCGCTTTATCTTCGCCGTGCATCGCGTCCCAACTTTGCGGACACGGATCGGGAACGTCTATCGAATCGAACAAATCTTTCTTAGCCATAAATTTATATTTTAGAAGTTGTTTTAAAGTCGCTTTTGGTAAATTAGGAACGGAATTAAAGCAACTTCTTGCCGTGTTCGATTTTTTAGCGAAACGCGCCGTAAGCGATAAGCATTTGTTTCACCTCTTCGCTGCCGCTTTCCGTCAAGGCAGTTTTGCCTTCTTTGTCAACGGCGTTGACGTTCGCGCCCGCGCCGAGCAGGAGTTTGAGGTTTTCCAGATTGCCTTCGTCAGCCGCTGCGATTAATGCCGTGCGACCTTTTTTATTAACGGCGTTGACGTTTGCGCCCGCTGAAATCAACGCCTGTAAAACTTCCGGTTTGGCGTATTCAGCAGCACGCATCAGCGCGGTGTTGCCCTGTTTGTCAACGAGATTTATTTTCGCGCCGTGACTGATCAAAAGATTGACGAGTTCCGGCTCGGCATCGTCATCAAGCATCATCAGCGGCGTTTGTTTTTCGGCGTTTTTTGAGTTGATTTTTGCGCCCGCACCAAGAAGAAACTGCGTGATTTCCAGATTGCCGTACTCGACAGCGACGTGCAGCGGCGAATTTCCGTTGTAGTTTTTATCTTTGACGTTGACGCGCTCGCCCATCGCCACGCGAACTTTAACTTCGCCGAGATCGCCGCTTTCGACCGCCCGCACCATTCGATTCATCGGAGCGACGGAAATCGAGCCGACCGTTATTCCCATAACGGTCATTTCGCCTTCGGGCAATTCATTGCCGCCGACCGTTACGACTTCTTCAAAAGTCTGCACGGCGAGTTGCGCGTTCTGCGTTTCTTCGCTGCCGCCGTTGACTGAAATCTGCACCAATTCTTTGGAAGCAAAACCGCCCGCGTCGAATTTTAATTTATAAACGCCGCGCGGCACGTCTTTGAATTCGTAAAAGCCTTCCTGATTGGCGTTGATGCTCTGATAAAAATTCGTCTGCTCGTTGCTTATCGTTACAAAAGCAAACGGAATGACCGCGCCGTTCGGGTCGGTGATCGTGCCGGAAATCGTGCCATTCGGGTTGTCGCTTTTTTCGTCGGCGACCCGGACGATTTGAACGGATTCGTTTTGATTGTTATCGGTCGGAGTTTGCGCGTAAGCCAAAGTCGAAAGCGTCAGCGAAGTTCCGAGAACGCCCGCCGCGATTCCCGTCTGTCTGGTGATTTGGTGCAGCGTGTTTTTGATCGTTTGAATTTTGCCGTTCGGCAGGCGCGTGTAGCGAACGCAGAGATTGCCGTTCGATTGGGCGACGAGTTTTCGCGCCCGTTTGCGCGTCATCGCCGAAATGTTATGCACGTCTTTGGCGCAGTGGTCGCAGAACCTGAACTGGTTGCTGCCGCGCATCGTTTTCCAATCCTGTTCGCAAGGCGTTTTGACCTCAATCGCGTCGAGAAAATCGTTTTTAGACATAGAAATCCCTCACTTTTTAACTGAATTTTTAGTTACGTTTAAGAAATTTCCGCGCGGACAACCCTAAAGATGCGGCGAGTTTCAAAATTGGTTGCAGCGCGGCGAAATTAAATTTTTATGAACGGCTTTCGGATTTTTGTTAAAGTATTTACTGTCGAAAAAATGTTTATTATTATCACCGAAATTTTATGAGGATTTGCCCGAACTGCCGAACCGAATACACCGACGACGCACTGCAATTCTGTTTGCAGGACGGAACGCCGCTGGTTAATTCGTCAAACAAAACATCGGATTACAACACAGAACCGGAAACCATCATCGCGCCGAAACGAGTCGAGCCGATTCACTTCGATCCGCCGAGTTCCTTTCAAAATAATCGTGCGAGTTGGGAGCGAACCGAGCCGTTCGTCGTCGAGCGCGAGGAAAGAAAATCGAATACGGCGATGGTCGCCGCGCTGTCGGTTTTGGGAACGCTTCTGGCGGTCGGTTTGATTGGCGCGGGAATTTGGTTTTATTCCAACAATCAAAAGAAAGTCGCCGTCGTGAACAGCAATTCGGTTACGCCGAATCGTCCGCTTAATGCGAATAATGCGAACAATCAAAACGCCAACGCCAATCTTGCGACACCGACACCGACCGCTACGCCGACACCAAAACCGACGATTGATCCGAAGCAGGCGAAACAGATCAACGACGACGTGAAAGATGTCGTTGACGATTGGAAAAGCGCGTCGGAAAATCTGGACATCACGGGTAACATCGCCAATTACGCCGACACTGTTGATTATTACACCGCCGGAAAAGTCAGCGTCGCCAAAGTCCACGCCGACCGCGAAAAGGCTTTCAGCGATTACGATTCGATTGAAATCAACATTGATAATCTGCGGGTTATTCCCGATCCGACCGGCGAAAAAGCAACGGCGATTTTCGATAAGGAATGGAAGTTTGAAGGCGCGGAAAAAATCTCGTCCGGCAAAGTCCAGCAACAGTTGACGCTCGACAAAATCAACGGCAGATGGCTGATTTCGGGTGAGAAGGATTTGAAACTTTATTATAAAGAATGACATTTATGAAGGCTTTGCGCTTTGAAAATAATCAGCTCAAGCTCGCCGAAATCGAACGCCCGCATTCGGAAAACGAAGCGTTGATTCGCGTGTTAAAATCAGGAATCTGCAACACGGACATCGAAATCGTCAAAGGCTACGCGGGATTTTCGGGGACTATCGGACACGAATTCGTCGGTGTAGTCGAAGCATCGGAAGATAAAAATTTAATCGGCGAAAGAGTGGTCGGCGAAATCAACGCCGGTTGCGGCGAATGCGAAAAATGTCGGCGCGGCGATTCGCGCCATTGTCCGAAGCGAACGGTTTTGGGCATCATCGGGCGCGATGGCGCACACGCCGAATTTTTGAATTTGCCGACGCGCAATCTTTTGAAAGTTCCCGATGAAGTTTCCGATTTACAGGCGGTTTTCGTCGAACCGCTGGCGGCGGCGTTCGGCATTACGGAACAAATCGAGATTTTTCCCGAAACCCGCGTCGCCGTTATCGGCGACGGCAAACTCGGAAATTTATGCGCCCAATCGCTGTCTTTGAAAAGCGACAATCTTTTTTTTATCGGCAAACATCAAAGCAAACTCGATTTGGTAAAAGATAGAAATATCGAAACGGTTTTACTCGAAAATGCCGCGAAATTAAGTAGAAGTTTCGATGTCGTCGTCGAAGCGAGCGGCTCAGAATCAGGATTTGCGACCGCGCTCGATTTATTGAAACCACGCGGCAAACTGGTTTTGAAATCTACTTTTTCGGGCAAGACGCATCTTGAAATGTGGCGCGTCGTCGTCGAAGAAATAACGATTGTCGGGTCGCGCTGCGGCAGATTTCAACCGGCTTTAGACTTGCTGAAAAGTAATTCGATTGATGTCGAAAGCCTGATCAGCGAGGAACTTTCTTTATCCGAAGGCGTGAAAGCAATGCACCAAGCAGAGCAAAAAGGCGTGATGAAAGTAATTCTTAATATGTAGAAACGTCGCCAAAGTCAGAACCGCAAGCGTCAGCACGCGGCTCTTTCTTTTGTTGAAGCGAGCCGCGTGCTGACGCTTGCGGTTCTGACAGACGAATTTGTTATACTCATTTCACACAAAAAGTTTTACTTGCCGCATCACGACATTTTAAGGAGAAAAGTTTTATGTCCGATGGTCGAAAAAAGTTTGAAAAATCTTCGCCGGTTTTCGGCAAAGTTTTTCTGAGTTTAGTTTTTTTCTGTCTGATTTTCGGTGCGGGAACGTCGGTTTCGTTTGCCCAAACCGAACCCGTCAAGCCGTCCGCCGTTACGCCGGAAATGTTGTCGGCTTCGTTCGCTAAAATTTCCAAACGGGTCGAAGCGGCAGTCGTTAACATTGATACGAAAGGCAAAGTGCCTGACCCCATTACGCTGAAAGGGGACAAGCCGGAGACGGATAAGCCGGACGATATTATGGAATTTTTCCGCCAGCAGATGCCGCGCCGTCCGAGCTATGCCGTCGGCAGCGGATTTATCGTGGACAAAGCGGGTTATATTTTGACGAATTTTCACGTTATTGACGACGCTTCGCGGATTTCCGTCAAATTGCAGTCGGGCGAAGAATTCGTCGCCAAAGTCGTCGGCACGGACGAGGAAACCGATTTGGCGGTTTTGAAAATCGAAGCAGGGAAAGAATTATCGTTTATCAAACTGGGTAATTCGGACGAAGCGCAGGTCGGCGATTGGGTTTTGGCAATCGGTTCGCCGTTTGGACTCGATCAAACCGTTACCGCCGGAATCATTTCCAAAACGCGCCGCGAAACGCCTTACGCTTCGCAGTTTCAAAAGTTTATTCAAACCGACGCGGCGATTAATCGCGGCAATTCCGGCGGACCGCTGGTTGATATGAACGGCGATGTCATCGGTATCAATTCGCAAATCGCCACTTCGACCGGCGATTACAACGGCATCGGTTTCGCGCTGCCGTCGAACGAAGCGGCGAATGTTTACCAGCAAATCAGACAGATCGGCAAAGTCAGACGCGGTTATCTCGGCGTGATTTTGGATTCGGTCAAGAACGAGTTTGCCAAAGTCTATGGACTGCCCGAAGTGCGCGGGGCGATTATCACCGAAATCCGCGACAAAACGAGTGCCGCTGCGAACGCCGGTTTGCTGACGGGCGACATCATTCTGGAATATAACAACGAAAAAATTGCGGGCGCGACGGATTTGATCGCCAAAGTCGCCGCAACCGCACCGGAAAAAGAAGTCAGCGTCGTTTATCTGCGTGAAGTCGGCGCAAATCTCGAACGCAAAAACGCCGTTCTCAAGCTCGCCGAACGACCGTCGAACAACAAAACGATTGACGCGGAAGAATCAACGCCGATTAAACTGCCGGTCAGCGATGTCAAAAAGCCGATGGAGCCGTTTGGTTTGACTTTGGTCGAACTAACGCCCGCGCTCGCCGCCGTTTATAAACTCGAAGGCGCGAAGGGCTTGATTATCAAAAATATCAACCCGGCAAGTTTCATCGCCGATGTTAAAACATCGAACGGCGCGGACGCGCTCAACGAAGGCGATTTGATTCAGCGCATCAACCGCGTCGGCGTAACGGACGTGAAAAGTTTCAATGACACGGCAATCAAATTGAAAAAAGGCGACGCGGTAGTTTTGCAGGTGCAGACTTACGATCCGCGCTCGCGCAGTCTGCAATTCCGCATCGTGCAGTTCACCGTTCAATAAGTTTCGTGAATCGTGAATAGTAAATCGTGAATAGTTTTCAGCTATTCACGATTTTTTGTTGCGGATTGGACTGACCTCTTGCGATTAAAAATTCACGACTCACGATTTACTATTCACGATTCACGATTTACTATTTACGAATTATGGCAAAAGCAAAAGAAGCAAAAAATTCAAACAAAACCAAAATACAAACTTATAAAAACTACATCGGCGGCGAATGGGTCAAGAGCGCGTCGGGCGAATATTTTGAAAACTTAAACCCGGCGGACACGACCGATGTCGTCGGACGTTTTCCGAAATCAACTAAAGAAGACGTTGATGCGGCGGTCGCGGCGGCGAAAAACGCGGCGACGAAATGGCGCAGAACGCCCGCGCCGAAACGCGCCGAGATTTTATTCAAACTCGGCGAAATTCTGCGCGATAACAAAGAGCAGTTCACACGCGAAATGACCCGCGAGATGGGCAAAGTCTTAAAGGAAGCAGGCGGCGATGTGCAGGAAGCGATTGACTGCACCTATTACACGGCGGGCGAAGGTCGGCGGCTTCACGGCTTTACGACGAAAGCCGAAATGCCGAACAAATACGCGATGTGCGAACGCCAGCCGGTCGGACTTTGCGGTTTGATTACGCCGTTTAATTTCCCGATGGCGATTCCTTCGTGGAAATTGATTCCCGCGCTCGTTTGCGGCAATACGGTCGTGATGAAATCCGGTGAAGACGTGCCGCTTTCGACGATCAATCTAGTCAAAGCCTGCGAGCAAGCCGGAATTCCGAAAGGCGTAATCAACGTCGTTAATGGTTTTTCCGAACCCGGCGAAGCACTCGTCAATCACGACGACGTGCGGCTCATTTCTTTTACGGGTTCGACTGATACCGGCAGAATCATCGCCGAACAATGCGCTAGAAACAACAAAATCGTTTCGTTAGAAATGGGCGGCAAAAACGCGATTATCGTGATGGACGATGCCGACGTTGACAACGCCGTCGAAGGCTCGCTGTGGGGCGCGTTCGGAACTTCGGGACAACGCTGCACGGCTTCTTCGAGATTGATCGTTCACAAAAAAGTTTATAAAAAATTCTGTGAAAAGTTGGTCGAAAAAGCGAAACAATTAAGAGTTGGAAATGGTTTGGACGCGAAAACCGATGTCGGTCCGGTGATCAATCAACAGGCGATGGACAAAATTTTAAGCTATATCGAAATCGGGCAGAAAGAAGATAAAGCTAAACTTGCTTGTGGCGGAAATCGTCTGACAAAAGGCGAGTATAAAAACGGTTATTTCATCGAACCGACCGTTTTCACCGACGTAAAACGCGGAATGAGAATCGAGCAGGAAGAAATCTTCGGACCCGTAACGTGCGTCATTCCGTTCTCGACTTTGGACGAAGCGATTGACATCGTGAACGATGTGAAATACGGCTTGTCGTCGGCAATCTACACGCAGGATGTCAATCAAGCCTTCTACGCGACACAGGAACTTTACACCGGAATCGTCTATGTCAATTCGGCAACCATCGGCGCGGAAGTTCACCTGCCGTTCGGCGGCACCAAAGGAACCGGCAACGGACACCGTGAAGCCGGAACGCAGGTTCTCGACATTTTCACCGAATGGAAATCAATCTACGTTGATTTTTCAGGCAAACTGCAAAAAGCGCAGATTGATGCGGTTGAAATTTAATCAATATTTTTTCGTTGAAATTATGGGCTGGCGGTCGAATCAATTTCGGCTGACAGCCTTTTTCAGTTAAATTATGGCTATGAAAATTCTTTTGCTTTGGTCGTTTCTGTTTTTGTCATTTTCGGCTTTCGGGCAAACCGTCAAATCGCCAGACGGGAAATTGTCGCTCGAATTTAAATTGAACGCGGAAGGAACGCCGACTTATCAGTTTTCATTCAAAGACAAAGTAATCGTCAACGAGTCAAAACTCGGCATCGAGCTTAAAAACGCGCCTAATTTAACGAACAATTTTCGCGTCGTCAATTCGCAGACGAGCGAGAAAAATGAAACGTGGCAGCCGGTTTGGGGCGAAGTTAAAGAAATCAGAAACAATTATCGTGAGTTGGCGGTTACGCTTGAACAGACGATTGCTGACGCGCCGAAGCGCACAATCATTTTGCGTTTTCGCGTTTTCAATGATGGTCTCGGTTTTCGATATGAATTTCCGCTGCAAAACGATTTGCAGTATTTCGCCGTCGCGGAAGAAAAAACCGAAATAAATTTGACGGGCGACCATAAAGCGTTTTGGATTCCGGGCGATTACGATACGAATGAGTATTTTTATACGACGACGAAGTTGAGCGAGATTGACGCGGCGGCGGTTTCCAAACGGGCGACGGAAATCGGGACGCGCTCGAATTTTGCCGACAATGCAGTGCAAACGCCTTTGATGCTGAAATCGGCGGATAACATTTATATCAACATTCACGAAGCCGCGCTCGTCAATTATCCGGCGATGTATCTGATGGTTGACCGGAAAACTTTCGGTTTGACGACCGCACTCGCGCCGAACGCGGTCGGCTCGAAAGCGTTTTTGCAAACGCCGTCGAACACGCCCTGGCGGACGATTATCGTCTCCGACAAAGCCGCCGATATTCTCGCTTCAAAGATGATTTTGAATTTGAACGAGCCGACAAAAATTAAAGATACGAGTTGGATTAAGCCGCAGAAATTCGTCGGCGTGTGGTGGGAAATGCACCTTGACAAAGCGACGTGGAATTATTCGGACGCGAAGAATACGAGTTTGACGGCGACCGATTGGAAATCTCTAAAGCCGAACGGCAAACACGGCGCGAATACGGCGAACGTCAAGCGATATATTGATTTCGCGGCGGTAAATAACATTGATGCGGTGCTGGTCGAAGGCTGGAACGTCGGTTGGGAAGATTGGTATGGAAATTGGAAGGAAGAGGTTTTCGATTTCGTTACGCCTTATCCTGATTTTGATGTTGCAGAATTGAAAAATTACGCCGCGTCGAAAAACGTCAAATTGATAATGCACCACGAAACGAGCGCGTCGGTAACGAATTACGAACGCCGTCTTGATGAAGCGTTTCGGTTTATGAAGGCAAACAATTATGACGCGGTGAAAACCGGCTATGTTGGCAGAATCATCCCGCGCGGCGAATGGCACGACGGGCAATGGATGATTAATCATTACAACCACGTCGCAGAACGAGCCGCCGAATATAAAATAATGGTTGATTCGCACGAATCCGTCCGACCGACCGGATTGCAGAGAACTTACCCGAACTGGATGGCTTCCGAAGCGGCTCGCGGCAACGAATTTAACGCGTGGAGCGTCGGCAATCCGCTGGAACACGAAACGATTTTGCCGTTCACCAGATTAATCGGCGGTCCGATGGATTACACACCAGGAATTTTTCAAACGAAACGCAGCGCGTATCAATCCGACCGCGTCGAACAGGTTCACACGACACTCGCCAAGCAGCTTGCGCTGTATGTAACGATGTATTCACCTTTGCAAATGGCGGCTGATTTGCCGGAAAATTATGAGAAATACCCCGACGCATTTCAATTTATCCGCGATGTCGCGGTTGATTGGGACGACACGAAAATTTTAGAAGCCGAACCCGGCGATTACATTACGATTGCCAGAAAAGCGAAAAATAAAGATGAGTGGTACGTCGGCGCGATCACAGACGAAAATGCGAGAACGGCGAATTTAAATTTTGATTTCCTGCCGCCAAACCGTGAATACACGGGGACGATTTACGCTGACGGCGCAGATGCCGATTGGAAGACGAATCCGCAAAGCTACAAGATAGAAAAAATCAAAGTTAATAACCGCTCGAAATTAAATCTAAAGCTCGCGGCGGGCGGCGGCGCGGCGATTAGTCTGAAACAAAGTTCAGAGTTACGGCTTTAGCCGTGATCCACGTTATGAATCGCGTAAGATGTTCACGGCTAAAGCCGTAACTCTGAACGGGACGCTCAAAAACTTGACGCTCCTTAACAATTATTCCGAAACAACGTAAAATCAAAGTAAAAGTTTTCTAATCAAACAAAATCTGGAGAAATACAAAAAAATGAAAATCGGATTACCGAAGGAAATTAAAGATAACGAATACCGCGTCGGTTTAACACCGGCGGGAGTGAACGCGTTGGTCGGCGCGGGACACGAAGTTTTCGTGCAGAAAACAGCGGGCGAAGGTTCGGGTTTTTCTGACGAGCAATACATAAACGCGGGCGGCAAAATGCTCGACACGGCGGACGAAATCTGGCAGACGGGCGAAATGATCGTTAAAGTTAAAGAGCCGGTCGCGCCGGAATATCCGCGAATGCGCGAAAATCAACTGCTGTTCACCTACCTGCATCTCGCGCCGGAATTTGAATTGACTAAACAACTGCTCGAACGCAAAGTTACGGGCGTGGCTTATGAAACCATCACCGATAAAAAAGGAACGCTGCCGCTGCTCGTGCCGATGTCGGAAGTCGCGGGCAGAATGAGCATTCAGGTCGGCGCGACGTTTCTCGAAAAAATGAACGGCGGACGCGGCATTTTATTGGGCGGTGTTCCGGGCGTTCCGGCGGCAAACGTCGTTATTATCGGCGGCGGCATCGTCGGCACCGAAGCGGCGAAAATGGCGGTCGGTTTGGGCGCGAAAGTTACGATTATTGATATTAATCTCGACCGTCTGCGACAGCTTGACGACATTTTTTTGTCGAAAGTGCAGACGCTCGCGTCGTCGCCGTATGCGATTCACGAAGCGATTTCACACGCTGATTTAGTTATCGGCGGCGTTCTGATTCCGGGCGCGGCGGCTCCGAAATTGGTTACGCGCGCGATGTTAAAAGACATTCCGAACGGCGCGGTTCTGGTTGATGTCGCGGTTGATCAGGGCGGCTGTTTTGAAACGACGCACGCCACGACACACTCGAACCCGACGTTTTACGAAGAAGGCGTTCTGCATTATTGCGTAGCGAATATGCCGGGAGCAGTTCCCAGAACTTCGACGTTTGCGCTGACGAATGCGACTTTACCGTATGCGCTCGCGCTGGCGAACAAAGGATTTGAAAAAGCGATTCAGGACGACAAAGGTTTAGCGGAAGGAGTGAACACTTACGCCGGAAAACTGACTTATGAAGCTGTCGCTACATCACAAAATCTCGAATACACGCCGCTCGACAGTTTGATTGACGGTCTCGCTAAAGCAACGAATAACTAAAAACTAAAAGCGAAAAATAGAAGAATAAAATTCATTAACTTTTCACTTTTCACTAAAAAGCCGTGTCCGCAAGAATAAAAATTATCGCTCTCGTATATATTTTTATTCTCGCGGGCATTATTTTTTTGGCTGATTTAAAGGGAACGAATTATTTTTCGTTTATCGCCTCTGTGCCGTTCGGCGATAAAATCGGGCATTTTTGTTTGATGGGAATGTTTTCGTTGGTCGTCAATCTGGCGTTGAATGCGCGCCACTTTCGGATTTGGAAATTAAATTATCTGCTCGGCAGCGTGATTGTTTTCGCGGTTGTTTTTATTGAAGAGTTTTCGCAAATTTTCGTGCGCGGACGCAGTTTTGATTTGACGGATTTGCTGGCTGACGCGGCGGGAATTTTCATTTTCGGCGAGCTGGCGCGTTTTATCTGGAAGAGAAAATCTACTTCTCCGCGCCGATGATTTCCTTTAGCTTTGCCGCCAGTTCATCTTTTAAGTTCGCGTCTTTTACCAAATAAGCATCGGCGCAATCGTGTTCGACGTTTGCTAAAACTTCCTGTTCGAGTCCGCTCAAAACGATTAACGGAACGCCCTTAAATTTTTCGTTTTGTTTGAGAATCCGGCACAAATCGTGTCCGGTCAGATTCGGCATCACGGCATCGGTTACGACCGCATCGAAATCTTCCGCCAGAGCGATCTGCATCGCCGCCAGACCGTCTTCCGCCGACACGACTTTGTAACCGGCTCTTTGCAGAGTGATTTCCAGAAAACGCCGCATCGCGCCGTCGTCTTCCGCCAGAAGGATTTTTGATTTGAGAGATTTTTTTTCGCTCATCGAAGGATTTTCACCATCTAACATTATTCGCGTCTATCTGTTAAAATGTTTCGTGTCGTTGTGCGGGTTAGATTCAGAAATTATGAATAAGGCTTTCAAGTTTGTCAATTCATTTCCGCTAAACCGTTCACAACAAATAAGTTTTTAAGATGTACGAATTTGCCGTTACGCCCGCGATTACACAGTTGAGACGACCGGGCGTTTTAATCTCAGAAGTTTCCAAAGACAGTTTGGCGGAGGAATTAGACCTCGCGCCGAATGATCGAATCGTGCGCGTCAACGGGCGCGTCGTCCGCGATTACCTCGATTTTCGTTTTCAGACGGCGGGCGAAAGCGAACTCGAATTGACCGTTAAAAAATCGAACGGTGAAACGTGGGAAATCGAAGTCGAACGCGAAGAAGGCGAAGATTTCGGTTTGATGTTCGAGCAGATCGTTCCGCGCCAATGCGCCAACGAATGCCTTTTTTGTTTCTGCAAAGGCAACCCGGAAGACGCTCGCCCGTCGCTTTTCGTCCGCGACGAAGACATCAGATTATCGTTTCTTTACGGCAATTACACGACGCTTTCTTCGATCACCGACGATGAAATGAAGCGCATCGTCGAACAGAGATTATCGCCGCAATACGTTTCGGTTCACGCGACCGATTTAAAAACCCGCGCTTATCTTTTAGGCGTTGACGAAAAACGCGCCGACATTTTTGGAAAACTAAATACGCTGCTTGATAACGACATCGAAATTCACGCACAGGTCGTTCTTTGCCCTGAAATAAATGACGGCAAACAGCTCGAAAAAACTCTGCGTGATTTAGCCGCGCATTATCCGAAAGTCGTTTCAACGGCAGTCGTTCCAGTCGCGCTGACGCGCTATAACACCGACGAAAGATTAACCCGCGTAACGCCGGAATTCTGCCGTCGCACGATTGCCGAAGTCGAGAAACTGCAAAAGGAATTTCGCAAAAATCTCGGCGTAACCTTCGCGTTTCTCGGTGATGAAATTTATCTAAAAGGAGGTTTGCCGATACCAAGTAGAAAACATTACGGCAATTACCCGCAAATTGAAGACGGCGTGGGAATGATTCGTTCGTTCACGAATTCTTTTGAAAAACTGCTTAAAAAATTAGCGAACGGCAATAAAGATTTGAGAGATGAATTTTTAGTTTCCGCCAATGTCCGAACGCACGAAGCGGCGATGAAGCCTGAAATCCGAAATCCAAAATCTAAAATCCAAAATCTAAAATCGCTTCACGGAACAATTTTAACCGGCGAAATGTTTGCGCCGATTTTGACGGAACAAATCGAGCGCGTGAACGGTTTGCTTGATTCAAAATTAAAAGTCAAAGCTGTGCCGAATACGTATTTCGGCGGCGATGTCGCCGTTGCCGGATTGCTGACGGGCAAAGATTATCTGGCGGTGAAAAATGAAATCGAAGGCGATTTCGTTATCATTCCGAAACACACCATCAAATCGGACGAGCCGATTCTGCTTGACGGAATGACGTTTGACGAATTGAAATCGCATTTTGATGTGCCGGTTTATGATTTCGATACGGAAGATTTGCTGAAATTTATTTTGAGCGGGAAAAATTAGTCTGAACTTAAAATTTAAAATTATTTGAGGAGTGGAAGTTAAATGAAAAAAGTTTCTTTTCTGTTGATTTTGACGTTGTTCGGTTTGTTCGTATTTTCAAACTTTGCGACGAGCGCGGGAAATACGACGATTGTTGAAAGATTTGCCGATGCCGATGATAAGGCGTTGCAGGATGCAGACGCGACCGGAACTTATAATTTCGACAAAGCGCACAGCACTATCGGTTTTCGCGTCAAGCATTTCGGTTTGGTCGAAGTTCCCGGATATTTCCGTGATTTTACGGGAATGATTACTTACGACGCGAAGGATATGAAAAAATCTTCCGTCAGCTTTACGGCGAAAACGACGAGCGTGGACACAGGCGTTGCGCCGCGCGACAACCATCTGCGAACGGCGGATTTTTTCGATGTCGAAAAGTTTCCCGAAATGACCTTTAAAAGCACGAAAGTCGAAAAGAAGGGAAAAGATTGGCTGGTTACGGGCGATTTTACGATGAAGGGCGTTACCAAACAAATTTCGTTTCCGTTCACCGTCGTCGGTGTGAAAAAAGACGCGAAAGGCGGAATGAAAATGGGCGTAACGGCGGAAACTTCCATCAACCGCCGGGATTTCGGCGTGAATTACGGAACTAATCTGCCCGACGGAACGCCGGCGGTTTCCGACAACATCGCCGTCGTCCTTCAACTCGAATGCAATATGCAAAAGGCGCAGTAAAATTTCGTGAACTGAAGTCCTTTTTATCTATTTGAAGCGACTTCAGTTCAAACATTATTTCTATAAAAAACTTCGGGAGAAAAATCGAATATGGCGGATAATACGACTGCATTTTTGAAACTTCTGCGCTGGTGCGAACATCACCCGCACGAACCGAGCGACAAGGATTATAAAACGATGTATGGCGGCGGAACATTTGAAAGTTTCGCCGATCATCCGCGAACCAAGGTAACGAAATGGAATAAAACTTCGACCGCCGCCGGTGCTTATCAAATCACCGTGGCGACTTTTGACGAGTATAAAACGAAACTCGCGTTGAAAGATTTCAGCCCCGAATCGCAGGACAAAATAACGCTGGCGATCATCAAACAGGAAAAGGCTGTGGATTTAATCGTCGCCGGACAAATCGAAGACGCGATCAAAAAATTAAACCGTCGCTGGAGTTCGCTTCCCGGCGGCGTTCATTCAAAAATCAAAATGCCCGAAGCTCTGGCAAAATTTGAGGTTTATAAAAATCAGTAAAATTACGTCTTTTGATTTTGAAATTCAGGAAGCTGAATAATTTGAAGTATGAAAAATATTGACAGTTTAATTTTTTCAAAAACCGCCGCGCTTTTTTTGATTTTCTCGTGCTGCTGCCTGACGCAAGTTTTCGCGCAGTCCAAAAAAGCCGGACAAACTTCTTTTTCGAGCGAAGGAAAAATTACCAAAGCCGTCAAACTGCCCGCGAAGGTTCTCAAACAACTCGGCGCATACAACGCAGGGCAGCTTGCCGAATGCCAGAAAGACAAATCTCTCCGCAAGACCAAAGCCGCCGACCATTTCGCGGCTTCCGCACTAAATTTTAACGGCGATAATGTTCCCGATTTAATCGTGCAGGCGCAAACGCCGTGTTTTATGGGCGCACATAACACGACTTTTTGGATTTTCACCCGTTCAAATCAAAAATCAAACGCGGATTACAAAATGGCTTTCGACATCGCGGCGGATTTTTTGAAAATACTGGACACTTCGACCAATAATTTCCGCAACATCGAAACGGCATCGCACACGGCAGTCGAACTCTACACGATCAGGTGGAAATACGACGGCGAAAAATATCAAAAAAGCGAATGCACCATCAGCGATGAAAACGACAAAGTTTCAAAAGTCGAATGCAATCCTTGAAATTTTATTTTTATCGCCGGGTAAAATTATCTCTTTCTGCGAAGCAGATATAGAATTAAGCTACACGCGCCGGCGTATAGAAACCGCAATGATGAATTTTCAAAGCCTGTTTACAGGCGACAGAATCGCTGTCGCCTGTAAACAGGCTTTGCGGGTTTTGACATTATGTTGCTACAGGTTTCGCTGCCGCTTCACCTGTAGCTTAAATCTGTCGTCCGCAAGCGGACTTACATTTTGAAAAGTTGTTGTTACTTCCGAAAAAAACTTAACTAATTCCCAACGGCTGTAAAGGTTTCGGTGTCGTGCCGCCGAAAAACCAGCTTGCGCCGACTTTCAGGCGATGATGCCAAGTCGGGAGACGCGAAGTGTAAAGCGCAAATCTGGCATCACGCGCCAACGCGCCGCCGATGACGTTGCCGCCGACCAAGACCGCTGCGTCTTTCGTTCCCAAACTCAACGCTTCGCCGAGTTCTTCAAATTGTTTTGTCTTTAAATCCTTACCGTTCAAAAACGCTTTGATGTTATCAACCAGCAACGCCGATTCCTGATTGGCGAGCTGCGCCGTTCCGACTAAAGTCGCGGCAACTTCATCGAGTTGAGCGATGTCGCCGAGCGCGAAAATGTTTTCGTGATCTTTGACCTGCAAAGTTTGATTGACCAACAGCAAACCATTTTTAGCTTTCGGCAAATCCAGTTTTTCAATCAACGGATTGACTTTTACGCCAGCCGTCCAAACAGTCGTTACCGTTTCCGTTTCGGTTTGTTTGCCGTTGTATTCCGAAACGATGCCGTGCGGTTTGACTTCGAGAACTTTCGTCTCCAACTGCAAATCAATGTGCGCTTTTTGCAGAGTCTTTTCGACGTAGGCGCGGGCTTCTTCGCCCATTCCGGGAACTACACGGTCGCTCATTTCATAAATCACGACGCGCGGCTCGCCTTGAATTCCGCGCCTTTGAAAAGCGTCAAATAGTAAATCAGACATTTTTGTCGCCAATTCGACACCGCTCGCGCCGCCGCCGACCACCGCGAATGTCAACTTTTCTCTGGCTTCCTGCGGCGCGAGATTGGGCGAAATTTCGTTTAACGCCCGCGTCATCCGGTTTCGCATTTCGTCCGCATCTTCGATACAGCGAAACGGCAGCGCGAATTCTTCCGCGCCTTTGACGTTCCAAAAATTCGTCGTGCCGCCGACGGCTAAAACCAGCGCGTCGTAATTTAACGAATCGTTATGCCCCGAAACCTTCGCCGTCTGATTTGCAAAATCAATGCTCTCGACCGAACCGCGTACGAAATTTATCTCATCGCCGAAAAGTTCCTTGTAATCCGGCGCGATGTGCCACGCTTCGACTTCGCCGCTGAAATACTCATACAAAAGCGGTCGAAAACAAAAATATCCGCAATCGCTGACCAGCGTTACGTCCGCCGAACCCGCCAAATCCAAAGCCGTAAAAAGCCCGCCGAAGCCCGCGCCGATGATTAAAACTTTTTTCTTCACCATAATTTTTCTCCTTATCGAAATTTCGAGAAAAGTTTCACAAAACTGTTTAAGGTCAAAATTACGCCGAATAGGGTTAAAAGTCAAAAAAACGGTTTCTGGTTTCTGTTGATAGCTAAAACTTACGTTTTGAAATTCGCACTGCAAATTCGAGCCGAACCAGAAACCAGAAACCAGAAACCTATTTACCTTTCCGGCAAATTGTCATAAAATAAATCTGCCTGCGAATGCAACTAATTTTTGGAGGTGGCTCATCATAAGCGAGAACGACTTTCTAAATTCCGAAAACACATTTTTAGGAGCAACTATGGACTCGACCTCGATTGCGATAGAACGCGACGGCGTTTTTCTAAATGAGGAAACCGCGAGCATTCCTGCATTTCAAACGGTTTTGCCGGCGAACACGGAAACTTTTGAAGGAAACGCGCCTGATTTTGAACTAACGAAACTCGCCGCCAACGGCAACATCGCGGCTTTTGAACTGCTTTACGAGCGTTATCACCGGCGCACTTATTCATTGTGCCTGCGAATGACGAACAGCCAGACTGAATCGGAAGATTTGACGCAGGAAGTTTTCATCCAGCTTTTCCGCAAGATCGGCAGCTTTCGCGGCGAATCGGCTTTTTCGACGTGGCTTCACCGCTTGACGGTTAATCAAGTGCTGATGCACTTTCGCCGCCGCAGCGTGAAAAACGAAAAAACGTCTGAGGACGGCGAAATGCCCGAACAAATCGTGCCGGGAACTGAAAATCAAAAGAAAATGCCGGTGCTTGACCGCATCGCTTTGAAACGGGCGATTGACCAACTGCCGCCGGGTTACAAAAGCGCGTTTATTCTGCACGATGTCGAAGGCTACGAACACGAAGAAGTCGCCCGAATTTTGGGCATCTCGGTCGGTACATCAAAGTCTCAGCTTCACAAAGCGCGTCTGAAACTGCGCGGTTTGCTCATCAAGAAAATTTAGTTTCGATCAATAATTTTTTTACAAGGCAACTTAAAACTTTCGACGGCAATCTATTAACTTGAAACAGACAATTCGGCGTTTCAAGTTAGGAAAAAGATTCTATAATTCTGCAAAAATCCACAAGCAATGAACTGCGAACAGTGTCAAGATTTAATCAGCATTTATCTGGACAACGAACTGGAAGATAAATCCCGTTCGGCGATTCAGACGCATCTGGCATTGTGCGCCGAATGTGCGAAAGTCTGTGAAGATTTTGCGATGATTTTGGATTTTTGCGAACTCGATGAAACCGAATACGCGCCGCCGCCAAATTCGAAAGCTCTCTGGTGCCGAATTAACAATTTGATCGAAAACGAAATCGCGCCGGAACTACAAAAAGAAGCTGAAGTTAAAGCCGAGGCGAAAAGACGACGCTGGCAGTTTTCCTTTTCGCAGGTGTTCGCTTCGATTATGGGAATCGCGCTGTTCAGTTCGCTTTTGACTCTGGTTTTTCTCAAAAACTTTTCTGCGCCGAAGGAAGTTTCGGCAACGACTGCGCCGAGCCTTTTCGACCGCGCTTTGATTAAAGCCGGATTTATCGAATCGCCGGAACAAACGCGCGAAAATCACATCAGGGAACAACAGGCGGCAATCGAATACTGGAACAAGCGCGTTGAAACGAAACGAGTAACCTGGAACGCGAATCTGCGCGACGGTTTCGACCGCAACCTGAATGAAATAAATCAGGTCGTCTCCGAATACGACCAGATTTTGCAGCAGAACCCGGACGATGATTTGTCGGGTGAAATGCTCGATTCTGCTTTGAATGAAAAAATGGAGTTGCTTCGGGAGTTTGCCGAGTTATAAAAGTTGAAATGAATTGGGATTTAAAAAATTTTTCCTTTAGCAAAAAAGCTACGATTTTTATTTTAAGCGTAGTTTTTTTCTTTGTGTCTGCGGGAGAAATCGCCGCGCAGAAGAAATTTGCGAAAAGTTATCCGGCGAGCAAAAACGTCCGGCTGCAATTAACCAACCGCACGGGAACGGTAACGGTCGAAGGCTGGGACAAAGCCGAAATCAGCGTTTCGGCGTATATGGAAGCACCGGCGGCGAACATCGAACCGCAGAGTGTGAGCGGCACTATCGTCATTAATCTCGTTAAAGATAACCAGGGCAGAAACGAAGTCGGCAACGTCAATTTTCTTATCAAAGTTCCTTATTCGTCGTCGGTTGACATCGAAACGCGGATGGGCAATCTGAACGTCAGCAATGTGCGCGGCGGTTTGGTTCGCGCTCATATTTCGAGCGAAGGCGACATCACTTTGACGAATATCGCGGCGGAAAACGTCGCGGCGGAAAACGTCATCGGCGACATTTTCTTTGACGGCACAATCGCCGAAAGCGGCAATTATCGCTTTACCTCGACACGCGGCAACATCAATCTTCGCATTCCTTTTGATTCTTCTTTCCGTCTGAGTGCCACCGCGCCTTCGACGCGAAACATTTCTCTGGGCGATTTCGGCAACGGCGGAATGCGCTACGTTAGTGAAGGTCGCCGCGTCATCGGTCAATCCGGCGAAGGCAGCGCGACGATTTCCGTAACCAACCAACGCGGCAGCATTTCGTTCATTCGCCGTTAAATTTTCTTCCCGCAAAGATACTTCGATCTGATACAATTCTCCTGCCTCTTTGAATCTTCCGTTCAATCCTAAAATTATGAAAAAAGTCTGCGTTTATCTGTGTCTGCCGGCGATTTTGATTTTCCTTTTCCTCGCATCGTGTTCGGCGCAAACTCAGCCTTTGCTCAAACGCACGACTTATAAAACCGAAACGGTCGAACTCGGAGCAGGCGGCACGGTTTCGATCACCGGCGCGCCGAACGGTTCGATCACGGTCGAAGGCTGGCAGAAAAACGAAGTCGAAATTTCGGCGGAAGTCGAAATGCAGGCGGCGACCGAAAAAGATTTAGCCGAACTCGCCAAGCTCAACGGCTTTGCGATTGATGCCGATATGGTTCACGTCCGCATCAACAGCATCGGCACGTACGACAAGGAATATATGAAGCGCGTCGCCAAAAAATTCCCGAAAAATCTATTGGGACTGCCGTTTAAGATTGATTACAAAATCAAAGTTCCCGCTTATTGTGATATAAACATTGACGGCGGCAAGGGCGATTTGGAGTTGTCGAAAGTCGAAGGCGCGATAAAAATAAATTATCTGGACGCGAACGCCAAACTCAATCTTATCGGCGGCACCGTCGTCGCCACCTTCGGCGCGGGCGCGGTCGAAGTAGTGATTCCGAACCGCAGTTGGCGCGGACGCAGTGCCGACGTGCAAATAGCCAACGGAACATTAAACGTCCAAGTGCCGCTTAATTTAAATGCCAATCTCGACGCGAAAATTTTACGCGGCGGCAAGATCGAAAACACTCTGACCAACCTCAAACCACGCGACCGCACGAAATTCACCGACCAGTCAATCTCCGCCAAAGCCGGCAGCGGCGGCGCGTTTCTAAATTTCACAGTCGGCGAAGGCAGTTTGAAATTATTTGAAACCGAAAAGTGATTACGAATCGTATTTTTGAATTTTACGGGCGGAAAGTGATAATTTATAACGTCAGTTCGGGATAAACGAATAATTGAATGTGCCGATAGTTATTCACTGTTCACTATCAACTATTCGCTATTAAACGGGATAATATTCCCTGTTTAATAGCGAATAGTTGATAGTGAACAGTGAATAGTTTGAGTTTCCGTCCGGCTTTCAAAGATGTCGGTGATTCGGAATCCTGATCCCGAATTCAGGTTGAGTAAATTTTCTTATCGCTTTTTGTTTTTTATTTTTGAGCTTCAATTCTATGACGATTAAATCTGATATATGGCTTCGCAAAATGGCGGAGGAACACGAAATGATTTCGCCTTTTCTGCCCGAACTCGTGCGCGAATCGAACGGCAATAAAATCATCTCGGCGGGCGCATCGAGTTACGGTTACGATATGCGTCTGGCGGACGACGGATTCCGTATTTTTTCATCGGTTCACGCGACGGAAATTGATCCGAAAAAATTCGACGAAACTTCCTCGCTCATCGAACCGAATTTGCGAACCGCCGAAGACGGCGCGAAATACTATCTTCTGCCGCCGCATCACTACGGCTTGGGCGTAACCGTCGAAACTTTCAAAATGCCGCGCAAAGTAACCGGCTTGGCGATTGGAAAATCAACTTATGCCCGCGCTGGTTTGCTGGTTAATGCAACTCCGCTCGAAGCCGGTTGGGAAGGAAGATTAGTCGTTGAGATTGCAAATCTGGCAAATTTACCACTTCGCGTTTACGTTAACGAGGGCATCGGACAGATTTTATTTTTTGAATCTGACGAAGATTGCGCCGTCTCTTACTCCGACCGCGGCGGCAAATACCAAAATCAAACAGGATTGACCTACGCAAAGGTCTAATTTCTTTTCAGATTAAAAAAAGCGAATCGGTAACGATTCGCTTTTTTTAGTTGCCAAAATATTAATCAATTCTCATATTCTCAGCGGCATCACGATATATTTGTAATCGTAATTTTTATCGCCGGCGATATTCATCTGCGTCTGCGCGTTGCCGTCTTTGAACTCAAACGCGATTCGCAGACGATTGCCGCCTTCTTTAACGCGGACGGTTTCGCCATCAGTTTCCTTTTCGGTCATTTCGCCCGCTTCCGATTCACCAGAACCCGCGACGTTTAAGAATTCCTGCAAATACTGCGAATTGAAACCGACTTGGACTTCTTCGCCGGAATAATCGGCAGCGACTTTTTCATTCGCTTCGCCTTCTTCAGACGATTGCGCTCCGATTTCGATTTCGTTGGCGCGAATCGTCATTTTTACCGAGCGCGTCCGTTCGTCAGCCATCAAAGCGACACGGCGAATCGCGGTTTTCATTTCTTCCGCGTCGAATGTGGCGCGTTTGTCGTTGTCTTTCGGAATAACCATTTCGTAATTCGGGAAATTACCGGAGAGTTTGCGCGTGATTAAGAGTCTGCCGTTCACCTCAAAATAGATGTGATTTGTATCTTCGCCGAAACTAACGTCGCCTTTGGCATCACGCGAGATTTTTACCAATTCCATCAGAGCCTTTTTCGGAATCAGCGCGTCCATCGTTTCCGCTCCCGAATTTTCGCCTAAATTCTTTTCGATATACGCGAGCCGATGACCGTCGGTCGTTACCATTCGTGCCGTGCCGCCGCCGATCATAAACTTCGCGCCCGAAAGCGTAAAGCGCGATTGCTCATTCGTGATAGCGAAAGAAGTGTTCTGTATAAAATGATTGAATATCTCCGAAGAAAGTTTCATCGGCGCACTTTTGAAACTCGGTACTTCGGGAAAAGTTTCGCGGTTGACACCAGCGAGCCGGAAATTAGATTTTCCGCTGGTCAATTTCACCCAATCATTTTCTTCTTTAGTGAAATGCACGTCGCCGCCGTCCAGAAGCCGTACGATGTCGAAGAGTTTCCGAGCCTGTATGCACATCGCTCCGGGCTGTTTAATGTCGGCAGAAGCCTCGCAGCGAATCGTAACGTCTAAGTCTGTCCCGACGATGCGGATAGTATTTTCGCCAACCGACTCAATTAAGATATTTGATAGAACCGGAATCGTGCTTTTCTTTTCGACGATTCCCTGCACGAATCCTAATTCATCTTTTAAAACGCTTTGCTTGATTACAAATTCCATTATTCTGACTCCTAAAATTTTTATTATTATAGCTTAAATTTACCTTTCATTGCGGCGATGCTTTTTACTAATTCTATTAATTTAAAATCTATATATTTATATAGTATTAGTAGTAGTACCTGTGGAAAAGTGGAAAACCCACTTTACTGTTATGAGTGTTCAACTTATACGTCCACAGGCTTTGTGGAAAACTTGTGGAAAAAACTTTCTCCTGTGGAAAAAATGGACAAAATAACAGCGATTCCATATTTCCACAGGTTAAAATTACTGCAAACTGTGGAAATGTGGAAAACTTTTGTTTAGATATAGTGTTTTACTGCAATAATTAAACAGTTTTCTTAAATTGCCTGTGGGAAACTTTTCGTAAAGGTTTCCCTTGAAATCTCCTAACTAACTGCAAAGATTGTCTATAAGCTCGCTGACGATCCTGTGGAAATTTTTATCATCCTTAATTATCGAATCAATCTTTTCAACCGAGTGCATTACTGTTGTGTGATGCTTGCCGCCGTATTCGCGCCCGATTTCCGGGAAGCTGTGTTTTGTTAATCTTTTGCAGAGATACATCGCCACCTGACGCGGCACGGCGATTTGGCGGGAATTATTTTTCGACTTTAATTCTTCAAGCGTCAATTTATAATGTCCGGCAACCATCCGGGCGATTCTGTCCATCGTCAAACCTTCCGGCTGTTCACTGTCAATCAGATTTTTCAAAGCGTCCTGCGCCAGCATTTTAGAAATCGGCAAACCTCTTAGAGAGGAAATCGCTACGAGACGCACCAGCGAACCTTCAAGTTCACGGATGTTGCTTTTCACTTTGCTCGCAATGAAGAATGCGATTTCGTCCGGCAGATTTACACCGTCCATATCGGCTTTACGTTTCAGAATCGCCACTTTCGTTTCCAAATCAGGCGGTTCGATGTCGGCGATCAACCCCCATTCAAAGCGCGAATGAAGCCTCTCCTCTAAAGTCGGAATTTCACGCGGAGGACAATCCGAAGTAATTACTATTTGTTTCTGGTCGTTATGCAGGGCGTTAAATGTATGAAAAAATTCCTCCTGCGTACGCTCCTTACCCGCCATAAACTGCACGTCGTCCATCAAAAGTACGTCAATCGAACGATATTTATCGCGGAAAGTCTGCGTTTTGTCGTAACGAATCGCGTTAATCAATTCATTCATAAATTTTTCGGCGGAAATATAAGCGACGCGCAAATGACGATTTCTTTCTTTAATAGCGTGTCCGGCAGCGTGCATTAAATGTGTTTTTCCTAATCCGACACCTCCGTAAATGTACATCGGGTTATAAGTTTTTCCCGGTGATTCGGCGACGGCGAGCGCGGCAGCGTGGGCGAATTGATTGCACGAACCGACGACGAATTTTTCAAATGTATATTTGACGTTCAACGAATTTTCAATCGGTTCGATGTCAACGAAATTAGTCGAATTATTTCGCACCGGAATTTCCGTCTTCGGTTTTTCTATATAATTGAATCCATTCGTTTTTCCGTTAATGGTCGGCGGCGTGAAGTTTTTCGATTGTTTTTCAAAGAAAAATTCCGCATCGTCTTCGTCCGAAAAATCTTCTTCATTCATTTCCGACGGCAAGATGTCCCAATCGAGACTGTAATTCGGCAGATTCAATTCCTTTAAAGTCTGCGCGATGACTTCCGAATAATAGCTGCTGATCCAGTCTTTGTTAACCTGGCTGGCGCGGAGGCGGAGAACTTTGTCGTTATCGTCGCAGCTCTCAAACTGAATCGGGCGAAACCACGCATCGAAAATTTGTTTGTTGAGACGTTTTTCGACTGATTGAAGAATGTTACTCCAAACATTTTTTTCTTCGGTTCTGTTTTCCATCAAATTATCCATAATTTTTTCTCCGCGCTTTTTGTTAAATCTCTGACAAAACTTTTAAGCAATCCCCACTGTTATGAGATTTAAGCATTCTCGTTCAGTTATTTTTACGGATGCCGACAAACCCTTATAAGTTGGCGTTTTTGCCGCTTCTTTTTAAGTTTTCCACAAAGTTTTCCACAGTCTTGTGGAAAGATGCTTAAGAGTTAATGTAAAACTTTAACTACAATGTTTTCAATAATTTACAAGAATTTTTTTATCGGAAACGGCTCACAGATTAACAAATAAAAGAGGTAAATGCAAGAAGAAATCCACAGGTTTGTAAAAATTATTCAAATGGGTGATAAACGCTTTCTCTAGCAACAACTTGGCAGAAATACTATTTATGCTAGACTAAAAAAACTTTATTTCAGAGAGACGAAAATCTATAATGAAACAGAAGAAAATTAAAAAATACGAAGGAGAAAATTTGGACGAAAGTAATAAAAAAATCCTGGACGAAAAGGCAGAAGCAAGAAAATCTTCAAGCGAGAATTTGGCGGAAGAGATTAAAATTGCTTCGCAGGGATTATTTTATATTAGTGAAACGGATGCGGAGATTTCGCCGTTTGTCGGGATGACCGCTGAAAAAGTTGATCAGGACGAAATTATAAAGCAAACGAAAATGGCGGCTGATACCAACATCAAGGAAAAAAGTTTTTCGGGTTTTTTCGCGCGTCTGACTGAAATTCAAGATTGGTTCGGAGATGAGGAAAAAGAAACTGCACAAAAATTTACCGTCCTGAAACAGGTATTAGAAAATAATATCCGCGAGTTAAAAGTATTCAAGGTCGGAAAAATTGAATTGGATATTTACGTCGTCGGACTCGATTCTGAAAACACTTTCTTGGGAATTAAAACAAAAGCGGTTGAAACCGGGGATTGAAGTGAAACCTTTAAGGCACAAACAAAACCGTATTTTGAAATTTTTCACCTTTATAATCTTCCAAACAGCCTGATACATTCACCCAACCTTCTGACGAAATATAAACTCCTAAATAAAAATCAAGTCTGCATCTGTTATTAAAAACTCCGCGAATAGTTAAGGTGTAAACACTTTTCCGAACGTCAATGATTTTTAGGTTTAGCTTAAAAGCTATATGTTTCGGACTTTTTCAACTGTTATCTGGAGGAATAATTATGAAGCGAATTTTCAGCGGGCAGGGCTTTATCGCTGTGCTTTTTTTATTGGGTTTATTTTTCTTCGCCGATTTGACGAAAATAAATGCTCAAAGCAATCAAACGATTTTCGGCGTAACGACCGGCAATCAGCTTGTTCAGTTTAGTGCGGCAACGCCGGGAACTCTGACGACTGTCGGGGCGATCACCGGTTTGCAGACGGGCGAAAACATTCTCGGAATTGATTTCCGACCGTCAAACGGGCAACTTTTCGGTTTGGGAAGTTCGAGCCGAATTTACGTTATTAACCGTACGACCGGCGCGGCGACCGCAGTCGGTCCGCAGTTCCCGACTCTTTTGAGCGGAACTAATTTCGGATTCGATTTTAATCCGACGGTTGACCGAATTCGCGTCGTTTCCGATACGGGGCAGAATTTGCGTCTGAATCCGAACAATGGAGCCGTAACGGTTGACGGCAATTTGAATCCGGGAACTCCGGCAGTTTCCGCTGCCGCTTACACGAACAGTTTCGGAGTGGCGACGACGACGACGCTTTACGATATTGATACGACGACCGACCGGCTTTTAATTCAAAGCAATCCGAACGCGGGAACATTGACCGATGTCGGACCGCTCGGCGTGGATTTTCAAACCGTTAATGGTTTTGATATTGCGTCCAATAATACCGGCGGCACGGCGACCACTTCAAATACTGCTTATGCGGTGTCCGCCAGCGGTCTCGGCAATCCGCAGCTTTATACGATTAATTTGACGACCGGTGCAGCAACTGCTGCCGGAAGCATCGGCGGTATTACTAACTTGACACCTTTGCGCGGCATTTCGGCGGCGACTTCACCCGCGTCATCGGCGGCAAATCTGCTTGATACTGACGGCAATCGTCGCGCCGACTACATTATATCGCGGGTGATTAACGGCAACATCAATTCAATTTTTACTCTGCGTCCCGACGGAAGCGCGGCAAATACTCCGTTCGGATTTTCGGACGATATATTCACGCCAGGGGATTACGATGGTGACGGGCGCACGGATATTGCCGTCTGGCG
>CAXTKJ010000052.1:0-37059 GCA_964244835.1 uncultured Pyrinomonadaceae bacterium
TTCGCCGGCGTCAAGCGGCGCCTCGAGGTCGTGGGGATGGCCGACGGTGTGACGATTTACGACGATTTCGCGCATCATCCGACGGCGGTCGAGGAAACTTTGAAAGCTCTGCGAATGAAGTACGACGGCAAACGTCTGATCGCGGTTTTCGAGCCGCGCTCGTGGTCGTCGAGGCTGGCGGTTTTTCAGGAGCCGTATCGCAAAGCGTTTAATTATGCCGATTACGTCGTCATCGCCGGAGTTTATAACACATCGAAAGCGTCAGAACTCGGAAAAGTTTTGGACGTTGGCGAACTCGTCGAAGATATAAAATTGCAGGGGAAACCGGCGATGTCGTTTCCCGATGCCGATTCGATTGTCGAGCATCTCGCGCCCGAATTAAAAGACGGCGATGTCGTGGCGATTATGTCGAACGGCGGTTTCGGAGGCATTCACGATAAGATTTTGAATGTTTTGAAGGAGAGTTAAATCTTATGCGGTTAAAATTTTTTCTTCTGATGACTTTTGTTTTTATCAATAACTTAAATGTTATTGCTCAAGGCGGGAAAACAGAAATAGTCGGAACCGTTGTTGGAAAAGATAGAATTTATGGTCATATTTACGATTCAAATGCAGTAAATAAGCGTTTGCTAATCGTTCGTGTTGACGAAAAACTAAAAGAAAAAGTTGATTCAAAGTATGTTTTAGTAAAATACATATGGCATTTGAAGGATGAGAAAACACCATACAACAATGAAAACGCCACTCAATGGAAATTCATTCTAACCCGCGAAAAAGATTGTGATTCGACACTCGAAAAACTCCAGTTTTCTTACTTTTCGACAGGTAACAAAATAACGGGAATGTTTCCTCAAATAGACCGAACTTGGGGAATTGATTTTGAGAATTTACCGTTTGAGAAGACTTTACCCTGCTATAAACTTGAATCTAAAAATCTCTCGCAAATTGAAACATTTACGACCGACTCTAACAAAATACCGCGAACCGATAAAGAATCTTTTGTTTTGAAGGACAGCATTTTGATAAATCCTTCCCAAACCCCGCTTGAGATAGGAATTTTTAGAAACGGTTTATTCGTATTTACAAACACATCCGACAAAACGATTTCAAATTATACTTTCGGATGCGTTGCGGAAAAAGACGGTAAAATAATTGTCACAGACGAAATAAATTCTGAAGAAACTGAGTTGTCTGAAAAATCCTCAGTAATATTTCCGAAGGGCAGCGGCGGAACGATTAATTATACAGAGCAAATAAAAAGTTGTTATGACAAAAAATCTAAACTCGCTATCATTAAAGTTAGCTTTCAAGATAAAAGTATTTGGCAAGTTAATGCTTATTAAAATAGATTGAAAAATTAAATTTTGTGCCGACATCTGAGATAAGAGAAACGATTCCGGCTTCTTCGGATGAGGTTTTTGAACTGCTGCACGATTACAATCGGCGGCTCGAATGGGATACGCTTTTGCAGGAAGCGTATCTCGAACCGGAATTTACGGAAGCAGGGAAAGGCGCGATTTCCGTCTGTCGCGGCAAAATGATTTTAGGCGGATTCGCGCTGCGAACGCAGTATGTTTCGTTTGAAAAAGGAAAAGTTGCCGCCGTCAAACTGCTCAACCAGCCGCCATTTTTCGACTCATTTGCGGCGAGTATCCGGCACGTTGCGATTGACGAAAATCAATCGGAGGTGATTTACAAAGTGAATTTTACTGCTAAACCACGTTGGCTGCGTTTCGCGCTTGAGCCGGTAATGCGCCGCATTTTCATTTGGGAAACGAGCAAACGCCTGAAAGCGTTACGAAAATTCTTTCAATCGCACCCTGATTTTCAAAAAATTGCCTTGCCTAAAAAATAAAAAAAAGGCATACTGACAAAAGTTTTGCTCTCAAAGTATCTCTGGAAGATGCGCCCGTTCAAGATAAGGTTAGCGACGGCTTCGGTTCGGTTCGAGAGTTTGGATAAAGTTCGGAAGCAGGTTCGTTTTTATAAGGTGATCGTAAAAAAGGTCGGGCGTGTCGCAGATAAATTTAACAATCTTTTGAGAAAATTCATTCCAGAAATTCTCGCCAACCTTTGCTTCATTCAAGTTAGAAATCAGGAAAAAATTAAATGAGTACAAAACTATACGTTGGAAACTTGTCGTTCGGTGTAACGAGTGATGATTTGCACGAGCATTTCGCTCAGGCGGGAACGGTTGAATCGGCGAAAGTCGTCGAAGACCGCGACACGGGACGCTCGCGTGGCTTCGGCTTCGTCGAAATGGCATCTTCAGAAGAAGCGATGGCGGCGATTGAACAATTTAACGGACAGGATTTTGACGGTCGCAATTTGGTCGTTAACGAAGCCCGCCCGCGTGAAGAAGGCGGCGGCGGTGGAAATCGCGGCGGCGGCGGCGGCGGACGCGGCGGCTTCGGCGGCGGCGGCGGCGGCGGACGCGGCGGCAATCGCGGCGGTGGCGGTGGCGGCGGCAATCGCGGCGGCGGCGGCGGCGGCGGCGGCGGTTATTCGCGCTGGTAATCCGTTAAGGCAAAAGTAAAAAGGCAAAAGGCAAAAGGTCGGAATTTATTTCTTTACTTTTGCCTTTTGCCTTTTTACTTTTGCCTTTTTCAATGCGTTTTCGCATTGAAACCCGCCAGCGCGAGGACGATTTCGTCAATCGTCGCCTGTCTTAATTGAGTTTCTTCAACGCCGTTGATGATGATCGAAAAAACAATTCGCTCGCCCGCCAAACTCGTAACGTAACCGGACAGGCTGGAAACCTGATCAATCGTCCCGGTTTTGCCGCGCACGTTGTTGGCGGCGACGGTGTTTTTGAAACGATTTTTCAGCGTTCCGTCAACCGCGCCGATGGTCAGCGCGTCGCGCCAAACCTGCGCGTAACGGCTTTTCGACATATATGTATAAAGCGCGACGGCGGACGCGGGCGTGATTAAATCGTGCCGCGAAAGTCCCGAACCATCCCATTGAACGATGCTGTCGGACGGCAAACCGATTTCGTCTAAAAATTTTCCGACGACGCGCAAACCTAATTCGGAACTCGTTCTTTTCGATAAATCCTGATTGAAATTCGTCGTATTCAATAAGATTTGTTTTCTGCCGACTTCTTCGCCGAGCGTCCAAAGAATCGTTTCGGTGTAGGTGTTCTGGCTCGGCTTCAATGTTTTCGCGGCGATGAAACTCAAAGGCGGCGATTCGAGCCGCGCGAGTTCGATTGGCGAATTGATGGAAAGCATCGGCGCAGATAATTTTTCCGGCGCGTTGATGACTTTGTTTTGTCCCGTAATGCTCACGCCCTTCTGCATCAAAAGTCCGCGCAGCAGTTCGACGAAAATCTGCGACGGGCGCGAGACGGCGACCGAACCTTTATAACCGCCGTCGCCCATCGGCATCGTGCCGGAAACTTCGAGAATGTTTTGATCGAGTTTTTTGACGACGCGGATTTCTCGTTTCGTACCGCCCGCGACGGTCGTGCAGCGGTTGACGATTTTAACAATCGTGTTGACGGGCAGCGTTTGAATAAAGCACGGTGAATTGATCGTCGCGCCGGGTTTGACGCTTAAATCAACGGCGTTGTCGTTGACGGGCAAAGCCGAAACTTCTGCGCCGTAATACCACTGCAAATCGTCCCATTCCCAGCCGGACGGAATCGGATTTCCCGTAAAATAACTTTCGTCGCCGACCAGATTTCCTTCAATTCTTTTTGCTCCCGTCGCCGCGATTTTCGCGGCGAGCGCGTCGAGACCCCGATAATAATCGCCGTCATTAAAAGCCGTCGAAATCGAAACGTCGCCGCGTCCGTAAATCATTAAATCACCTTTGATCGTGCCGCTTGCGTCCGGCATCGCGGGCGCATAAACGCTCGTTACGAATCGAAAATCCGGCGAAAGTTTTTCGATTGCTGTTGCCACCGTGAAACTTTTCATATTCGAAGCGGGCATCAAATACTTTTCGGCGTTCTGTTCGTAAATAATTTTATTCGTATCGAGCGAAACGATTTTTACACCGATGTTGCCGCGCCGCAATTCGGGACGCGCCAGCACGTTTTGAATTTTCGCCTGCAATTCCGGCAAGGTCGAAAATTGCGCGGGCGTGGGCGTAGGAGTTGCGGTTGGAGTCGGCGACGGTGTTGATGTCGGAGTCGCTGAAATTTTCGGAGTCGGCGAAACTTTCGGCGTTGGAGTCGGCGTAGTCCGTGGGCGATTGATTTGCGCCGCCGTCGAAAACCCGAAATTGAATCCGAGACACGCGAATAAAAGTGCGAAAAAAGCGACGGCATTTAATTGTTTTCTTTTCATTAAAATTTATTTTACGGGAAAAATTTCCGTCTGGAAAAATAAAAAAATGGCTGGCGGAAAACGCTTTCCGCCAGCCGAAGTTTTTCGAGGAGAGAAACGAAATAAAATCTTACTTCGCGCCAAGCAGAATGTTAATATCGCTTTGCAGAACTTGCAAGTCGAGCGCGACCGTCGTCTGCGTTCGCGTGAATTTCGCGTTGTCAATCATCCGGCTGTACACCTGTTTGTCGGCAGCTTTTGAACCGCCGAGCAGCGATTTCCCGAACATCTGCAAACCCTGTAAAGTTTCGAGCAAATTTTGCGCGTCTTCGATTCGCACGGTTTTCGCCGTTGCCGAAACTGCCGTGTCGCCGCTGATTAACTCCATCGCGCCCGATATTTGGCGGATTGAATTAATAGTCTTTCCGATCTGATCGTTGTCGAGTTCAATCAAATCGCCCAAACCGTTCGGCAAATTTGCGCTGAAGGCGGCGACGGCGTTCGGTTTGCGGTTGATTGAACCGAGCAGAGCCGCGTTGCCGCGCACTTTGGCGGTCAGCGTGTCGCGGACGCGAACGGGTGAACCGACGACGAGCGTATTATTGTCGTATGACGTAACGGCGAGTTCCTTAAAAAAATTATCAATCGTCCGCTCGATGCCTTTGTCGAGCCACGAATCTTTTTTCGGCGGCGCGACTGGCTGGTCGCCAGTGTCGCTGGTCGCTGGCGGTTCGGTGCTTTTCATTTCCTTCGGCGGTTCGACGGTGAAAACATAAACGGTTCGCACGCCGATTTTTTCCTCACGGTATTTGCCGTTCGCCGCCAATTTCGCCAGCGCGATCAACCCGTTTGCATTGTTTTTGCCGCGAGCCAGAATCACCGGCTCTAAATCGAAACCTTCGTCGGAAAACTGCTTCATCGAAATTCCGATTGCCAACTGCTCGAACTGCCGCAAATCAACTCCGGCTTTCGTTTTGATTTCGTCGAGAAAATTGTTGATGTCGGTGATCGTCTGCGGCTTGGCTGACAAAATCTGCGGCACGACTTCGCTTAAAAGCCGCTGCGTGTCAATCGTCAAAATGCCGTCCGATGTGGGCAAAAGCGCGGCGAGTGAATTAACCGGCTTGGCTTTGCGAGCCGTTTTCGTGTCGGCGAATGCCGTGCCGACGAAAGCGTTCAAAACGAAGGCGAAGGCGACGAGCGCAGCGAAAAATTTAGTTTTCATTAGTTACTCCTCTTTGAATTTCTTCGGGGAAATGTTGCAATCATAAAAGATGATTTATAATCGCTAAACAGTTGGCTGTGATTATAGTGTTTTCATCTCGACGACGCAAAAAACATACGAATTCTCCCGAATATGGTTTCGATAAATTTCCCGAACCCGCGCTTTCACGAATTCACCGAATGGGTTTCGTTCGGCGATTTTTTTTACAACGCCCGCGACATCATCGGTTTCGGCGGCGAGATGACGATTGAAAATCTGCGCGTCGCTTATCGCACCGGAATTTTTCCGTGGGGAATCGAAAATCTGCCGCTGCCCTGGTTCTGCCCGGAGCTTCGCGCCATTCTGGAATTCAACGATCTGCACGTTCCGAAATCTTTGCGGAAAGAACTAAAGAAGACGGATTTTACATTCACGATTGATAAAGATTTTCGCGCCGTCATCGAAAACTGCTCGCGTGTCGAACGCTCGCACGAAAAGGGAACCTGGATTACTTCGGAATTTATCGAATCATACTGCGCGTTTCACGCGGCGGGCGACGCGCACAGCGTCGAAGTTTGGAATGCGGCGGGCGAAATGGTCGGCGGGCTGTACGGCGTTGACGCAGGCGGCGTGTTCTGCGGCGAAAGTATGTTTCACCGCGCCTCGAACGCTTCGAAAATGGCTCTGCTTTTTTTAATCGAACACCTGAAATCACGCGGCGCAAAGTGGCTCGACGTGCAGGTGATGACTCCGCATTTTGAAGTTTTGGGCGCGAAGGAAATTCACCGTACGATATTTTTAGACCGGCTCGAAGCGACGCAAAAATTAAACTTAAAACTTTTTTGAAATTTATGGACGATCAAAAAGAATTACGCGAACATCTGCTCGAATTGTTAAAAGGGAAATCGGCGCACATTGATTTGGAAACGGTTTTGAAGGAATTTCCGGTTGATAAAATCAATACAAAAATCGAAAACGCGCCGCACACGGCTTGGGAATTGCTCGAACATCTGCGAATCGCGCAGCACGACATCGTGGAATTCAGCTGCGACGAAAAACACATTTCGCCGAAATTTCCCGATGGTTACTGGAACAAAATAGAAGCGACAACGGACGATTGGAAAAGTTCGTGCGGGCAAATTCTGAAAGATTTACAGAATTTGCGCGATTTAATCAGCGATGAAAAAACTGATTTGTTTGCCCGAATTCCACACGGCGACGGGCAAACCGTTCTGCGCGAAACGATGCTCGCCGCCGACCACAACGCCTATCATCTCGGACAAATCGCGTTTATAATGCGAACTTTGGAGACCAAATAAAATGCCCAACCGCGAAAGAAAAAACATCCGCGCCGGATTAAAAGTCGCCATCGTTTTGAAACAAGACCAGCGCACGGGCAAACGAACCGTCGGCGTTGTGAAAGATTTATTGACCAATTCGAGCAATCACCCGCACGGCATCAAAGTCCGTTTAACCGACGGGCAAGTCGGGCGCGTGCAGGAAATTTTGGCGAACGAGAATGAATAAATTTTTGATTTACGGCGCAAACGGTTACACCGGCGAATTGATCGCCCGCGAAGCCGTGCGGCGCGGATTGAAACCGATTTTGGCGGGCAGAAGTCAGAATAAAGTCGAACCGCTGGCGAAGGATTTGAACTTAGTTTGCCGCACGTTTTCGCTCGAAGATAAAAAGTCGCTCGAATATACGTTGAAGGAAGTTGATTTTGTCATTCACTGCGCCGGACCGTTTTCGCTCACGTCGGAAAAAATGGTCGAAGCCTGCTTGCGGCTCGGCAAACATTACACCGATATTACGGGCGAAATCTCCGTTTTCGAGGCGATGGCGCGGCGCGATGAAGCGGCAAAAAATGCGGGAATAATGATGATGCCCGGAGTCGGTTTTGATGTCGTGCCGTCGGATTGTCTGGCGCGGCATCTGAAAAATCTTCTGCCGGCGGCGACTGATTTGACGCTGGCTTTTTACGGTTTGGGCGGCATCTCGCACGGCACGAGAGCGACGATGACGATGAACGCCGGAAACGGCGGCGCGATTCGGCGCAACGGTGAAATCGTCAAAGTTCCTTCCGCTTACAAAACGCGCGAAATTGATTTCGGTGAATTTGTGAAAACAGGCGTTACGATTCCGTGGGGCGATGTGGCGACGGCGTTTTATTCGACCGCGATTCCGAACATCGAAGTTTATACAATCGTGCCGGAAGCGCAGTTGAAATTATTGAAGTTGAGCCGCTATCTCGGCTGGCTTTTGAAAACCAAGCCGATTCAAAGTTATCTGCAAAGTAAAATTCCCGAAGGCGGACCAAACGAAGCGGAACGAGCAAACGGCAAAACTTATCTCTGGGGCGAAGCGTCGGACGCGCAGGGAAAAAAAGTCGAAGCGCGTCTCGTTTGTCCCGAAGGCTACACGACGACCGTTTTAACCGCGCTCGCCGTTGCCGGTAAAATCTCAGCGGGTAATTTTCAAGCCGGGTTTCAAACGCCCGCCAAATGTTACGGCGCGGATTTGATTTTAGAAATCGAAGGCGCGGAAAGAATCTGAAACGATTTGCCTAGCCGCGCTTTTTATCCGGTCGCGGTTTTATCGCCGTGCTGACTTTGCTCGGCGGAGCTTCCGCCTCGAAAGTCTGTGATGCCTTCGCTTCGTCCGACGCTTTGGCGTTTGCCAGAAGTTTCGAGTCATTCAATATTTTCAACGCCGCTTTCGCGGTTTTGCTTAATCTTTTTTTATCTTTTGTCATTTTAATTTTCCTTTTTAATTTTTCACGATCCAGCCGCCGCCGACTACTTCTTCGCCGTTATAGAAAATCGTCGCCTGTCCGGGCGTGATGGCGGATTGCGGTTCGTCGAAAACGATTCGCGCACGATTGTCGGGCAGCGCGTAAATTGTCGCGGTTGCCGGTTCGTGGCGATAGCGCACTTTTACATCGGCGCGAACTGGTTCGCTTGGCGCATCGAACGCGACCCAATTTACGCCTTTGGCGATGAATTCCGTTGACAATAATTCTTCCTTTTCACCCGCGATGATTTGATTTTTGGCGCGTTCGATCTGCACGACGTACAAAGGTTTTTCGTGCGCGATGCCCAAACCTCTGCGCTGTCCGATGGTGTAGCGGTGAATTCCTGTGTGTTCACCGATTTTTTCTCCATTGGCGTTGACGATTTCGCCGCCTTTCGGGAGTTCGTCGGCGCGGTCTTCGTGGTTTAAATAACGGTCAATAAATTCGGAATATTTGCCGTCCGGTACGAAGCATATTTCCTGCGATTCCTGTTTTTCAGCGACATAGAGATTCGCATCGCGGGCGATGTCGCGGACTTCCGATTTGAGCATTTCGCCCAAAGGAAAATAAGCGTGTGAAAGTTGTTCCTGCGTCAATTCCCACAGAAAATAACTTTGATCTTTCCAGTGATTTTTGCCGCGAAATAATCTGTAACGATTTGCCGTTTCGTCGTATTCGACTCGCGCATAATGCCCGGTGGCGACTTTTTCGCAGCCCAAACTAATCGCCATTCTGTCCAAAGACGCGAATTTCAAACGCGAATTACACGCGACGCACGGAATCGGCGTTTCGCCGTCTAAATAACTCTGCACGAATGGTTCGACGACATCACGCTCGAAATCTTTTTCGAGATTCAAAACGTAAAACGGCATTTCCAAACTTTCCGCCACGCGCCGCGCATCATAAACATCGTCGAGCGAACAGCAGCGCGACGGCAAAGGATCGCCGTTTTCGTCAACCGAAATGCCGCGTCGCTGATTCCACAACTGCATCGTAAAGCCGACGAGTTCGTGTCCCTGTTCTTTTAAAAGTGCCGCCGCGCTCGAAGAATCCACGCCGCCGCTCATTGCTACCGCTATTTTCATTTCGTCTCTCAAACCTTCGCCGTTTCGATTTGCCGGCAAAGCGATTTATAATTATAGCAAATTGCCGAAAGGTTTTAGATAAACAACCATTATGAAAAGATGCCCGCAGTGCAGCACGGTCTATGGCGATGAAACTCAGTTTTGCTTGAACGACGGTTCGGTTCTGGTCGAAGAAACCGCGCCGGAACATAATTTTAACGACGATGAAGAGGAAACTATTATCCGCCACGACCCGATCATTGTTGATGTCGGCACGGCAAATCAACCGACTGAACAATTCAATTATCAACCCGCGAATCGTCCGACGATCATCGTCGAGAAACAGCGCAACACGGGCAAATATCTTTTATTTTTAATTGTCGGCTTGATTCTCGGCGGCGGTTTGGTATTGGCGGGATTGCTGATTGCGCGGACTTTTAATCAAAATGACAATACCGCGAACGTCAAAACGAATAATAAAAATCAGACGGAAAAAGTTACCATCTCCAATCAAAACGCCAATGCGCCAACGCCGAACGCCAATTCTTTACTGAGCAACATCAACGCCCTTGAATCGAATAAAATACACGAGGAAAAAACGTCTGCCGCCGATGACGAATTTAACGGTCGCGTCATCACGCTCAACGCCTACGTTCGTTCCGCTCCGAGCAAATTCGCCGCGCAAGTTTCAATCTTGCCGAAAGACGACCGTATAAAAATCGGCGAACGCGAAAATCCGAATAGTCCTTGGTACAAAGTAACTTGTGAACACGGAATCTCCGGTTGGATGCACGGCGATACGATTGAATTTACGGAATAGTGGAAAGTGTTGAGTTGTATTTTGAGTGTAAGGTTTTTATTCAAGGAATTGCATAAAGTGATGTAAATAAGATGCAATATGCAACATAACCAAAAATTGCCAATGCTAGAAAACCTTGCCAACGCGGAAGCGATGCAATGCCAAATATAAAGGCAAGTGCGGCAGTAATCATAGCAATAAAAAGCAATTGTCCTGCCGCCTTGCCTGAATAAAAAATATGTTTACTTTGAATAAATACTACAATGATGAGTGAAACAGCCGCATTTACCTGACTTAACCAAATTGAATATGTTTTGAAAGTTTTACAATTCATATTTATTCTTTCCTAATTACTTTGGCTACAATTCCAAATTTTTAATTTTTCATTATCTCGGCACTTCGACCGTTTTCAAAATATCCGAAATCACCATATCGGTCGTCGCGCCGTCGAGTTCGGCTTCGGCTCTCAAAGCTAAACGATGACGTAAGACCGGCGCGGCGACATCGCGTACGTCATCGGGTGTCGGGAAATCGCGTCCGCGAATGGCGGCGAGGGCTTTTGAGCAGAGCAATAACGCGACTAAGGCGCGCGGGCTTGCGCCGTAGAGAATCGTCGGATGCAGCCGTGATTTTCTGACGATTTCGACGATGTATTTTTGAACGCCGGGTTCGGTTCGCATCGCTTTGACTTCAGCGCGGCATTTTTGAATGGAAAATTCCGGCGGCAGCGGCGCGAGTTCGACCTGCTCGAATTGACGGGCGTTAAAGCCCGCGTCCCAGCGCGAAACGATTTCTAATTCCGCGTTTGCGTCCGGGTAATCAATCAGAATTTTCATCAAAAATCTGTCTAACTGCGCTTCGGGCAAAGGGTAAGTTCCTTCGTATTCAATCGGGTTTTCCGTCGCCAGAACGGTGAACAAAGGCGCGAGCGGATAGCGTTCGCCGTCAATCGTCGTCTGGCGTTCTTCCATCGCTTCGAGCAGCGCGGCTTGCGTTTTCGGCGGCGTACGATTGATTTCGTCAGCGAGCAAAATATCGGTGAAAATCGGTCCCTGCCGCAGCGCGAATTGCGAAGTCTGCATATTGAAGACGTTCGTGCCAGTGATGTCCGACGGCATTAAATCGGGCGTAAATTGAATGCGCGAAAATTCTGCGCCGATGATATTTGCCAGAGTTTTCACTGTCAAAGTTTTCGCCGTTCCCGGAACGCCTTCGAGCAGCGCGTGTCCTTCGGCGAGAACCGCTACTAAAATTTGCTCGATTACGGCTTCTTGTCCCACAATCACCTTGCTGAGTTCATTGGTAATGTGAGCGACCGCCGTCGGCGTGTAATTTAATGTATTTTGGATTTTAGATTTTGGATTTTGGATTGTTCGAGCGATTTCCGCCATTTCTTCCGTTTCCGCGTCATTGTTTTGAATGATGGTTTCTTCTGCGTCTGTTGGAGTCATAGTATAGATTTTGGATTTTAGATTTTGGATTTTGGATTGCTTGTTGATTTAGCTCGTAGTGTTTTGATTGACGAGACAATCATTGCCGTGATTTCGTTCATCTCTTTTTGCAATTCCGACAGCTTTCTTTCGGGAACTAACTCTGATTCTATTAAAAGTTCCAGCCAATATAAACTTTCGTCGGCTTCTTCTTCGACGATGCTGAGTTTATGAATCACATCGGCAGTTGATTTTCCGCGACACGCCGCCCGATAGTTTGCGCCGACCGATGTTGCCGACCGCAAAAGTTGTTTGCCGATGACGCTGCCGGAAGTCGTCTTAGGCAAAGATTCGACCAGCTTAATAATTCGCAAGGCAATTTTCTTCGTTCGATTTTTGAACTCCTTCTCATCCATAACCTCAATCGTCAAACAATCCAAAATCCAAAATCTAAAATCCAAAATCTAAGATAGTTTTGACCGCTAAAATTAAGACCGTTGCTAAAAAGATTCGTTTCAGCCAAACGTCGCTTAATTTCGTGACGGTGTATGCGCCGATGTATGCGCCGATGAACATTGTAACGGCGAGAATTGCGCCTAATTTGTAATCAATTAAACCTTGCCACATAAAAATCGCGGAAGCAATCAGCGACGAAAAGACGTTGATTAGCTTTGTCGAAGCGACCGATTCGGTGAACGTCATTCCGAAAAACGCGACATAGACGGCGGTCAGCATCGTAACGTAGCCGCCGCTGTAAAGTCCGCCGTAAATGCCGAGCGCAAAGGTTAAAATATATGTCAAAATCCGAGCGCGATTCGAGATTTCGGCGACGGCGGCAATTCCGGCATCGCGTTTGATTAAAGTGAAAACCGCTACGACAATCATCGCTGCCGAAACGAGCAGTTTGATGTTCTGCGGCGTGATGAAAATCACTAAACCCGCGCCGATTGCCGAAGCGATCAAAGTTATAAAAACGAGCGGCGCAACTTTCTTTTTATCAATTATTCCCTGCCGCAAAAACGGAATCGTCGCGCCGATATTCATAAACGTCAAGCCGAACATATTCGTCGCCACCGCGACTTTCGGATCAATACAGAACTGAAACATCACGGGAACGGTAATCAGCGAATTGCTGCCCGTTACGACACCGACCGCGCTCGTGATAAAGAACAGCACAATCAGCAAAATTAAATCGGCGGTTGACATAAAAATCAATAAATACGAGTAAATCAACAGTTTTTAATCTCGATGAATACCGTCCGTCAATGCGTGAACGCCATTTCTGAGTCGAGATTTACTAATTCTGGATGCAGGAACGCCGTTTCTCTGCCCGTGAACGGCGTTCCTGCATCCAGAATTACCAAATATGAGTCCAGAATTGACGTTCCTGAGTCCAGATTTTGTAATTCTGGACTCAGGAACGTCAATTCTGGATGCAGGAACGTCGCTTCTCTGCCCGCGAAAGCTGTTTCTCTGCCCGCGAAAGCTGTTTCTCTGTCCGTGAACGCTGTTCCTCTGCCCGAAATTGTCTATTCACGACTGTCCGTTTCGCCGTTTTCGTCGCTGTAATCCGAGCGTTTCTTCGACTTCGCGCAAACGTGCCGTCAGTGCGATCATTTCTTTTTTATTCGTCGGTTCACCGTACATAATCGCTTCGCAGCTTGCCAGCAGATTTTCGAGTTCGATTCGATTCAATTTAGCGCGTTCGGCAATCAATCTGGCTAATTCGGCAGGCGAAGTTTTCAGAGCGTCCGCGCCGACCAGACGCGAGACGCGGCGGCGAAAATCTTTGTAGATATTTTCCATCGCCAGATCGAAAGCCTTCGTGCGCTGCTGTAATTCAGCCATCGCCGCGACGTATTCGAGTTTCGATAATCTGTTCGGTTCATCAGCCGGAATAGGTCGGGCAAAACGGCGGCTCTGCGTGTAAAAAATCACGGCGGCGAGCGCGGCGAGTTGAAAGAAAACCGCCGTCAGAGGCGTTCCCGCGAAGTAATCGAGCAGACGGTTCTGCCCCGCGCCGTAACCCTGATGAAATTCGTCGAACGCGATGCCGCCGCTGCCGGAAGCGACGAGATTGATCGCCAACTGCGCGTTGTCAACTAAATTAATACCGCCGTTGGAAACGATGAACGGGTCGGACAAAAACACGACGCTGCCCGCGCCGAAAGGGAAGTCAGCGAGCAAAACTTTATTTTTGTCGGCGATGTGCGCGACCGGCGCAGGAATCGTCGGTATTTCGTTCGTCGGTGCGCTGCCGATTTTCGTGGCGATTCCTTCATTTTTGCCGCCGGAAACAGGCGAATCGGATTCGTAATAATCGTCGTCTCCGGTATTGGTATTGGCAGGCGGCGGTGGAGCCGGAAAATCTCGCGGCGGCGGTTCGTACTTCGTTTTGTCGGAAGTCGAAAAGGTCGGCGCGGGCGACGGCGCGGCAACGGTCGCCGTCGTGTTCTCGAAAAATTCAAAATTTATCGCCGAAGCGAACCGCGATGCCTGCACCGCGTTCACCTTCTGAGTATAAACGGTCGGCTGGACGGGTTTGGCGGCGGCGGTTTTGTCCGTCATCTGCTTGATGTCCGACGGGTCAGCGAGAAAAGGGTAATCTTTCGCGGCGGCGGCAGCGGTGATTCCCCAATCAGCCGTCGTTTTCAAAAACTCGGACGGCGGATTGCGGTCAATCAAAACCAGTCTGCCGCCCTTTGAAACCCAACGCATAATCTGCTCGATTTCCTTGTCGCTGAATTCGCGGCGTGTTTCCCCGACGACGACATAGACCGACGGTTTATTTTTATCGTTAATCGAAAGCTCCGACGGCGATTCCTGCCATCGCGTTACGGGTCGCCCGGTTTCCGCCAGCAAATCATAAAACGCCCGCGTGCCGGTCGCGCCCGTGTTATAACTCGAACGGTTAGGATTAGTTTCGCTGTCCGGCGTTTTCTCCTGCTTGACGTAAGACACGGCGTTCAGCCCGATAAGAAGAAAAATCAGGAGAAAAACTGAAAAGATTATGAGAAATCGCTGCTTCATAGTGAATCAATTACGAATTTCAAATTACGAATTACGAATTTCAGTTCGTCAAATTCAATCTGAGAAATAGATGAACTTACAAAACAACCGATTACTTTCAATTACAAGAATTCGTAATTCGTAATTTGAAATTCGTAATTATCTACTCCCGACCGCTTTTCGATAGCCGTCTCTAAAATTCTCCCAATCCGTCGTTTCGGCTTCATCGAAGCCGTACCAATGGCGTTCGTAGTTCAGCGTTAAGCCGTTCATATTTTGATAAAGTTCGTTTTTCTGCCGCACGTCGCGCAGGTAATCGCGGTTGGTTTTGTGCTGTGAAAGCCGGATCACCTGACGGTCGCTCAAATCGCACAAAAGCGCGATGTAGCCTTTGCGAATCGCGCCGCGCAAATCGCCGAGCCGCGCCAGATTTTCGGCTTCGGCGAAAAGATTGTGCGCCGTTTCGTCGTCCGCCAAACGCTCGCCCAGAATGACGCGCTCCTTTTTCTCCTTCGTTTCCCGGCTGCGAAACCGCTTGGCGAAAAACGGCGCGAAACGATAAACCACAAAGGCGATGACACCGAGAAGCAAAGCGAAAAGAACGATTTGCAGAACGAACGAGAGCGATTGGAAATCGCCGGGAACCGACGGCGTAATGTTCGGGCGCGGAAATATCGCTTCGAGCCATTCGGCGATTTGCTTCTGGATTTTTTCGGCTAAACTCGGTTCTTTCTTTTCGGCGGGCTTTTGATATTCTTCACGACGCAGAATTTCCGCCAGTTTTTGTTTGTCCTCGTCTTTTGTGCGCGTCGAAACGGGCGGCTTTTCGAGTTCGTTCAGTTTTACTTCGATGGCTTCGAGCCGGTCGGCGATTTCGATCAAAATCTCTCCGCGTTTGTCGTTTGTCGGCGGCGTTTGCTCGAACTTATCGAGTTTTTCCGCCAGCCATCGGTTATCGGTTTCGACGCTTCCGCCCTGCCATTCGACCGTTTCAGTCGCCGGCAGACGACCGCGAATCCGTTTCAAAGTGTCCTGCTCCAACCGTGCGAGACTTTCGGACGATGATTCGTCGTCGTCATCCGGGTACAAAAGATTTTCGATTAATGTATTCGATACTTTAACGTCTTCGTGATATTGCTTGAGCGTTTCGGCGAACGTCGCAGCAGGTGTCAGCAAAAGAAAACCGAGCAGGAAAATCACGGCGAGACGCGGAGAACCGGCAGAGAGTTTTTTACAAAATTGGCGATGTTGGACGGCGTTCATCGTTAATCCTTTGATGGTGAAATTTATCTTTTAACAGAGTTATTTGAAAAATCGGTAATTCTAAATTTTACATTCTTCATTTTTAATTTTTATACGAAAAAAAATGAAGAATTTAGAATGTAAAATGTAAAATTGAAAACGAAACATTATTTTTGAAACGGCTTTATTTAACTTAATCCGAGCGTCGTCGTTGTCGAAGAATCCTGTTTAAATTTCGGCGGCGGCGATAATTGATTAGCTAGAGCCGGCTGCAAAGGATTGATGAAATCGTCCGGCACGGCGGGAATTTCGCCGAGCCTTTGCGCCGCCAGAAGTTCGATGTCGTAACCTTCGTGCCGCACACGCTCGTCAACGTAAAGCAGACATAATCCGATCATCCAAACCGGCACGAGCAGAATAAAACTCGCCTGCCAGACGACCTGACCGGCAATTTCATACCACGCCGGAATCAAATCTTTGTCGAAACTGAATACCTGAATTCCTTCCCAATAAGCATACCAACCGAGCGGCACATAAAAAAGCGAAAGTGCCGAATATGTCGCCACCGTCGTAAAGACGAACAGCGCGGCAAAGCGTTTGACGTTGCCGCTCGCCAATGTTGTACTTCTGCTCAACGCGCCGAAAATGCCCTGACCTTCGACCAGCATCACCTGCTGCACATACGCAAACCGCGACGCGATGAGAAAAAACAGCCAGCCCGTTCCGATGATGATCGCCGCGCTCAACACAATCGAAACGACGATAATCAAAAACGGCGAAAAACTGAGGGCAAACGCAACCAGCATTACCGAGAGAAATGCAATGGCGAGACCGAAATAAAAAACAAATATTCCGACGATGCCGAGCAGAAACGCAATGAGCGAAGAAGCAACGATTAGACCGCTGATTCGATTCCAGACATTGCGGTAAGTTTCACGAAACGACAGCGGTTCGCCGAACAGCAGATGACGAACGAAATTGCGCGACGCGCCGCCCATCACCGACAAGACGGCGACGGTTTCCGCCAGCCAGATAATAATCGTTCCGAGCGATGCGAACAGATAATAAGAAACCATCTCATTGCCGTTGCGCGACGCTCCGGCGGAAAAAAGCCCGCGTCCCAGAAAAGTCCAGCCGATGGAAATCAGCGTCCCGATAATAATCGGCGGCGCGGCAATCCACACGAAAGTCCAGAAATTCTGCCGGTAAAACCGCACCGCACGATCAATCAAATCACCCGCTCCGAGCGGTGTAACGGCGAGTCGTGAGTTGGAAGAGTTGACAGACATTTGAAAAATTTTACCACATCATCGAAAGATATAAATATCCCGAACGGACAGGTTCGATATTGCGGTTAGAAACTAAAAAGGAGAAGGCTTTTACACCTTCTCCCAAAACCTAAAATAATTTTTCGACTATTTTAGAATAAGAAACGGACACCGACTCGAATCGAGCGGGACTCGCCGACGTTAAAGCCGGGATTTTGGAAACTTCCGACATATGGACCGAAAGAAGCATCTTCGGTAATCGCATCGGGAACTCCGAAATTTCTTCGGTTGAAGATATTTGTCGCTTCTGCTCTGACTTCGACTTTCAACGTTTCATTGATTCGCGTCGTCTTGGTCAGAGATAAATTGGCGCGGAACAGCTTATCGCCTATGAAAGTGTTGCGACCGACATCACCGTAATAATTCTTGAAATACTTGAATGCTTCCGCGTCGTTTAAGCTGCCCAAAAATCCAATCGCTACTAAACCGGAGTCGTTGTAGATCAAACGGGCTTGCTGCTGTGCCGTCTGCGCGTTTGCCACGACCGTTCCGATAGAACCGGGACGCAGCGTATTGTAAATAATAAATTCGCCCGGATCGGCTAAAGTCGGACTGAGGTTGAGTGGGTCGGGATTACATTCCGGTCCGTCGAATATAGCGAGACAAGCGGCTCCGTAGCCGAAGGCAATCGTTCCCTGCGGAGCGTTCGGGTTTCCGTTGAACGGTCTCAAAACGCCGTTGGTAAAGAAACCTTCAAAACCCGGATCAACATTCGAGAACACCTGAATCGGAGTATAAGGACGACCCGAACCGGCGAAAAGAATACCGTTCATTTGAAATCCGCCAAGCAATCTTCCGACAAATCCTTCCTGATTTTTATAGAACGGCAGTTCATAAACGAAATTTGCCGTAAAGTTATGTTTCTGGTGAAACGCCGAAAGTCCGCGTTCACCCTTCAGCGTGTCGAACGGATTTTGCGCCGCCGCAATGCCCTGACCGCCGCCGAACGTACCGAAAATTTCCGAGGCGTTATCAATGGTTTTGCTGAACGTATAGTTAGCGTTAAATACTACTTCGTTGAGACGGGTATCGAACCGCATCTGCAATCCGTCGTAGGTTGACCGCGCTCCGTTATTGCGAAGACGAACCGCGCCGGTCGTCGGATCAACGCGACCGTTGCCGTTTCCGAGTGGATTTGCCGGCGTACTGAGCGTTCCGATAATTCCGTTGGAGAATGTTCCTGCCGGAAGACCGAGAAACGTCGCGGCACTGTTTAAGAACGAAACATTCGGATTGCCGTTCACCGTTTGATACTGCCCGATAATTCTCGAACCGACATATCTGACTTCAAAAACCGTGTCTTTAAACAATTCCTGCTGGATGCCGACGTTAAACTGCATCGTATAGGGATTGTAGAAATTCGGATCAACGCGGGTTTGGTTGAAAAGTCGCGGATTGCCGCCGTTAGTGTTTGGTGTTGTATTAAGCTGCGCGGTCGTGGTTGGAATGTTCGGAAAGACAGCGGTTGTCGGACCGGGCGATGTGATTACAAATTGTCCAGCCGCCGCAAAAGGTGCCGCCGTTACCGTGTTCAGCACGATGTTGAAAAAGCTCGGATCGTAGGCGATACCGAAACCGGCGCGAACTACCGTTTTACCGTTGCTGAATCGGTCGCCCAGCAAACCGATGTTCGGCGAATAGGCGAAACCGACACGCGGCGCAAAATTATTTTTGTCCGTTTTCAGTTTTTGCGCCGTGCGGTCTGACAGCGGGAATCGCGGATCGAAAATCGCTGTGCTGGGGTTGGCTTCGCGGGCATTGACCTGTTCGATGATCGGGTTAAACGGCGTGGACGAGTATTCGTAACGAACACCCAAATTCAAGGTCAGATTAGACCGTACGCGGTAATCGTCCTGGGCATAATAAAAGAAGTCGTTCTGGTTAGTTTGAATGCGCGGATTGCCGAGAGCAAACGTCACGCGGTCGGGACGACCGAGCAGCGCATTTTCAAAAGCACTAACTCCGCTGCGGGCAATGCCGTTCGTCGTGTAAAATCGGCAGCTCGGACAGGCTAAATTATCAGCCGGGTTGGTTCCGACGCTTCTAAATCTGAAAACTCCCAAAAAGTTGGGCAGAAAAAAGTTGTCAACCTTTTGTTGTCGGAAGTCGAAACCTACCTTAACAAAATGATTACCGAGCGTCGCTGAAAAAGTATCCTGTTCCTGATAAACATCAACTTTGCGGGACTGCGGAAGATTGTTCGCCGTTCCGAAACTCAGACCGGGATTTGTTCCGCCTAAATCAACAGCTCCCGAAAAAGCCACGCCGGGTCTCGGAAGGGTCGTGTCGGGATCGCCGAATCTGACATCCAATCTGGAAAAGTTAAACCGCGCTTCGTTGGTGTATGCCGAACTTATCAGGCGGTTGTAGGTAATTCCGAGGTTGTTGTTTTTTGAAGGCACGTCAAAGAATGCGCCGGTCAAAAAACCACCCGTCGCCGGAGTATTCGGAAATTTGGTGTTGTCGTAAATATAACGAACACTAAGCGTATCTTTGTCCGTGATATTGAAATCTTCTTTGGTAATGAGCTGGTAAGCGCGCTGATTGTTGCCGGAAATTCTAATAGCTTCACCGGCGAGCAGCGGAATTCGATTAGCAACCGGACAGTTGGTGGGTGCCGGAACGATATTGCAGACAATCGCGCCGGTCGTGTATGCGCCGCCCGCGTTGGCAAATCTATCTACTACGCCGTCGCCGTTAGTATCCAACAATGCCGGGACAACGAAAAAACTTCCCGGAACATTAGCGAAAGCCGGTCCGCCGCCGACACCGGTGTTGCCGAAAACCGTGGTCGCGCCCGGAAAGCCTAACTGCTGCGCGGTGCGAATGCTCTGCGGCGTAAAGGTGAGCGAGCCGAATGATAAATTGTTGGTTGCGGCTTCGCCGTTTTGAACGTCAGCCTGAAATGTAGCAAAGAAAAATGCTTTATTTCTGACAATCGGACCGCCTAATTTTCCGCCGAAACGATTCAGGGTAAAAACATTTTGACCGTTGCGATTAGCCAATCCTTGGAGCTGAGAAAAGCCGTTGTTCGCTAAAAAGTTGTAAGCGACTCCGACTTGTTTTTCGATATTGTTTCTGGCATCCAAACGATTGTTAGCGAAATATTCGAAGAGCGAACCGTGAAAATCGTTTGTTCCCGGACAGGTAATGGCGTTCACCTGCGCGCCCGCATTGCGTCCGAATTCGGCTGACGGGTTGTTGGTCGTAATCTGATAATCGCAGATCGCTTCCGTATTGGTAATCGTCAGTGCCGGACCTGCAACCGAATTGTCGTTATTGTCCTGACCGTCGAGCTGAAAGTTGTTGGAACGTCCGCGATTACCGTTCGACGAGATGCCGACACCGTTCGTGAAATCCGCGTCGCCCGGAGTCAATACGCCCGGAGTCAACAGAGCCAGATTATCAATCGAACCGCCGCCGTAGGGCAGTTGCGTCAACTGTTTCTGCGAATATGACGTGGACAGTTGATTCTGGGTCGAGTTGATCAGCGGTGTTTCACCGGTAACGGTTACTTCGCCGGTCGCACCGACTACGCCGAGTTCGACGTTAACGCTGTTTTCAGTCGCTAAACGGACTGCCACATTTTCTACGATGCGCGGCGCAAATCCGGTGGCGTTCACTTCGACTTTATAAGCCGAGCCGGGAAGCAGGTTGACGACCCGGTAAATACCGTCTTCGTTGGTAACGGCTTCGCGCTCTAATCCGGTTTGGGTGTTGGTTACTTTAACCGCCGCGCCCGCGACCACCGCTCCGGCTTGGTCTTTAACGACACCTTGTATATTACCGGTGGTTTGACCGAAAACGGATGAGACGGCTGCCAAGACACAAAATGCCGCAAATACATTAAAAAAAGACTTGCTCATTTGTCTTACAAACGATTCATTCATAAATTTCTCTCCTTTTGTAGTTTTGGGTATGGATCGGGATAACTCCCATACATTCTGCTAAATAAAGCAAAATTTGTTCCATCTGATTTAGATAAGTTGAACTGTATATTAACCAAAGACTTAACTTTTGTAAAAGGGCTTTTTCCATTCACAATTATGGAGAAAATCCGATATATTGAAATCAGCAGTCTAAATTCGTGTCGAATGTCGAAAATTTGATGAATCAAAATTTGTTAAGAGTTTTTATTTTCATTTGTTTAGAACAGTAAGCCGGATGCTCGAACCACGAAACAAATAGGCTGTTAAACCTGCGATGAAAAATATAATTTTGCCGGGACTTTTGTCATTGATTTTAATGGCTTGCGGCAGTGGTACGACGACGAATGAGACTAAAATTCCCGAAACGGAAGCCGGACAATTAACCCTGCGTCTGCGAAATGAAAAGGACGAACTGATTGCCAAACGTCTGGAGAAAATCGCCGCAACGCTGAAACTTTCGCCGCCGGTTTTAACTCTCGACGCGGCGGACGAAAATCAGCGAACGGCGCAGGATTTAGCCGTTAAAGACGCTCGGTTTTTAAATGAAACGAAGGACGCAAACACGGGCGGACCGCTTTTTAATGAGATTTTCGGCGTTTATCCGCTGCGGCAGAGCGATATTACTCAGCCGACGGCACAATGCTCGAACGGTAAATGCTGGCGCGTCGAAATGTATAATTTCGCCCTTAATCTGACGACGAATGCGGTCGTTGATATAACCGCTAAAAAAGTCGTCGCCGTTACCAGAATTCCGAACACGCAGCCGGATATTCCGCCCGCTTTGACCGAACTCGCCGCGCACATCGCCAATAATTCCGACGAAGTTAAAACATCGCTCGGCGGCACGGCGCAGAATCCTTTGATGACGAATACGAAAACGGCTCTTAACAAAACGAAATGCGAGCGGTCGAAACATCTGTGCGTCGCGCCGACTTACGTTTCCGGCGAAAAGGCTTTGTGGGCGATTGTGGATTTGACCGATTTAAATCTGGTCGGCGTGCGCTGGACGCAGGTCGGCGCGACCGGGCAAGCCGTGACGGAAAAATCTTTGCAGAACGAAGTTTTAACCAAAAAGTACTGCGAAACGAACACCGCGCTGGAGAAAAACGGTTGGAAATTAAATTATATGCTGACGAGTTCCGACGGTTTGAAAGTTTCCGATGTTTCGTTCAACGGGAAACCGATTCTGACGAGCGCGAAACTGGTTGACTGGCACGTCAGCTATTCAAAAACCGAAGGCTTCGGTTATTCGGATGCGGTTGGCTGCCCGTATTTCAGTCAGGCGGCGGTCGTCGCGGCGGTTGAACCGAAAATCAACGACATTCCGAACGGTTTTTCGCTGATTCAAAAATATTACAGCGACGGTTATCCGACACCGTGCAATTATTCTTACGAACAGCGGTTCGATTTTTATAACGACGGACGTTTTCGCGTCGTGGCGGGAAGTTTGGGACGCGGCTGCGGCGACGACGGAACGTATCGCCCCGTAACCCGTCTGGCGTTCGCGGGCAACCACGATAATTTTGCCGAATACACCGGCACGGACTGGAAAGCGTGGCAAACCGAAGCGTGGCAAAATCAAAAATCGGAAACCATTTATTCAAAGGAAAATTATCAGTATCGCATTTCCGATTCAGACGGAAACGGTTTCTATCTCGAAGCGAATCGCGGACAATTTAACGACAGCGGACGCGGCGACAACGCTTACGTTTATGTGACGAAAAACGCGCCCGACCGCGACGAAGGCGAATCGGATTTGGTAACAATCGGACCGTGCTGCAACCTTGATTATCGTCAAGGTCCTGAAAAATTCATCGAACCCGCGCCCGAAGCGATTGAAAATTCACCGCTTGTTTTGTGGTATGTCGCGCAGTTGAAAAACGACGACGAAAAGGGCAAAGAGTATTGTTGGGCGGAATCAATTATCGAAAACGGCGTTTACAAAGTCATCGAACATCCGTGTTATTCGGGCGCGATGTTCGTGCCGGTAAAATAATTTGTCAGAACCGCCTGCGTGAGCGGGCGGGTAAGATTTTTTGTGAATTTATCGCAGGGACTAATGTAAATGACGTTTAACCCGCCCGCTCACGCAGGCGGTTCTGACATTACGCCCGTCGCCAAATAAATCGAATGAGCAAAAAGAAACGCCAAAAATCAGCTTCGCAGACGAAAGATGAATCTGTGATTATTGAAGATTCAGCGTCGGCGAAAGCCTCTGCGAATTTTCCGAAATTTATAATCGTCGGCGCGGTCGGTTTGCTCGTCGTCGGCGCACTGCTTTTTTATTTCTACAAAAACTCCGGCGCGAAACGGACGAACCGACCGATTGGCGCGGTTGTCGGCTGCCAGCAAACTCCGGCGTTCGTGCGCGGTTTGGGATTCGGAAATGGAGTTGCGCTTTCGACTTCGGACAGGTTTCTGCAAGGTTTGATTCTGGTCGAAGGCGAGCGCAAATATCAACACCCGTCGTGGAAATCGGCGGGCAGTCTCGCGCCGCTTCAGCGCGACGCGGCGGGTAATGTTTATGCCGCGCCCGCGCCGTGGATTGATACTTTGGAAAACAAGCCGGACGAGCAGAATAAAGTTTATAAAGTTGACGCGAACACGCAGGAAATGAAACCGTTCGTCGAACTTCCGAAGCTGAAAAATCCGACGGCGGAAAACCCGTTCGGCGTTCTCGGTCTGACGTTCGACTGCGATACGAACAGCCTTTATGCCGCGACGGTTTTTGGTTCGACCCGCAAAGAAACGAACGGCGGTCTTTATCAAATTGATGTCAAAACCGGCAAAATCGTGTCGCAAAAACAGGGAATTGATGCCATCGGTTTAGGAGTTTTTAATTCGGCGAAAGGCAAACGGCTTTATTACGGATTGGCGCGGAATTCGGAAATTTGGTCAGTTGATTTGAATGACGATGGTTCTTTTGCGAACGATTCGCGGCGCGAATTTTCGTTTGCCGATGCGGGAACGCGCGGCGATGATAAAGCCCGACGAATCAATTTCACGCAGAGCGCGGGAAATTTTGAAATGCTCGTCTTCGGCATCGAATTCGGTTTCAATTTAATCGCGCCGACTGAAAAACAGGAAACCGTTTATCGTTACCGTTACGATCTGGCGAAAGACGTTTGGAACTATCAACCCGAACCGCCGAAACTCGTCGGAAATTAAATGAAGAAAAAAATCGGCTGGCTGAAAATTGCGGTTTGCGCGGCGTTTTTTCTCATTCTCGGCGCGGCGTTCCTGCTCGCGCCCGCCGCCAAAATTTCCGCCTTCAAAACCGAATCCGGCGACGCTGAGAATTCGCAAAGCTGCGCCGCGTGTCATCAGCAAAATTACGATTCGGAGCATTACACGAGTCATCAAAAAACCGTTCGACCGGCGACCGTCGAAAACGTGCGCGGCGACTTTTCGCGGGAAAATCATTTGGAATCAGCAGACTTTAAAGCCGAAATGATGCGCGACGGGGAGAATTTTTTCGCTGTCATCGGCGAGCAGTCTTATAAAATCGTCGCGGTCGTCGGCGCGAAATATATCGAGCAGTACGTCGCCGAAAAAGACGGCGAATTTTACAGTCTGCCAGTCGGTTACAGCCTGTCGGAAAAGCGTTGGGTGCATTTGAACGACACGGATTTTGAAAAAAAAGACGCGAACTTTTCGCGCCATTTTCAAAACTGGCAAACCGACTGCGCCGCCTGTCATCAACCCGGCAGAGAGAATTTTTCCGACGATTCACAGAACTTCGGAATTTCGTGCGCCGCCTGTCACGGAAACGTCGGCGAACATCTCGCATCAAAAAATTCCGTTTGGTCGAAACTCGGTTTTCAAACTGAAAATAAGATCGTTAATCCCAAAAATTTGAGTTCAGACGCGGCACTGTTAGTCTGCGCGAATTGTCATTCGAGAGATTTGAACGAAACGGCGAAATTTACAAAGTTTCGCGGCGATGGAAATCCGCTCGAATTACTTTCCGCGCACGGGCAGAACGATTTTGATTCGGGGAAATTTCAGGCGAACGGCGAGCATAAATTCAGCGGAAACGAGTTTCAGGCGATAGTCCGCTCGGTCTGTTACGCGCAGAGCAAAGCGGGCGGATACGGCATCACGGGCGAGAAAATCAGCTGCGCGAACTGTCATTCAGCGAATGATACGAACGGCGAAAATTTTTCCGCTGCCAAATCTTCCAATCAAAACTGCGTGCAGTGTCATTCGCAGTTCTCGGACGAAAACACCATCGTCGAACACACGAAACACCTGCCGAATTCCGAAGCGAGCGACTGTACGAGTTGCCATCAGCCGGAAACGGTTTACGGGCGAATGCGTTTCACCCGGACGCACGAAATCAGCGTTCCGAATCCGGCTTTGACGGTTGAGAAACAAATTCCGAACGCCTGCAATCTTTGCCATACCGATCAATCCGTAAATTGGGCAATCGCATCGAGCGTAAAACTCTGGACGGAGCGATTCCGCGATTCTAAAACTTCGTCCGACGTGCAATTCGATCAACCCGAAGCCGTCCGCCTGCTGTCATCAAAAGATAATTTTCTGCGGGCTTTGGCGGCGGATGCAGTCAAAAAACATTCCGTCTCACATCAACCTGCGCCATATTTTCTCGAAGCATTTCAATCCGAACAGATTCCGCTCGTCAGATATTTTCTTGCCGACGTTATTCAACCAAAATAAAAGATTTACGAAAAATTTCAGACGGGAAAGGCTGATTTATTCAGAGCCTTTGCCGCTAGATAATGCGAGTTTTCGTGTGAGATGTCCAAATAAGAATTGTTAAAAAGCAAAAGTACTACTTGAATGTTTTATCCATAAGCCATTAGAATGACACAGTTTTTGAGAAATCAAAAAAAGTCTTCTAGAATTAACTTTTAAAAAATGCCAAAACACTTGCGTTATGTTTAACATTTATGGTATAAAGTTTTTGGAGAGATTCAAAACCCCCAAAAACGAATATCCTAATTCGCCTCCAAATAAACTGATTGATTACCACTTTGAAAGATGTTTTCTTTGAAAACGCCCTGAATTTATTGAAAAAATCCGGGTAATGAAGAAAATGCTTCGTTCTTAAAAGCCAAAATTTTATCCGCCGTTCGAGTTGACGGCTAAAGTGCGTCTGCAGGAATCGCCGAAGTTTTATCCGGCTGATTTTGATAAAAACCGACACTTGCCTATTTAAAATTCAGATACCAGAGACACATTATGAACAACGAGTCTAAAAAATCCATACGACAAAAAAACAATTCGATGAAAAAAATGAATCGCAAAACGATGTTTGCAAAAGTCGCTGCTCTCCTACTGCTGGCGATTTTTATCTTCGGCAATTTGCCCAACTTGAAGGTTGCCGCTGCGGGAAATTATTCCGGCACGGTTTTTCTTGATTTCAACGGCAACAGTGTTTTCGATTCGACCGCGACGCAGCTTGAAACCGGTGTCGGCGGCGTAACCGTTACGCTTTATGACAACAACGGCGCGGCGCAGGGGACGGCGAACACCGGCACTAACGGTGCCTATACCATCGCTTCGACCGGAGCCGGACCGTATCGCGTCGAATTTACGAATATTCCGACGTATCTCAAACCCGGCGCGTTCGGGTCGGCGGCGGGAACGACCGTTCAATACGTCGCTAACGCCGGTGTTGCCAATATCAATCTGGCTTTGATAGATTCCGGCAAGTTCGACAATGAAACCAACGCGGAAACGGCGACGACGATTTTTCTCAACGGGCAGTATAATGCAACGGCACTCAACGGACTCACCACCCTGATGCGAACTCCTTACAATGCGACCGGACACGATTTCACCGGCTCAACGCCGACCGCCGGTTTTGAAGGCGTTGAACTGGCTGAGTCTCAAGAAACCGGCTCAATTTATGGAATGGCTTGGCAGAGTTCGAGAAACCGGGTCTATGTGGGCGCATATCAAAAGCGTTATTCAGGATTTGGCGCGAACGGACCCGATGCCATTTATGTCTTTGATAAAGCGGGAACGACTATCGGGACGATTGATCTCGATACGGTAATCGGAACGGCGAATTCGGCTGGGGCGGATGCTCACGATTTTGTTCCGGCGGGCGGCATCGTTTATGACATCGGCACGGGCAACGCGAGTTATGACGGCGTTGGAAAACGCTCGCTCGGCGATATTGATATTTCCGCCGACCAGAAAACTTTGTTCGTAGTTAATCTTTTCGACCGTCGAATCTACGCGATCAATGTGGCGAGCGGAACGCCTTCGGGCGCGACACTGATTAAATCCTGGGCTGCGCCGGACGCGACGGGCGCGGCTCGTCATCGCCCGTTTGCGCTGGATTGGCACAACGGCAGATTGTGGGTCGGTTCGGTTGACCAGGACGGGACGGATGCTTACGTTCATTCGATGACACCGAATTTGAGCAGCCCGACGGGGAGCGAACCGTTCACTTTAGAAACAACGGTTTCGCTAGGTTTCACCCGTCAATCTTATCAGGGAACTGCCGCTAATAATGCGGCGCGAATCTCTACCTGGAGAGCGTGGGCAACCGATCCGGCGGCGACGACTTACCTAAGCAACGCCGGTAGTGAAATCGCGTTTCCGCAGCCGATGTTAAGCGATATTGAATTTGATGAGACCGGCTCGATGATTCTCGGATTTCGTGACCGCTTCGGCGATCAAACCGGCTCCAATCAGCGTTTTCGACCTTCCGATACAGGCAACACCTGGGGCGTTTCGGCGGGAGACATCTTGCGCGTTTGCAGCGTTTCAGGCGCGTTCGTCGTCGAAGGCTCCGCCGGCTGTGCGACTTCCGGCGGCTTGACGAATTCGGGTCCCGGCGGCGGGGCTTCTCCTGAACATTACAACTGGGATTTATACCAGGACGGCACTGCAAATTGGGATACTACGCTAAATGCGGGCGGTGCTTTTCACTGGGAAACAACGCAGGGCAGTTTGTTACAGCTCGCGGGCAGACCCTCAATTTTGACGACCGCGATGGATCCGAACAACGATTACAGCGGCGGTTATTTGCGGTTGACCAACTCGACCGGACGACGCGAAGGAATTACCACCGACGGCGCGACAACTCAAGCGACGGTTCTTGCCAACGGCGGTTACTCGCTTTATGATGCCGGGACTTTCAGCGGCACTCCGCCTACTCAAACCACCTATTTCGGTAAATCCAACGGTCTGGGCGATGTGGAAGCATTAACCAATCCCGCGCCGATTGAAATCGGCAACCGCATCTGGCGCGACGCGAACAACAACGGTCGGCAAGACCCGAACGAAGCGGTTTTGGCGAACGTCCTGGTCGGCTTGTACAATTCGAGCGGCACCTTGATTTCGACGGTCGAAACCAACGCCGCCGGACAATATCTATTTTCGTCGTCAACGACCGCCACCGATGTCAACGCCGACGGCGATGCGACACCGGAATACGATTACGGTCTGGCAATTTTGCCGGAAACGAATTACACGGTCGCCATTTTGAATTCTAATTTCAACGCGGGCGGTGCGCTCGTCAATACGTCAGCGACGACGGCGAACTCGGCGACATCGGGCAGCGTTACGACCAACGATGCCGTAACCGACGTGCGCGACTCGGACGGCGTAATTTTAGGAACCGCTGTCGGCACCGGCGCGAGTTTGGCGAACTTAGGCGTAGCTTTTACAACCGGCACGACCGGATCGAATAATCACAGTTTCGACTTCGGTTTCGGCGACCCCGTTTCTATCGGCAGCACGGTTTTCAATGATGTTAACAATAACGGCGTGTTCGATGGAGGAGAAACCGGCATCGGCGGCGTGAGCGTCGAACTGCTTTACGATGCCAACAATGACGGCGCGATTAACGGAACTGAATTGACGAATCCGATTGCTACCGCGACGACCAGCACGGTTGCCGGTTCGGTCGGTAATTACTTCTTCGGCGGTTTAACACCCGGAAATTATCAGGTGCGAATTCCGACCGCGCCGACGACCTTTACAGTTTCGTCATTACCAACGAATGCGACCGACAGCAGAATTGATAATGACGATAACGGAACGCAGGCGATCAGCGGCGGTTCGACGATTTCGCCGATTATCAACCTGACTTTGGGTGCGGAACCGGTTAACGGAGCCGGAGCTAATAACGAAGCCGGACAAGGCAGTACGCAGGACGACGCGACGACCGATGCCAACGGCGATATGACGGTTGATTTCGGATTCTTCGCGCCGTCTTCGCTCGGTGATAGAGCGTTCAGCGATCTCGACCGCGACGGAGTTCAGGACGCGGGTGAACCGGGAATCGCCAATGTGCGCGTCCGGCTTTACGATTCGGTCGGAACGGAAATAAACGTCGGTCCTGACGGAATTTTTGGAACCGCCGACGACGCAGCGGGCGGAGTGCTGACCAACGGTACGGGAAATTATCTGTTCCAGGGCTTGCCGCCGGGAACTTACAGCGTCGGCTTTACCGCGCCGACCGGCTTCGGTTATGCGTTCACGCTTCAAGATGCGGCGGCGGCACCCGACGCGACCGATTCGGATGCTAATCCGGCGACCGGCAGAACCGGAAATTACACTTTGACTGCCGGACAGAGCAATCTGACGGTTGATGCCGGATTCGTGCAGACCGTTTCGCTGGGCAATCAGGTTTATAACGATGTCAACAATAACGGCATCCGCGATGCGGCGGAAGTCGGAATCGTTGGCGTAACGGTTAATCTTTATCTCGATGCCAACAACGACGGAACGCCGGACGGCGGAGTTATCGCCACCACGACAACTGTTGCAAACGGTTTATATCTGTTCAGCGGTTTAGCTCCGAATACCTACATCGTCGGAGTCGTTACGCCGACCAATTTCGTTTCGAGTTCGGTCAACGGCGGCGACCCGGACACGAACGCGGCGGATAACGACGACAACGGCGTTTTAACCGTCGGCACGGAAACGCGCAGCAATCCGGTAACCTTAACGCTGACCGGCGAGCCGATTGGCGAAACTCCGTATAACGAAGCGGAGACACCGGACAACAGTAATAATTTAACGGTTGATTTCGGATTCACGTCGTCGTATGCGCTCGGCAACCGCGTCTGGTTCGATACCGACAATAACGGAGCAATAGACGCTTTCGAGTCCGGCATCAATGGTGTTACGCTGACCCTGTTAAATTCCGACAATTCGGTTTATGACAGCGACCCGAACACGACCGGTGTGCAAGCCTTAACCGTAACAACGGCGAACGGCGGTTATTACCGGTTCAATAATCTTCCGACGGGCATTTACAAAGTTCGCATTAACGCGGCGAATTTCGATACGGGCGGACTCTTGGCGGGCTATGCCAATACGACCGGCAACAATACGGGCGACGTTGACTCGACCGCCGCGCTCGCAGGCGAAAACGGAGTTGATCCGACGACTTACGTCGGCACGAACGCCGCCAGTCCGCGTCAATTCGGCGTGCTGTCAAATGCGATCACGCTCGGCACGGGCGCGAGCGAGCCGACCGCAGAAACCGATCTCGGCACGGGCGATGCCGCGCTGCCGGATGGCTTTACGGATTTGACGGTTGATTTCGGTTTCTATCGTCTCGGCTTGTCGGGAACCGTCTGGAACGACAACGGCGCGGGCGGCGGCGGCAGTAATAACGGAACACTCGCCGGCACCGAAGCGGGAATCGCCAACGTGCGCGTGCAGATTTATTCCGGCACGACGGAAATTCTCGTCGGACTCGACGGAATCTTAGGAACCGCTGACGACGGCGCAGGCGGAATGTTCACGAATGCCTCCGGCAATTACAATTTCCAAAATCTGGCACCGGGAACTTATCGCGTTGTCGTTAGCGCGACCCCGGCGAATTCCAGCACCGGAGCCGGAAATAACACGAACCCGGACACTAACATTGACAGCGACGATAACGGCTTCCCGGACAATACGGGTAGTTTCGCCGGTAAAACAATTTCCGGCACGATTACGCTGACTCCGCGCGGAGAAACGTCTTCGACCGGCACGAATTTGTGGACTGATTCGACCGGCACGACTAATAATCCGACGGTTGATTTTGGATTCGTCGGATTTTCGCCGACCCTCGTGCAGCTCGATAAATTCGATGTTCTGACCGACGGCAATAGCGTCGAACTGAAATGGTCAACAGGCAATGAAGTCGGGAATTTGGGCTTTAATGTCTATCGTGAAGTTGATGGAAAACGCCAGCTTCTCAACTCCGCGCCGATTGCCGGAAACGCTCTGCGCTCCAGCGTACAGCTTCAGGCGAGCGGCAGCGATTACATCTGGACGGATAAAGACTTCGTTCAGAACGCGGTTTATTATCTCGAAGACCTCGACGTTGACGGCAGCGTGAACTTGCACGGCGCGGTTACGCCGGAATTCAGACAAACGCTCGGCAATCAGCCGAACGCGAGAATGTTCTCCGAACTGGCAACCGTGGAAAGTTTGAATGGCACGACGGAAGTCGTCGCTAACCAGGCGACCGCCACTCCGAACGTCAAAGATTCGACGGCGGCATTGCGGCAGTCGCAGATTGCGGCACTCGGCGGCGCGAAAATCACGGTCAATCACGACGGCTGGTATCGCGTTTCGGTTCAGCAGCTGGCGGCGGCGGGCTTTAATACGAATTCCAATTCGCAGTTCTGGCAGTTATATGCCGACGGCGCGGAAGTTCCGTTCAAGCTCAACTCCGATTCCATCGAGTTCTTCGGACGCGGACTCGACACGCAGTTGACCGACAAGCAGGCGTATTACCTGATTAACGGTCAGAACGGCGGTCTGCGCGTCAACGCCTTTGAAGGCGGCGCGGCGGAAGGAAATGTCGCCGAAAGTTTCCCTGTTACCGTCAAACGACAGGATCGAGCGATTTACGTTTCGGCTCTGGTGAACGGCGAAGACAACGAAAACTGGTTCGGCGCGATTGTCAGCCGCAGCACTCCGACGGTGCAGAATCTTAACGCCGTCAACGTCAATGGCAATGAACGCGCTCATTTGAGCCTGAAATTGCAGGGTGTCGTGGTGGTTGACCATTCCGTCAACGTCAGATTTAACGACACCGAACTCGGATCGGTCGAATTCAACGGTCTTGAAAATAAACAGGTCGAATTCGATTTGCCGAGAGGTACGGTTATCGAGGGCGAGAACCACATTTATTTACAGGCGAACGGCGTGAACAACGATATGAGTGTGGTTGATTCGATTCGTCTCAGCTACCAGCGCGGTTACACGGCGAACAACAACCGGATTCGATTCAGCGTTCCGGCAAATCAGAGCGTTCGCGTGAACGGGTTCACCGAAGAAAACATCAGCGTTTATGAACTTCGCAGCGGTGCGGCGCGGATGCAGGTGGTCGGCGCGAGCGAAAACACGGACGGCAACTACGGCTTCAGTTTGGGCGCGGCGAATGCCGACCGTGAAATGATCGCCGTCGTTAATTCGTCCGTCGAACAGGCGACGGTTGAAGCGAACACGCCTTCGACTTTGAGCAATGCAGGCAACAAAGCCGATTTCGTTATCGTTACGGCGAATGAACTCCGCGACTCAGCCGACAATTTAGCGGCGATGCGTGAAGCTCAGGGCTTACGAACGAAAGTCGTTTTGGTTGACGATGTGTTTGACGAATTCAGTTTCGGCAGACGCGACCCGGAAGCCATCAAGCAGTTCCTGAAAACGGCGGCGACCAAATGGCAGACGAAACCAAACTACGCGCTTTTGTTCGGCGATTCGAGCTACGACACGCGCAACAATCTCGGTTTGAGCGTTACGCGCGACTTCGTGCCGACCAAATTGGTTGACACCGTAACGATGGAAACGGCGAGCGATTCGTGGCTGGCTGATTTCGATAATGACGGCGTGGAAGACATCGCTCTCGGCAGATTGCCGGTCGGCGACGCTTCGGAAGCGGCGGCGGCAGTCGAAAAACTGGCGCGGTTCGATAATCAGAAAGCGCGTCAGGAAAGAACGGATGTGCTGGTTGCCGACAGCGGATTTGAAGGTTACAGCGCGGAATTGCAGACGCTTCTGCCAAGCGACGCAACTTCATTTCGCATTGACCGCAGTGCCGGAACCGACGCGGAAACGCATCAGAACATCATCGCGCAGTTGAATAACAATCCGCTGCTCGTTACCTACACGGGACACGGTTCGCCGAATATCTGGGCTTCTTCGGGCGTTTTCAGCTCGAACGATGTCGCCGGATTAAACAACAGCGAACTGTCGTTCTATCTGTTGATGAACTGCTTGAACGGCTACACGCATCAGCCGACGGGCGATAGTCTGGCGGAAACGCTGTTCAAATCGCCGAACTCGGCAGTTGCCATCTGGACTTCTTCGGGCGTTACCAACCCGGAAAACCAGGCAGCCGCGAGCCGTATGTTCACCAACATCGTCTTCAACAAAGGCGCGGTGAAAGCGATTCGCATCGGCGATGTCGTCAGAGAAGCCAGACGCGCCACGACCGATTCGGACGTGCGCCGCACCTGGCAATTAGTCGGCGATCCGACGGTGTTCGTTAAATAATGAATTTGCGTTAAGGTAAATTTGTTAGCAAAAAGAAGCGGCAGTCTGAATTTCAGACTGCCGCCTTTTTTATTTGTTAAGTCAGAAATAAGATTCTAACTCTAGTCTAATCGCCTTACTTTTTTACGGTAGGGCGGTGAAAATTACTTCGTGCAAATTATTCACAGTATTTACAACCTGCGGGCTGAAAGTATAGCCTTTTGCCGAAATAGTTATGGTGTATATTTCTCCGACCGGCAATTCTCTAAAGATAAATTTACCTTTTGAGTTAGCCAGTGTAGTAATGTTTCCGCCTGCCGAATCGGTTAAAGTTACTAACGCATTCGGGATTCTGACTTCCATTGAATTACTGATAGTGCCTGAAATCGAAGACGTGGCAGCCGTCGGACTGGAAATAGTTACTCGACCATTATTTGCCATCCCCTGCGGAACTCCTTCATTAAACATAAAGTCGGAAAACGTCAGTAAAGACGATGTTCCAGATGTTCCGACCGCATTGAATTTCAAGTTGAGCAATGTTCCCATTCCGCTAATCGGCATTGATCCGCTGACGGTTACTTCAAGCAGTCCCGGTGTTCCGCGGTTGCAGGTTACGCTTAAAGAACTGCTAATCGTTCCTGCCACCTCGCACGGGACGGCTTGCGGAGTGATCACATTCTGGTTGAAGGACAGATCGAACTGATAGGAAATAATTCCCTGACCGCTCGTGTCATCAACCGTTATCGGTATCGTAATCGCGCCCGGCGACACTAATTGATTTGCCGGCGCATTGACGATAATCGGCGCACCCGTTCTCATCAAATCCCGGTCTTTTTCTAACATTTCAAAAGCCGCTCTCTGATTCGGTGCCGACGGATTCCAGTTGCCTGAAACGTCGCCCATCAAAATCGCGCCGTAATCCTGAGTCGTCTGGTCGGTTTCCACGTTCGAGTATGAACGGCTTACCGGAGAAAATCTCCAGGTTCCGGTCGAACTCGAATTCGGGATATTAACCACATACTGAGAAATCAGCGAAGCGTCAAACGCTGTAACGGTGCCGTTTCCGCTGACATCGGCAGCTAACAACTGCGTCGGGTTCAAAGTAATCAGGTTAACGACGTGCTGTGAAATTCTCGCCGAGTCGAAACCGGTAATACCGTTAACATTACCCGTTTTAGAAGGCGTAACGGTATAGGCTCCCGCTCCCAAACCGCTCAACGAATAAGTTCCATTAGTCGCGGTCGTAGTCGAGACGGGAACCGAACCTGCTGCATTTAATGTTGCATTTGGAACGAAGACAGGCAAAGTTGGACCCGCAGGAGGACCACCGGCATTGCTGTATGTAATCGTTCCGCTGATAGTGCCGGAAATAACATTAATTACACCGGTTCCGGTATTAACACACGGTTCGCCTTCGTTGAATTCAAAGCTGCCAAAACTCAAAGGCGAATTTGTCCCAATACCACTGGTTGCAAGAAAACGAATGTTAAGCAAAGTTCCGCTGCCGACCAGAGGTGACGTGCCGGAAGCCGTAACAAGCAGCGCACCGGGTGTACTGTTGACAGTTATACTCATAGCACTACTAATCGTTCCTGCATTATCTACTAAAATCGGAGTAACGGTTGCCGCATTATAGTTCAATCTGAAAGTGTAAGATAGAATCCCCCGTCCTGTTACACTATCAACCGTAATCGGCACTGTGAACTGTGAATTACGTGGAACATTCGTAATTGCCGGAAGAGTAATATTATTACAAGTGAAAACAACAGTGATTGGCGCATTCACCGTTTGCCCGTCAACCGTCGTCTGCACACCGCCTGTTCCTACTGTTGAGCCGGCTGTAAAAGTGGTTCCGGTGACTCCCGCATTTGTCATACTGGCGGTTGGCGAAACCGTTCCCAATGTTGCTGCAAAATTGGCAGGCGTACCGTTCGGAATAAACCCGGAAGTTGATACATTGCCTGAATTCGTATTCAAATTAGATAAAATATTTGACGTTCCGCCCTGCATAACAGTGCTTGGGGTAGCCGTTGTTCGCAGGGTCAGCCAGGGATTGGCATCTATATTTCCTGAGATGCTATTGGTTGTTCCGCTACAGCCCGCGCCGGTTGCACCGGGACCGTAATTACATCCCCACCAGTTATTCTCAGCATTGACCGCTGTCGCAGTATCGTTAAGAATGCCAAATGCAGTGTTTCCGATAATGCGGTTGAAGTGAATTTCTATCCCGGTTGTTGCGCTGGCTGCAGAACCAATTCTGATACCGCGCAAATTGTTAATAAGATTATTACTTCTGATTGTAATGTTGGAATCCGCAGGATATGAGCCAACATCGCTTAAACCGATAGCACTGCTAGTATTACCGGTTATAGTATTACTCTCAACTACCAAATTATTGTTGCCGCCGCCGATAAAAACTACAGTATTTGAAGTGCCAGTTGCAGCATTACCAGAAATTAACCCGTTATTTGTATTAAATGCAACGATAAAATTGCCGGTCGCATTAAACGTATTATCAATAATCCTATAGTTGCTTGACTGTGGCGAATGGGTTGTATTTATCGCGCCATCGGGATATGCGCCGATAAAAGCATTCTCCTGAATAGTTGCGTTATTGCCGCCGCCGAAAAATCCGTCGAACGTGTTATTTAGACGGTTACGTCTAAATGTAGTGTTAGACGCATCGAAAAATGCCCCACGTTGATTAGCGACGAAAATATTATTAATTACCTGATGTCCCGTTCCGTTAATCAACAGAAGCGCGGCACCGTCACCGTTGCTGGTGTTAGCTCCGGTTAATGTAAAACCGTCAACTGTCGTAGTACCTGGATTTACCTGTAGATTGAAAGCACCGCTTGCTATACCAACGACTGCCTCCGCACTTGGATTAGTTCGTCCGGTGCGAGCATCCACACCGGCTTGCGGACCACGAAAATTAAGATTTTTGTTTGTAGAAACATTCTCAGGATACGTTCCGGCGCAAACCTGAATAGTATCTCCTGAATCAGCTGAATTTACTGCTGCTTGAATCGTCGGAAATCCTCCGGGACACTGCACTCCGTCGTCATCCACAGTCAAGGTTGATGACGAAATTGAAGTGGCGTTATCAATTAAAAATCCTTTCCCCGCATTTCCGGGAACGGCTGTCCCTCTTGTAAAAAATCCCATTGAATCTACCGTTCGCGTTGGATTGCCTTCACAAAAGCGAAAATAATCTTCCCAACTGGTTCCTGTTTTGATAAGTGAACCATCTATGTAAATTTTTACAACATCGTTGCGCGGACCATCAACAAAATCTATTACGAATTTGATTGTGTGCGGGGTTGTTCTACTGAGAGTTGCAATATCTATGTCGGTAAAATCATCACCCGTTCCACATCCTGCCGGATCATTCGGCGCAACAGTAGTTCCAAACGGCGCAATATCAATATAATCGTCAAAAATTACGTGAATGCCGTTAGCCTGATCTGGCTTTGCCTATAAAATCGGTTTTGCCCACAAAATACATCTTTTGACCGTA
>CAXTKJ010000053.1:0-36929 GCA_964244835.1 uncultured Pyrinomonadaceae bacterium
GAAAAACTCGGCGCGGCTATTTACGAAGGACACGCGGCGGAAAACGTCGGCGACGCGCAGGTCGTCGTTTATTCGTCGGCGGTGAAGGAAGACAATCCTGAAATTATTTACGCTAAAGAAAAGAAAATTCCCGTAATTCCGCGTGCCGAAATGCTCGCCGAATTGATGACTCTAAAGCCGTATTCGGTCGGCGTTTCCGGTTCGCACGGGAAGACCTCGACGACTTCGATGGTCGCCACGATTCTCGGACACGCGGGCGTTGACCCGACGACGATTGTCGGCGGCGTGGTTGATACTTTAGGTTCAAATGCCAGACTCGGAACAAGTGATTGGTTCGTCATTGAAGCCGACGAAAGCGACCGTTCGTTTTTGATGCTGTCGCCGACGGTTTGCATCGTGACGAACATTGACCGCGAACATATGGAATCTTACAAGGGAATGGAAGATGTGATGCAGTGTTTCACCGATTTCGTCAACAAAATTCCTTTTTACGGCGCGGCGGTTTTGTGTCTCGATGACCCGAACGTGCAGTCAATTATTCCTTCGATCAAACGCCGCCGCGTAACCTATGGATTCACCGCGCAGGCTGATGTCTCGGCGCACAATATCGTTTCCAACGACACTTTCGGTTCGACTTTTGAGGTTTGGCGCGGCGCGGAAATTTTAGGCGAAATAAATTTACCTGTTCCCGGCAGACACAATGTTTATAACGCTCTGGCGGCGACGACCGTCGCGCTCGAATTAGATATTGCCTTTGAGAAAATCGCCGAAGCGTTCACGAAATTCAAAAACGCTGACCGCCGTTTTCAATTCAAAGGTGAAGCGAGCGGAATTTCGGTAATTGACGATTACGGTCATCACCCGACCGAAATTACGGCGACGCTGGCGGCGGCAAAAGAAGGTTCTGCCGGACGGCGCACGGTCGTCGTTTTTCAGCCGCACCGCTATACGCGGACGAACGAATTGATGGAAGATTTCGCCCGCTGTTTCAACAACGCCGACGTGCTTTATCTGCTCGACATTTACGCGGCGAGCGAACCGCCGATTGAAGGCGTTACGGCGGAAATCTTAGCGGGAAAAATCAGCGAATTCGGACACAAAAACGTGAATTACATCGGCGATATTGAAACCGCCGCCGGGAAAGTTATCGAAAATTTGCAGTTGGGCGATTTGGTCATCACGCTCGGCGCGGGCAGTATTACGGGATTGTCCGACGAGATTCTGGGAGTTTTGAACGCTCGAAAAGGAGTGGCGGAAAACACCGCAAAGTAATAAATTATGGCAGCGAGAAAAAGACCTATAACGGGGGAAATCGGCGCATCGGCGCGAAAACCGCGCAAGCGAGCAATCGGCAAAAGCAGTCAGAACGTCAGTCGTCTGGCGAATTTTGTCCTGCCGCTGTTTTTTATCGTCGGCATTTTATTCTGTCTCGGATTTTTGTCCGTGATGGGCTACCGAACGGCGACGGCTTCGTCGTTTTTCGATGTCAAAGCGATTGACGTGCGCGGCATCACCCGCGCTTCCAAAGACGACATCGAGCGCATCGTCAAAATTCAGACACAAAAATCCGGCGTATGGAACGCCGATTTGAAAGAGATAAAAAACGATGTCGAAAAATTGATGTTCGTGAAATCGGCGGTCGTGGCGCGTGTTCTGCCGGATGGCGTGCGCGTTAATGTAACGGAGCGTGTGCCGCGTGTCATCGTGCAGTTGAAGACGGGAAATTTTTGGGTTGACGAAGATTCGGTGATGCTCGGCGCGGTTAAAGAAGACGAAACGAAACCGCCTTTTATTCTGCGCGGCTGGGACGAATCGAAAAGCGATAAATCGGCGAAAGATAATCAGGAGCGCGTCAAAATTTATCTGAAAATGCTCAATGATTGGCAGGATTACGACATTGCAAAGCGGGTCAGCGAAGTTAATCTGACGGATTTGCAGAACCCCGAAATAAGCGTTCCCGATTCGGGCAATCAAATGGCGATTTCTTTAGGTAAATCGGAGTTCAGCAAACGTCTGCGCGTGGCTTTGGAGGGTTTGACGGGCAAGGGAAGCACGGTCGAGGCGGCGATTTCCAACGGGCAAAGCGTCGTCATTACGAAATATCGGGACGCGCCGCAGTCCGCAAAAAACAGTAACTGAAAATGGCAAATCGTGAAATACATTCAGTCGGTCTGGACATCGGCACGAGCCGCGTTCGATGCTTGATCGGCGAACCTGCGGACGACGGCAAGATGAACATCGTCGGCATCGGGCAAGCCGAATCGCGCGGGCTTCGTCGCGGCATCGTAACGACGACCGATTCAGTTGCCGAATCGGTACAGCGCGCCGTTGCCGAAGCCGAGCGCGTCAGCGGTTTGGAAATTCATTCGGCGACGATTAATCTTTCGGGCGAACATCTGCGCGGCGAAAATAAAAGCGGTGTCGTCGCGGTGGCGGGCGCGGGGCGCGAGATTTCCACTGAAGATGTCGAACGTGCCATCGAATCGGCGAGCGCGATGCAGCTTCCTGCCGGTTGGGAAATTGTTGACCGTCTGCCGCAGGAATTTATCATTGACGGGCAGGACGGAATCATTGAACCGATTGGAATGCGCGGCGCACGTTTGGAAAGCCGCATTCACGTCATTTCGAGTCCGAGCGCGGGCAGGCAAAATATCATCAAAGCGATTCACCGCGCTGGTCTGGAAGTCGAGACGATGATTTTAGAACCGCTGGCGGCGGCGCAGGCGGCTTTGACTGACGACGACCGCGAATACGGCTGCGCGCTCGTCAACATTGGCGCGGAAGTAACTTCCCTGATGATTTTCGGGCGCGGCGCGGTTCAGCACACGGCGGTTTTTCCGTTCGGCGGTCTGCATCTGACGAAAGACATCGCGCACGGTTTGCGCGTTTCGATTCCCGAAGCGGCGAATATTAAACATCTTTACGGATGCGTTGCCGGATTTTTGATGAGCGATGAAGAACGCCAGAGCATTATCGAAATAACGCCGGTCGGCAGAACCGAAACCAGACAGCTTTCAAAAGAAATTCTGTGCGACATAATGCAGCCGCGAGCCGTCGAACTTTTACAGCACATCGCGCACGAAGTTTTCGCTAATCGCGGACAGATTTCGAGCGGTGTAGTTTTAACCGGCGGCGCGGCGTTAAGTCGCGGAATGGTCGAGATCGCGGAACAGGTTTTCGACGCTCCGACGAGGCTCGGATTTCTCGAACAAAACCGTTTCGGCGGACTGCTCGACGAAGTGCAAAGTCCCGAATGGTCGGTCGCGGGCGGACTGGCTCTGGCTTCGCTGCGGTCGCAGATGCGCGGGCATCTCGCGGGCGGGAAATCGCCGTCGCGCAAGATGGCGGAGTGGTTTGAAAATTTTCGCGGGAAATTTAGATAAATTTAACATTTCGACTGGATTTTTTACCCCCAATCGTTGTATGCTTTTCTCCCAACGACACAATATCTTGTTGAAATCGGAAATTCCTCGAAAATTCAATAAACGATAAGTTTGAGTTATCAATTTGCTTAAAAAGCATTCATAATATTTATACGGACGGTCTTCCAAATGAAAAATAATAATTTGCAGATATTTTTAGACGAGCCGCCAATTACGGGCGCGAAAATTATCGTTATCGGGGTCGGCGGCGGCGGCAGTAACGCCGTCAACCGAATGATCGAAGCCGGAATTAAAGGCGTTGAATTCATCGTCGTCAATACCGACGTGCAGGCTCTGAACGATTCAAAAGCTCCGATAAAAATTCAGCTTGGAAGCGAACTCACACGCGGACTCGGCGCAGGCGCAAATCCTGAAATCGGGCGCAACGCCGCCATCGAAGACACCGACAAAATTATAGACGTTTTGCAGGGCGCGGATATGGTTTTCGTGACCACCGGATTAGGCGGCGGGACGGGAACAGGAGCCGCACCGGTGATTGCCGCACTCGCCATCGAACTCGGCGCACTAACCGTCGCCGTCGTCACCAAACCGTTCACCGTCGAAGGCAAAAAACGAATGCGGCAAGCCGAAGAAGGTTTGGCGGAGTTGCGCGGATGCGTTGACACGATCATCACGATTCCGAATTCAAAATTGAAGGAAGTCGAAGAGAAAATTTCGATTATGGAAGCCTTCCGCCGCGCTGACGAAATCCTTTTGCAAGCCGTGCAGGGAATTTCCGATTTGATTACGGTTTCGGGCGTGATCAATCTCGATTTCGCCGACGTTAAATCGGTGATGCAGGGAATGGGCGTGGCGTTGATGGGCATCGGACACGGTTCGGGCGACGGCGCGGCGATCAAGGCGATGAAAATGGCGATTGACTCGAAACTGCTCGAAGAGAATTCGATCAAAGGCGCGAAAGGCGCGCTGATCAACATCACCGGCTCGCAGAATATGCCGCTCGATGAAATCGAAGACGCGATTTCGCTGATTCATCAGGAAGCCCACGAAGATGCCAATATCATTTTCGGTACGGTTCTCGACGAATCAATGAAGGATACGGTCAAGATCACCGTCATCGCCACCGGCTTCGACAACCAGGCAGCGATGACGATGCCGATAACGACCGCGCCCGAAGCGACACCGGCACAAAACAACGCCGTTCACGGAAATTATAATTCGACGGCGCACAACTCGAACGAAGTTAATAAAGAAGACATTAATGTTCCCACGTTCATCCGCCGACAGGCAGATTAAAAAGTGGAGAGACGAGATTAAAGGGTTAGAGAGCGAAAGACTCTTAACTCTTTACTCTCCTCATCTTCACTAATTAAAAAAGGGAGATAAACAAAAAGAATATGCCGAACTTTCAACGTCAGCCGGACAACGCCGAGGCGCGCAAAAAAGCACCGCCGCCGGTCGAAACCAATGCTGAAACTTTCTACTATAAAAAACAGATTGACTCGCACACGCAAATGGTCATCGTGTTGACGGACGGTGAAGAAATCGTCGGAACAATCGAGTGGTACGACATTGATGCGATCAAGGTCAATCGAACCGACGCGCCGAATCTTCTGCTGCTGAAACACAACATCAAATATATGTTCAAAGCCGAAGACCGCGATTAAATTACTGCTAATTAAACCCGACTCCGATTAGCCGACGTTCGCGCTTTGTGTCAAAATAATCGGGTGAACAGCCAACGAGACGCGAAAGAAATCCAACCGCCGACCACATCAAAAAACCTGCCGCGCATCGGTATCACGATGGGCGATGCTGCCGGAATCGGCGCGGAAATTACGCTCAAAGCCCTGACCGACGAAACGCTCCGGCAAATCTGCGTTCCGATTATCATCGGCGACCAATCTTTTCTGCAAAAAACATCCGACGAGTTAGGATTGAAATTCGATTTCGCGCCTGACGCGCCGGATGTTTTAGCGAATGAATATCAAACGGCAATTCACGATTTAAAAAATCTTCCCGAAGAAATAGTTACGGGCGAAGATTCGGCGACGACGGGAAAAGCCGCCGCCGAGTATATCGAAGCGGCGGTCGAATTGTGGCGTGAAAAAAAGATTGACGCGATCACGACCGCGCCGATCAGCAAAAAAGCGATTCATCTGGGCGGTTACGATTATCCCGGACACACGGAATTTCTCGCCGAACTGACCGGCACGAAAGAATTTGCGATGAGTTTTTTCGCCGGTGATTTGTGCGTCGTTTTGCTTTCAACGCACGTTTCACTGCGCGATGCCATCGAGTTAATCAAAAAAGACAAACTCGTCGAACTGATAAAATTTACCGACCGCGAAATTTCAAAATTACTAAAAAGAAAAGCGCGAATCGCCGTCGCCGGACTCAACCCGCACGCTTCGGAAGGCGGAATGTTCGGCACGGAGGAAGCGCGTGAAATCTCTCCGGCAATCGCCGAGTGTCGTGAAAAACACAGCATTGATGTTCACGGCGCGTTTTCGCCCGACACGATTTTTCTGCGCGGTTTTAAAGGCGAATTCGACGCGGTGATTTCGTGTTATCACGACCAGGCGACGATTGCGGTTAAATGTCTTTCGTTCGGCGCGTCGGTTAATGTAACGCTCGGTTTGCCGCTCATTAGAACTTCGGTTGACCACGGCACGGCGTTCGACATCGCCGGAAAAAACGCGGCGGATGCTTCGAGTATGCGGGCGGCGATAAAATTAGCGGCAAAACTTTCGGCGAATTCGTAAAATAAAGGTAAAGTTTGTTAGGATATAAATGCGCTGCCGCCGGATAACGTCAAAGGTTTGTGATTATCGAATTCCGGTTTACAAAAACGATTTAGTTAAATGCCTCCGATTATTTTGAGAGCATTGATGAAAAAGCAAATGAAATGTGTGTTTGTTAAATAGGTTGAAAATACATAGAGCGGAGCGATAGAGCGGGCAGAAAATTTTTATAATGAGTGAAGAGCAAAACAATACACAAGCACAAATTTTAGTCGCCGATGACGATCCGGCGATTTTGCGTCTGGTGAAGGCAATCGTCGAAAAGGAAGGATTCACGGTTTTAGCGGCACGCGACGGCAAGGAAGCCTATAAACTCCTGCAATCGAGCGAACCGCTGGCGGCGGCGATTTTCGATGTCGTGATGCCGTATATTCAGGGAACGGAACTGGTTCGCTATATGCAGTCCGAGCGGCGTTTGATGAAAATTCCGGTGATAATGATGACGGCGGAACAGAATCCGCGCCTTTCATCGGAAAGTTTCACGGCGGGCGCGGTCGCCTTTCTGCCGAAACCTTTTACGACTTCGCAATTACAGACGATGCTGCGAATGTTCGTCCAGAAAGGATAGCGGCGGCAGATTAAAAAGTTTAAGAATTTTAAGATTTCAAACAGACTATTTTTAATTTCAAATTTCAAATTTGAAGTTGACGGCATTTATTTCCCGAAAATTGCCGTTCGATAAGGAGAAAGTTCACGCGGTGGTCAAACACAGAATACTTTTGGCAGACGATTCGGTAACGATTCAAAAGGTCGTCAACCTGACTTTTGCCGATGAAGGAATCGAGGTCGTCGCGGTCGGCGACGGCGACGCGGCGATGCAGAAATTCGTCGAAGCCGTGCCGGATTTGGTGATGGTTGATGTCAATATGCCGGGTGTGGACGGTTATCACATCTGCGAAATGATCAAACAGGACGACGAGACGAAACATATTCCCGTTATCCTTCTGGTCGGTTCGTTCGAGCCGTTCGACGAAGACGAAGCACGGCGCGTCGGCGCGGACGATTTTCTGACCAAACCGTTTCAGTCAATCCGTCAACTGGTCAACAAAGTTTCCGATTTGCTGAACGGAAAATCAGGCAGTTTAAACGACGACAAAATCGCCGGCAGTTTTGAAGATACTTTGGAGATGCCGCCGCCGTTTGAAATTAAGGCGGCGAATTTCGGCGACGCGGCGATGGACGACGAAATGATTCAGACGGATCAAATCGGCAGTCTGCCGGTGAACGACGCGCAAAAATTTCAATCCGTGCCGGAATCAAACCGGACGGCGGAAAGCGATGCTTTAGATTTTGAAACCGAAGCGGCTGACGAAAAATCTCAAGAAGATTTACCGGAAGAAGTTTTATCGGAAATAGAATCACCGTCCGAAGAAAACCGAGACGAAGCAGCGAGCGCAGAGCCGACACGGAACGAAAATGAATATGCGCCGCGCCACGAAAATATCTACGAATTTGCCGACGAACAGGAACGTGCGGCGGAAACGGGAAATTTAACGGAAGCCGCCGAAACGCAGGAACTGGAAAACCGTCAGATCGAAGAAACGGAGACCGGCGAAAACGATTTGGACTTTTCCGAAGAAATTGAAGAGCCGGAGACAGTCGTGCAGGAAAACGCGGTCGAAGAAACGCCGACTTTTCAGGAAGAAAAGGACGACGCACCGACGAAATACGAAACAACGCAGGAATTTGAACTGGACGATTTCGATCTGCTCGAACTGCCGCAATCAAGAAAATCGAAAGCTCGAAAAACAAATTCGAGAGAAGCAACACCGACTGCCGGAAATTTATCGCCGGAAGACATCGAAGCCGTCGCCGATAAGGTCGTCGAAAAAATTTCCGACAAAGTAATCAAAAGAATCGTCCGCGAAGTTTTTACGCAGATGACGAAAAAGAAGTAAGCGACAAATTAAAACCAACAAATTACGCGGTTAGTTTTCGCTCGAAGAGGATGAAAACTAGCCGCTTTACAGTGGTGAGTGGTGAGTGGTGAGCGGAGAGTTAAAATCTTCCACTCACCACTCACCACTCACCACTCACCACTAATCAAATGGAAATCGCCAAAGCCTATAATCCGAAGGAAGCCGAAGAAAGCAATTATCAAACGTGGGAAGCGAACGGCTGTTTCGCGCCGGAAATCAACGAAAATCCTGACGCGGAAAAGTATTCGATTGTCATTCCGCCGCCGAACGTAACCGGCAGTCTGCATATGGGACACGCGCTCCAGCATACTTTGATGGACGTTTTGACGCGCCGTAAACGAATGCAGGGCTATAAAACTTTGTGGCTGCCGGGAACAGATCACGCCGGAATTTCCGTCCAGAGAAAAGTCGTCGAACAACTGCGGCGCGATGAAAATAAACTGCCGCAGGACATCGGGCGCGAAGAATTTATCAAACGGGCGTGGAAATGGAAAGAAGAATTCGGCAGCACGATCACCGAACAGATGCGGCGCGAAGGCGCGTCGGTTGACTGGTCGCGCCAGCGATTCACGATGGACGAAAGTTTGTCGAAAGCCGTGCGTTATGTTTTTGTAAGACTGTATAACGAAGGCTGGATTTATCGCGGCAAACGCATCGTCAACTGGTGTCCGAAAGACAAAACCGTGATTTCCGATTTGGAAGTTAAGGAAGAAACGCGCAAAGACGGCAAATTAGTTTATCTGAAATATCCCGTTAAGAATTCAGATGCAACGATTACCGTCGCCACGACGCGCCCGGAAACGATGCTCGGCGATACGGCGGTGGCGGTCAATGCCGACGACGAACGCTACAAAGATTTAATCGGTAAAACGATTGCGCTGCCTTTAACGAACCGCGAAATTCCGATTATCGCCGACGAATATGTTGATGCCGAATTTGGAACGGGCGCGGTCAAAATCACGCCCGCGCACGACCCGAACGATTACGAAGTCGGTCTGCGCCACAATCTCGAACAACTCGTGATAATGAACGACGACGCGACGATGAACACGGCGGCAGGCGCGGATTTTGAAGGTTTGGATCGTTTTGCCGCACGAGAAAAAGTCATCGAAAGATTTGAAGAATTAGGACTTTTGGAAAAAATCGAAGATTACGAAATTTCCTTACCCGTTTGCGAACGCTGTAAAAATATCATCGAACCACTTTTGTCCGAGCAATGGTTTTGCAAAATGGATGAAATGCGCGACTTGGCACTTGATTTAATGCGAACCGAAGGCGCACCGCATTTTTATCCGAATGTTCCGAACGAAAAAGTTTATACGAGCTGGCTCGAAAATTTGAAGGATTGGACGATTTCGCGCCAGCTTTGGTGGGGACATCAAATTCCGGCGTGGTATGACGCGCAGGGAAATACCTTTGTCGCTTTGACGAAAGAAGACGCGGAAAAGAAAGCCGGAACGAACGATTTGACGCAGGACGCGGATGTTCTCGACACCTGGTTTTCGTCCGCGCTCTGGGCTTTTTCGACGCTTGGCTGGACGGGCGAGTCAGAACCGTCTGCGGTAGCGGGCGGTTTAAGCGTTGATTCAAACGAATTTGAGGACAACGATCAACCGTCCGCTACCGCAGACGGTTCTGACAACGATCTCGAAATTTTTCTGCCGACCGATGTTTTGGTAACGGGACGCGATATTATTTTTCTTTGGGTTTCCCGGATGGTGATGCTGACAAAGAAATTCGTCGGCGAAAAACCGTTTGAAGATGTCGTTGTGACGGGAACGGTTTTGGGCAAAGACGGCAAACCGATGTCGAAATCGCGCGGTAACGGCGTTGACCCGCTGGAGATGTTCGATAAATTCGGCGTGGACGCGACGCGCATTTATCTCGCTTCGATTGCGACCGGCGCGGACATCAAATGGAACGACGCGCAAATCGAAACTTACCGCAATTTCGCCAATAAAATCTGGAACGCGACGCGCTTTTGCCTGCTCAATTCCGACGGCGCAAAGGTTGATTCGTCGTCATTAAAGCTGGACGAAAACGCTTCGATTGCCGACCGCTGGATCGTTTCGCGGCTGAATAAAACCGCTTCGGATTTGAACAAATCGCTCGACAAATACTTTTATCACGAAGCCGTGCGCCTGCTTTATCAGTTTTTCTGGAACGATTTCTGCGATTGGTATATCGAACTCGTTAAAGACGAAATGACGGCGGAAGAATCATCCGCCAAACGCGATGAAACGCGCACGCGAATCGTCACGATTTTGGAATCGGCTTTGCGAATGCTGCATCCGTTTATGCCGTATTTGACCGAAGAACTCTGGCAAAAACTTCCCGATGTTTCGAGCGAACTGCACAACACAGCTTATCGCAGCGCAAAGGCGACGATTATGCTCGCCGATTTTCCGAAAGGCGATGAAACTTTGATTGACGAACGCGCCGAAAATGAAATGCAAACCGTCATTGATTTGATTTCAAAAGTTCGCAACATTCGCGCCGAGATGAATATCAAACCGTCAGACAAACCGGCGATTCACGTTGCCGCGAACATTGAAACGCAAAAGATTTTCAAGTCGAACGAAGCGCAAATCTTAAAGCTCGCCCGCGCCGAAAATTTAGTCTTGGCGGAAACGCTCGACGTGCCGAAAGCGTCCGCCAAAGCGGTTATTGCGAACGCCGAGATCGCCGTGCCGCTCGAAGGTTTGATTGATTTTGCAAAGGAAATCGCGCGGCTCGAAAATCAGGTGAATAAATTGGAAAAGGAAAACGAAGGTTTACAGAATCAACTCGCCAATCGTAATTTCATCGAACGCGCTCCGGCGGAAAAAGTCGAAGGCATCAGAGCGCGGGTCGAGGAAATCGAAACGCAGGTGAAAACTTTGCGGCAAAATTTGGAGGCTTTGAAGTAATTATTTTCAATCTTTTTTAACTTCCTCACGGTTCTTTTTCGGCGGCGGAGTTCCTCTCGAACCCCAGTAATAATACTTCGCCGTCAAGCCGAGCGCGAGCGTTCCGGCGACGGTCAAAAGCAGAACCAAAGTTATCAGCCAAAACAAATTAGACATAATTTCGCATCGAAAATAATTCTTTTTGCTCCGGTAATTATACTTTAAAAACTTCCTTTAAATAATTATCGGCAGCGGTTTCCCGTGTTATATTAAAAACACCCCTTAAAATTTAACCGGTTTAGGAGGAAATAAAATGAGTTTTATATCGTCTCTGAACGCCGCACTGAACAGTCGCGGAATTCAGGCTGCAAGTTTTTGCAATACTGCGGATGCGACGGAAAAACGGATTTTGATGGAATACGGCGCGGTTTTTCTGGCGGACAAATCAGTTTCGATTCCAACGAGATTTATGTTCGGCGGCGAAGCCGAAGTCGCTAAATTTCAATCGAGTGCTAAATCAACGATCAAGGCAATCGGCGGCGTAACTATCGAACTTCAGGAAGCGGCAATGAACGCGCTGGTCAAAGCCGAAACCGAAGCCAAACAGAAAAATCTGACGATCAAACCGCGCGGCGGAAAAACCGGCGCGAAACGCATTTATGCTGACACGGTGGATTTTTGGAACAATCGCGTCAAAGACGGCATTAACCATTGGAAAACGACGGCTAATTCCAAAGGGAAAAAATTGTCGGAGGCGGACGGGAAAAAGGTTCTCGCGCTTTCCGGTTTAGATCAGGTTAAAGAAGTTCTCAGACTCGAAGCCGAAGGTTTTTTCTTTAGCAAAGACAAGAAAAAAACGATTCTCGCCTCGGTCGCCGCGCCTGGAACTTCGCAGCATTTATTTATGCTCGCCGTTGACATCGAGGAATTCGGCAACTCGCAGGTGCGGCAGATTATGGCGGACAACGGCTGGTTTCAAACCGCATTCAGCGATCAGCCGCATTTTACATTTTTGGGATTAAAAGAAAGCGTTTTACCGTCGCTCGGTCTCGAAGCGCGAACTTTCGGCGGACAAAAATTCTGGACACCGAAACCTTAAAACGGTTTCTGGTTTCTGGTTTCTGGTTTCAAGTTTAACCAGAAACCAGAAACCAGAAACCAGAAACTATTTATGAATTTTCTGGAAAACAGCGAAATCTTAGGCGACATCGGCGAATACTTGCGCGAAGACATCGGGCGCGGCGACGTAACGACGCAATCAACCGTTTCGTCCGAAGTGCGCGGAATGGGCAAGTTTCTGGCGAAGGAAAATCTGGTGATTTGCGGTCTCGAAGTCGCCGAAGCTGTCTTCGCGCATCTCGACCCGGAAACGGCGGAAATCGAAACCAATTACAACGACGGCGATGCGGTCGAATCGGGGACGGTTTTTGCCACTTTGAAAGGTTACGCCGACGTTCTGCTGACCGGCGAAAGGGTCGCGTTGAATCTGATTCAAAGAATGTCGGGCGTGGCGACGCTGACGCGGCAATACGTCAAAGCGATTGAAGGCACGAACGCGACGATTGTGGACACGCGCAAAACCACACCGGGTTTGCGAATGCTCGAAAAATACGCCGTCACGGTCGGGGGCGGAAAAAATCATCGCTTCGGTTTGGACGACGGCGTTTTAATTAAAGACAATCACATCGCGCTCGCGGGCGGTATTACCGAAGCGATTATGGCGGCGAAATCGAAGGTCGGGCATCTGCATAAAATCGAAGTCGAAATCTCGAATTGGGCGCAGCTTCGGGAAGCCATCGAAGCCGGCGCGGACATTGTGATGCTCGACAATCAAACGCCCGACGAAGCTGCAAAATTGGTCGAGATGGCGCGGAATTTAAATCCGAACGTCCTGCTCGAAGCGTCCGGCGGAATGGACTTAGACCGCGTGCGCTTTTTCGCCGAAGCCGGAGTTGATTTGATCTCCGTCGGTCGCCTGACGCATTCGGCAAAAGCGGTGGACATCTCGTTTAAGATTCACACCGTCTGAGAATTAAGGCAAAAGTGTTGGAAATGTTATAATCGAAGAAATTTTCAAGGAGAGGTTAAAGATAATGAAGAAAAGAATTTTGTTATTTATCGGTTTGGTTTTCATTTCGGCAAACGCGGTCGCGGCGCAGAATCGCGTCGTAACGAACGACGATTTAGAAAAATATCGCCAGAAACGCCTCGCGGCGGAAAGAGATTTGCGCGAAAATTACGAGCGTTTGGGTTTCCCGTCGCCTGAAGAAATGCAGAAGCAGGAAGAAAAAAGCCGCGCCGAACGTAGTGCGCTGGCGGCGCGTTTGGAAGTCGAAAATTTACAGCGCGAGCAGCTAAACCTCGAACGCCAACGCGCCGAAGCCGAAGCGCGAAGCCGCAATTCTCAATTTCAAACGCCGAATAATCAGAATTATCAAAACGATTATTTTTATAATTCCGGCTACTCGAATTCCGGCTACGGCGGTTTTTTAAGTTTCCCGAATTTCGGCGGCGGATATAATCGCGGCTATCGCGGCGGCGTTTATAATAACAATCAGCGCAGCAATTCCGGCAATCAGCCGCGCATCGAATACCGCAACAACCTGCCCGTTATCGTTCCGCCCGCGCCGCCGAGAATTCTCGCGCCGCGTTAATTGAACGGCGACCGACGAAATTAAGAATCGAAAATTTGAATTTAACGAAAAAGACGGTCAACCCCGTCTTTTTTGACTTTAAAGTGGGAAAGTTTCTCACGGATTATGTTGATTTAAGACTTTTGTCGCTGTAAGCGACTGATTCAATAGCGTCGGGAGAATCCCGACGACTCGATGCCAACGGAATTCCCGACGCTGAAAGTGTCGAATAAAAGCGTTAATAATTTCTCACTTTCAGCTAGGGCAAGAGATTTTGCCATAACGTCGGGTGTCGCTCATTTGCATTCGCTTTACCCGACGCTGTTAAATTCGTCGCTGTCAGCGACTAAAACCGCCAAAACTTCTCAACAAAACCCGAAAAACAAATTAAAAATTTCATCGTCCTAAATCTTTTTGAGCCTTTTTTTTGCGAATCGTCGCATTAGCAAGATGAAAGCATTCATATCTATCAAAAGGAGAAAAATTTATGGGACTTTTAGGATTACTTTTACGAGAAGGCAAGGAAAGAGCGGAGGATTATGCGGCGCGGAAGGAACTCGAAGAAAAACTCGGTCGGCGCGTAACGCACGAGGAACTTTATTCGCTCGGTTCGCATCTCGATGCCGCCGAAACGGGCGCGCCGCCGAAGCCTTTGAATTATACGCCGCGCGAAGCGTCAACGCCGTTCGCCGACGCGAAACCGCCGATGAAGTTGACGACCAAACTGCTGCTGTTCGGCGTTCCGCTGATTTTGCTAGTCGGTTTCGTAGGGACGTTTTTTGTGACGGCGATGCCCGAACGAACTTACAACCGGCTCAACCCGTTCACACCCAAACCGCCGGAAGGCGTTTTCCCGGGCAGCGTCGGCGATTTTTCGCTCGCGCAGAAACCCGATTACAACGCGCCGAATTCTTATAATCCGCTGACGAGCTTCGACGGCGAATACAAAAAAGACTCGGAAACCGTTCGCTACAAAGTTTCCATTTACAATAGCGAAGCGGAAGCTGCCGCCGCTTACAACAAAATCAAAGACGGCGCGAAAGACGGCGAACGCCATAAAGTCGCCGAAAAAAGCGATATTCGCACCGCCATCGTCGCGCTTTCGGGTTGGAATACATATATTTATTTCAAAGACGGAAAATATTTGAAAATAATTGATTCGTTCAGTCAAAAATCCGCGCTCGACTTTGAAGGGTTTCTGAAAAACGCGCCGCCCTTTCCCATCACGCCGGTTAGCGAATCCGAGTTGAAGCCTGGTTCATCAAGCACAAGCAATGCTTTGACCGTTTTGCAGCTGCTCGACGAATTCAAAAAAGACCCGGCAGCCGCCGATAAAAAATATAAAGGCAAAATCATCACCGTCAGCGGAACGGTCGAAGTTGCCGATAAAAGTAAAAGCGGGACTCCGATGCTCGGATTTATGCGTCCGGGTTCGACCAAACCGACTGACGGAATGGTCATCTGCGGTTTTGACAAATCGCAGGAGGCAAAAATCTTAAAAATTAAAAAAGGCGATTCGGTCAAAGTTTCGGGCGTATTTTCGATGTCGCTGGTCGGCAACATAATGTTAGAGAAATGTTCGACTTTTTAAAAACAATTCAAACCTGAAAACTTTGAATTTAAGGCACGCGCGGATTATGATAGAAACATAATCCGCGTTTTTGTTTTAAGATAAACATATATGAAAAAAGGTTGGGAAGCGATTATCGGGATGGAAATTCACGCGCAGTTGGCGACGGAGACGAAGATTTTTTGCGGGTGCGCGGCGAATTTTGGAGATGAGCCGAATGCGAATACTTGTCCGGTTTGTTTGGGTTTGCCGGGTGCGCTGCCGGTTTTGAACGAGAACGTCGTCAATTTGGGCGCGAAGGCGGCACTTGCGTTGGGATTGAACGTCAATGAGACTTCGATTTTCTCCAGAAAAAATTATTTTTATCCTGATTTGCCAAAAGGTTATCAGATTTCGCAATATGATAAACCGTTTTCGTCGAACGGTGAACTGACGATTATGACGGCGGAACGCGACGAAACTGGACGCGCCGAAGAGTTTAAGCCGATGACGATTCGCATCGAGCGGATGCACCTCGAAGAAGACGCGGGCAAAAATGTTCACGAAGGTTTGCCGGAAACGGACAAATATTCTTACGTTGATTTGAACCGCGCCGGAACTCCTTTGGGTGAAATCGTAACCGCGCCGGATTTTCGCACGAGCTGGCAGGCTTACGATTACGTCAATCACGTTCGCCGCGCTCTGCAATGGGTCGGCGCGTCGGACGCGGATATGGAAAAGGGAAATCTGCGCTGTGAAGCGAATGTTTCGGTTCGCAAAATCGGCGAGGAAAAGTTTAGAACGAAGGTCGAGTTGAAAAACTTGAACTCGGTGCGCTTTATGCAGAAAGCGATTGAATACGAAATCGAACGCCAGATCGAAGCGCACGAAACGGGCGAAACGGTTAATCAGGAAACCAGACTTTGGGACGAAAAAAATAATCGCACACGGATAATGCGCTCAAAAGAAGACGCGCACGATTACCGATATTTTCCCGAACCGGATTTACAGCCGCTGACGGTTTCGAGCGAATTTATCGCGCAGGTCAAAGCGGAAATGCCCGAATTGCCCGACGCGATGCGCGACCGATTTATGAGCGAATACGAAGTTTCGTATAACGACGCTTCGCAGTTAGTTTCCGATAAAGATTTAGCCGCGTTTTATGAAGCGACGGCGCAAGCGTCGGGTAATCCGCGTGTTTCAGCGAACTTTATTTTGTCGGAACTGCTTCGTGAATTAAACAATGCCGGGAAAACGGCAGGCGATTCGCCTGTTTCGGCTGAAAATCTGGCGGAACTGATTAAAACTTTGGACGCGGGGAAAATCAATAATAATCAGGCGAAAGAAGTTTTGACGGAAATGTTTGCGAGCGGCAAAGATTCCGCCGCCGTAATCGCCGAAAAAGGTTTCGAACAGATTTCCGATTCGTCGGCAATCGAAAAAATCGTTGACGAAATTATCGAAAAGAATGAAAATCAAGTAAAAGCGTATCGCGGCGGCAACGAAAAATTATTCGGCTTTTTCGTCGGGCAGACGATGAAGGCTTCGGACGGCAAGGCGAATCCGAAAATCGTCAATGAAATTTTGAAAGAAAAACTCAAAGGCTGAAGAACTTTTCGTCCGAACCGAAATTATCAGTTTGGAGGGCGAGGTAAATGTCGGTTTTCAGGAAATTATCAAGCGTTCTGATTTTAGTTTTCGTTTCGATTCAAGTCGGACAGGCGCAGTTTCAGAGATTGGCTGTTTATCGTCAGCCGCCGGAATTGACGAAAAGAGATAAAGATTTAACGGCGATCAATCCGTCGGACAAAACGGCGTTTGCCGATTTTTTGAACGCTGATGAAACCGGTTACGTTCGCCTGCACGATGCGGTGAACTGCAACCTAAAATCTTCAGTGCTTGATGTCAGCGACCCTTGCCCGTGGAACATTCCGGGAAAAGCGACGACCTATTCGTTTAGAAAAGAAAAATACCGAAGCGCGATTTTTTCGGATTTGGCTTTACTCAATTCAAATTTTCAAGTCGTCGGCATCAATCTGCTCGGCTTTCTGGTGGAATTGGGCGATGTCTCGCTCAACAAAATTTCGCTTCAAAACGAAGGCGTAAAAACAATGGCTGACTTTATTGCTTCGGATGACATCAAGGAAATCGAAAAGCAGTATGCCGCCGCCGAAAAAGGTTTTCGGGTCGGCAAATTTCTATACATATCCACCCTTCCGGTTAAAGAAAAAACGACTTACGTTTTGCGCGCAATCGCTTATCAGGGAAAGGTTTATCGCAAAGCGAACAGTTTTAAGATCAATATTTTGGAAGGCGATACGCGCATTGATTTGACGCTCGCGCTGCGCGTGATCAGAAAACACGAAGACGGCAGCGTCAGCATTTTGTGGAAAGAATTAAGCCGGAAAGATTCGCCGAAAATCAAGTTCGATAAGTCAGGTAAAAAACAATTCAAAAAAATCGGCGGCACGAAAGACTTCGGGTGACAAAGCGAACCCGAAAATCGTCAATAAGTTGCTGAAAACCAAACTTCAAAATTTATAAGCGCGGAGAAAATACAATGTCGAATTGCAAAAAAATATCGCTTTCCGTTTTATTTGCCTGTCTTTTCTTTTTGGAAACCAGCGCACAGAGCGTTAAGCCGTTGCCCGGTCCAGAACAAATGCCTAATACTGGGTCGGGAGAACCAAGACATCAGCAGGAAGATTACTTCAACAGAGGCGATAAGAATAAGCAATATCCTCCGGGCGGCGCACTCTCCAACGATTCAAGATATGTGCCGCGCCAGCCTCGGCTATCAAAAGAAGAGCGCACGAGAATCGCGCAGATTATCGCGCCAAACAGGGATGACGCTGTAAAGTATGGCAATTTTCTGCGCGGCAAAAATACCGGATTGTTTCGCCTGTTTCCTGACTATGGCTGCGAGAGCGGTAAAAACGTCATTCGCGTTGACGGCGATTGCGCCGACCTCGTGCCGGGAAGTTGGAATTACACTTTTCGGCTGAAAGGCTACCCGACCGCAGATTTTTTAGATTTGCGCCTAAAGGACGGCGACTTAATCAGCGACGGTTTTTTGTCGCAGGCGATTTTGACGCGCTTAGGCGACGTTCCGCTTGAATCCGTTTCGGTTGCGAGCGACGGAGTAAAATTCTTGTTCGCCTTCAAACCGCTAACCGTTTTTGCCGACGCGAAGAGACAATATAAGGAAATCGCCGCCGGAATCGAAAACGGAAATTTCAAATATGCTAAAAGCGTCAAAGCCGAAGTCAATCAAACTTACGTTTTGCGTGCGGTCGCTTTCCGCGCCCAGTCGGATCTAATCTATCGTTTGTCGCGGCGCGACGCGTGCGCCGAAGATTCCAAGTTCGCACATCTCAATTACATTGACAAAAGAGCCGACATAATCGTAGCCTTTCGCGTCGTCCGGCGCGAGGAGAAAGGCGACTTAACGATTCTTTGGAAACGCTTGGACGAAAGGGGTGCGCCGAAAATAATTTTTGCCAGAAAAGAAAAATTATCTGACATCAAGTTGCAGAAATAAACACGAAGATGGACTTAAAAAATAAAATCGCCATCGTAACCGGCGGCACAAAAGGTTTCGGATGGTAAGGTAACTTCAAAAGTCATCAGTAAGATTCTGAAAGCGAAGTTGGCTGGGTGATTTTATGGTCGAGATAACATTTGCAGTGAGCGATTCTTTAGCACCGCAAATCTAACCGTTCGGCGGTTGGATTTCGACGATTATCGAGTTGACAGCGGCAAATTTCAAAATGTCTGCGCCGAAAAATGCATCGGCGGAATTAATTGATTTTCTTTCGAACAATCCTTCGTCGCCGGAAGTAATGAGTTATTTTCTTTCCGAAAAATGCTAAAAGCGGTTGGATTATTTGCTGGATTCAAACGACGAAGGCGAAATTGAAAATGAGCAAGGAGATTTTACGGGCAAAACTTCAAGGAGCGTGAATTTATGAAACTGCTATTTTTTATGCTTATTTCTTTCTGCTACGGATTTTTTACGCCGGTTTCCGGTCAAACTCCGCAAAGCACGCCCAGTCAGGCGGAAGCAAATCGTCAGCGGGAGGAAGCAGCCCGTCAAAACGAACAACGAATACGAAGCGCACAAGAGTTTGAAAGGCTGAAAAGCCTGAGTAATCAAGTTCCTAACAGTCAAAATTCTGTTCGTGGGAATGTTTATCAAAGCATCGAATTATTATATCGAAATCCGAGTGAAAAAGAGTTGAAATTAGTAGCTCCTGAAAAAGAGGATTTAATGATATTCGCCGATTTTCTGCGACAGCCGAACACCGGGTTGATAAAACTTGCCGAAGACCGGGGCTGTGCTGAAAACACGAATATAATTGTGGCTAATTCTGACTGTCTCGCCTATACGATGCCGGGCGCGGGCAATTCTTACTCGTTTCGCGTTAGAGGCTATCGCATTGCGCGTTTAGCCGATATAACTTTTACCAAAAACTATTTTCAATCAACGGGAATTTATCAGCACGGATTTTTTGTTGAACTCGGAGCTATTCCCTTGGAAAAGGTTAATCTGCAAACGAAGGGAGTAGAATTTTTGGTTGATTTTAAATCCGAGCCAAATTTTCAAAAAGCGCGGGAACTTGATTTGCAGTTAATTAAAGGCATAACTGAAAAAGGTTTCTCATATCGCCGCTCGATTGAGGCGAAAGACAATGTAACATACGCTCTGCGTTCGGTCGCCTACCGGGGAAAATACCTTCGCGCGGTGCAAGACTTTACCTACGACGAACTGGCGTTCGACAAAAGAAATGACGTTATCATTGCTTTTCGCGTTATTCGGCGCGATAGTGACGGGGCAATAACGATTCTTTGGAAACAATTGGCAAAACAGGATTCGCCGACAATAAAACTGAATAAAGTCCGTCGGACTGATGAAAATAAAAAATCAAGTTTGGTGGCGCAAAACAAATAGTTTATGAAATTAGAGAATAAAATTGCCATCGTAACCGGCGGCACAAAAGGCATCGGGCGGGCAATCGCCGAAAGTTTATTGAAAGCGGGCGCGAATGTTTTTATTTGCGCGCGGGACAAAGTTGAACTCAAACGCGCCCTCGAACAGCTTTCCGTTTTGGGAAAAGTTGACGGCGAAGTGTGCGACGTGCGGAGTGAGTCTTTGGTTGAAATGATGCTCAAAGAATGTGAACGGGTTTTCGGCGGCGTGGATATTTTAATTAATAACGCCGGAACCGGCGTTTTCGGCAAAACCGTCGAAGAGACGACGGCGGCGGAATTCGAGATGACTTTGCAGACGAATCTGTTCGGTGTTTTCTATGCCTGCCATCACGCGATTCCGCTGATTAAACAGCGCGGCGGCGGTTATATCATCAATATCTCGTCGCTCGCCGGACAGAACGCGCATCCGAAAATGGCGGCTTATAACGCTTCCAAATTCGGTCTGAACGGATTCACCGAAGCCTTAATGCAGGAAGTTCGCGCCGACAACATTAAAGTTACATTAATTTGTCCGGGCAGCGTCAACACTTACTTCGGAGATCAAGAGCCATCGGACGAAAAAGCGTGGCAGATTCAGCCGGAAGACATCGCGCAAACCGTCGTTGATTTGCTGAACTTTAACGAACGCGCCCTGCCGAGCAAGATCGAAATTCGTCCGGCGAAACCGCCGAAAAAATAAGCAGGCGACAAAAGAAAAGGGCAGATAATTCCAGTAAAATTATCTGCCCTTTTCTTTTGTCGCCTTTTAACGACACTGATAAAAATCAGCTTTGAAAGATATAACTTTCGACGGTTTTCATTAAAGTTTCGGGTCCGAAAGGTTTGGCGATATAGCCGGTCGAGCCGGACATTTGACCGCGAACTTTGTCGAAAAAGCCGTCTTTGCCGGAAATCATCACGACCGGCACGTCTTTCGTCGCTTCGATGCCGCGAAGCGTCTGGCAGACCTGATAGCCGTCCATCTGCGGCATCACGGTATCAAGCAGAATCAAATCCGGGATGATTTCGGTCATCATTTCCAACGCTTCCAGACCGTCCGCCGCGCAGATGACTTCGTAACCGCTCATTTCCAGTTTTTGAGCGATCAACTTTCTGACCGTCGCGCTGTCGTCAATCACCATTACTTTTTTGAGGGCGGGCAAGTTGTTTGAGACGGGTTCTTGAGGAGCGAGGTTTGAAGCATAATCGCTGCCCGCCATCTCCGCCAAATTAAATGTGCCGGTCATCGGCGGCGCGTAGCTTTCCTGTTCGGAATAGCCGGCGTAAGCCGTCGGCGCGTTTTCTACTGAGTCGTCGGGCGCGAATTCGGCGGCAGCATCTTCAACTTCTTCCGCCGTTTCCGTCGGCTGCGCGGAAACTTCATCCTGAGGGAAGTAATTATTATTTTCCAGTTCGACAGGCGCAGATTCAGTTTCTGCCGCCGTTTGAACTTCGGTTACGTCTTCGACAATGATCGCTTCCGGTTCGACGATTGCGCCGTATTCCGAATCATTGTCCGCCATTTCAGGCGTGAGAGTCGAGTCCGGCTGAGACTGATTCTCCGTCTGATTTTCCGCGAGTGCTTCCGGCAAAAAGGCGGCGAGGGAAAGGTTTTGTGATTTTCTGTTTTCGGTGCGCGTCATCAATTCGCGCAGTGAAGCCAAGCCGGAAAGTGCCGCGTCGTTTTCGGGATTGATGGATAAAACGCGCTCGAAACAAACGACTTTATCGCTGAACGAATCGGCTAAGTAAGATTTTAAAATCCACGCTTCTTCGGATTCCGGCGTTTGTTTGAGAATTTTTTGCAGCATTTCACCCGCCGTTTCGCGTTCGCCGGCAATCGCCGCCGCATTCGCTTTTCGGAGCAGAGCTTCGGTAATTTGCGATTTGGCGGTTTGCAGAGCTTTCACCGCCGTTTCATTGTCAGGATTGATGTTGAGAACTTTTTGCAGATGCGAGAGTTTCTCTTCCGCTGAATCGGCAATCGAAGCGAGCCAGAACCAAGCCATTTCGTTGCGCTCGTCATTGACGACCGCCTGTAAAAAGCATTGGCGGGCTAAATCCATCTGCGCTTCATTTGAGGCATCAACGCCGCGCTGAACGAAGTTTTTGGCGAGCAGGGATTTCGTTGCGTGCGCCCATTCGAGAGCGCGGGCGTTGTTCGGGTTGATGTTCAGAACATTGTTCAAAAAGACCAGCAATTCTTCTGGGTAATCGCTGATCGAAGCCAGCCACAACCAGGCATTTTCGTTGTCCGGCGCGGCTTCCGTAACCTGTAAAAGCAGTGTGCGGGCATCGCTGCGGTTGCCTTCCTGCGCGGCTTTGACACCGGCTTGCAGAGTTCGGGAAACGTCCATTGCTTCCGCCGATTCGGTATCGGCAGTATAATTACCGGCGAAAGAAGGAACTTCGGCAACATTTGATTCAAATTCCAGTTTCATATTTTTTGAATAGTGTAGATTTTGATTTTTTAACTGACTGTTCGAGAAAGTCGGCGGATGAATCGCCGGTAATCCTAATAATGTGCGAAGCAAGCCGAATGCCAATTTATCCGGCGCGTTGAAAACAAATTTTCAAGCTGATTCACAAATCCGAACTGAAACAAATCGTCTGGCTGAAATGGTGAAATTCGACTGAGATGACAAAAATCGGAATCCTCGATTGACAAAAAATGGTAATTCCCGCTGCCTTAAAATTTGTTTTTTAGCATAAAATAAAGGAAATGTGAGGATTTTTCGGCGATTGCCAGAACAGAAGAAGAGTTCCGTTGAATAACTAAGCAAGCAACGCGCCAAAAAGTCATCGTGGAGAAAAATGAAATACGACGTAATTATTATCGGCGGCGGCGCGGCAGGCATTTCAGCGGCTTTGTGGTGCGATGAACTGAAGTTAAACGCGCTGCTTTTGGACTCGAACGCAGAACTCGGCGGGCAGCTTTTGTGGACGCACAACGCGATTAAAAATTATCTCGGCGTGGAAGCGAAAAACGGGCGTGAACTGCGCGATGTTTTCGTCAGGCAAATCGAAAATCGAAAATTTGATTTAAGATTAAATGCGGAAATTTCGGCGATTGATTTTTCAAACAAATCATTAAGGCTCAATGACGGCGAAGACTTCTCCGCTGATAATTTAATTATTGCGACGGGCATCAGGCGCAGAAAACTGAACGTCGAAGGCGAAGACACTTTCATCGGCAAAGGCATTATCGAATCGGGAAAGCGCGATGCGGATTTAGTAAAAGGTAAAAAAGTCTGCGTTGTCGGCGGCGGCGACGCGGCGTTTGAAAACGCTTTGATTTTGGCGGAAACGGCTTCGGAAATAACGCTCGTCCATCGCGGCGAAAATTTCCGCGCCCGCGCCGAATTCGTCGAACCGGCGCGAATGAATCCGAAGATTAGAATTTTGACTGAGACAATAGTCGAGAAAATTGTTGGCGGCGAACGAATTGAAAAAATCGAACTAGAAAACTTAAAAACGAAAGAAAGTTCTATGCTCGCCGTTGATTTCATTTTGCGGCGCATCGGAGTCGAGCCGATCACGGAATTTTTGGGCGGCGCGATTGATTTAGACAATCACGGCTACATCAAAATCAATCAAAACTGCGAAACAAATATCAAAGGAATTTTCGCCATTGGCGATGTCGCCAATCCGCTCGCGCCGACCATCAGCAGTGCCGTCGGAATGGGCGCGACCGCCGTGAAAGCAATTACGAATTTCAAATTACGAATTACGAATTGAGAACGAATTACGAATTTCAAATTACAAATTTGGTTTGTCGAATTCAAATTTATAAGCGACGTGGTTTATGAATTACAGAATGAATCTCAATCACAAACATTCGTAATTCGTAATTTGAAATTCGTAATTGAATCAAAGCGCGGCGAACGAATCATTGCCCGTAGTTTGCTGCAAATGGCGCGTGTCGTTGAAGGCGTGGACGCGGATGTTGGTGCGGCTGCGAACCTCGAAACGATTGATGCCGCAATTTGAAGTGACGAGCCACGGCGTGGTTCGGGTTTGCCGGTTGATTGCGCCGATAAGATACAAAGTTAAATAACAAATTGCGCCGGTGTGTGAAAAGATAACGACGTTTTCGCCCGTGTGATTTCGGAGAACTTCGTGCAGTTCTTTAGTGGCGCGGCGAAGCAGTTGACGATAGCTTTCGCCGTTCGTGATAACATGATGAATGTTGCGGTTAATCAGCGCGTAATAATCCTTCGGGTGCGCCAAACGCGATTCGTCAAACGTCAAACCTTCCAAAACGCCGACTTTTCTTTCACGAAACGCGGGCGTGGCGATAATCGGTAAATCGAGAAGTTTGGCAAGCGGTTCGGCGGTTTGGACGGCACGAAGCAGATCGCTCGAATAAATCGCGTGAATTTTCTCTTTTGCCAGAGCGCGGGCGGTCATCTCGGCTTGATTCTTCCCCAAATCGGACAGCGGAGTAGGCGAATGTCCGCCGAAACGCCCTTCGGCATTGCCGGCGGATTGTCCGTGTCTGACTAGGAAAAGGCGCGTAACAGGCATTTTGGTTTCTAGTTTCTAGTTTCTAGTTTCTGGTTGGAAGACGAGTTTCAAATCTAGAAACCAGAAACCAGAAACTAGAAACTTTACGCCGCCACCGATTCGGCTTTGAGTTTTTCGGTTTGATAATGCGTCGTTAAGGATTCGACGAATTGGTCTAACGCGCCTTCCATTACTAAATCCAATTGATGAACGGTTAAGCCGATGCGGTGATCGGTAACGCGATTTTCCTTGAAATTATACGTTCGGATTTTCTCGGAACGGTCGCCGCTGCCGACTTGCGATTTGCGTTCGGAAGCGAGCGCGTCGTGTTGTTTCTGCTCTTCCATTTCCTGAACCCGCGCCCGCAAGATTCGCATCGCTTTTTCTTTGTTTTTAATCTGCGATTTTTCGTCCTGCATCGAAATCACCACGCCGGTCGGCAGGTGCGTCAAACGGACGGCGGAATAAGTCGTATTGACCGACTGACCGCCCGGACCTGACGAGCAGAAATAATCAACCCGCAAATCCTTCTGGTCAATTTTAACGTCAACTTCTTCGGCTTCGGGAAGCACGGCAACCGTAATCGCCGATGTGTGTATGCGTCCGGCAGTTTCGGTTTGCGGAACGCGCTGAACGCGGTGAACGCCGGATTCGTAGCGCATTTTTGAATAAACCTTGTCGCCTTCTATCATCGCAAATGCTTCTTTCAAACCGCCAACGCCCGTATCTGCTAAATCCATAATTTCCATTTTCCAGCCCTGGCGTTCGGCATAACGCGCATACATTCGCAGAACTTCGGCGGCAAACAGCGTCGCTTCGTCGCCGCCCGTTCCGGCGCGGATTTCGAGAATAACATTCTTCTCGTCGTTCGGGTCTTTCGGCAAAAGGAGAAATTTTAACGCTTCATCGGCTACCGTCAGATTCGCTTCGAGTTCGGCGATTTCCGACTGCGCCATTTCGCGCATTTCTTCATCGTCACCCGCTGCGTCGAGCAATTCTTTCGCGCCCGCGAGTTCCTCGTTCATCCGTTTGACATCGCGGTATTTGACGACGATTTCCTCCAAAACGCGATGCTGTTTCATCGTTTTGGCATAGGTTGACATATCCGACATAATTTCAGGCGATGAAATCTGCGCGGTCAAATCTTCGTAGTTCTTCTCTATTTCTGCAAGTCTTTCCAACATAAAATTTATTTTTTAATTTGCGGTAACTTGTCGAAAAGTTCCGAGAGAGCGAGGCGAAAATTCGGTAGAACCTGTTCGCCGTCAAACTCGTCATCTTCACGCAAAATGCTGACGATATTATTTTGCCGATAAACAGCGACAATCCTGTTTTGCGGGTAAATAATCCAAACAAGCTGAACGCCTGCGGATAAATAATCTTTAATTTTTTCCTCGATATCTTTTTTTCTGTCGCTTGGCGAGACGACTTCGACGGCTAAATCAGGCGCGTCGGGAAAATACTTTTCGGTAATGCCGTGTTTAGCAAGTTTTTCATTGCCGACAAACGCGGAGTCAGGAGCGCGAACCGTATCCGGCGTTTGAAAAATGTAAAAGCCGGTTTCAGCAGCGAGAACGATTCCCAGATTATTAGCTCTCACAAAATTGCTCAATGCCTGTCCGATTTGAGTTGCAATAATTCCGTGTATCATTCCGGTCGGCATATATTTAATCAGTTTCCCGCGCACGAGTTCACAGCCGTGCTTGGTATTCGGCATTGTAAAAAGTTCATCGGCTGTAATCAGCCTATTTTGAATTTCTTCTAAAACCGCGCTCATAATTTTTACCTCTAAAAATTATACGACAACTTCCAACTCTCTGTGATTGGCTGACACTTTTTCAGTCTCAATCGGCTCTAATTTGAGCGATTCTTTTAATGCTCGAATGGCGACTTCGAGTTGTTCTTTATCGGGTTCCTGGGTCGTGATGTTTTGCAGCCAGATTCCCGGCAAAGTCATCAATTTGAAAATCGCGCTCGATTCTTTTTTCGCGGCATAGCGGATAATTTCATACGAAAGTCCGGCAACGACGGGCATCAGCGCGATTCGCACGAGCAGATTCAACCATAGCGCATCAAACTTTATCACCGAAAAAAGCACGATGGCGACGAGCATCACGACCATCAAAAACGACGTGCCGCAGCGCGGATGCTGACGTTTTTGCACAATGGCGTTATCTGTTGTCAAATCCAATTCTTTTTCCCACGCGAACACGATTTTGTGTTCCGCGCCGTGATATTCAAAAACGCGGCGAATGTCTTTTAAGTAAGACATCGAAACGATCATCGCCACGAAAAATATCATTCGGACGATGCCGTCAATTAAGTTAAAAGCGATCCACGAAGACGGTTTGATTTCCCAAACATAAGCCATCGCCGTTTGCCACCAAGCCGCGTCAGTCGCAAGATTTGGCGATTGCGCCCAACCGAGCGCGATAAATAAAATGTTCGTCAGCAAAAGCGGTGCGGCGACGAACAACAAAGCGTTAAAAAATAGTGCGAAAATTATCGAACCGACCGCGCCTGCCGCTTTCGCCGGTTTACTCTTTTCGGATTTTTCCGGCATCGTTACTTTGACTCGCGCCTTCGTAAAATTCTCGTTCATCGTGCCGTCAACCAACGCCGGACTCGTTTCAAAATCCTTCGCTTTTTCTTCTGCTTCCGCATCGCTGTGCGCGACTTCCGCCGAAAAGTTTAAGGCTTTTACGCCCAACGCCATTGATTGAATCAAAGTCGCGCCGCCGCGCAAAATCGGCAGATTCAGCCATTTATGTTTGTCGCTCCATTTCGGCAAAATTTCCGAAGTCGAGACGATTGTGCCGTCCGCCTTGCGGCAGGCGATGGCATAAGCCGTCGGCGTTCGCATCATCACGCCTTCCATCACGGCTTGTCCGCCGACGATTAAGTCTTTTTGCAAGCCTAAGAAAAGATTCAGAAATTTGATTTTTCGTGTTTTATTTTTCATACGTTTAATTTCAGATTTTATCTTCTTTAAAAAGGCTCAATCGCCGCGCAAATCTAAAAACGAATACAAAAATAACGCCGGCTTTTTTCTGTCGTTATGTTCGAGCGCGTAATCTCTACACGAAGAGCGTAACGACGCGGTGAAAAAAGCGTCGGCGTTAAATTTTCGTTCGGCTAATACTGATGAATAAATAAACTCAAAGCTGATTTATTTCGCGGGTGCTTGTGCGCCGCCGCGAGCATAGCGTTTGTTAAAGCGATCAACACGACCGGCGGTGTCAATCAATTTCTGTTTGCCGGTAAAAAACGGATGACACTCGGAACAAATTTCGATGTGCAGATCGTCTTTCATCGTCGAACGGGTTTTAAAATTATTGCCGCAGGCGCAAACGACGTTAATGTCCTGGTAGTTCGGATGTATTTCAGGTTTCATTTTATTTAAATGGTCTCCTCTGTATTTTATTCTTGATTATTACGCTCAAAACGCAATCTGTAATAATAAGTGTCTTTCAGATGAAAAATCAAGTCAAAAGGTTTTCCGGTCGCTTTTCATAGTTACAGAGCCGGGAAATGCCGCTGTCAAAAACCAATCTAACTTTACAGATTTTTCTGAACAATCCATTCGGCGACGGTTTCTTTCGGGGCGCGTTTGTTGCCGTCGGTCTCGTAATTAAGGCGGCGCATTTCGTCGGTCGAGATGGAATTTTTTAACTGCTCGAAAACATCGTTGAGCAAATTCGATTTGTCCTGACGAGCGATGAAAACGGCTTGATACGGCGGGAAAAACTTCCGGTCGTCTTCGAGTTGAAACAAATCGAGCGCAGTGATTAAACCGTCGGTCGAATTTCCGGCAATCAGGTCAATTTGTCCCGATTGCAGAGCGCGATACGTCAGAGATAAATCCATTTCACGCGGCTGTTTGGCGAATTGGAAATTGTAGGCTTTGGCAAATCCGGCGTAGCCGTCCGCCCTTGACATAAAATCCTGACCGAATCCGGCTTGCCAGTCTTTTGCATTCGGCACGGCATCGGAAATCGTTTTCAAATTTAATTTTCGGGCGGTTTCGCCGCGCACGAGAATCGCAAAATCATTGGAAAATCCGAGCGGCGGACTGATGTTTAATTTGTAATTTTCGGCGTATTCGGTTTTCGTTTGACGATAAACTTCCGCCGCGTCGGTAATCGGCGCGTGTTTGAGAATCGCCGTGTAAGCCGTGCCGGTGTATTCGGGATAAACGTCAATCTGATCGGACAAAAGCGCGTCGTGCGCGAGATTTCCGCCGAGTTCGTATTGCCTTTCGACGATTACACCTTTTTTCTCCAGCAACTGCGCCAAGATTTCGGCAAGAATTACTGATTCGGTGAAATCCTTCGAGCCGACGCAAACAGTATTTTCAGCACGAACTGCTGAACAGCCGGATTTTTTTTGCCAGAAACTTAAGCCGAAAAAGATTAAAATCAAAGCCGTCGCACCAGCCAGAACGAATTTTCGCCGCGACTTTGAAACACTCTCAGTAAAGTTAAAAGATTTCTCAACTTGTCCGAGCAGAAAATCAGCCGCGAGCGCGAGCAGTGCCGACGAAATCGCGCCCGCGAGCAGCAGATTATTATCGTTTTGCCGCAGCCCGCGAAAAATATAAGTTCCGAGTCCGCCCGCGCCGACCGCCGCCGCAATCGTCGCCACGCCGACGGCGATGACGACCGCAACGCGAATTCCGGTTAGAATCACGGGCGCGGCGAGCGGCAGTTCGACCATTTTCAAAACCTGCCAATCGCTCAAACCCATCGCCGTCGCCGCTTCACGAACTTTTGAATCAACATTGGCAATGCCCGTTACCGTATTGCGAATCACCGGCAACAGCGAATAAAGTGTGAGCGCGATAATTGCCGTTTTCGCGCCGATGCCGCCGATAAACGGCAGCGGAATCAGAATTCCGAACAGAGCCAGACTAGGCACGGTTTGAAAGATATTGGCGATACCTAAAATCGGAGTTTGCAAAGATTTTCGTCTGGTCAGCAAAACGCCTAACGGAACGCCGACGGCGACGGCGAACAAAGTCGAGACGAAAACCAGCAAAAGATGTTCGCGGGTTAAGGCGAATAATTCTGACCAATTTTGCCGCAAAAATTCGTAGAAATTCATTGCTTTAATTTGTTAGGAATAAAGGATTGAAGATAAAACAACTAATTCGGAATAAGTGATAAGTGAAAGGTGATAAGTGATAACTTAATCAAATCCATCCCTTATTACTTATCCCTTTTCACTTATTCCGAATCGTTTATTCTAAATATCAAAGTCTAATTTAAAATCGTTTCCAAATACGCTCTGACCAGCGGCACCTCTGACTTTTGAAAATTTTCCGGCGTGTTCAATAAAACGATTTTGCCTTTTTCCATCAGCGCGATGCGCGAACCCAAAAGCATCGCTTCGTGCAGATCGTGCGTAACGAAAACTGCGGTTTTATTTAGTTCTACAACCAGATTCGCAAATTCTTTTTGCAGGTTGTGGCGCGTGATCGGGTCGAGCGCGCCGAACGGTTCGTCAAGTAATAGTATTTCAGGATCGGCGGCGAGGGCGCGGGCGACTCCGACGCGCTGGCGTTGTCCGCCGGAAAGTTCGTGCGGGTAACGCGCCGCATATTTATCGAAATTTAAGCCGGCGAGTTCCAACATCTCTTTGGTTCGCGCATATTTTTTCGCTTCGTTCCAATTCTCCAAACCTAAAATCAGCGCGACGTTTTCGGCGATGGTGAAATGCGGAAACAGTCCGGCTTCCTGCAAAACGTAGCCGATGCGCCGCCGCAATTTGATTGCGTCCCAATCCGCCGTCGGTTTTCCTTCGACGATGACCGCGCCGCCGGTCGGTTCGATCAAACGATTTATCAATTTCAAAGTCGTCGTTTTGCCGCAGCCTGATTCGCCCAAAAGGACGAGCGTTTCGCCTTTGACGATTTGCAAATTCAAATCGTCGAGAATTTTTGACGCGCCGATTTCGTAATCAACGCCGCGAAATTCGATGATATTTGCGGATTCGGACATTTATAAAACAATAGCTTATTCGACAGGCAATTTTACATTTTACATTCTGCATTTTTCATTTTTTTATCGAATAAAAATTTAGAATGTAGAATTTAGAATGTAAAATTGTTATCTTCGAGTAAATTATGACTTTGAATTTGCGGCAATATATCGAAGCTGTTGACTGGATTTCGCCGGTCGAAGTGCGCGGGCGCGTTACCGAATTGGTCGGGCTTTTGATTCGCGCCGGAGTTCCGGGCGCGCGGGTCGGCGAGATTTGTTTGATTCGTTCGCCGCATCAGTCGAAGGCTTTGCGGGCGGAAGTCGTCGGTTTTCGCGGCAGTGAAGTGATCCTGATGCCGCTCGGCGAGATTTCCGATGTGGCGATGGGCGCGGAAGTTATTTCGACCGGACAATCATTGCGCGTCAAGGTCGGCGATAATTTACTCGGCAGAGTTTTGAACGGTTTGGGTGAGCCGATTGACAGTCTCGGCGCGGTTGAAAACACGATTGATTATAACGTGATGGCAACGCCGCCCGACCCGATGCGCCGCGAGCGTGTTATCAAACCTTTTGCCACCGGAATCCGTGCGCTCGACGGCATTTTAACCGTCGGAGTCGGTCAGCGCGTCGGCATTTTCGCCGCCGCCGGTGTCGGCAAATCAACACTGCTCGGAATGCTCGCCAGAAACACCGAAGCGGAAATCAACGTCATCGCGCTCGTCGGCGAACGCGGGCGCGAGGTGCGTGATTTTCTTGAAAACGATCTCGGCGCGGAAGGTTTGAAGCGTTCGGTCGTCGTCGTCGCCACATCGAACGAACCGTCGCTCGTCCGTCAAAAAGCGGCGTATGTCGCTACGGCAATCGCTGAATACTTCCGCGATCAGGGCAAACGAGTCTTGTTGATGATGGATTCGGTAACGCGATTTGCGAGAGCCTTGCGCGAAGTCGGTCTGGCACGCGGCGAACCGCCGGCACGCGCCGGATTTCCGCCGTCAGTGTTTTCGGAGTTGCCGCGTTTATTGGAAAGAACAGGGAATTCGGACAAAGGTTCGATCACGGCTTTCTACACGGTTCTGGTCGAAGGCGACGATATGACCGAGCCGATTGCCGACGAAACGCGCTCGATTCTCGACGGGCATATCGTTTTATCGCGCAGTCTTGCTTCATCAGGACATTATCCGGCGATTGACATCGGCGAATCGGTTTCGCGTGTGATGTCCACCATCGCCACCGACGCGCACGTCAAATCAGCGCAAAAACTGCGCGAAGTTCTGGCAACTTATGAAGCGCAGAAAGATTTGATTTTAATCGGCGCATACAAAAACGGCAGCGACCCGCGCACCGATTACGCCATCTCGAAACTCGACGCGGTGAACGCTTTTCTCAAACAAAGCGTCAAGGAAAACACGCCCGCCGCCAATGCCGTCAATCTTTTGCGGAAAATCTGGTGACGAATTTTTTAGGACTTTAGCCGTTGATAATGGAAAGTTCAGAATCTTTAGAATCGGGCGGGAAAGATTTTATGAAGTTTATGAGCAATCTAAATAAACCTGCCGGAACTGCGCTTAGTAAGAAAACGCCTAAATAAATTTCAAAATCTTGGGGATTCATTGTGTAGAAAAAATAGTAAGCGAAAAAAAGACTGCCCAAAGATAAAATGAGAACCCACGAAGAATCAAAGAATATATTTTCAAAGGAAAATTTGTTTTTTAGGGTTTTGTGAATAATCTTAACAATGACGGCAGCCACTAAATAAGAAAGAGTTACTAATTCAAAGAAATAGAGAAACGATTTTTTTGAATTAAGAAAAGCACCGTAACTGGAAAAACCAACCCACACAAAAAACATTCCGACAAATACTGTCCAAACATTTTTTGAAAATATAAATTTTTTGATAAATTGCATTCTCTTAGCCTTGAGCGAAAGTTCCCATCTGGCTCAAAGTATAATCCTGCATATTCAATAATTCATCGAGCAGATCGAGCATTTTCGTCGTCGAAGATAAATCCTGATAAACGCGCCGGTTGTGAAAGCCGAGCGCGGGATTGTTGACGGCGACGGGCGCGAAGTTTTCCGCGTCGTTTGATTGTTCCTGCTGTTCTTCCTGTTGCTGATGCTGTTCTTCGTCGCGGGCGACGGCGACGAGACGGCGCATTTGACTGCGCTGTTTTTCTAAAAGATCACGGAGAATTTTACGGCGCATCGTCGGCGAGAGATGGCGCAGGGCTTCGAGATTTCCCGGAGGCGCGAGCAGTCCGCCGAGAATCGAAGGCTGTTGATTTAATCCGAGAAGAACGTCGGTCGCCGAAACACCGGCGTTCGAGCGCATTTTTTCGGCGGCGATAAACTGCGTCGCGTCGCGCCCGGTAAGGACTTCGGACATCAGCGCGTTTTGCGTCAGCGGGACTTTCGGCGGAACTCCAACCGGCTGACCGGCTGTGCCGCGTCCGACGGGTTGTTCGACGTTCGTTTCGGGCGGCAGCTGCGCGGGAAGTTTTTCGACCGCGCCGTTCGGCTTTTGAATTTGCTGTTCGACGGGCAAAGGCTGATTGCCGACTTTGTTGACTTCGGGCATATCTTGTCAGAACCGTCGGCGGTAGCCGATGGTTTAATGTATTTAACTTAAATTACTGCGATAATCTCATATCTAAATCGTCGCTAACCATCGGCTACCGCCGACGGTTCTGACTATTTTTCCTCGTTCAAAGTATAGACCCAACGCAGAACTTCGGCGACCGTTTCGTAAAGCTCTTCGGGAATTTCGCCGTCAACTTCGATTTCATAAAGCGCACGGGCGAGCGGCACGTCGCGCATCATCGGGACATCGGATTTTTTGGCGATTTCGCGGATTTGTTTGGCGATCAGTTCCGCGCCTTTGGCGACGACGACGGGCGCAAAACCGCTTGCCTTGTCGTATTTCAAAGCCACGGCGACGTGCGTCGGGTTGACGAGGACGACATCAGCTTCTTTGACGGCGGCGATTGAACTTTGCGAGAGTATTTCGCGGTGCAGACTTTTCCGCATCCATTTAATCAGCGGGTCGCCTTCGGATTCTTTGTATTCCTGCTTGATTTCCTGTTTCGACATCTTCATCTGATTCAGAAACATAAACCTTTGCAGAAAATAATCGCCGACCGCGAGTGCGACGAACATCAAGCCGACGTAGAAACCAATTTTCAAAACGAGCGCGAACAAATAGCTGATGACGCTTCCGGCGGGCTGACTCAGAAGCATTGCGATATTCGGAATTTCGCCGATCAGAACCGTCGCCACCACGACGACCGTAATAATTGATTTGAGCAACGTTTTGCCGAGTTCGACGTATTGTTTGGGTTTTAAGAATTTTTGTTTGAAGCCTTCGGCGGGATTTAGTTTATTTAGTTCGGGTTTTAAGCCTTCGACGGCGAACATCGAACCGACTTGAATATAATTAAACAAAATCGCGCCGATGAACATAAAAATAAACCACGGCGCGAGAGCCGTGAACATATCAACCGCGCCCTGCGTCAGGATTTCCATCGCCCGGTCTTTCGTCAGAATTCCGTCGAACGCGCCCGCCGTTTCGATGCCGGTTTTCATCGTCCGCATCAGAACCTGCGCCATCATCGTGCCGCCGAGCCAGAAAATACAAACCGCCGTTAAGAGCATCAGAGCCGAAGTCAAATCCTGACTTTTGGCGATCTGCCCTTTTTTGCGAGCGTCGCGCAGACGCTTCTCAGTCGGTTGTTCGGTTTTTTCTCCGCTCACTCTCTTTAGTGGTGAGTGGTGAGTGGTGAGTGGTGAGTTGAAGAGTTTGAACCGTCTCCGGTTTTTAACTCACCACTCACCACTCACCACTCACCACTATTTCTCCCGCAGTTTTTGCAATACGGACAGTACTTTGGTTTTGAAAAACGGATCGTCGGAAACAAAGTTGCTCAGATCGGCGACGGTGTTTGCCGACTGTTCCGAGTCTTTGAAACTTTCGCCTAGCCGTTCTTTGACGAAAAATTCCGCCGATTGGCGCAGAGCCGAAGAAATACCTTCGTCGCTGCTCAAATCCGATTGCGAAGCGATTTGTGCCAAGGTTGCGCGGGTCGCGTTCAATTCCGCGCTGCCGCCAACATCGCCCGTTTCGAGCGCGGCGAGCGCGTCAGCGAATTTTTCACCTTTGACGGCTTTGGCGATGTCCTTTTCGTCGGGCGTGTCCGCGCCGCCGACGTATGGCGATTTTGGTTTATTTACTTTCATCTCTGCAAAACCTCTTTCGGGTAAAATTATCTCGAAATACTAGTTTTGTTCCATCAACTGCGTTGCGTCAAGCAAAGCCCGCGCGGTCTGCGTGTGCGGTGATTCGGGCGCGGCTTCGATAATTGACTTTAACTCGGCAATCGCTTCTTCGCGCTTTTGCTGGTAAAGCAGTACTTCAGCGTGGTGAACGCGGGCGAAAACGCTTTCCGGGTCGGTTTTCAAAGCCTCTTCGCACAGCCGCAATGCTTCATCAAAATCGCCGCGCCGCACGGCGAGCGAACTCAAGGCGACGAGCGGTACGTCTGATTTCGGAACCAATTCGCGCACACCCAGAAAAATCTTCTCTGCTTCATCGAGTCGTCCGGCTTCGCGCAGAACCAAACCCGATTCGAGCATCACGCGCAATTCTTCATCGCTTGTTTTTACCTGGCTGAAATTCATTGTTTAATTATAAATCGTGAATCTCGATTTCAATAATTCACGACCTTTTACACACAAAATCCCGACGATGCGCCGGGACTTTGCAAGCCAAATAAATTCGATAAACAAACCGTAAAAGTCGTCGCCGATTACGATTTAAAGTTAGTCACGGCGGACATTTCGCTGTCGTGCTTTGATTTCAATAGATTGGAAAACGTCGTAAATTCCTGGCTTTGCGACTGCACCCGGTTTTGCACCGAAAGAAGCTGCATTGACTGGCGCATCTGGTCGTTCATCATATTCTGCATATCAGCCGCGCTCGCGCCGCTGTTGCCGAGACCGCCGATCACGCTGCCGAGTCCGGGCGCGACGAAATTTAACGCGCCGCCGAGAATTCCGCCCATCACTCTGCCGAAGCCGCTCGATTTTTTCGGCGCGGTCGGAACGGTCGTATTGACGATTTGCGTTTGCGGAACTGAACTAACGATTGGGTCTGCCATTTTTGTTTCCTCCAAAACTTTTACTGATTGATCCGGCAATGATGAATAAAATTTTCCATCACGCGCTTAATCTATACCAGAATTATCGGCAGTCGTTCGGAAAGGTTTCCTGATTTTTTCCTAAATTTTAACGGCAGCTTTTGATTGTGATTTACATTCGGCGGCGTTGGTCTAATTCGTCCAAGAAATTCAGGCTGATTTTATATGCTTCGACGACTTTTGCCGCCTTTGCCGCGTCTTCGTTCGAGCCGCGCCGGATGACGCGCTCCAAATCTTCAATCGTCGCCTGCATCTTTTGTTTTAACGTCGTCAACTGCTTTTCATCGGTCGGATCGAAAACTTTTTCGAGCGACGGATATTTAAATAATGATTCGATAATCTCCAATTCTTCGGGGCTGATTTTTTGATTCGGTTCAGGTTGTTTCACTTGATTTGCGGCTTCTCCGGTTCGACAAATTTTCCATTTGTTTATTCGATTGTGATAGTATTACTCGTATAAAAAACTGTCAATCTACGGGCGTTTTACGGCATTTGCAGCGAGAATTCGGCGGACGGTTTTTTACAAAAAAATTAACGGAACGATGTTGAACAAATTCATTCTAAAACGATTTTCCGGCGATTTGCCGACGGGCGGCGAAATCGTCGGCGAATACGTTTTCGACGGAAGTTTATTCACCATCGGCAGCGATGCCGACAGCACCATCGTTCTGCCCGGAACGGCGGCGGAGCAAGCCGTCGTCATCGAGGAACGCGAGCATTTAACGCTGATCTGCCGCGCCGCCGGCGCGACTTTGAACAACAAATCGCTGCGCGGCGAAGCAATGGAACCGCTTGCTCCGGGCGATGTCATAAGGATCGGCAATTACGCCATCGGTTACTTTCCGGTCAGCGAAAACGGCGGCAACCGCCCGAACGTCGCCGTCAACGCCGCGCCAACCGATATTTACGCGACCTCGCAAAATATTTTAATATCTTCCGAAAAAATTCGCGTCGCGTCGCTCGCGCCGCCATCCGAGATCAAACGCGAGAATAAAATCAGCTCTAACAGCTCAAACGAAACATCTTTGCCGCCAAAGAAAAACACCAGAAATTTTGCCGACATTTTAAATACTCTGCGAACCGAAGAGGACAGTTTTTACTTCGCT